>NZ_JBFTSM010000003.1:0-607710 GCF_056400025.1 Rhizobium sp. 01L419
GATCGAACCGAGCTTTGCACCGGCAGAGGTCATCGCCTTCAGAGCGTTTTCGACGTTGGTCAGAGCGAGACCGAGTTCGGCCTGACCGAAGGACGTGATGTCGAGCGAGTAGACCGAGCCGATCGTACCGCTGGTCGTGCCGAGGATGCCCGAGGTGGTTTCGATCGCACCGGTCGTGGTCATGCCGAACAGAACGTTGCCGTTCGATGCGGTGGACAGGGCRTAGTCGGTCATCTTGACGGAAACGCCGTTCGAACCRTCGCGAACGAAGGAGGAAACGACGCTCTTGGTGCTGGTGGCACCGGCAACCCAGTTTTCACCGGAGAAGGAAGCCGACTGAGCGATGCTCACCAGCTGGTCCTGCAGCTGGTCGATTTCTTCCTGGACCTTCTTCTTGTCGACGCCGTTTTCAGTTGCGGCAACAAGCTTGGCCTTGATTTCGCCGACGACGTCGATGGCGCTGTCCATGGCGGTGTAGGCAGTGTCAACCTTTGCAGCACCGAGGCCGAGAGCGTCGGAAACGGCACCGAGAGCCTTGTTGTCCGAACGCATGGTCGTTGCGATCGACCAGTAGGCAGCGTTGTCGGAAGCCTTGCCGACGCGGTAGCCCGTGGAAACGTGGTTCTGCGTGCTGTTGAGGCCCTGGTTGACGTTACGCAGCGTCTGGAGAGCTGCCTGGGCGGAATTGTTCGTGTTAATGCTCGTCATAAGTGTGTCCCCTAGAAAACTAGATACAAAAAAGGAGGACATACCGGACTATAAATACCGGCGATGACGGACCAGCTTCATGCCACTCGGTGCCTTTGTTTCTTGGCCCAAACCCGTCATGTCCAGGGCAATCTCGCAGCCAATACTTGCCAACTTCTTAAAAGCGGAGCTCCCGGCCAAGCCGCTTCAATTGCATGGTTAATGTTGGTTGAATCAATCTTCGAAATCGCAGCTTTCGCGGAAAGCGGGCATTCGTCCGCACCGGTTTCAAGCAAGCTTCGAATGCCAATGTGGCAGAAGCCGGGATAGTATCGTCGGGCAACCTGCATTCTGCGGGAGGGCCTGATTGCGCGTCCCGTCGGTCACATTTCATGCCGGAACATTTCCTTACGGAGTTAGGTTTTGAACAGCAAAGTTTCGTTCTCGGCGGCATCCCGAGATTATCAGGCAGGCCGCTACACACAGTCCCTGGCGACGCTCAACCAGCTCATCGATACACAGAAGGACGCCAAAACCTACGCTCTCCTGGCCAAGAACCTGCTGCAACTGGGCTTCAAGACCGATGCTGCCAGATCCTACTGCCTGGCGGCCGATTGCGCCGGACAGGGTTCGCTCGAATATCTGAAGACTGCCGCGAAGATCCACCTTGAGGCCGGCAACGAGGACGAAGCGCTTCTGATCGCCATGCGCAACCTTTCCAAGGCGCAGGAAGATCCGGAACTCGCCTTCACCATCGCCTCGGTTTATCTTGGCAGGCAGCAGCGGGATCTGCTGCGCCCCTTCAAGAAGGTGCTGTCCGAGAGCCAGAATCCGGAGCATTCGCGCCTTGCCGCGCAGTTGCTCAACGACGACCTCATGGACGAGACGAACCAGACGCTCGCCCGCAATCTCTTCCGTCGCTATCCGAACAATCTTGCTTTCCGGTTCCTTTATCTCGTCTGCCTGCGCGAATTCAACGAGTTCAGCGAAATCAGCAAGCATCAGGCTTTCATCGACGCCGCCCTGGTCAAGAACGACATCGATGTGCTCAAGAAGGACAACCCGTTCTATCATCTGCACTGGTGCGGCAACGAAGATTATAACCGCCATGCCGCTATCGGCACGAAACCACTCGATCCCGCCCGCGTGGCTTACCGGCGCGGCCTGCCCCATACATGGTCGGACAAGATCCGCATCGGCTACATGTCCTCGGACTTCTGGGACAAGCACGCGACGATGAAGCTGCTGCAGCGCGTCCTTGAGCTTCACGATCGCAACCGCTTCGAAATCACGCTCTTCGACCACACGCTGGCGGAGCACAAGCTGAACAACAACACGACCGACCGCAGCCGTTGGGGCAAGGTCATAGACATCTACGGCCTATCGGACGAGGCGATCTTCAAAACCGTCCGTATGGAAAATATCGACATCATGGTCGATCTGAAGGGTCATACTTCCGGCAGCCGTGCCGTTTCCTTCAACCTGCCGCTGGCGCCGATCCAAGTCGCCTGGCTGGGCTTTCCCGGCAGCACGCTCAATGTCGACCTCGACTACGTCATCGGCGATCACTCGGTGCTGCCTGACGTCGCCAAGCCCTTCTACCACGAGAAATTCCTGCGCATGCCGGAGAGCTACCAGCCGAACGATCCGGCGAACCGGCCGCAACCGCAGCCGGTCACGCGCGAGCAGCTGGGCCTGCCGGAAGATGCCTTCATCTTCGCATCCTTCAACGGTAACCGTAAGATCACCGCTGAAGTCGTCGACAGCTGGTGCAGGATTCTCAAGCGCGCGCCGAACAGCGTGCTCTGGCTGATGGCGAATACCGCGCGCAACCAGGCAAATCTGCTGGACCGCTTCCAGGCCGGCGGCATCTCGCCCAAGCGGATCATCTTCTGCCCGCGCGCGCACTACGAACAGCATATCAGCCGTCAGCAGGCGGCCGACCTCGGCATCGATACCTTCCCTGTCAACGGACACACCACCACTTCGGAACAGCTCTGGGGCGGTCTTCCCGTTCTAACCGTGAAGGGCACCAACTTCGCATCACGCGTCAGCGAAAGCCTGCTGAGAGCGATCGATCTGCCGGAACTCGTTGCCGAGGACATCAAGGCCTATGAGGACCTCGCCGTCGAGCTTGCGCTCAACCCCGAGCGCGTCACCGCATACAAGGAGCATCTGCGGGAGAAGCGCTATATCGCGCCCCTCTTCGATGCCGAACGCTTCTGCCACCATCTCGAACATGCCTATGAGCTGATGACCGAGCGGGCCAAGCAGGGCCTCGGCCCCGACCATATCGACGTTCCGGCACTGCCGCCGCGCACCGAGCCCTTTGGTTCGAACAGCTGAGGCCGGCTTGGGCGCATCCAGCAACACAAAACCCGCCGGATCGCTCCGGCGGGTTTTGTGTTTGTGAGAGGACAGAAAATGCGAGACGGCGGGCTCGCCTTTGCCCGTCAGCTGAAAGAGCGCACGAGACTGCCGACCAGAAGGTTCCAGCCGTCGATCAACACGAAGAAAAGGATCTTGAACGGCAGAGAGATCGATGTCGGCGGCAGCATCATCATGCCCATGGCCATGGTGATCGTCGCAACGATCAGGTCGATGACGAGGAAGGGCAGGACGATGAGGAAGCCGATTTCGAAACCGCGCCGGATCTCCGAGATCATGAAGGCGGGAAGAAGGATGCGGTAGTCGATCGGCTCGGTCGTCCGGATATTCTGGCCGCGCTCGCGGGCAAGATCGGCAAAGAGCGCCAGATCCTTGTCGCGGGTATTGGCAGACATGAAGGTGCGGAACGGCTCGGCAATGCGCTGAACTGCCGTCGCCTCGTCGACCTGGTTGGCGAGCAGTGGCTGAACGCCGTCCTGCCAAGCCTTATCGAAGGTCGGCGACATGACGTAGAAGGTCATGAACAGCGAAAGCGAGAGAAGGATCATGTTCGATGGGGTCGAAGAGAGGCCCATGCCCGAACGCAGGATCGAAAAGGCGATGATGAAGCGCGGGAAGCTCGTCACCATGATGAGGATGCCCGGCGCGACCGAAAGCACGGTCAGGAGGCCGAATGTCCTGATGATCCAGGCGGCGGCGGAGCCGTCGACCGGAATGTTCAATAGATCAGTCGGCAGCTGCTGGGCCACTGCCAGTTCCGGCACCGCCATCATGGCGGCAAGGAAAACTACGAGTCGAATCATTCGATGACAAAGGTCCTGAACATGACCTTCGATACGCGCCCTTGAGAGCGAAGGTCAACACGTTCCTGGATGTCATCCTTGAGATATTGAAAGCCGCGCGGCCCTTCGATCTGCTGAAGGGAAATGGTCCTGACGTAAGCGAGGATATCCTGGTGAATATCCTCGGCGACCTTGACATCCGGCGGTCCGTTGAACATCAGCGCCACCTCGAGTCGGATCCAGTTTTCCGAGGGATAAGCGAGGTTCGACGTGACCGGGTCGAGCAGCACGATGTTATTGGCTTCGTTAGCGATTTTCGGAAGACCGCCCTCGGCCTTCTTCTTGGCCTCGGCCTCCTTGGCCTGCTCGGCCTCCGCGGCGCTGCGGATGTTCGGGGCCACCATGTTGCCGACCGCCCAGCCGCCGCCGGCGCCGACGAGCGTCAGCACGGCAAGGCCGATGATCGTCATCACCATGCCGCCCGACTTCTTTTTCTTGCCTTCGCCTGTTTCGTTGTCTGCCATCTTGGTTCAGCCTCAGAGTGGCGAGAAAAGATCGACAGCCTGCTGGCCGCGCGGCGGCTGCTGCACTTCCATCAGGCGGCCGCGGCCACCGTAGGAGATGCGGGCTTCGGCGATCTTGTCGTAGGAGATCTGGTTGTCGGCATTGACGTCCTGCGGACGCACGATACCGGCGACGTTGAGGATGCGCAGCTCCTGGTTCAGGCGAACTTCCTGCGAACCGCTGATGACCAGGTTGCCGTTTTCGAGAATGCCGGTGACAACAGCGGCAACCAGAAGGTTGAGCTTGTCGGTGCGCTCGATCTTACCCTTGCCGTCGGTGCTCGTGTCGGAGCCGTAAGTCAGGTCCGTCTTGGACTGTGGCGTCCAGCCGAAGACCTGGGCGTTGACATCCCAGTTCATGCCGCTCGAATTCTTGCGGCTGCGGTTGGTCTCATTGTCGAAGGATCCCTTGTCGTTGATCTGGATATCAACCGTCAGAATGTCGCCGACGTTCAGGGCGCGCGCATCCTTGAAGAGCGCAGCCTGTGAATCGCTCCACAGCGAATAGCCCTGGGCGACAGCGCGCGGCTGCTTCGGATAGAGCGCCATCTGCGGCGTTTGGCCGTAGGCGAGACCGCTGCCGATCGGGCTCATGGCAGGCGCGCGGCCGATCTCGTTGACTGCCGTGGACTGGCAGCCCGCAAGGAGGGCAACGGCGGCGACCACAGCCGGTAAACGCTTATTCATGAAGGATCCTTCGAGGTATTGGGATCAGACGCACTTGCGATGATGCCGGCGATACTGGCAGCCTTGGTGGAGTCCATTTCGTTCAGGATCAGGCTGGACTGGCGCGGTCCGAGCCGCATGATGACGGCGGCCGCCAGTTCGGGCCTGACGTCCTGCAACTGCAGGGCTGCCGCATCCGGCTTCATCTTCTTGTAGATATCCGTCAAGCCGGCCTCAGCCTGCTTGAGGAAATCATCACGCCGCTTCAGCCAATCCTGATATTCGGCCTTGCGCTTGTCCATCTCGGCAATGCGACCGTCGATATCGGCGCGCAACTTCTCGAGCTCCTGCTTCTGCAGGAGATAGCGCTGATCGCGCGCGGGATCGGCAATATTCGTGCAGAACTGCTTGACCTCGTCCGTCGAGGTGATGTCGCCGAGCGGCGCCACTTCCTGGGCGAAGGCGCCGGGAATGGTAAGCAGCACCAAGCCTGCGGCCGGCAAAGCCAGCCGGCGCAACAATTCGACGATCGGGTTCTCGTTCTTGATCTTGATCATTGCAGCACAAGCTCCGCTTGCAGGGCGCCTGCAGATTTGATGCCCTGGAGAATGGCGATGATGCCATCCGGTTTGACGCCGATGTTGTTGAGACCGGCAACGAGGGTGCGAAGGTCAGGACCGTCGATGATCGCGACCCGCCCGCCCGTTTTCTGTGCCTGGATATCCGTCTGCGGCTGGACAGCCGTCTCACCGCGCGAGAAGGGCTCCGGCTGGATGATCTGTGGCGTTTCGGTGACCTGCACGGTCAATGTGCCGTAGCTGACGGCAACCGGCGAGACGCGAACATCCGAGCCGATGACGATCGTGCCGGTACGTTCGTTGATGACGACCTTGGCCGGCGTGTCGGTTTCGACCACGAGGTTTTCGATATCGGCCATAAGGCGTGTCAGATCGGCCTCGCGCGGCTTCTCGATGACGACTTCCTGCGAATCCTTGGCTTCCGCGACCGGACCGCCGAAGCGGGCCTTGGCGTAGCCGTTGACGATATCAGCAATGCGGATTGCGGTGGAGAAGTCCGGGTTGCGGAGCTGCAGGACGAGGTTGACCGAATCCTTGAAGCGGGACGGCAGCTCGCGCTCGATGATGGCGCCACCCGGCACACGGCCGGCCGTCGTCACACCCTCGGTCACGGTCGCGGCCTGTCCCTGAGCCTGAAAGCCGGTGACGATGGCGGCGCCCTGGGCGACGGCATAGATCTGGCCGTCGGCGCCTGACAGCGAGGTCATGACAAGCGTGCCGCCGCGCAGCGACGTCGCATCGCCGAGCGAGCTGACCGTCACGTCGATGCGGCTGCCGGGACTGGCGAAGGGCGGCAGGTTGGCGGTGACCATGACGGCGGCCGTATTCTTGGCGTTCGACTGGCCGCCCTGCGTGGAGATGCCGAGGTTCTGCAGCATCGCGCGCATGGACTGCTCGGTGAAGGGCGAAGCACGGAAACCATCGCCGGTTCCCTGCAGGCCGACAATAAGGCCATAGCCGATGAGCTGGTTGTCGCGGCCGGCCTGAAGCGAGGCAATGTCCTTGATGCGGGATGTCAGCGCCCATGCAGGCGTGACATCGGTCAGGCTCATCGCCAGAACCGCAACCAGGCTCAGAATGCGAAAGAAGAACTTCATTTTGCCCTCACATGGACCGTACCGTCGGCGAGCACGGTGCCGCTGACGATGATGCCGGAATCCATATTGCGTGCACGGATCATCTGGCCGGTCGCACCATCTTCGAGAGGCGAGCCGGCAGCGGAAATGGTCATCTGGCCAAGCTGGAATACCAGGCGGATATTGGAACCGCGCGTGACCGTATAAGGCTCGCGCAGGGCGGAGACCGAAATCGTCCGGCCCGGCAGGAGCGTGCGCTTGGAAACAAGCCCTTCGACCTGGGAGACCGATTTTGCATAGTCTCCACTGAGGTTAGGATTGGTGACCTCGACCTCCTGAAGCTGGCCGCTCGAAATCGTGTCGCCGGGGTAGATGATCGTCGTCGGGACGACGGCATAACCCATGCCGGCATCCGCTGCTGCCGGCATGAACATGCCGGCGATTGCGATTGTGGCCGCAGCCACCCATCCCTGGACGTGTCCTGCCCGGCGAAACGTCATGTTCGGCCCTTCCCTCTTACTTCAGGTTCTTGCTGACGATGGATGCCATTTCATCAGCGGTCGTGATCACCTTGGAATTCATTTCATAAGCGCGCTGGGCCGATATCAGCTCGGTGATTTCCTTGACCGGATCGACGTTCGAGGATTCCAGGTAACCCTGCTTGAGATAGCCCATATTGTCTTCGTCGGGATTGCTGATGACAGCTTCGCCGGAGGCCGGCGTTTCCTGGAAGAGGTTGTCGCCGATCGGCTGCAAGCCGGCTTCGTTGACGAAGTCGGCGAGCGTAAGCTGGCCGAGAGTGGTCGGAGTCGTCTGACCGGGCAGCTTGGCGGTGATTTCGCCGGAGCGGCTGATCGTCAGCTCGGTGGAGCCCTGCGGAATAGTGACGCCGGGGATGACTTCATAGCCGTCGATGTTGACGAGCTGGCCCTGGTCGTTCTTGTTGAGCGCACCGGCGCGGCTATAAAGCGTCGTGCCATCCGTCGACTGGATTTGGAAGAAGCCCTTGCCGACGATTGCGACGTCGAGGTCGTTGCCGGTCTGGGTCAATTCGCCCTGCAGATGCAGGTTGCGCACCGCCGAGGTCTGGACGCCGAGACCGATATTGGCGCCTTCGGGAACGACAGCCTGGTTGGCGCGGTTGGCGACACCCTTGGCACGTTCAGTCTGGTAGAGAAGATCGGTGAACTCGGCGCGGGCGCGCTTGAAACCGGTCGTATTGATGTTCGCGATGTTGTTCGCGATGACTTCCAGGTTGGTCTGTTGGGCATCCATGCCCGTTGCTGCGATGGCGAGCGCTCTCATGTGTTCGTCCTCAAATCAGTTACATCTGCATCTTGGTGACTTCGAGGAAGGCCGAGACGACCTTGTCGCGAATGGCAATTGCAGTCTGGAGGGTCTGCTCCGCCTGCAGCATGGAATCGACGACTTCGCGCGTGGAAGCCGTGCCTTTGATGCCGGCAAAGGACATGTTTTCCGCGCCCTTCAGGCTGCTGACGGCTTCGGTCGCCATGTTGCCCATGACGGAGGCGAAGCTCACGCCGCCGGATGCACCGGCCGCAGCAGATGAGGTTGCGGTCGAAGAGGAGGCGGAGTTTTCGGTATCGACGGCGCCCAGGGCGCGGGTCATCGAAAGATTGCTTACATTCTGTACGCTGCTGATCATTACTGTCCGCTCTTCAGGAGATCGATCGTCGATGAAATGAGGTCGCGAGTCTGCTTGATCGTCTGCAGATTGGCGTCATACGAGCGGTTGGCTTCGCGCATGTCGGCCATCTCGATCAGGATGTTGACGTTTGGCATCTTGACGATGCCCTTCTCGTCCGCAGCCGGATTGCTCGGGTCGTATTCCTTGGTGAAATCGCCTTCGTCGGTACCGATCTTCTTGACGTTGACGGTCTCGACGCCGCTGGTGCGGTCAAGCTGCTGGCCGAAGGTGATCGTCTTGCGGCGATAGGGGTCGGCGCCTGGCGTATCGCCGGTCGAACGGGCGTTGGCGATGTTTTCCGAGACGATACGCAGACGTGTCGACTGCGATTCGAGCCCGGAGCCTGCGATTTTCATTGCTGCTGAGAGCGGATCCATGAGCCTATTTCCTTAGCGTCATCAACATCATTCGATGAAAGGAACTGACCAGCGAGGTGTTCAGGTCGTACTGACGCTTGATCTCGCCGGACTTGGAGAGTTCTTCGGCCACACCGACGGTGTTGCCGGATTCCTGAACGCCGATTTCCTGGTCGAGCGCGGCATCCTTCACGTCGATGTCGCTGCCGGTGCTGAAATTGTTGCCGCTCAGATGCATCGGATTGGTACGTGCCATGGTCACGTCCGACTGATCGAGCACCGCCTGAAAAGGCGTTACGTCCTTCGCACGGAACTTCGGCGTGTTTGCATTCGCGATGTTGCCGGCAACAACCTCCTGACGAATCGTCAGCCATTCCGCCTGCTTTGAAGCCAAGTCGAAAAGTTGAATCGGTTGCATGAGAACTCTCCGTTTTTACTACGCCGAACCTAGGGCGGTAATCTTGCGTGGGACTTACGGTAAATGCAGGCTTTACAAGCCATTCTTCGAGATTACTTGCAGACACCGGCCAACCGCCGCCCGGCCGTTCTCCGACAGGACCTCGCAGCGATTCGTCTTTTTGCCTGAACTGAAGCGCGTCGCGATCCCCAGGATCGTCTGCCGCGCCTCAGGCTTTGTTTTCGCATGCTGGTATCGCAAAAACCGCCGCACACTTTTGCGCGGCATGCTTCAGTTGTTCTGGTAGATTTCACCCTTGGAGGTGACGATCACCCATTTGCCATCGCGCTGTTCCAATGTGGCAAGGCGGCTTTCGTCAGGCAGGATCGAGCCGACGCGCACGACATACATTCCCGAGGGATCTTCAATGAGCGCTCGGCCGTTGGCCACGTGCAGCAAACGGAAAGAGCCTTTGCCGGGGAAAGGCTGATCTTCCATCGAGGCGTCGCCGTCGCGCTCCTTGCCGAGTTCGGAAACGGTTGCCGTCGTCATATTGTCGATCGGTGGGACTTTCTTACCTTCATCCTTCTTGTTGACCATGGCGAGCGGTGAAACGCTGAAGACGTTGCGTGCCGGCCAGTCCGGCAATTCACGCGAGGCATTGCTATCGGCGACGCTGATGCCAAACTTGTCCTCGTTGAAGAAGACGTACCAGGGGAAGAAGGCGGAAGCGCCGGCAAGTGCCAGACCCAAGAAGGTCAGCGCGCGATCGAGCAGCACTGCCTTGTTACGCTCTTTCAGCGCCGCGATCCGTTCGTCTTCGAAATCGGCCATGATCAGGCCCTCCTTTGAATAGGCGCACTCGGAGTCGGTACGCCGGCGGCGGCCTTGAGAGCACCGGCAAGATCGGCGAAGGCATCAAGCGATTCGCGGTCTCCCGGAGACTGTTTCAGGACGTCATAGATGATCGGCACCTGCTTGACCGCCATGTCGAGATCGGGATCGGCGCCCGGACGGTAGCCGCCGATAAGGCGCAGGTCGCGCGTTTCCTCGAAGCGGTGGATCAGAACCTTGAGGCGGGAAACCAGCTTCTCCTGATCCGGAGTCCAGGCCTTGCGGGCAAGACGCGAGATGGATGCGAGCGGATCGATCGGTGGATAGCGCCCCTCCTCCGCCAGGCTTCGCTGGAGAACGATATGACCGTCCAGAATACCGCGCGTGGAGTCGGCGATCGGGTCGTTATGATTGTCGCCATCGACGAGGATGGAGATGATTGCGGTGATGGTGCCGGCGCCTTCCTGACCGGGACCGGCGCGTTCCAGAAGACGCGGCAGCTCCGTGAAGACGGAAGCCGGATAGCCGCGGGCGATCGGCGGCTCGCCGGAAGCGGTCGCCACTTCGCGGATCGCGTGGGCAAAACGCGTAACACTATCGATGATGAAGAGAACGTTTTCGCCCTTGTCGCGAAAGTGCTCGGCGATCGTCACGGCTGTCAGCGGCGCCATCTTGCGCAGCATCGGGCTCTCATCGCTGGTGGCAACGACGGCGATCGCCTTCTTCATATCGCTGCCGAGCGTATCCTCGATGAATTCACGGACTTCGCGACCGCGTTCGCCGACCAGCGCGATTACCACCTTGTCGAAGGCGTCGGCGCGGGCCAGCATCGACAGCAGCGTCGACTTGCCGACGCCCGAGCCGGCGAAAATGCCGAGACGCTGACCGAGGCAGAGCGGCGAGAAGATATCGATCGCGCGCACGCCGGTCTTGAAGCCGTTTTCGACGCGCTGACGCGTCATCGAAGGCGGCGCGGTGTTCGAGATCGAACGGCGGTCCAGGCTTTCGGTGATCGGGCCGAGACCGTCGATCGGCTCGCAGAGGGAATTGATGGTGCGGCCGCACCAGCTATCTGACGGAGAGATGCGGAAAGCACCCTTGCGAATGACGACGTCGTGGATGCCGATCGGCTCGCCCGGTTCGATAGGGCAGACATAGATCAGATCCGGCTCCACCTTGACCACTTCGCCGAGATGGATGCCCGTCGCGGATTTATGCGCCACGAACTCGCCGAGGCGTACATGCCGGGAAAGGCCGCGGACGGTATAATGGCCGGCGGCGATCGTGTGCACCCGACCGCCATGTGTCACCGAGAATTCCGGCGAGGCGTAGCGTTTTGCAAGCTCGCCGAGATGTGTGAGCTTCGGCGAGAGCGCGTCCTCAGTCAACAGGGTGGTGTTCATGCTTCACACCCTGCCTTAACGGCTGCCGCCCAGCGTCTGGACCGCTTCCTTGAAGGAGTCTTCGCTATCGCGCATCAGCGACGAGACGCTGTCGAACGCCCTGTTGACCTCGATGAGCTGCGTCATCTCGTGCATCGCATTGACGTTGGAATTTTCAAGATAGCCCTGCTCCACACCGACGTTGAAGCGGTCGACGACAGCGCGCGGCTGCTCGGTCGTCATGATGCCGCTGTTTTCGTAGCGCAGGTAACCCTTGTCGATATCTGCTTCGAAGAGGCCGAGTGAACCGACCTGCCGGTCATTCTGATAAATGATGCCATCCGTGCCGACTTTCGGTTCGCCGCCGCCAGTGTTGAGTACGATCGGCGCACCGCCTGCATCGAGAACCGGATAGCCGCGGGTGGAAACCAGCTCGCCGGTGTCACGGATCGTGAAGCGGCCGTCCCTCGTCAGAACGCGGCCGGCCGGCGTGTCGAGAGAGAACCAGGCATTGCCCTTGATGGCGAAGTCGAGCATGTTGCCGGTGTGCTGCATTTCGCCATGACTGGTGTCCAAGTAGTCGTTGCCCTGAGAGACGAAGGCGACCTTGGTGTTCGTCTTGTTCTCGTTGTTCGCCAACATTTCATCGAACTTTACCTCGGTGCCGCGAAAACCAGTCGTGTTCACGTTGGCCATGTTGTCGGCGATCGTCGTCAGGCGTTTTTCGAGGGCCATCTGCGACGACAGGGAAACGTAAAGACCGGATTGCATGTCGGTAAGCTCCACATTGGCGATAAACGGGACGAAACACCGGGCTCCTTTTAGTTCGGCCACGGGTTCCGCTGAGCGGCATCTCAGACATGGGCGCGCATAGGCCCACTCGTCACGTTCAATATGAAGGTAAATCCTTGTGCGAAGCTGGTAGCGCAAATGAATGCGCAAAAGCCGCGTTCATCAGCCTCACGCAAGGCACAAACCCTATCCGTCGCAAAGAAAAGCAACGTTCAGATTGGGCTGACGATGAATATTATTATCGGATTTGTAGTTGTCTGCGGCTGTATCATCGGTAGCTTCATGGCGATGGGCGGCGAAATCGATGCTCTTTTTCAGCCCTTCGAATTCGTGATCATCGGCGGCGCCGGTCTCGGCAGCTTCATCATGGCCAACCCCATGAAGGTGGTGAAGGACTCCGGCAAGGCGCTCGGCGAGGCCTTCAAGCATTCCGTTCCCAAGGAACGCAACTACCTCGACACGCTTGGTGTCCTTTATTCGCTGATGCGCGACCTGCGTACGAAGTCGCGCAACGAAATCGAAGCGCATATCGACAACCCGGCCGAATCGACGATCTTCCAGCAGGCACCGACGGTTCTGAAGAACAAGGAACTGACGGCCTTCATCTGCGACTACGTGCGCCTGATCATCATCGGCAACGCCCGCTCTCACGAGATCGAGGCGCTGATGGACGAAGAAATCAACACCATCCTTCATGACAAGCTGAAGCCTTACCACGCAATCCAGACAATGGGCGACGCGTTCCCGGCCATCGGCATCGTCGCGGCGGTTCTCGGCGTCATCAAGGCCATGGCGCATATCAACGACTCGCCGGAAGTGCTCGGCCACCTCATCGGTTCGGCACTCGTCGGCACATTCCTCGGAATTCTGCTTTCCTACTGCGTCTGCTCCCCGATCGTTTCCCAGATCAAGATCGTCCGCTCAAAGCAGCACCGCCTCTACGTCGTCGTCAAGCAGACCCTGCTTGCCTACATGAACGGCTCGGTGCCGCAGGTCGCCCTCGAATACGGCCGCAAGACGATCTCAGCGTATGAACGCCCGTCGATCGACGCAGTGGAGCAGGAAATGATGAACCCAGGTGGCGAAAACAAGGCAGCTTAAATGACTATGAGCAATGCTTCGCATGACAACCAGACAATGGATCCTGTCCTTCTTGCCAAATTGACCGGCGGTCTTGGCGACAAGGGCAGGGTTGCCAAGCTCTGCAGTTCCTTCGGCGATATCTACAGCGAATTCCTTCCCGACATCCTGAAGAGCGAAACCGGCCTCGATGTGACAGTCGGCTATCTCGGCTGCGAGATAGGCTACAAGAATCATCTGATCGACGATCTCAGCACCAATATGACGCTCGTCGATGCGACGCTGCGCAACTGGTCCCAGAACATCACGATCGGCTGCGGCAACGGTTTCGTCATTACCCTGATGGAACATCTGCTTGGCGCTACCGCCGAAACGATCGAGGAGCCGGCCGACCGGCTTCTCTCCATTATCGAGCTCGATCTCGCCGTCATGGTGTTCGACAAGATTTCCAAGGTGCTGCGTTCGGCCGTCAACGCGCCGGGCGGCTTCGAGCCCAGCCTGTCGGCTCCCTTCGCTCTTGACGCACGCATCCGTCCGCCGGAAGACCGTCCGGATGAATTCGCGGCTGCGATCAACATGTCGATCACGCTTGCCGGCATCACGTCCGAATTCAGCCTGATCGTCCCCCAAGCGGCGCTGCTCAAGACCAAGGTTTCGGCCCCGAAGGCTAAGAAGCAGCCGAGCAAGTCGCCGGAGTGGACGGAGCAGATCGGCGACCAGGTTCGCCGGTCGCAGGTGACGCTCGAAGCGAAGATCCGCCTGCAGGATCTGACGCTGCGGACGATTTCCAAACTGATGGCCGGCGACGTCATTCCCTTCCGCGACAGCGGCGACGTGCGCGTCGAAGTCAGCGCCAACAGCCGAGAATTGTATGTGTGCGAGTTCGGGCGTTCAGGCGACAACTACATGGTGCGAGTGAAAGACACCATGAATTCGGATGATGAGTTGATCCGGCACTTAATGAATTAATCGGTTCTCTCGCTTTCAGCGCCGCAAAGGCAGTTTGAGGCAAGTTTCAACTGGAATAGTGATTTCATGGCTACGAAGAAGACACAGCAGAATAGTGACCTCTCCCTGGACATGCCGGGCAGTGAAGCCGATCTGGATCAGGCTATCGACGATCTGCGCGGCGTGCTGAAGAAAGATGCGGATAGCGACCTTCCGCAGTTCGGCGACGACCTGCAGAACGATGCTTTCGCAGCAGGTACGGACCTCTCGCCTTTCGGCGGCGATGCCGGCGAAACCTCGTTCGGCGGCGCCGATTTCGCAGGCAGCGATTTCGGGGGCGGCGACTTCGGCGGCAATGCCGCAGACATGGGTGCAGCAGGCTCTCCCAGCCTTGGCGCCGCACCGAGCTTCGGCGGCAACTCCTTCCAGTCCGCTCCGGCACCGCTCGGCAGCGCACTGAATTCGAACTTCGACCTGATCATGGATATTCCTATCGATGTCCAGATCGTGCTCGGGACGAGCCGTATGCAGGTTTCCGGCCTGATGAACCTCACCGAGGGTGCTACTATCGCGCTCGACAAGAAGATCGGCGAGCCGGTCGAAATAATGGTGAACGGCCGCAGGATTGCGCGCGGTGAGATTACGGTCCTTGATAATGACGACACCCGATTCGGTGTAAAACTGATAGAAGTTTTGAGCACGAAAAAAGCCTGATCCCTGTGCGGGACGGAGAGGTTAGACCATGATGGACTTTGACGATTTCGGCGGCGCACTTGCCGGGAAACCGTTGACCCAGGCTGAAAAGGCGGCGGCAGTTCTTCTCGCTATGGGGAAGGGGGTCGCCGGCCGACTGCTGAAATATTTCACGCAGGCCGAGTTGCAGACCATCATCGGATCTGCCCAGGCTCTTCGCGCCATCCCGCCGGACGAGCTTCTTCAGCTCGTCGGCGAATTCGAGGATCTCTTCACCGAAGGCGCCGGTCTGATGGACAACGCCAAGGCGATCGAGGCCATCCTCGAGGAGGGGCTGACGCCTGACGAAGTCGACAGCCTGCTCGGCCGCCGTACCGCCTTCCAGGCCTACGAAACCTCAATCTGGGATCGCCTCGCTGAGGCGGAGCCTACTTTCGTCGCTCAGTTCCTGCTGCGCGAACATCCGCAGACCGTCGCTTATATCCTGTCCATGATGCCTTCGTCCTTTGGCGCAAAGGTGCTGCTGCAGCTTCCCGACAACCGCCGCGCCGACATCATGAACCGCACGGTCAATATGAAGGGCGTCAGCCCGAAGGCTGCGCAGATCATCGAAAACCAGGTGATGACGCTGCTCGCCGAGGTCGACGCGGAACGCAACGCATCCGGCTCGACGAAGGTCGCCGACCTGATGAACGAAATGGACAAGCCGCAGGTCGACACGCTGCTTACCTCGCTCGAATCGATCAGCCGCGAAGCGGTCAACAAGGTTCGTCCGAAGATCTTCCTCTTCGAAGACCTCATGTTCATGCCGCAGCGCAGCCGCGTCATGCTACTCAACGATATTTCGGCCGACGTTCTCACCGTTGCACTGCGCGGCGCATCGGCCGAAATCCGCGAATCGGTGCTTTCCGCCATCAGTCCGCGCCAGCGCCGCATGATCGAATCGGATCTGCAGAGCGGCATGGCCGGCGTCAATCCGCGCGAGATCGCGATCGCCCGGCGCGCTGTCGCACAGGAAGCGATTCGCCTGGCCAATGCCGGCCAGATCGAGCTCAAGGACAAAGAGGGCGGCCCAGCAGCGGCCTAAACGATCGCAGCTGTTGACAAAACCGCTCGCTAGCAAGGCGGCGGTTGATCGCCGGCACGCACAAGACTACCGTTCATGGAAACAGGCCGCACATCAGCAGCGGCCTTTTTCTTTGACGGAGGGCCGCGCACTTGGCCGATGAAGACAAGGACAGCAAAACAGAAGACCCGACCGCGAAAAAGCGGTCTGATGCTGCCGAAAAAGGTAATACCCCCCACTCGCGTGAAATCTCGATCTTTGCGACGATTCTGGCGACCTTCATCTATCTCGTCTTCTTCCTTCCCGACGCAACGTCACACATGGCCGAGACCCTGCGTGACATCTTCGAGCAGCCAGATCAGTGGAAGATCGAGACAGGGCCTGACGTCCTCTCGCTCTTTGCGAAGCTCGGTTGGGCCGTGGCTGCGCTTCTGGCCCCTGCCTTCATCATGTTCATGGCGTTCGGTATCGCCTCATCCGTCTTTCAGAACCTGCCGACGCCGGTTCTCGAACGCATTCGTCCGCAGGCCTCGCGTATTTCACCGATCAAGGGATGGTCGCGGCTCTTCAGCCTTCCGGGCCTCGTCGAATTCGGTAAATCACTGTTCAAGGTGGTCGTCGTCGGGGTGATTCTCTTCTTCGTTCTCAGAAGCGAATATTTCGGCTCGATCGATGCAATGTTCTCCGATCCGCAGACGATCATGGTTCGCATGATGACAGCGATGCGCAAGATCATCATCGTCATGCTCATCGCCACCGCCGCTGTCGCCATCGCTGACATCTTCTGGACGCGATATCATTGGTTCACCGAACTGAAGATGACGAAGCACGAGGTGAAGGAAGAAAACAAACAGTCGCAGGGCGATCCCTTCGTCAAGAGCAGGCAACGCTCTGTCATGCGTGACCGCGCCCGCCGGCGCATGATCGCCGGTGTCCAGCGCGCCACCCTCGTCATCGCCAACCCGACGCACTATGCCGTCGCGTTGCGTTATGTACGCGAGGAAAACGACGCGCCGATCGTCCTTGCCAAGGGGCAGGACCTTATTGCGTTGAAAATCAGAGAGATCGCCGAGGAGAACAACATCCCCGTCTTCGAGGATCCGCCTCTCGCACGCTCCATGTTTGCGCAAGTCTCGGTGGATAGTGTCATACCGTCAGTCTTCTATAAGGCCGTCGCGGAACTCATTCACCGGGTTTACGCCGCGGAGGCCAAGAACAAACGGGTAAGATAAGTCGAATGAAAAAATGCCCCTACTCTGCCCAGCGTGAAAAAATCCTTGCAGAAGCGATCAGCCCGGTCGCAACCGAGCTCAGGCTTCTGGACGCATCCGATCTCATTTCTCTGCTGCGTTTCGAGTATTACGGCAATCTCGCCGACCTCGTCGCTTCCGCGGCGGAACTGTTTTTCCATCCCGGCACTGTCAACTTCGGCCTGGGTGGAAATTATACGCTGGAATGGGGCGGCAAGCCCGAAGTTGTGCTCGATCTCGAAATCAAGCCGCGCGGCGTGACCGTCTACGCGCAACTGACGATGGCCGAAGACCATGCCGGCATCGAGATCAATCATATTTCCTTCCAGAACGCTTCGGTCGATCCGGATGAGAACACGGCTTTTCTGCAAAGGAGCCTGTACGAAGCGCGCTATATCGTCGCGAAGCCGCAGGCGCTGGCCGGCTAGGGCATTTTCCACTTCAGAATATCAGGCCCGGCCCGAAAGGTGCCGGGCTTTGCCTTTCTTAGAGCATTTCCGCATTTCTTCCAATCGCGGAAATTTTCTAACTCCTTGTTTTCACGCAATTCCGGAGCCAAGATCGCTGCAGCTGTTTGCTGGAACGGCCCTAGCTGATATAGCCCAAGCGTATCGCCTTGGCGATCGCCTGGATGCGGTTGACCGAATCAAGCTTGATCGTTGCCGAGCCGAGATAGGCGTTCACCGTGTGGACGGACAGGCCGAGCTTGTCGGCGATTTCTTCGCTGATGCGGCCGTCGCCGGCAAGCTGAAGACAGGCGATCTCGCGTTCGCTCAGTGCTTCTGTCGCCGCCGCACGCCGCTCATCGAGGGACAGCAGGTCCATCATGACATTGCAGCAGCGGCCGTGCAGCTCGATGATTGTGTCGCTCGACGGATCGATATCATCGCCGGTGAAGAGCACGAAGCCGTTGCCTATAGCGCCGAGACGCACCGGAAAGGCAAGACCGGAGAAAGGCACCATGCCGTCTTTCAGTCTCACCATGAAGGGAGAGAAGTCGGTAGGGCCCGGGGCTGCGTGATCGTGGCTACCGGCCCAGAACACAGGCAGCAGCGAGCGATCGATATGGTCGAGCAAAGCTTCGCCATGGGCATCGACGAAACCTTTGCCGAGGCCGGGATTCGAGGGACCCCAGTTCTCCAGCTCGCAGATCAGCCGCTGCTTTGCCGGCACGCCGGAGCCGCTGACGCGAAAAACGGCGAAAGCCTGCGCATCCGCGAGCTTCTGCATGGCGATCAGGCGCGGGAAAAGGTCAGACCGGCTGGAAATCCTGTTCACACGGACCATGCGCATCTGGTCCGTATTGCTTATCGCCCTGCCTGGTTGATGCCCCATAATTCCCCTCAAACGAGATTGTTGCGAACGGCGAAGGCTATCGCCTCGGAACGCGTCTTCGTTGCAGTCTTACGCATCACGCTGGTGATATAGTTATTGATGGTATTCCGGGAGATGCCGAGGATCATGGCGATCTCGTCGCTTGTCTTGCCCTCCGCAATCCAGAAGAGGCATTCCAGCTCGCGGTCCGTCAGCTCAAAATCGCGATCGACCTTCGTGCCCCCGCACCGAAGGAAGCTTGCGATATAACCTGCAAGGAGGCCTACGTCCCGGAGACGTTCCGGCGAAAGAACGACGCCTTCCCTGAACAGGAACATCAGCACCAAGCGAGAGCGGCCGACATTGAAGGTCAGGGAGCAATATTGCCGGCTCGCGCCAGGCGGCACTTCCGCACCCTCAGGCAGAAGCGCAAAGCCTGGCTGCAGTACCTGCATGCACTTGTCGAATTCCGTCGAGCGCGCATAACCGGCAACCAGGTCATTGGCGACCTCCTTCACCAGATCGAAGGGCCAGTCGGACGAAACGATAAAGTCGAGACCGCTTTCCTGGATGAGGTCACAGCGCGCCATAAGATAGTGCATGGCGCCGACATACTCGGTCAGCGCCCGCAAACCGGCCTGCAACTTACCGGTTTCGGCAATGACGCGAAGGCGATCGATCAGTTCGTCGCGTGGCTGAAGATCCGGCACATTGGCGCCAATGAAGTTCGCCATATGCTTCTCGCCTTTATTCGCCTGAAATATATCCATATCCATTGGCAATGACCCGCGGCTGAGAAACTGTCGATTCTCGCAATGAAGTTCTGTTTTTGTGAAAGGGATTCAAACACATGCCCCACGCGAATCCCACTTCGAATCACTTGAGGGTAAGCCAACCAACGCAAATCACCATCTCCGACTTCTGGGGATTTACTTTTGCGACCTTCCATGCGGTGATTCGATCACCACTCCGCTCTCGCGAAGATGTATGAAACTAGGATGATTCTGGTATTGGCCGCAACGTTCCTCGCCTTATACGCGAGTGAAGCCGAGCGGAATTATCAGTCTGAATGGCGTAATTATCACAGTTCCGGCCAGAGACGCGCGGCACAGAATGCCTTGGCGGAAGCAAATTTCAAACGCACAAAAGCAACGAACTATTGTTCCAGTGGAGAAATACTTACACCGCCCGTCTTATGCAGGGCTTGAGCCTCATGCGAACGGCGCCATCCCGTTGTCCTGCGATCTCTACGTTCGAATTCTCTGCAGCAGAGTAGTCGACCGTTTAAAAACCGGTTACGAGTGGCGGTAACGGTCTTGTTACCGCGCAATGGATCCTCGGATGAAAAAGAAAAAAGGCCGGTTCCCCGGCCTTTTCATTATGCTGCTTCGTCGATGGCCCATTTCCTGAGGATCTTCGCAGCGCGTTCCTCGTTGATCTCCACCATGCGAGCGAGCTTGCGTTCCGGACCTTCCTTGACGCGGCGGTTGAAGTTGCCGTCGTCGTCGCCGAGACTGAGCAGATCCTCGGTGCTGTCGAAGCCGAAGTCGGAGCCGAAGCCATCCATGAGCGCCCCGCCCGAGGACGCGCCTGCCGGTGCGAAGTCCGGCAGTTCCAGGCCAGCCGATTCCGGAGTGGCGTCGCCGAGCATTGCGGAGGAGGACGAGCCCGAGCCGTTGACGGTGCGGATGAGGGGACGCACGCCCAGCCAGACGACCACGAAGGCGACAGCGACGAAGGCAAGAGAGTTGATGATGCCGGCGAGGTTGCGGCTCAGCACATCCATGACATGAACGCCGCCGTTCGCGTCGTCGAGAAGCTGGTTCTCGAGGAAGTCCATTGCGGTCACGGTGACCACGTCGCCGCGGTTCGTATCGAGGCCGGCAGCCGAGGCGACGATATTCTTCATCTCTGCGAGATAGGCGTCGATCTTGGCCTGGTCTGCCGGTTCGCCCACCATCTTGCCGATGCGGCCCTTGTTGACGACGACGGCGACCGAGAGTTTTTCGACCCGGTAGCTGTTGCGCGTCGTGGCTGTCGTCTTGCTGTTGATTTCGTAATTGGTCTGCTCTTCGCGCTTGTCGGACTTGTCCTCCGACTGCGGACCACTGGCGCCGCCTGCGTCGGGTGCAGCCTGCGGAATGTTCTGCTCGACCGTCGTCGCGTTGTCGGACTGATGCTGCTGGGACTGCTGGTTTTCCTTCGTCGAGCGAACAGAGCGCTCGACCTTGGATTCCGGATCGTAGGTGGTTTCCTGGATCTGCTGGGCGTCAGTGTTGAGATTGGCCGTTACGCTGGAGCGGAAGTTGTCCATGCCGAGGAAGGGGGCGAGCGCCTTGTCGATGTTCGATTCGACTTCCTGCTGAACGTTCTGGACGATGTTAAGCGAGCGGTTCAGCGTGCCGTTGCCGGCTTCATCGCCGGAAGCAAGAAGCTGGCCGGCAGAATCGAGGATCGTCACGTCATTGACATCGAGCCCCGGCACGGCCGAGGCGACGAGGTGACGGATTGACGTGGCAGCGTTTCGCCCTGTCGTAGCGCTGGCGCGAATCATGACGGAAGCCGTCGGCTTCTGTTCGGCCTTACGGAAGTTGCCGACCTCGGGCATGACGATGTGAACGCGTGCGGCGGTGATGCCTGAGATCGACTGAATGGTTCGGCCGATTTCACCTTCGAGAGCGCGTACACGGGTCACTTCCTGCATGAAGGAGGTGAGGCCGAGCGATCCGACATTGTCGAAGAGTTCGTAACCGGCGTTGGCGCTGTTCGGCAGGCCGCGCTCGGCAAGCAACAGGCGGGCTTTGCCCGTCATGCCGGCCGGTACGGTGATGCTGGAGCCGTCCGTTCCGACCTGAAAATCGATGTTGCTTTCGGCAAGCGCCATGCTGATCTGGTTGAGATCTGGCTTCTCCAGGCCGACATAAAGCGTTTCCTGGGCCGGTTTGTTGACGAAAATTGCCGCGGCCAGGATGATTGCGATGGAAGCGGCGCCGACCCCACCAAGGATCATCAAACGCGTCCGCCCAAGGGAACCAAAGTTCTTAAAAATCTGAACTAATTGATTTAACAGATTCATTCTGTTCTCGCACGATCCGTCAAAGACAAAGCAGGCTTATTGCCTCATTTGACGAATAGACGCCGAAACTTGTGCGAGCGTTTCGTTCAGCGCATGCCGGAATGAATTACAATCTCAGAAGAAATCGAAATCGCCGGCTGCTTTGCTGAGTGGCTGGGAGTGACCGTGACGGGTACCGCCGCCGAGGGCTTTCTGCATTTCGGCAAGCTTGACGAGGCTCAGCGCAGTGGCGACGTCGATCGACCAGTTCTGCGGAATTTCACCGGTGATGGTATCGATGAATTCGGCCAGACCGCGCGATTTCTGCACGGCAAGATCGATGCCCTGCATCACTTTCATGCTGTCGGGAGAGCTCAGGATTTCCGTGCCGCCCAATTCGATCAGCTGGGGCTCGATCCGCTCGATCAGGTAGGCAACGTCGTGAAGCTCGGAGACAATCCGCATCAATACGTCGCTCAGCGCCTCGACCGGCGATGGCGGCTCGATGATCGGTGTAAAACTCATATAAAAATCCTCGCCATCAAAAAAATTCGATACTGGTCTCGGCGGGCTTCTGCGGAGCAGCTGGGCGCTGCTCGAGAGCGACGGTTTTCTGCGTTTCGGCGCCGGTCAGGGGGTATTGCCGGGCCCGGCCGGAGACCGGCCAATATTCGATCTTGCGTCCGTGCTCACCGCCGGTGCTGGAGCTGACCACCGGAATGCCTTCATCACGAAGGAACTGCATGGCGAAGGCGGCGTTCTGTTCGCCGACATTGGAAAATGTCGAGATCGTCTTCGCGCCTCCGAATATCTTGGCCTCCAGCCGGTCGCGCCGGGCGCCCTTTTTCAGGAGGCCGTTGATCAGCAGTTCCATGAGATGCACGCCGTAGCGCGTGGCATCGCCGCCAGTCATCGGGGTGTTGCCTGTCCCCGGCAGCAGGAAGTGGTTCATGCCGCCGACACCAGCGACCGGATCTCTCAGGCAGGCTGCCACGCACGAGCCCAGGATAGTCGAAAGCACCGCATCCGGGTCGCTCAGGACTTTATATTCACCCTGAATGATGTGCACGCGGCGAACCGCACCCTCGGTGATCATTTCAGGGCTCCAAACACGGCTTCGATAGCCGCTTTCATCTTTTCGATGGTGAAGGGCTTTGCCAGAACGTTGTTTGCACCGAGCTGGGCAGCTTTCGTCACCAGCGCACGGTCGCCCTGTGCGGTGAGGATGATGAAGGCAGCCTTCTTGGTGTTCGGGTTGGCCCGAACGGCCTGGAGGAAGCCGATGCCATCCATCTTCGGCATGTTGAAGTCCGAGATCACGAGATGGTGGGGCTGTTCCGCCATGATCTTCATGCCCTGCTCGCCATCGCCGGCAGAGGTGATCTGCTTGAAGCCGAGCTGGGTCAGCGCGTCGCTGAGCAGCAGGCGGCTGGTAACCTGATCATCAACGATCAGAACTTTGATTTTCTCCGCGATCGACATTATTCGGTCCCTTCCTTTCGGGCGGCTGTCATTTTCAATATTTCTTCGCCGATAGCAGCAAGCGGGAGCTGCTGTTCAACTGCGCCAAGTTCGTAGGCAACCCTTGGCATTCCGTAAACAACACAGGTTTTTTCGTTCTGGCCGAGCGTTCTGGCCCCTGCATGTCGCATTTTTAACAACCCGGCGGCCCCATCGCGGCCCATGCCGGTAAGGATCACGCCGACGGCATTGCGTCCGGCGAGCTCGGCAACCGAATCGAAGAGCACATCGACCGACGGGCGATGGCCGTTGACCGGCCCCCGCTCGACCAGCCGGCAGCAGGGCGCCGAGACGTTGGAGACCTGCAGATGACGCTCGCCGCCAGGCGCAAGATAGACCTTGCCGATCTCGAGACGGGCGCCGTCAGTTGCTTCTTCCACGACAGGCGCGCAGAGGCGATTCAACCGCTCGGCAAAGCTCTTGGTGAAAGTCGGCGGCATATGCTGGGTAATGACGGTCGGCGGGCAATTCGCCGGGAATTTCTGCAGCACGGCGATCAGGGCTTCTACGCCACCGGTCGAAGAGCCGATCGCCACGATCTTGCGACCAACGCGGAAGTCGGCGACTGCGGGCGGCGGCGTGATGGCGGCAGGCTTTGCCGGCTGGGTGAAGTTGCGCTGCGTGCGGGCAGCAGCCTTTACCTTCTCGACGAGGTCTCCGAAGGGGCGCGGCTCGCCCGGCTGCGGCTTGCCGACGCAATCGAAAGCACCGATTTCGAGGGCCGCGAGTGTTGCCTCGGCGCCGCGATGCGTCATGGTCGAGACCATGATCACAGGCATGGGCCGCAGGCGCATGATCTTTTCGAGAAAGTCGAGGCCGTTCATGTTCGGCATCTCGATATCCAGGGTGAGGACATCGGGGTTCAGCCGCTTGATCGCCTCGCGCGCCTCCAGGGCGTCGCCGGCCTGGCCTATGACGCTGACTTCGGGATCCGAACTCAAGACGGCTGTGATCAGGCCGCGCATGGTCGGCGAGTCGTCAACAACGAGAACTCTTGCAGGAGCACTCATGCCTTCCTCCCGATACCCTTGCTCGTATAGCGATAGGTGGTGATTCCGATATTGTCGAAGACGTTCTTGGCCTCGCCCGAGACGCGTTCGGAATGGCCGATATAGAGATGGCCGCCCTCCGGCAGCAGGCCAGCAAAGCGCTGCCAGATCTTCATCTGCGTCGGCTCGTCGAAGTAGATGACGACATTGCGACAGAAGATGACGTCGAACTTGCCCTTGAACGGCCACTGGGCCATCAGGTTCAACTCGTTGTAAGTGATGAGGCGCTTCACGCGGTCGTCGACCTGAAACTTGCGGCGCCCCTGCATCTCGACCTCGGTAAACCATTGCTTACGCATGGCAGGCGAGACGGTTTCCAGCGCATTTTCGTCGTAGGCGCCGGCTCGGGCGATCGCGAGGATCTTGGGGTCGATGTCGGTCGCTAGAATCTTGAAGTCGTAATCGGCAACGTTCGGCATCATTGACAGAACGGTCAGCGCGATCGAATAGGGCTCCTGCCCGTCCGAGGAGGCAGCCGACCAGATACGGACACGGCCGCCGGCGCGCGCCCGGTTCAGAAGATCGGGCAACACATGGTCGCGCAAGTGTTCGAAGTGATGGTTTTCGCGGAAGAAGCGTGTGAAGTTCGTCGTCAGGTGCGACAACATTTCGCGCCGGGCGGCAGCGCCTGCCGGCGAGGCGACAAGCTCGCAATATTCGCGAAATCCTGAAAGGCCAAGGTTGCGGATATGCTTCGACAAACGAGAGTAGACCAGCGAGGCCTTCGTCTCGTTGAGATAGATTCCGGCATCCGCATAGATCATCGCGGCGATTTCCGAGAGGTCGCGGCGTGTCAGCGGGTATTCCCCACTCGCCAGGACCTCGTCGGTTGACTGCCTCTGATCTTTTACGCCCAGTACATTCATGCGGCTTCGCTTTCGGTCTCGGGGAACAGAGCTTCGAGTTCGATCAGGCAGATCATTCGCTTATCGATGGCGAGAATGCCCCGGGCGAATTGGCGTACGAGGTCGGAGGAGACCTCGGGCGTCGGCTGGATGTTGTCTTCAGTCACCGTCAGAATGTCGGAAACCGCCTCGACCAGAAGACCCACCACTTTGCGGCGGACCTGGGCCACGATGATGACATGGCGGGCGGTCGCATCGGTCGGCCTCATGCCGAGCCGGGCCGACAGGTCGACAATCGGCATCACCGCACCACGCAGGTTGATGACCCCCATCACATAGGACGGCGACTGCGGCATCGCGGTTGCCGGGGTCCAGCCCCGGATCTCGCGCACCGCCATGATGTTCACGCAGAATTCCTGATCGCCGATGCGGAATGCGATGAGCTCGCGTCCGCCGAGGGTCAGATTTTTTGCCGTGTGCGACATCGCCCCTTATCCTACCGCCGCCAGCGACATTTCCGCCTTGAGGGACTGACCGCGCGAGGCGCCCACGACCGCATCCACGTCAAGGATGAGTGCCACGCGGCCATCACCGAGGATGGTCGCGGCGGCGATGCCCGGAACGTGGGTGTAGTTCGCTTCAAGGCTCTTGATGACAACCTGACGCTGCCCCTGGATCGCATCGACCATGAGCGCGCGCTGACCGCCGCCTTCGGATTCGACGAGAAGGGCGACACCTTCGACCGGGTTTGCCTGGGTGGCGCGGAAGTTCAGGATGCGACCGACATCGACCAACGGGCAGAAGCTGTTGCGGATCGAGATCAGGCGATGGCTCGCACCGAAGGAGTGGATCGCGGCGGCTTCCGGCTGCAGCGTTTCGACGATTGCCGTCAACGGCACGACCAGCGTCTGGCCGGCGACCGTGACCACCATACCGTCGAGAACGGCGAGCGTCAGCGGCAGGCTCATCGTGAAGACCGAACCATGGCCCGGCTTCGAGGTGATGTTGATGCGACCACCGAGCGCCTGGATGGAGCGCTTGACGACATCCATGCCGACGCCGCGGCCGGAGATGTCGGAGATCTTGTCGGCCGTGGAGAAGCCCGGCAGGAAGATCAGGTTGTCGATTTCTTCGTCCGACAGGTTGGCGTCGGCCGGGATGAGATCGTTCTGGATCGCCTTCTGGCGGACCTTTTCACGGTTGATGCCGGCGCCGTCGTCGGCAAGCTCGATCAGGATGCGACCCGAGCGATGCTTCGCAGTCAGGCGGACCGTGCCTTCGGTATTCTTGCCGGCAGCGGCGCGCTTTTCCGGCGTCTCGATACCGTGGTCGACGGCGTTACGGATCATGTGCGTCAGCGGCTCGGCCAGCTTGTCGATGACCGTCTTGTCCACCTCGGTGTTTTCACCTTCGGTGATCAGGCGGATCGACTTGCCGGTCATGTCGGCGATTTCGCGGACGATACGCGACATGCGCTGGAAGACCGGCTTCACGGGTTGGGCGCGGATCGCCATGACCGAGTCCTGGATCTCACGGGTGAGCTGCTGCAGCTCTTCGAGACCCATATTGATCGACGAGGTGCCGGTCGTGTCGTTTTCGATGACGCTCTGAGAGAGCATCGCCTGGTTGATGACAAGCTCACCGACGAGGTTGATCAGGCGGTCGACACGATCGAGATCGACGCGGATCGTCTGGCCGGCGCCGGCGGCTGCATTGTTCTGCGCTGCGGCACTTGCCGCCGCGGCAGCAGCGGCTGCGGCCGATTCCTTCTTTTCGACGCGAGCAGCAGCGGCAGCCATCTGCGTGACGTTGCTCGCCGTTTCAGCGGCGGCGACGGCAGCGGCAGTATCATCATCCCTGCCCTCTGAAACAGAAGGCACTTCGGCAGCACCGTTGTCGTCGAGGATGGATAGATCGAACGGAACCGGGACCATCGGCAGTTCATCGTTGGTCTCGCCGGCCTTGGTTTCCTCGGCGGGCTTCACCGTAAGCTCGCAATCCCATTCGGCGAATTCGAAGACGGAACGGATCGCGTCTTCACCCTTGTCCGTCCTGATCGTGATATTCCAGAAGAAGTAGGCGCCTTCCGGATCGAGCTCGTCGAGGCTCGGCAGGGCGTCGGTGTTGCAGTAGATGCTCATCTCGCCGAGACGGGAGAGATCACGCAGCAGAAGGGTGGCGTCGTTGCCCTTCGAATAGAGTTCGAAGCGCGGCTTGAAGGTGATTTCATAGGCCGGCAGATCGATGGGCTTCTCCTCGCCGCCGAAATCGTCGAAGGAGAAGGGAACCGGCTGGAAGCCGCTGTCGTCGGTCGGCTTGGGAGCCGGGGCTGCGGCAACCGGAGCGGGAGCGGCTTTCGGGGCCGGCTTGCGCGCGGGAGCCTCTGACACTGCCGAGGGAGACGGCAGTTCACCGTTGGCGAGCGCTTCCAGTTCCTTGACCAGGCCGCGGCTTCTGCTTTCATCGACGCTGCCGCCGTCGCGGGCAGCATTGGTCAGGTCGGCGAGCACGTCGGCCGACTTCAGCATGACCTTCAGGACGTCCTGGGTAGGCTCGAGCTTGTTGGAACGAACGCAATCAAGTGTGGTCTCAAAGACGTGGGCGAAAGCGACGAGGTCATCCAGGCCAAAGGCGCCGGCACCGCCCTTGATCGAATGCACCGCACGGAACACCGCATTGACGGTTTCCGGGTCGCGATCGCCATCATTCATTTTCAGGAGACCGGATTCCAGTTCGGCGAGCTGTTCCTCGCATTCCTGGAAAAAGATCTCTTTGATTTCGTTCATATCCATAGGAGCAAATCCTGGGCTTTAAGCGGTTACACGCTCGATGGCATCGATCAGCTTGGCGGGGTCGAAGGGCTTGACGATCCAGCCGGTGGCACCAGCCTGGCGGGCGCGGTTCTTCTTTTCCGCATCGCTTTCGGTCGTCAGCACCAGGATCGGAATCGCACGGTACTTCTCGTTGCGACGGACACCTTCAATGAAGCCGAAGCCATCGAGGCGCGGCATGTTGATGTCGGTGACGATGACGTCGGGATTGGATTCTTCGAGAACCTCGAGGCCTTCAACGCCGTCTTCAGCCTGGATCGTCTCGAAGCCAGCATTGTTCAGCGTTACGAGAAGCATGTTTCGGATGGTGCGGGAATCGTCCACCGTCAGTACTTTTTTCTTCATTGCCGGATCTCCTTGGCAAGCAGGTGGTCGATATTGACGCCAACCAACTGCATGGTTTTCGTGAATGCGTCGGACACCTTCGCGAAGGTGAGCGACTGCTTGTCCTGGTCCCAGGTCCTCTCGGCGGCCATCAAAACCTGAGCGCAAAGAGCGCCGAGGCGTTCGACTGCGGAAGCATCGATTGCCAGAGGGTTGCCTCGCATGGAGAGAAGCTTGTCGCGCAACGCGGAAGCCTCATTGAGATCAAGAACCGCTGGCAATTCCAACGTCTTGGCACTCTTCTTTGCTGCCATCAGTTTTTCCTTGTCCCCTTGTCCCCGACCCGTGAAAGCGAGCCGACGTCATAATCCGATAGGTTAGTAAACATTCCGCCCACCTCCGGCACTTGCGAGAGGCTGGGGCATGCTGAAATCGTCATTTTCGTAATCGTCTTCGACCGCTTCCGGACGTGCTGCGATTGCAACCGGCCGGCTGGCGGCAACACGCACCTGATGAGGCCGGGTTGCGTAGGCATTTTCCCGCGCGACGCGGAATTCGCGGATCGTCTGGCCAAGTTCCAGAATGACCGTGTGGAGATGATCGGCGCCCTCGGCCGAACGCTCCGCAAAGCCGGCATTGTCGGCCACTTCGCTGCCGAGACCCTTGACGTCTACGGTCACGGCTTCGAGACCAGCTGCGTGTTCGCCCGTCTCACCTGCGATGCCGGCGATCGCGGCGTTGATGTCGGTCACCTGGCGGACGATGCTGGCAATTGAATCCTGCGTGCGGCCGACCATCTGGACGCCGGCATCCACCTGCGTCTTGGTGGTGGTCACCAGCGTCTTGATCTCACGGGCAGCTTCGGCGGAGCGCTGGGCGAGCGCTCGTACTTCCTGCGCCACGACTGCAAAGCCGCGGCCGGATTCGCCGGCGCGGGCAGCTTCGATGCCGGCGTTCAAAGCGAGCAGGTTCGTCTGGAAGGCAATCTCGTCGATCGCGCCGATAATCTGGCCGATCTTCTCGGCAGACTGTTCGATATCGGCCATGGCGCTGATGGCGCGGCCGACGACCTCGCCGCTTTCCTCGACGGCCGCACGCGTCGCGGCTGCAGCCTGTTCGGCGGCGCGGCTTTCGGCGGCACCCTCGCGGACCCGCTCGGCGATGCCGGCAAGGGCAGCGGCGGAAAGCTGCAGCCGTCCGGCATGACCGGAAGCATTGCCGGCAAAGCTGCGGGATGCGCCGGCGAGCGATTGCGTTGCGGCTTCCGCCTTCGCATTGCGTTCGGCGATCGCTGCAAATTCCGTCTGGAGGTTGTCGAGTGCTGCGTTCAGCGCGGCGGCAATGTCGGCGTGAGCGCCATCGACCGGTGCGCGCTGCGTCAGGTCGCGGGCCGACAGGCCTTCAATGACATCGCTGAAGATGCGGGCGACGTCCGCCTCGCCTTCGGCACGCTGATCGGCGAGCTCCCGTTGCTGGGTGGAGCGCAGTGCGTTGAAGCGCAGCGAGACGGCGATTTCCGTATCGACCATGACGATGCGGATGATCGCTGTCATCAGGTCCGTGATCTCACGGGCGCGGCGTTTGGCCGAAGGCAGTACCGGACGGCCGGCAAGCTCGTCGGCCAGACCGGAAATCACGTGTTCCAGCATGACGCCGTGGCCCGCCACGTGCCAGCGGGGATCAAGGCCGATCTTCATTTCGGTATCAGAGAGAACCTTGACGCGCTCTGCATAGAGGCTGTCGAAACGCGCATCCGTCAGCACATCCCAGTGCGAGGATTGCAGGTCGTGCAGGCGCTCGATCTGGCGTTCGCTTTCGAAATTGCTGGCTGCGTCCGGGAAGGACTGGAAGCGATGGAAGAGATCGCGCAGGCCGGCCTTCAGATAGGCTTCGAGAGCGGGCCTGTTGCGGCGGACCATCTCACACTGGTCGGGATCGAGCCCGGCAAAGCGCAGGCGGTCGCGCAGGCTGCCTGCCTGTGCTCCACGAGCCTGATCTGATGGCATATCCTGCCTCAACGCCTGTCCCCAACCAATTTCCGGGCGAACCCGGCCAAAAACTTTCGCAGCTTCCGATGAATGCCATACGCGGAGACGGTCTTCGCCACCGGTCGCAACCGGGGGGCTGAAGCCTCCTGCTCAGCAATTCTGTTTCGGAGCTGCCTGAAGAAGATGGATACCGGATCAACCCGGTACGGCGGTACGGCGTCATGCCTGGTGGGAACGAGTGCATCTTCCCATTCCGACGTGTAACCCAATGTTTATGGTTAATTCCTTGCTTGAAGGTTAATAACCCATTCCTGCCGGCAGCTTTTGAAACAATTAGGCAGACTTCACATAGTAAATACTGGCGGGGAGTTGCATCGCTGCTACAAGGCACACGCAAGCTTTATGTTATAGACCCGTTTTATAGAGCCTGACATGATGTCAACAAGGAAAGAGAAATGATAGTTCTCGGAATGGGTTCCTGCCTGATCGCAATCACGATCGCCGCAGCCGTTGCCCTCCTCGATGTGATCGCGGCGCACCGCGGCAACCGCACGCTTCGCGTCTTCTAAGAGGCCACCGCGCCCAAAGTCTCCCCTTTACCTTTCCCGTTGGCAGCCCGGCACCGTTGGTGTATCGACACGCGCTCCTGTGTCAGCGGAAGTCAGTAATTCATGTCAGCTCGGACCAGCCTCTTCATCATTCTGGCGTTTACGATCTTCCGCATCGTGACACTGCATTTCGATAGGACGGATCTGTTCGTCGACGAGGCGCAATACTGGTTCTGGTCGCAGAATCTCGATTTTGGCTACTATTCCAAGCCGCCGATGATCGCATGGGTGCTCAGGATCTTCACCGAGCTTGCGGGCTCCAGCGACATCTATTGGCTGCGACTTCCCGGCCCCCTCTTCCATATGGCCACCGCGCTATTACTGATGAAAACGGCGAAGCGCTTCATCGGGCCCGAGATCGAAGGCTGGGTCGGCGCGACTTACATAACGCTGCCGGCCGTTGCCCTTTCCTCCGTGTTCTTTTCCACCGACGTCGTCCTGCTCTTCTTTATCGCGGTTGCGTTGTTTGCCTATTTCGAACTGACGCAACGCCGTTCGGTCGGGCTGGCGCTTCTCATGGGGTTGGGTGTCGGGCTTGCCTTCCTGTCGAAATATGCAGTGCTTTTCCTTGTCCCGGGTGGAGCGATCGCGCTGCTGTTCATTCCGGCTGCGCGGATTTCGGTGCGCGATTTCATTATCGCCGTCGTCACTTCGGCGGTTATCGCTTTCCCGAACCTCTGGTGGAACCTTCAGAACAACAATACGACAGTGCGCCACACGCAGGATATCGCCCACTGGAGCGATCTCGGCATCAATCTTCGCGGCGGGCTGGAGTTCTTTTCCGCGCAGTTCGGCGTCGTCGGCCCGATCGTCTTCTTCGCTATGCTCTGGGCCGTCTGGAACATGATCCGCGGCCACAGCGAGCCGCGTGAGAAGATACTCGTCTGGCTCTCGATCCCGGTGGTGCTGCTCATTACGCTGCAGGCGACCGTCGCCAAAGCCTATGCCAACTGGGGCGTCACAGCCTATGTGGCGGGCATCATATTGGCGGTCTGGCTGCTTCACCGCCTGTGGCCGAAGGGTCTCAAAACATCGCTCTGGATCAATGGCGTCACCTGCCTTCTCTTCCCCTTCGCAACGATCTTCTCGCATCAGCTGGTTCTGCCCAACGGCAAGGAAGTCATGCAGCGTTACCTCGGCCGGGCAGAAGTGAGCAGCGCGGCTGCCGATCTTGCGGCACAAGCCGGCGCCGGCATCATCGTCACCGATAACAGGGACATGGTCGCCGATCTCTTCCATACACTGCGCGATACACCCTACAAGATCTATGCCCGTCCGCCCGCCGACCTGCCTGACAGCTATTACGAACAGGAATTCGCCTTACCGGCCGATACCGGCGGGCAGGTTCTGTTCCTAACAGTCAAACCGCTGAGCTGCGCCGACGAAACGCCGGAAATGCTGAAAAGCTGGCAGCCAGAAAAAGGCAACTACAAGGGCGATACGATCTACGTCTACAAGGTCGGCGCGGCCTGCTTGATGCAGCCATAAAGCCGTTCAGTTCACGGGGTCGGGCAGGCAGAGGCCGGTTCCACCGCCTTCCAATTCGACAAATCTCACGCCGCCCTCCTCGAAGGCGAGGCGCAGCTGCGCTTCCGTCGCACGATGGATTTCGTGATGCCGGCCTTCATAATCCCGGATCGTGCTGCGGGAGACGGCCGCCTTCTCGGCGAGATCCGTCTGGGTCCAATCGAGCAGCCCACGAGCCGCGCGGCACAAAGCCGGCGTCAGAATTGTCTCTTTTGCGCCTTGACCCATAATCCTAAACCACCCATATTGGTCAATATAGATCATATATGTCATATTCTGAACGGGATTTCCAGATCGGGAGAGAGCGATGCCACACGATACGCCTTTGATTTCGACGATCGTCGGGGGGCTCGTGCTGGCGTTTATCCTCGGTGCGATAGCCAATCGCCTGCGCCTGCCGCCACTTGTCGGATATCTTGTCGCAGGCGTTCTCGTCGGTCCGCATACGCCGGGTTTCGTTGCAGATCAGAGCCTTGCGCCTGAGCTTGCAGAAATCGGCGTCATCCTGCTGATGTTCGGCGTCGGCCTGCATTTCTCCCTGAAGGATCTGCTTTCAGTGCGCGGCATTGCGGTGCCGGGCGCGGTCGTGCAGATCGGCTTTGCCACGCTGCTCGGCTGGGGTCTCGGCGCTTTCATGGGATGGCCGACCGGCGGCAGCCTTGTCTTCGGTCTCGCGCTCTCCGTCGCGTCCACCGTGGTGCTGCTGAAAGCCCTGCAGGAACGGCGTCTCGTCGAGACCGAGCGGGGACGCATCGCGGTGGGCTGGCTCATTGTCGAAGACCTCGCCATGGTACTTGCGCTGGTACTCATCCCGGCAGCTGCGAGCATCACCGGCGATGGTCATGGCCCTGTCGAACCGCTTTCGGCAGGCCTCAACCGGCTTTTCGGCCTCGATCTTGGCGTCGGCGGAATCATCGCCATGACGCTGGTCAAGGTGGCGCTGTTCGTCGCCCTCATGCTCGTCTTCGGCCGCAAGCTCATCCCCTGGACCATGCACCGCATCGCTCATACCGGCTCGCGCGAACTCTTCCGCCTCGGCGTGCTGGCGATCGCGCTCGGCGTTGCCTTCGGCGCGTCCAAGCTTTTCGGCGTGTCGCTGGCGCTGGGCGCCTTCTTTGCCGGCATGGTTCTCGCCGAGAGCGAACTCAGCCATCGCGCCGCCCAGGAAAGCTTGCCGCTTCGCGATGCCTTCGCCGTACTTTTCTTCGTCTCTGTCGGCATGCTTTTCGATCCGAACATCCTGATCGAGCGGCCGTTGCCTGTGCTTGCGACCGTCTTTATCATCGTGATCGGCAAGTCGGTCGCCGCCTTCCTGATCGTGCTCCTTTTCAGAAAACCAATGAGTACGGCGCTGACAATCTCGGCGAGCCTCGGGCAGATCGGCGAATTCTCCTTCATTCTCGCTGCCCTCGGCGTCGATCTCGGCCTGCTGCCGGAAGAAGGCCGCGACCTGATCCTTGCCGGGGCGATCATCTCAATCATCATCAATCCGCTGCTGTTCTTCCTCTGCGACCGTGCACGGCCTTTCCTGGAAAGCCCGAAGCGTGACGAGCCGGCCACCGAGGCTGTGCCGGCCACTGAGCCTTCGCCCGCACCGGAAGCGGCTGAGGCAGACAGTGACGACGTCCGTCCGACAATGCTGAACCGCCATGCGATCCTCGTCGGCTACGGCCGCGTCGGCAGCATCGTCGGCCAGAACCTCAAATCTTCGGGCACGCCCTTCCTCGTCATCGAGGATTCGGACAAGCGCATTGCCGAACTGCGAAGCCAGGGCATCGAGGTCCTTTCCGGCAATGCCGTCAGCCGCGAAACGCTGGATCTTGCCAATATCGCCGGCGCCCGCAGTCTTGTTATCGCCATTCCAAACGCCTTCGAGGCCTGCAGTATCGCCGAGCAAGGCCGCACCATCAATCCGTCGATCCTGATCGTTGCACGCGCCCATTCCGACGCCGAGGTGGATGAACTGCAGCAATATGGCGCCGATACCGTGATCATGGGAGAACGGGAAATTGCGCTTGGCATGGTTGACCGGCTCGCCCAAGTGCATCATGACAGTGCACCCTATGAAGACGGGCTTGCGACTGGTACAATCGCGCCCACGGTGGAGCCCCCGCCGGAAAAAGAATGAGAGATTGCCGCACCTTTGAGCCGATTTGGGAGTGAAATCGCCGAGACAGGGGAGATGGAGCTGGATCAGCGCCGTCTGGCAAGTCGTATTGCCGCCTCCGTCGTCGTTGCGATTGTCGCCTATCTCGGCCTGCTCTTCGGCGGCAATATCATTATCGGCCCGTCCGCGGCGGCAAACAGCCTTTCTTCCTCCAGCAGGGATTCGCAGCAGACGCAAGTTACGGCGCGCGACGCCATTCGTGGCCTGCTGATCAGTGATCGCAAGGTTTCACCGAAACAATCGCTCCAGGATGCCGGCCCGGCGGCCTTTGCCGTTGTTCCTGCACTGCAATTTGCCGACTGGCGCGCCGCTACGCCGGCGCCTGAATTCGAAGCCCCGCTCCGCCCCGCGGCAACCTGGGCTCATCAGCCCCGCGCACCGCCGCAGGCTGCCTGAATTACGCGCCTACGGGCACTTCTGATCCATAGACATGCCGCAGCGCGGTTGCGCCGGCCCAAGCATTATCCAAGGACTTAAAACATGCGCAATTCACCATGGCTGGTGTTCACCTATACGGTGATCATCGTGCTCGGTCTGTTGATCGCCCTGCCGAACGCGCTGCCCCCGAGCGTCTTGCAGCGTGTGCCCTCCTGGCTGCCGCACAGTCAGGTTTCCCTCGGTCTCGACCTTCGCGGCGGTTCGCACCTCGTTCTCGAGGTCGATGAGGCCGACCTGACCAAGGAGCGCCTGAACTCGATGCTGCAGGATGCACGTCGTGTGCTGCGCGAAAAGAACATCCAGCCGAAGTCGGTCGTGCGCAACAACAACAACATCGTTGTTTCGCTTGCCGACCCGTCGCAGAGCGACGCAGCCGTCACAGAGCTTCGCACACTCGGCAATGTGATCGCCAGCGGTATCAGCGCCGGCCAGTCCGACCTTGCCGTTACGGCCAACGGCGGCAACATCACCATCGGCTTCTCGCCGGCCGGTATCTCCACCAATGTGGACAATGCAGTCCAGCAGAGCCTTGAAGTCATCCGCCAGCGCGTCGACCAGGTCGGCGTTGCCGAGCCGACGATCCAGCGCATCGGCGCCAACCGCATTCTCGTACAGCTTCCGGGTGCGCAGGATCCCTCCCGCCTTCGCGAACTTCTCGGCTCCACCGCCAAGATGTCCTTCCACATGCTCGCCCCGAACGGCCAGGCCGGCCCGGGCGTGACGATCATGAAGGATGATGAGGGCAACTCCTATCCGGTTCTCGACCGCGTCGAGATTTCCGGCGACCGCCTCTCGGATGCCCGCGTCAGCTTCGACCAGAGCCAGCAGCCGGTCGTCACCTTCCGCTTCGACAGCGCAGGCGCCACCCGCTTTGCCGATATCACCCGCCAGAATGTCGGCAATCCCTTCGCGATCGTCCTCGATGACAAAGTGCTGAGCGCGCCTGTCATCCGCGAACCGATCACCGGCGGTTCGGGCCAGATTTCCGGCAATTTCTCGACCGACACGGCAAATACGCTGGCCGCCATGCTGCGCGCCGGCGCCCTGCCCGCCAAGCTGACCGTCATCGAAGAGCGCACCGTCGGCGCCGACCTCGGCGCGGATGCGATCCGCATGGGTCTTTATGCCGGCATCGTGGGCTTCGCACTCGTCGCCGCCTTCATCTTCGTGCTCTACGGTACGTGGGGTATTCTGGCGAACACCGCGCTTCTCATCCACACGATCCTGACCTTCTCGGCACTGACGCTTGTCGGCGCGACACTGACGCTGCCCGGCATCGCCGGCGTCGTGCTCGGCATCGGCCTTGCGGTCGACGCGAACGTCTTGATCAACGAGCGCATCCGTGAAGAAACGCGCAAGGGCAAGAGCGCCTTTGCGGCCATCGACACCGGCTTCCGCCGCGCCTATTCGACCATCATCGATGGCAACATGACGGCACTGATCGCCGCCGCCGTCCTCTTCTGGTTCGGCTCCGGCCCTGTTCGCGGCTTTGCCGTGACCATGGCGCTCGGCCTGATCATCTCGATGTTCACCTCGGTCGCCTTCGTGCGCGTCACGATGATCGAGATCACCCGCCGCCGGAAGATGAAGGTGCTGAACATCAAGCCGCTGTTCCCCTTCTTCAGCCCCTACGACAAGCATATCCAGTTCATGAAGGCGCGCTTCTTTGGCGTAAGCGTCTCCGCGCTGCTGTCGATCGCCTCGATCGCCCTCTTCGTCTATCCGGGCCTCAACTACGGCGTCGACTTCCGTGGCGGTATCCAGATGTCGGTGAAGACGCAGGACGCTGCCGATCTCGGCCGCTTCCGCGAGGAACTGAACGGCCTCGGCCTCGGCGAAGTCGCCCTGCAGTCCTTCGGCGACAACAACACCATGCTGGTGCGTGCGCAGAGGCAGGAAGGTGGCGAAGAGGCACAGACCGCTGCCGTCACCAAGCTCAAGGCCGAGATCGTCAAGATCGACCCGTCGGCGACCGTCACCGGCACCGACGTCATCGGTCCGAAGGTCAGCGGCGAACTCGCCTGGGCAGGTATCCTGTCCGTCGTGATCGCCAGCCTCGCGATGCTGTTCTACATCTGGTACCGTTTCGAATGGCCCTTCGCCGTCGGCGCAATCGTCACCCTTGTGCTCGACGTGACCAAGGTCATCGGCTTCTTCGCGCTGACGGGTCTCGACTTCAACCTGACGGCAATTGCGGCGATCCTGACGCTGGTCGGCTACTCGGTGAACGACAAGGTCGTCGTCTACGACCGCATGCGTGAAAACATGCGCCTCTACAAGTCGATGCCGCTACGCGAGATCATCGACAAGTCGATCAACGAGACGCTGGCACGAAGCCTCTACACCAATGCGACGGCCTTCCTCTCGCTCCTGCCGATGGCGATCTGGGGCGGCAGCGCCGTTGAAAGCTTCGCCATTCCGATGGCCTTCGGCATTCTCGTCGCCGCTGCATCGTCGGTCTTCATCGCAGCGCCGATCCTGCTCTTCCTCGGCGACTGGCGCCGCCGCCATGCCAAGGCAGTCGCGGCTTCCAACGATGCAGCCGTGGAAATCATTCCGCCGGACGCAGGCCAGCCGCGCAAGACGGCAGGCTAAAACGTCGACATTTAACGTGGACTTGAAGAGGGCGCCGGTTGCACAGCCGGTGCCCTCTTTCTATGTTCGGTTCAAAGAGATCGGGAGCACCGCCACATGTCTTCCAGCCCGACGGCGAAAAAGCCGGAAACCGGTTCCACTGGGAATCAGGAGGAGCGTATCAAACGCTTCCTCGCGATCGCCTCGCACGACCTGCAATCGCCGCTTCGCCATATCGCCATGTATGCGGAAATGCTGCTCGACGATCTGGAACCGACGCTGGACAGCGAGCAGCTGCAGAGCCTCAAGACGATCATGGACAAGGCCCAGACGGCACAGCGGCTCACCAAGGCGTTGATGAGCCTTGCTGGAACGCCTCCCCAGATCACCATCGGCGACGCGCATCTCACCGACATTGCGCGGGATGCCTGGAAACAGGTGCTCGATGAATTTCCTGCCAGCGGCGCGACACTCGATGCGGACAATCTACCCATTATCCGCAGTGATGCCGCACTTCTGGCCATTGTTCTGAAGCACCTCTTCGCCAATGCCCTGACTTATCAGGGCGCTCCAACACCGCATGTCACAGTGACGGCCGCAAGGGAAAGTGCGGACTGGCGCATCATCGTGGCCGACAATGGCTGCGGCATTGAGCCGGCCTATCAGGAGAAGATCTTCGACGCCTTCTGGAAGCTGCCGAAAGCCGGCAGCGTACCCGGACCGGGACTGGGTCTGACGACCACCCGCGAACTACTCGGCGCGCTTGGCGGTGATATCAGGCTCGAACATTCCGACGAGAACGGCAGCCGATTTGCGATCCGCCTGCCAGCCTGAGAGTCAGATGCTGTAATCGTCCTTCCAGAAATCCGGCACGTCATAAGTCACGTATTCACGGATGATGTGCTGCAGGGTTTGCACGTCGATCTCATCCTTGCCGATACGGAAATCGACGCCGTAATCGGGGAATTCCTGGAAATAATTGCCTGATATATCGGTCGAGATGACGCCGATCGGGCCGGTGTAACCGATGCCCCTGAGTTCGGGCACCGTCTCGCGAAAATCCGCATTCGGCAGCAGGCGGTTGTCGAGAAGAATGAGATCGAAGCGGGCAGCCTTCACCTTGTCCAGCGCATCGCCTATCGATTGGGAATATTCGACATCGACACGCGGTTCGGAGAGATCGGCGATCTTTTTCTTGAGCGAACGAAATTCGATGAACTCGTCATCGACGAACAATACCTTCACTGCATTCCTGCGCGTTGCTTCCGCACTCATCGTTTCATCTTCCCCCGACATGAAACCGGCTCACGAAACCAGACCGTTTCGCATCGCAATCGCCACCATATGAACGCGGTTGACGGCATCGAGTTTGCGGACTGCGGACGTAATATGCGAATTGACCGTGTGCTCCGAAAGGCCAAGGATAATGGCGATCTCCGCGGAGGTCTTGCCTTCACTCGTCCATTTTACGATTTCGGTTTCGCGCTGCGTGAGGCGACCCGACATTTCCTGCGTCAGGATTTCCTCATACAGCTTGTCGAAGATGCGCATGGCATCGAGCAGAATATCCGCCACCTCGCCCTGGTCCGGCTCCTGACGCTGGCCGCTGAGCACCAGGCAGTAACGCCGCCCCTCCGGCGTGAACAGCGGAATGAAAAGGAATGTGTTGCCGCTGAATTCATTAAAGACGAGGTCTGACGGATAGCCTTCTATCGCCGTACTCTTTCCATGCACCGGCGTCGTCAAAAACTGCGCCGTCCGCGCTTTGGCTGTTCCCAGCGCCTCCTTGAGTGTCTTGACAAAGAGGCTCATGCGCCTTTCAGCGACATTGGTGATGAGAACCTCGCGTTCGCCGAAAGGAGCTGCTGCTTCCGAGATGCGCGCCAGGGTAAAATTGTCGAAATTGTAATGCTGCGCGGCCGCCTTCAGCAGGCGAAAAAAATCCGTGCGGTTGATAGCCCGGCTAAGTTCCGGACCGGCATGAAAGGGAACTGCGGCAGCACTGGTCATTCCCACTCTTCTTCCTCCCCCAATTCTCATTCCGCCGATCCCGAAATCTTGGGATATACGTCTTAAACGCGAACAGCTACAAAAAGTGCGAGACAGTTGATGATCGATAGCGAAACGGGGACTTTCGATATCGCAGGCGGAAACATCTCAACTACAGGTGATGCACAGGACAGTTTACTCGAATAGTAGCTCTTACCTAGGTATCCCAATCTCTCCGCATTCAACATCCATGAATGCGGAAGACAGTGCCAGAAGTAAGCGCGGGAGAGTCGGTCGGCCCATCAGCTAAGGGGTTGGCTGGCGTTCGTGGCGGCGAACACGGATCGGTCGGCTCTCTCAGCGCTTTTGTTTTTCTTCTCTTCGGTTGCATCTTGAAATGCACCGCCAGGCTTGTCAATTGTGCATTACTTCATGCACCCGGCACTTTGCGCACAGTCTCGCTGCATTTTCCACAATCACAGGTTGCTGATGATGCCAGCAAGATCCAGTGGTTTCTCAAGGTAGAAATCGGCACCGGCAGCAAGCGCCCGTTCACGGTCCTCGACCGCGTCCGAACCACTGCAGACGCCGAGCCGCATGGCGGAAAAGCGGTCGTCCCGCCGCAGTCGCGCGATCAGTTCGCTGCCGCTGTCGAGCGGCATGTAGAGATCGGCGATCAGTATATCCGGCACACCTTCGCCTTCTTCCAGGCGCTTCTCAAGCGCCTCGAATGCAGCCGGTGCGGTGGAAAAGCAGAATAGATCAACGTGCACCTGCTGTTTCTTTCGGATATATTCGAGATAGAAGAGGTCATCCCGGCTATCATCGATGTAAAACAAGGTCGGCATCTGGCGCCACAATCCGGATATTGTTTCTGATGTCCTGCACTGTCCTTCACTGGGACAGTAACGCCACTTCACTAAAATTCGATATCAACCTTCACGGATTTGCTGTCGAAAAAGCATGTTTTGCGCAACAATCTGCCTATTGAGTATTCGGCGATTTCGGAAAAGATGGCTCGCAAACAAGGATATGGCGAAGAGGTGGTGTAGGTGCGGGATGCCGCTGTAGCGGGACGGAACGGGTCGGAAAGCGTACGTTATCGCGCGGTCGCGCTCGTCGTCGGCTGCCTGCTGGTCTTGCTCGGCCTGACGGCGCTGACCGGGTGGCTGCTCGAAGTGGGGGTGATCATCTCGATCGTGCCTGGCTTTCCGTCCATGGCATTCAATACCGCCATCTGTTTCGTGCTGTCGGGTATCGGACTGGCCACGTCGATGGAGACAGGCAGGCGCTACCAAATAGTGCCTGTCATGACGTGCAGCCTTGCCACCCTGCTTTCCGCGATCCGCCTGATGGAGATCATCACGCTCGGCCGCACGATACATAATGTCGATGTGTTCCTGACGCAGTTTTTCATTTCTCCAACCTTTGCCGAGCAGATCGGCGGCGGCATGGGGCCGAATACGGCACTGATCTTCCTGATATCAAATCTTTCCATTCTTTTTGCCCTCTATGGGAGGCAGTCGCGCGGTCAGCTCGTACAGGAACTCACCAGCTATATCGCGATCACGCTCGGCATGATCGCTCTTGCCGGATACATCACCGATGCCGAACAAGGATATCGCTGGGGTCCCTATGCCGCCATGGCCCTGCCTACGGCTATCGGCCTGGTGGCTTTCGGCTGCGGGCTTCTCGCCAGATCCTGGTGGATGTTGCCGACCAACAGGGCACAGATCCCCCTCTGGATACCGGCAACGATCTGCTTTACCGGCATCATCGTCGATCTCTATACACCGCTCGGCGTGGCAAACGGTATTCTCTATGTCCCACTCGTGCTGACAGCGCTCTGGTTCGGCAATCGTAACGCGCCGATCTTCTTCGCTTTCGTCTGTACAGTGCTGATCCTGCTCGGCTTTTTCGCCGTCACCCATTCTGAGAACGAATACTGGCGGGAAGCCGCCAACCGCTCGATCACGGCAGCGACGCTCTGGCTGGTTGCCATTTTCGTCTTCTATTTCATGCGTAACAGCCAGCATCTGGAAACCGAGCGCATCCGCTTCAGCGCGCTGGTCCGCAATACGCCTGACGCCGTGATCGCCATCGACGAGGTGGGGCGGATCATGAGCTTCAATCCGGCCGCCGAGACCATGTTCGGCTACACACCAAAGGAAGCGACCGGCAACAACATCAAGATACTGATGCCGGAACCCTATCATTCCGAACATGACGCCTATCTCGGCAATTACCGGCGCACCGGCGAGGAACGCATCATCGGCACGACGCGCATGGTCTCCGGCCGGCGCAAGAACGGCGTGGTCTTCCCGATCGACCTCTCGGTCAGCGTTGTCATCACCGGCTCGAGCAAGACCTTCGTCGGCGTCGTGCGCGATATCAGCGAGCGCGTGCGCCAGGAAGAGCGGATGAAGACGACGCTTTCCCAACTCGAGGAATATACGGCCGATCTCGAGCGCTCCAACCACGATCTCGACGAGTTCGCCTATATCGCCTCGCACGATCTCAAGGAACCGCTGCGCGGCCTGCACAATCATTCGCGTTTCCTGCTGGAAGATTATGAAGACAAGCTCGACGAAGACGGCGTGCGCCGGCTCAACCGGCTGGTTCGCCTTAGCCAGCGCATGGAAAAGCTCGTCAACGATCTCCTCTATTTTTCGCGAATCGGTCGCCAGCAGCTCGCCGTCAAGCGCACCGACATCGGTTCGATCGTCCGCGACGTCGTTGCCACCATGGAGCTATTTCTGGAGGAGCGGCATGCGAAGGTCGTCATCGACGGTGTACTGCCGGAGGTCGTCTGCGATGCACCGCGCCTGACCGAGGTGTTCCGCAACCTCTTCACCAATGCCATCAAATATAACGACAAGCCCGTGCCTCTCGTCAGCGTCGGCTACCTGGAACGCTATGTCGGCAAGGACGGGACGCTGGCCCGCCACGTCTTCTACGTGAAGGACAACGGCAAGGGCATACCCCAAGAATTCCACGAGGATATTTTCCGCATTTTCAAACGGCTTGAAAAATCGCAAGATTCCGAGGATGGCACCGGCGCAGGGCTCACCTTTGTGCGCAAGATCATTGGGCGTCACAATGGTGAGGTATGGCTGGAGTCAGAAGTCGGCATCGGCACGACATTTTATTTTACCTTGGGAAGGAAGCGCGAGGGCCAGAATGCAGCAGCGTGACATGCAACCGATCCTCATCGTCGAGGACAGCGAGGACGATTTCGAAGCGACGATGCGCGCCTTCAAGCGTACCAATCTGCGCAATCCGATCCGCTGGGCTGCCTCCGGGCAGGAGGCTCTCGATGTGCTCGCCACGATGGCGCCGAAGCCTGGCCTCATCCTGCTAGACCTCAACATGCCGGGCCTCGACGGGCGCAAGACGCTGGAGGCAATCAAGTCCAACGCACACTGGCGCAAGATCCCTGTCGTGATCCTTACGACATCGGACGACGAACGCGACATCGAGGGTTGCTATGCGCTCGGCGCCAATACCTATGTACAGAAGCCGGTCGATCTCGACGGGCTGTTCGCCGCCATCCAGCGGCTCAAGGAATACTGGTTCGAAATCGCAATCCTGCCTTTAGAGGGCTGACGTTTGGCGGAAGACTGCAGCGTTCTCATCATCGACGACAACATAGACGACCGGGAAGTCTATCGCCGCATGCTGGCGCGCGTCCCCGGCACGAACTATACGGTCATCGAGGCCGAGAGCGGTGAGGAGGGCATTGCCCTCAACAGCCAGAGGCGCCCTCAGTGCATATTGCTCGACTATTCGCTTCCCGGCCGTGACGGCCTCGGCGTGCTCTCGGAAATCCTCGCCCACGATGCTGCCGCCAATGTCGTGATGCTGACCGGCCAAGGCAGCGAGACCGTTGCCGTCGAGGTCATGAAGGGCGGCGCGCGTGATTATCTCACCAAGGATGCGCTGTCGCCCGAGACCCTGCATCGCTGCATCCAGAACGCGCTCATGCATGGTGCGCTGGAGGCGAAGCTGGAGCAGAAACGGCAATCGCTGGAGATATTCACCCGCGCCATGGCGCATGATCTCAAGGAGCCGCTGCGGACGATCAAATCCTTCAGCCGCATCCTTCACGGTTCGGCCGAACTGCCGACTGAGGACCGCGAGCTTCTCGATTATATCCTGAGCGCTGCCGATCATATGGAAGACCTGATCGTGAAGGTTTCGGGCTTCACACGTCTGGAGGTTTCGAGCGGGCTTGAGCTCAAGCCGGTTTCGCTGTCGGCCGTACTCGACCAGGTGGAGCACAATTTGCATCAGCAGATCGAGAGCCGACAGGCAGTCGTCGTTCGTGGTGCATTGCCTGAGGTGATGGGCGACGCGACGCTGCTGATCCAGCTTTTGCAGAACCTCGTGTCCAATGCGATTCGCTATTGTGAGGATACCGTTCCGGAAGTGCGCATTTCGGCCATGGCAGACAAGGGCATATGCCGCCTGACGGTCGGCGACAACGGGCCGGGCATCGCCCCTGATCACCGTGAGCTGATTTTCCAACCCTTCAAGCGTCTCGTCGGCCGCGGCATCGAAGGCACGGGGCTTGGGCTTGCGATCTGCCGGCGCATCGTGCAACTGCATAGCGGCTCGATCTGGTGCGAGGCGAAGACCGGCAGGGGCGCGACCTTCCTGCTCGAAGTGCCGCTCGCGGAGATCTCAGGCGAACAGCCGGTCGCCAGCGGACAGCCGCAGACGGCAAAAGCAGCCGACCATACGAACGAAAGCAGCGGCCGGCTCGCCGAAGTGCTGCTGGTGGAAGACAGCCCGGCCGATATCCAGCTTCTGAAGATCAAGCTGATGCGGCGCGAGAAGGTGAGCTTCAACCTGCATGTGGCCACCAACGGCCGCGAGGCAATGCAACTTCTGGAGCAGCGTGCCGGCATTCCCGACCAGCCGCAGATCGACCTGATGCTGCTCGACATCAACATGCCGATCATGGATGGTTTCGAAGTGCTGAACGCGCTTTCTGCCGATCAGCGGCTGAGCCGGATTCCGGTCTGTATTCTCAGCACGTCAAGCGACGAAAGCGACATGCAACGGGCAAAAGACCTCGGCGCGCTCGCCTATATGGTGAAGCCGCCAACGCTGCAACAACTCGAAGAAGCATTGGAGGACGTCGACACGCTGGAACTCCTGCCGCGTGGTGACGCACTTGTGCTTTTTGCGGAACAAAATTAGAGAAAAGGCCATTGGCAACGGTATGATGCTAGCAACGACCCTCATACTCACGCTCCTAGCCTCGCCTTTTCAATTCGGGCTTTCCTCTATGGCTTCAGGCATACACCATATCACGCTAATCACCCGCAAGGTGCAGGCGAATGTGGATTTCTACGCCGGATTCCTCGGCATGCGGCTGGTCAAGCAGACCGCCGGCTTCGAGGATGCGACGCAGCTTCATCTCTTTTATGGCGATGCGGAGGGCACTCCGGGCTCACTCGTCACCTTCCTCGTCTGGGAAGACGGAGCACCCGGCCGCGCCGGCTACGGCCAGATCAACGAAATGTCACTGGCGATCGATCCGACCAGTATCGGCTACTGGCTGACGCGTGCCATGCGCTTCGGCCTCCGCTCGGAAGGCCCCGCGGATGAATTCGGCGAACCGGTGCTGCGGTTGAAGGACCCGGATAATGTCATCGTCAAGCTTGCCGGCGCCAGGGATCTGAAATCGCCGGCCGCCTGGGATGGCGGCGATGTGCCGGTCGAGCATGCCGTACAGCGCGTGCGCGGTGCAACCATGCTGACCGAAAAGCCGGCGGAGAGCCGTCATTTCATCGAAAGCCATTTCGGCTACAGCTTCCAGGCAAATCGCGGCACGATCGACCGCCTCGTCTCGCAGTCGGGAGACATTATCGACGTGCGCGATGCGCGTGGCTTCTGGTCCGGCGCACCGGGTACCGGCACAGTCGATCATGTGGCCTTCCGCGCAGATGACGACGCAGCCGTGCTGGCCGTTCACAAGGCGCTCGAAAAGGAAGACGCCTCGGCGACCAACCTGCACGATCGCAAATACTTCCGCTCACTCTATGCCCGCGAGCCCGGCGGCACACTTATAGAGCTCGCCACCAACAAGCCGGGCATGCTGGTGGATGAGCCAAAAGCCACACTTGGAACCAAGCTCTTCATCCCGCCGAAGGATTCGATCACCAATCTGACCGACCTGAAAGTCATGCTCCCGCAATTTTCCATGCCGGGCCAGCCGCGCATCAATTATCGCGATCTGCCCTTCGTCCATCGTTTCTATACACCGCCCGATCCGGACGGCAGCGTCTTCGTACTGCTGCACGGCTCCGGCGGCAACGAGACGACGCTGATGCCGCTGCTGAACAAGGTCGCACCACGCGCCACCCTTCTCGGCGTGCGTGGGCGCGCGACCGAGGAAGGCTTCCCGCGCTGGTACAAGCGCATCACACCCTTCTCCTTCGACCAGGACGACATCAAGAACGAAGCCGAAGCGTTCGCTGCCTTCATCGAAGGCGCGGTCAAATCCTATGGCCTCGATCCAAAGAAGGTCGTCTATGTCGGCTATTCCAACGGTGCGAACCTTTTGAATTCGCTGCTCTACCTGCACCCGAACCTGGTGCACAAGGCCGTGCTGCTACGCTCCATGCCGGTACTCACCACCTATCCGCATGCAGACCTGAAGGGCACGGACCTGCTTGTCATCAGCGGCAAGATGGATGCCTACGGCAAATATGCGAACGAACTGGAAGGACGGCTGAAATCATCAGGCGCGACCGTCGATTCCGGCGTCATTTCCGGCGGCCATGACCTCGGTGACGCCGACGTGCCGATCATTCAGAAATGGCTGCTACAGGAAAATAAACTACAGGCAACCCAATAGCCTACCAGTGGAAGCTATCAGGGCATGACGGCGGGACGGCATCCGGCAGCGTTGTTGTATTCCTATCGATGGCATAGAGTCTTGCAAAGCCTGCGTTTTTTACAAGATCGATGCCTCCCGGCATCGTGTCGCCGACATTCTGATCGATCATGTCGGCGTTGACGACCAGGATGAAATCGAACTTGCTGCGCCAATCGACAAGATAGGGCGTGAAGCTGGCGGCCTGCGCCATCAGGCCGGGACAGGACAGCACACCGGTCGAAAAGAGATTTCCTTCCGGCACCGATTTCTCCGACCAGGCGGGAAGCACGGCGAGCGGTTGCTTACCCTGCGCGCTGAAGAGGGTCGGGACAAAGGCATGCGCCAGCGGGACGGCCATCGTCGGCAGGTGCCGGAACGTATCCTCACTGAATGCAAAATGCCGCTGATCGAGTTTCATCTCGGCAAAGGCCGGATCGTGCTGCAGCGGCAGAATCGCGGCACCGGCGGGAACGGCTTCCAGTACCTTCTCGACGCTCGCAACATCGGCCTGCCCCCGCCACCAGTTGAAACCGATCCACATGGTCCGGCCGAAGACGACGATATTCAGGACAAGGAACAGGATCACGGCCTGTCGCCGGCTGACCTTTTGAAAGGGGCAGATCATACTCATGCCAACAAGGGCGGCCATGATGGGAAAGCGCCAGCTTATCCATCCCGTGCCGAGGGCATGCCTCGGCGAGAGGATGGACAGGGCGAGCAGCCCTGCCGCAGTGACGACCAGGCCAGCGTGGATGCGCAGATTTTTTGCGGCAAGCGCCCTGCTGCAGACCAGCAGGATCGGCACAAGGAAAATCGCGTCGACAAACGCAGCATAGGTCCAGATAGCCGAGAGCAGATTAGAGATCAGCAGCATCGGGCTGTCGTTCCAGACCGCCAGGATGTCGCCAACCTGGCTACCGGGAAGATCGGCAGCGGTCAGCGACAGGGCGGCCGGAGGCAGCAGGCAGGCAATCATTGCCGCCACGAGCCTGCCGGCAAGGCGCAGGACCACCGAACGCGATTTGAAGACATCGAAGCGCCAGGAAAATTCCAGTCCACAGACGATCGCCAGAAAGAAGCCCACGGAAAATATATGAACGACGGTGAGCAGCAGCGAGACTGCCACCCGCCACAGGAAGAGCCTGACCGCGGAACCGGATTGCAGACGGTGATCCAGCGTTGCAAACAGCAATGCGAGGCCAAGGCCGATCTGGAAATTGATAAAACCGCCGATCAGCGTGGCGCACCAGGCGAGATACAGCATGCCGATCTGCCAGTAATAGCTGCCGCCGAACAGCCGTCGATGCAACGTGATGGCGCCGAGCGGCGGCAGGACGATCGCCAGAAACAGCAGGATGCGGGCGAGCAGGGAGACACCGATGAAAGGACCGATGAAGCGCGCGAGCAGATCAATGCCGACATTGGTGAAGGTGCGGTTCCACTCGATCGCGTAGATTTCGGGGAATGGCGCTTCCTTTATGCCGCCGGCAAGCAGCCACATGCGGGCATAGTGGTTCGCATAATCGAGCAGCGGCGGAAACTTGAAGAGGGCAACAAGGATGGCGACAAGGGCCATGAAGGCCACCAATGGCGCGGTCGAAGCCTGGCGCACAGCGACTTCCTGCGGCTTTTCCGTATCGTGAACGTCAGCTAAAAATACCTGATCAAGGTTCGCCATGGCCGATCCTGTCCGAACTCCGGGACAGGTCTAGCAGCCAATGGTCAAGCTTCCTTTAAGCGGGATTAGCCGCGCCTTGCGACCATGATGCCCGCCAGAACGATCAGGCCGCCCAAGGCCTGCATTGCTGTGATCGACTCGTTGAGCAGAGCCCAGGCGAGAATGGCCGCCACAACCGGCTGGAGAAGCAGCGTCAGCGAGGAGAAGGCGGCCGGCAGATAGGCAAGCGCGTAGGCGATCGCCACTTGCCCGCCTGCATGGCTGATGAAGGCAAGGCCGAAGACGATCGACCAGCCATAAAGGCTGGCCGGCAGCATGTGGCCTTCGAAGAAGAAGGCGAGCGGGAAGACGCCGACTGCGGCAGAGGCTGTGCTCCACAGCATGATACGGATCGTATCGAAACGGCTGCGAAGAGCGCCGATCGCCAGGATATAGCAGGCGTAGAAGACGGCGGCGATCATGGCGACGCCATCACCGCGCAGGTCACCATTGCCGAAGGCGGCAGGCCCGCCCTTCAGCACGACCACGCCGGCCAATGCCAGCACGAGGCCGAGCACGAAGACGCGCGTAACCTTCGCGCCGAAGAACAGGAAACCGATGGCGGTCACGAAAACCGGCGCAAGGTTTGCGAGCAATGTCGCATTGGCGACCGAGGTCATGGTGATCGACAGATGCCAGGCCGAGAGATCCAGCGCCAGCACGGCGCCCGGCAGGATCAGCAAGCCGTAATCGGCAAGGCTCTTCGGCTTGGGGCCGGTATCCTTGCGCAGAAGCGAAAAGATGAAGATCGGAATCAATGCCAGCGCCACACGCCAGAAGGCCGTCGCCATCGGCCCGACTTCGGACAGCCGCACGAAGATCGGCGATCCGCCGATCGCGGCGCCGCCAAGAATGAGGGCGATCAGCGGAAGACGGCTGGTGGATGGATTTTCGGAAACGGGGGAAGCGGCCTGCGACATGATCTCGATGCTCTCTGTGCGGCTGTGTTGAATAAGCCGCGCCTGTCGTCGCGGACTAGCAGAAGTCGCGCAGGGATGACAGTCACAGAACGACAGATCGATAGGGGACAGAGCCGCGAACTATCTCGCGGCTGCGGCTTTCAGTTTCTCGGCGATCTCGCGGGCAACGAAAACTGTATGTTCCGTTATCTGCGGCAATCCCATCAGTTCCCCGAACGTGCCGCGTGCAAGCGGGCCTGAAATAAGCAGCGACGAGACCACCCTGCCCTCTGGTCCCAGAGCCTCGGAGCGCTCACTGCAGGCAAGCCCGAGGCCAGTCGGATCAAGTGCGAGATAGCCCTCCCGCGCGAGTTCGCTGAGCCAGGGCTGCGTCTGCAAAATGCCGCCATGTGCCGGACCGGTCGTGACGATGACAGCATCGAACATTCGTTCCAATTTTCCGCGTGCATGCCGCGGCTGGAGGGTGACGTGGATCGCCTCGCCCTCTACCTTCGCATCGGCAATGGATGCCGCGAGGATTTCCAGCCTGCCGGCTTCGATTGCACCGTCGAGCACCGCCTCCACCTGCGGCGCGATGCGGAAACGGTGAACATCCCAGTAAGGCCGCAGATGCCGGACGATCCGCCGCCGCTCGGCAACCGGTAAACTGCGCCAGAGATCGTGACCCTGGCCACGCACCTGATCGATCACGGCATGCCAGCTCTGGCCACGCTCGGCCGCCTGGCGGATCGTCTGCCGGATAAGACGCAGCAACGCGACGGCTGACAATGCCGGCTCGGAGATGAAATCACCGAGAGCCTCCTGCGGAACTGCGGCATGGCCGCGCGAACGAAGGCCGCGGCGAGAGATTGCGGTAACGAAGCCGTCGTGGCCGTTTCGCGCAAGGGAGGCAATCACGTCTGCCGCGGTCAGCCCGTTGCCGATGACGAGAACCCTGTCATGCGGCCGCACGACTTCGAGCGCACCCGATTTGGTGGTGTCGGCAACGAAGCGCGGGTGTTCCCCAAGAATAGCCGCGAGCCTGCCCGGCGCCACCGGCGGCGGATGGCTGGTGGCGATGGCGACGATATCGGCCTCCGTCAGCCCGCCCTTGTCATCGAGGATCGCCCAGCCACTACCCCGGCGGTGGATGCCGGTCACGGTCGCCCGGCGATGGCTGATGGCGCCAGACTTCAGGAAAGGCTGGAGGAGCGAGCCAACGTAATCGCCGAATACGCGCCGGCGCGGGAAAAGCTGGCCGTTCTCGCGCGCGGCTTCGGGATCGTCGCGCACGGCATTGTTCGCCTCGATCCAGCGCTGGAACTCTTCCAGATCATCCGGCTGCAGGCTCATCTTGGCGGCCGGCACATTGATGCGGTGCGCCGGATCGGCAGTGTCATAGGCAAGGCCACGGCCCAGCATGGGACGCGGCTCGAAGACCACGATCTCGGCTGCATCGTCGCCAGCCAGCTTCAGCAGATGGTAGGCGACACCCGCCCCGGAAACGCCGCCGCCGATGATGGCGACGAGCGGCCGCCGGGATTTCTGTTCGGTCGAAGCTTGTGTCTGGAACTGCATCTCAGCCGGCATCATTTCAATCGATGCCGGAGCATAAGTTGAGGGCGAAGACCACGCAATGCTCCGGTCCTATAGTCTATGATTTTTATGCAGAAACCTGTGGTGACCCGATCAGCCGGAGATCGTGGTTGCGAACTCCGGAGTGCCCCTGATGGTGTTGCTGACCGTGCAGATCTCGTCTTCGGCCATGTGGGCGATCTTGCGGCGCGTTTCCTCGTCGATATCGCCTTTGATGGAGAAGGCGATGTTGAACTTCGCGACGCGCGACAGCCCTTCCGCCGCCTTCTCGCCGGTCACATCAGCGGTGATCTCGGTGATCTTGTCGAGGATGCCGAGCTGGCTTGCCGCCATGCGGGCGCTCAGCACGAGACATGCCGAAAGCGAGGAATAGAGCAGATCGAGCGGATTGAAGCCCGGCTGCGACGGGCTGGTAACGATATCGATCTCGCCGCCGGTGACCGACGTGACATGCGGGAAACCGGTTCGGCCGAGAACGGCGCTTGCACCAGTGGGACGGGGACGCGCCTTGAGATCGGCCATTTTGAAATCCTCTGTCGAATAGAGCTTTCAAATAGTGTCTTAGCCGTAAACCCGCAATGCGGCGATTTTGATTTTCGATGCGCCGTTCAGCGGAACCTTTCCACCTGTCAGCGGTTTTTTCCCCTGAACAACCTCATGAAGAGGCAGGATTTTCCCATGCCTGGCATCCGCAAGATCGACCGCAAACACAGCAGCATGGATGCGCGCGACCGACTGATCGTTGCGCTCTATGCCCAGCTCAAGGCCGAACGGGAAACCCGCGAGACGCTGGAATGGGTAATCCGCAATGGCGCGGTGTCCAAGGAAGTCCTGCAGGCGATCGCCGCCGATCCGGTTCCGGTCGTCACAAGCGAGGATATCGCATCTGTTGAAAAGATCATCGCGCTTGACGAGCGGCGCAGTCGCTCGCGTGGCAACGGCTGACAAGGAGGAAAGCACATGGCCGACATCACCTATCAGATCGTCCCTCACGACAATGGCTGGGCCTACAAGCTCGGTGATACATTGTCTGAACCCTATGCCACTGCAGAACAGGCGATGGATCGCGCAAGAGACGTAGCCGCGCGCCAGAAAATCGGCGACGGCGATGCGCTCCTCGCCTATCCGGCGCCGGATGGAAGCGGCTGGAAATTCCAGCCAATCGAAACCGACAAAAGCAACAGCAGGCTCTGAACGGAGGAAGCGATGACGGGACGCGCGAGCTGGAAGGGCCATCTGAAGGTGGGCGACCTCGCTTGCGCCGTCGGTCTTTATACGGCTGTTTCCTCTTCCGACCGTGTCTCTTTCAACATCGTCAACCGCAGGACTGGCCATCGCGTCGAGCGGCAGTTCGTCGATAGCGAAACCGGCAAACCGGTGGAGCGCGACGACCAGGTCAAGGGCTACAGGATGGAGAGCGGCGACTACATCGTCATCGAAGGCGACGAGATTGCCGAGATCATGCCCGAAAGCGACAAGGTGCTGAATGTGCAAGGTTTCATTCCCTGCGATGGGATCGACAAGCTCTATTTCGACCGCCCCTACTATCTGGCGCCAGTCGACGAGCATGATGCGGAAGCCCTCGCATTGATTGCCAGGGGCATGCTTGACGGCAAGGTGGCAGCCCTTGCCGAAGCCGTGCTCTTCCGCCGCAACCGGACGCTGCTCATCCGCGCCCATGACGACCACATCATCGCGACCATGCTGAATTTCGACTATGAGGTGCGCTCTGCAAGCTCCATTTTCAAAGACATTCCCGATATCAAGTTCGACAAGGAAATGCTGGAACTTGCCGGCCATATCATCGGCACCAAACAAGGCAGTTTCGACCCGAGCGAGTATCACGACCGCTACGAATCCGCGCTCGTCGAACTGGTGAAAGCCAAGATCGAAGGTCGCGCGCCGCCGAAGCGCAAGCGCGAGCCGGAGCGCAAGGTGGTCGATCTCATGGAGGCGCTGCGCCAAAGTGCGAAGATGGGCGGCAAGGCGCCGGCGAAGAAGCCTGCCGCACGCAAGACCTCCGATAGAAGCAGCAGAAAGGCCGGCTGACCATGGCTCTCGAAACCTATCAGGCCAAACGCGACTTCAAGATCACATCGGAGCCGCGCGGCCGGAAAGGCCGGGCGACAGGCAACAGTTTCGTCATCCAGAAGCACGACGCCACCCGCCTGCATTATGATTTCCGTCTTGAGATGGATGGCGTGCTGAAAAGCTGGGCCGTCACCAAGGGCCCGAGCCTCAACCCCGAGGACAAGCGGCTTGCAGTGCATGTCGAGGATCATCCCCTCACCTACGGCGATTTCGAAGGCATCATTCCAAAAGGCCAGTATGGCGGCGGCACGGTCATCGTCTGGGATCGCGGCGTCTGGACTCCAACAGGCGATCCGCGCAAAGCCTACAAGAAAGGCCACTTGGAATTCGAACTCGACGGCGAGAAGCTGAAGGGGCGCTGGCATCTCGTGCGCATGCATGGCAAGGCCGGCGAAAAACGCGAAAATTGGCTGCTCATCAAGGGTGAGGACGAGGAAGCCCGCAATGAGGGCGAGGCCGATATCCTCGAAGAGCGTCCCGAATCCGCCAAGACCGGTCGGCAACTCGAAGAGGTGGCGGAAAATCCTGATGCCACCTGGCACTCCAGACCAGAAGGCGGCAAGGCCGTTGCCGCAAAAGCCGGGACTCCGGTGAGGAAGGCAAAGTCTCCTGCCCCGAAAGAGCAGAATTGGCCGAAGGGCGCGAAAAAAGCTGATATGCCCGACTTCATCGAGCCGGCACTCGCCAAGCTGAAGCCCAAGCCACCGGCCGGTGAACGCTGGATCCACGAGATCAAGTTCGACGGTTACCGGCTGCAGGTGAAGATCGAGGATGGGCGGGTGACGATGCTCACACGCGGCGGTCTTGACTGGACGGAAAAATTCGGCCGGAACATTGTCGATGCCTTCGCTTCCTTGCCGACTGAAACGGCCGTCATCGATGGTGAACTGGTGGTGGAGCGCGATACCGGCGCATCAGATTTCTCCGCCCTGCAACACGATCTCAGTGAAGGCCGCTACGACCGCTTCGTCTTCTATGCTTTCGACCTCCTCTATCTCGATGGATACAGCCTGCTCGACGTAGGCCTTCTCGAGCGCAAACATCTTCTTGAGAAGCTCATTCCCGAAAATAGCGGCAAACTGCGCTACAGCGCGCACTTCAACGAGAACGGTGGCCTGGTTTTGAACCATGCCTGCCGGCTCAGTCTCGAAGGCGTCGTCTCCAAGCAGCGCGACAGCAACTACGTCTCAGGCCGCAAGGGTGAATGGATCAAGTCAAAATGCTCGCAGCGGCAGGAATTCGTCATCGGTGGCTATGTGCCCTCGACCGCCATGAAGAATGCCATCGGCTCGCTTGCCATGGGTTATTACGAAGACGGCGCGCTGAAGCATGTCGGCCGCGTCGGCACCGGTTATACGGTTGCGACGGCGCAGATGCTTTACGAACGCCTGTCGGCGATCGGGCTGAAGCAGAATTCCTTCGACGACAAGCTGAGCGCCGAAGAGCGGCGCGGCCTGCATTACGTCAAGCCGCAACTCGTCGCCGAAGTGGAGTTCCGCGCATGGTCGGCGGATGGTAACCTGCGCCACGCGGCCTTCCGCGGACTGCGGGAGGACAAGCCGGCAAAGGACGTTGTGCGCGAGATGGAAAAGACGACCGCGAAAAACCTGCCGAAATCAGCCGTGACGCTGACCCATCCCGATCGCATCTACTGGCCGGACGAGGGCGTCACCAAGGAAGGTCTCGCCAATTATTATGCACAGGTCTGGCGCTTCATGGCGCCCTATGTCGTCAACCGGCCGCTTGCCCTGCTGCGCCTGCCCGACGGCATTTCCGGCCATCAGCGTTTCTTTCAGAAACATGCATGGAAAGGCATGAACGAACATATCGACGAGATCACCGACCCCAAGGACAAGGGGGGAGAGAAGCTGCTGCGCGTCACCGATTTCGACGGCGTCGTGGCCCTGGTGCAATCCGCCGTGCTGGAAATCCATCCATGGGGTACGACAACCGACAATTGGGAAAAACCCGACATGATCACCATGGACCTTGATCCCGGCGAGGATGTGCCATGGGAGAATGTGATAGCGGCGGCTTACGAGTTGAAGGAGCGCCTCGAGGGCGAAGGTCTTGCGGCCTTCGTCAAGACATCGGGTGGCAAGGGCCTGCATGTGGTGACGCCGCTGGAGCCGAAGGCCGGCTGGGACCAGGTGAAGGGTTTTGCCAAATGGCTTGCGGACAGCATGTCGAAGGATGATCCCGACCGCTACCTTGCAACCGCCACCAAGGCAAAGCGCAACGGCAAGATCTTCATCGACTACCTCAGGAACGGGCGCGGCAATACCGCGGTGGCCGCCTATTCCGCCCGAGCGCGCCCGGGTGCTGCGGTCTCCATGCCGCTGGAATGGAGCGAGCTGACAGCCGAGATCGGTCCTGCTTATTTCACCGTCGACAATACGCCGGCGCGGCTCGATGCGCTTCCAAAGGATCCGTGGGACGGATTCTTCGCCGCGGCCAAACCGTTACAGACGCGGAAGCGATAGGGCTCCGCTCTAAACTGTCCATTCACCGAAAGCCCCATCCCCACGAGCGGGGCTAAATCTTCATGCAGCCTTCCCATCAAAATAGTTGTGGCGCTCGGTGCCCGATGAGCGCTGAAGATCTGCCAAAGTTACCCTTGGGACGGGCTGAGAGGGGATTCTTGCAGGAGATTACCGCGACTTGCCGCGCCCACCTTCCGCGGCCAGACTCTTCTTCAATGCATCCATGATGTTGATGACATTGCCTGTCGATTTGACGGGCGCAGGCTTGCAGGCCGGGGCTGCCTTTTTGAAGCTTTTCTCCTTGCCGCGGATCAGCGTTTTCAGCCGTTTCTGGATAGGGTCCTGCACCATCGAAGGGCTCCACTCCTTCGTCTCCTCCTTCACCAGTCGCTTCATCAAAGCCATCAGTTCGCCATCGACCTTCGCCTTCATGTGGAGTTCTGCCGCCGGTTCGCGCACTTCGTCGCCATAGCGCAGCGTCCAGAGAATGATGCCGTTGCCCTGCGGCTCCAGGAGAACGGCGCGCTCTCGCCGGTACAGTACCAGCCGGGCGATGCCGACGACATCACTGGCCTTCATCGCCTCGCGGATCACACAGAAAGCTTCTATACCGACCTTGTCTTCCGGCGCTAAAAAATGCGGCTTGTCGTACCAGATCCAATCGATCGACCCGCGCGGCACGAAGGTGTCAATATCGATGGTACGGGTGCTTTCCAGTCCCACTTCCTCGATCTCTTCATCCTCAAGCAAGACATAATCATCCTCGCCACGCGGATAGCCCTTCACCTGATCCTTCTCGGCGACGGGCTTGTGCGTGACGCTATCGACATAGCGGCTTTCGACACGGTTCTTCGTTGCGCGGTTCAGGACATGAAACCGCACCTTGCTCGACTCCGTCGTCGCCGGCGTCAGCGAAACCGACGCGGTAACAAGCGAGAGCTTCAGATAACCTTTCCAGAATGTTTGACGGGCCATTCGCCATAAACGGCGATGGCGGCGGGAGGTTCCGCCTGGTGATGCTTGCCGAAGCGGAATCCGAGCTCGGCACCCGGATTTCAACGGGATGTGATGGCTGGAGGCAAAACGAGAAAAGGACTGGCCGACCGTCGTCCCGTAGCCCTGATACCGTTATTTTTACGCCGAAGCGGCAGGGCCGGTTACGCCGAGTACATGCCTAGTTAAAACGTCGTAGAAAAGCAATTTGGACAGTGAGCAATGCAACCAATGCCTGATATGCCCGCACCAATAGTCGAGGCTCCAAGAGCGACGCACATGTGAAACAGTTACAGAACTCACGTCACGTCTGTCTGTGAGTTGGGTTTCGCCTACAGGGAATTTTGCCCCGAATCTCCCCTGGTCTTTGTATGGAGGTTGATGTGCGCGCTGCGATATACGACGCGATTAGACGGCGAACACCGCCGGGAATGCGGCAGATGATCAAGGGACAAAATTGGATCATGCCACTCGTGGCAAAGACGTTTGGCAGCGGTATATATTCAAAGCCTTACTATGATTAAGTTGAGAGGGACGAAGCCAACAGCGTTAAGGCAATAAGCGAGTGGATCGTAAAAGAGATAGATCCAAAAAGCGTGGTGGACGTAGGCTGTGGCCCCGGGCACCTGATGGAGGCTCTGAATAAAAGAGGCGTGAAAGTTCTTGGGTTAGACTATTCTGCTGCAGCAAAAAATATCTGCTTCGAAAGGGCTTGTCGTTCGAAACCTTCGATCTGACAGTTCCGGCAGCAACCATTCCAGGTTCGCCTTGGGATCTGGCAGTATGTTGCGAAGTGGCGGAACATCTTGAGCCGCGCCACGCGGATGTCTTTGTCTCCAAGCTCGCCAGCGCCAGCAACTCGATATTCTTAACGGCCGCCGTTGTGGGGCAGGGCGGCCTTAACCATGTCAACGAGCAGCCAAATTCCTATTGGATAGAGAAGTTCGCAAAACACGGCTTCGCTTTCGATGAAGCCCTTACAAACCTCGCGAGAAAAAGCTTCTCGGGGCGAGGTGTCGTTCACTATCTGGCAAAACCGATGCTGTTCCGCAAAACCTAAGGCGAGCACGGTTTGCGTACTACTCTTAACTTCTCATAGTGTTCCTCGGCCGGCCGAGACGCCTCACGCACCATATCCGCCCACCCGTTTGTTGCGGTATGATCGGCTGCCGCACCCAAGGGCAAAGCCACCGTTCCATCCCACGTCGTTCAGTTCGAGGTAGTGGTGTCGAGTTGGGCGTCAGAGGATGGCGTCACCGCCTGGGCCCGTGAAGTCCTGATGACCTTCGACTGGCCCATCTCTCCCGCTATTCGTATGGCGGCTTGTATATATCAGCCATAGCATGCGCCGTCCCAAACGAGTCAGATCGCCAACCAGTTGGAATCACTGTGCAGGACGCGGGTGAGTCGTCAAAAGGTCGATACAAAACATATGAGAGAATCTATAAAACCGGAAAATCAATGCTTTCCGGGAATTGAATGGTGCCCAGGACCGGAATCGAACCAGTGACACGCGGATTTTCAATCCGCTGCTCTACCAACTGAGCTACCTGGGCTAACCTGCTTCACAAAAACATTCCGTTTTCGAATGTCGGGGCCTTGGTGCGCCCCGGAAGCGAGCGGGGTTATAGCATCTTGTTCGCCCATGGCAAGCATCAAATGATAGTTTTTCGACGGTCCCGGAGATTTTGGCGATTTGCGAGGAAAAATAAGGGCTTCGCGGTGGAAAACTGTCGAGCACTTCCGTTTTTCTTCGAATCCGGGAAATGCTCTACCTCATTGTTTTCGCGCAATTCCGGACGCAAAACCGCTGCACACTTTTGCTGAATTGATCTAGCTTTCCTCGTCGGGATAATCCGCCTTCGTCTCGTCGTCCGCCACAGGAATCGCGTAGGAACCCGTCAACCAGCGCGACAGATCGACTTCGCGACAGCGATTGGAGCAGAAGGGATAGTGTTCGCGGTTCGACGGTTTGCCGCATTCCGGACAGGGACGCGTCTTGCGCAGCGGCTCGACGTTGCCGCCAGTCTTCATTTCATCAGACATGGTTTCCTCCTACAGCATCGACCCGAAAATCGGACCGATTTTCGGAAAGCCCGATGCGTAGATTAAAAAGGTGGAGCGTCCTTTGTGCGTCCAAATGGACGCACGGAGCTCTAGCAGGAGATCAGCCCTCGGGCCAACGGCTGTGGACATCAAAGCCCTCGCCGGTCAGAAGCAGAATGGTCTCATAAAGCGGCAGTCCCACGACATTGGTGTAGGAACCCACCATTTTCTGCACGAAGGTGCCTGCCAGCCCCTGGATGCCATAAGCGCCGGCCTTGCCCCGCCATTGGCCCGAGGCAATGTAGTTTTCGATCTCGAAACTCGACAGGCGCTTGAAACGCACCTTGGTCTCGACGATCTTCTGGCGCACTTTTCGGTCGGGCGTGATCAGGCAGATGCCAGTATAGACCACGTGGTTGCGCCCGGAGAGCAGGTGCAGCGAGTTCGACGCCTCATCGGCGAATTCGGCCTTGCCCAGAATACGGCGACCGACGGCGACGACCGTATCGGCGGACAGGATATAGCTGCCCTTCCAGGTGATGTCGCCCTTGATGGCCGCAAGTGCAGCTTCCGCCTTTTCGCCCGATAGGCGACGGGCGAGCGAGCGCGGATGCTCCGACTTCTTCGGCGCCTCATCGATATCCATCGGCATCAGACGCGAAGGCTCGATGCCGGCCTGATTGAGCAGATCGACGCGGCGGGGCGAGCCCGAGGCCAGAATGAGCTTGTATTTCAGCGCCATGGAACCTCGACCATCGGCAGGCGGGAGCGGAAGCTTATCGAGCTAGGCAGACCAAGCTTACTTGAAGCGGTAGGTGATGCGGCCCTTCGTCAGGTCGTAGGGCGTCATTTCCACAAGCACCTTGTCGCCGGCGAGAACACGGATGCGGTTCTTGCGCATGCGGCCAGCAGTGTGAGCAATGATCTCATGCTCGTTTTCAAGCTTCACGCGGAATGTCGCATTCGGCAGAAGTTCGGTCACGATACCCGGGAATTCGAGGACTTCTTCTTTCGGCATATAAGGGTTTTCTTCCTGTGTGTTGGGCAAAAGGCGCACGGCGCCTCAAAATTTGCGCGGAAACTACACAATCAACGGGGATTTGTGAACCTCGTAGATCGGGCTTTCTATCTTTTGTTTCATGCCGATTGCGCGGCGATGCCATTTCTCTTGAGTAGCCGGCTCTCGATAAGGCCGGCGAGGTGATCACGAACCTCGCGATAGCTATCCAATATCTGCTCGCGTGTGCCGGTCGCAACGGTCGGATCCATGGTCGGCCAGTAGATGACATCAACGGCGCTGGAGCGCGTCAGCTCGAGGGCGGCGTGATGGGCCGGCGGCGAGAGCGTGATGATAAGGTCGAAATAATCGTCTTCGAGCTCTTCCAGCGTCTGCGGCTGGCGGCGGCCGAGCGAAAGGCCGATTTCCTCCAGCACCACATCGACGAACGGATCGCGTTCGCCGGCGCGAACACCGGCAGACCGTATGTAGGTATTGGCCGGCAGAATACTACGGGCGATCACTTCCGCCATCCGCGAGCGGATGACATTCAGGCCGCACATGAAGAGAATGGCGCCGGGCCGCTTCCCATCCTCGGTTTCGACGTGCGGCTCCATCGCCGTCATCCGCGCCAGTAGAGCACGCAGACCAGCGTGAAGAGGCGGCGGGCGGTGTCGAAATCGACGTCGATCTTGCCGGAGAGCCGGTCCTTGAGGGTCTGCGAGCCCTCGTTATGAATACCGCGCCGCCCCATGTCGATCGCCTCGATGCGACTCGGCGAGGCGGAACGGATCGCCTCGTAGTAGCTCTCGCAGATCATGAAATAATCCTTCACGATCCGCCGGAACGGCGTCAGCGACAGGATGTGCGTGGCAACATCCTCACCCTTTTCCGTGGTGATGGAAAACACCAGCTTGGAATCGACCAGCGAGATATTGAGCCGATAAGGCCCGCCGGAATGGCCTGATGGCGTGAAGGAATTTTCCTCGATCAGATCGAAGATCGCCACCGCCCGTTCATGCTCGACATCAGGCGTCGAACGGCCAATCGAATCGTCAAGGACAACGTCGCAGAGCCGAAAGTTGTCCCTGCCCATCCCCTCACCTTTCGAGGTTCAGGCGGATCGCAACCGATCGCGCATGTGCATCGAGGCCTTCGGAAACGGCAAGTGCAATCGCAGCCGGCCCGAGATCACGAAGCTGCTGCGGCCCGAGCCGCAGGATCGAGGTGCGCTTGACGAAATCGAGAACCGAAAGGCCGGATGAAAAGCGAGCGGACCGCGCCGTCGGCAACACATGGTTGGAGCCGCCAACATAATCGCCGATGACTTCAGGTGTATGTGCGCCGATGAAGATCGCGCCGGCATTGCGGATCCTGTCCACGAAGAAATCGGGATTGACGACGGCGAGTTCGAGATGTTCGGCGGCGATACGGTTTGCGAGCGGAATTGCATCCTTCAGATCGGACACGAGAATGATCGCGCCGAAATCTCGCCAGCTGGCCGCCGCGATTTCCGCACGGTTCAGCATCTTCAACTGGCGTTCGACGGCGGCTTCGACCGACTTGCCGAATTCCTCGTCGTCGGTGATCAGGATCGCCTGCGAGCTCTCGTCATGCTCGGCCTGCGCCAAGAGATCGGCGGCGATCCAGTCCGGGTTGTTGTCCCTGTCTGCGATGACAAGCACTTCCGAAGGGCCGGCAATCATGTCGATACCGACAGTGCCAAAGACATGGCGCTTGGCGGCGGCCACATAGGCATTGCCGGGGCCGGTGATCTTGGCAACCGGCGCGATGGTCGCGGTACCGTAGGCAAGCGCGGCAATCGCCTGCGCGCCGCCGACGCGGTAGATCTCGCTGACGCCCGCAAGCTTGGCCGCCGCCAGCACCGCCGGATTGACCGAACCGCCCGTTGCCGGCACGGCGATAACGATACGCTCGACACCGGCGACCTTCGCCGGGACGGCATTCATCAGCACCGAACTCGGATAGCTTGCCGTGCCACCGGGTACATAAAGACCAACGGCTTCGATCGCCGTCCAACGCGAGCCGAGACCGACGCCCATATCGTCCTCGTAGATATCGTCCTTCGGAAGTTGGCGACGGTGATGCGATTCGATGCGGAGGGCTGCGACTTTCAGCGCGCCCAGCACTTCCGAGGGGACGACCTCGACGGCGTTGTCGATCTCTTTTTCGCTGACGCGCATCGGCACGACGGCGTAGTCGATGCTATCGAACTTCTTCGAATATTCTGCGAGAGCGACGTCGCCGCGGCTACGCACATCATCGATGATGGCGCGTACCACCGCGTTGACGTCTTCGGAGACCTCCCGTTTGGTGGTCAGAAAGGCCGCGAAGCGCTGTTCGAAACCGTTGGATGCCTGATTGAGCCAGATTGCCAAGGCCGGAATTCCTTCTTTGCTCGAAACTGTTGCGCTCAGGTGCCGGGATGGCGCGGCTTGGAAACTGTTTCCCAGGCGCCGCCGACATCGGCAAGCTGCACTTCTATGCATTCGACATCGAGAACGATGGAAGCCGTGCCTGACAGGGAAAGTTCGAGCGTGCCTTCCGGTCCTTCGCCCTTCTGCTCGAAACGCAGGGCGAGCAACGACAGTACGTCATCACGCCGCGCGCGGTCGATGCCGATCGAGCGAACGGAAAGCACACGCTTGAAAACGAGAGCAGCGCGGCGGCGTTCGAAGCCCTTGCGCTTGCGCGCCGCCTCTTCCCAGACGAAACGGTTGGTGGCGATCGCGAACTGCTTGTCGCGCGGCGACCAGTCGATGTCGGCCACCTTAAAGACGCTGTCCTGCATATGCGCAGAAATGACCGCAAGGTCTTCGACATCGAGCGCAACAAGCTTCAGGTCCGTCATCCAGCCTCTATCCCATGTCCTTACCGCCGCGCCTGCGGCGATCTGTCAGACAACGGAGATAAGGCGCTCGGACCAAATACGCAACCGGGATAAAGGGCGCATATGCGCCCTTTCTTACTCGCTGATGCGTTCGACGATGGCGCCGCAGCGGGTCAGCTTTTCTTCGAGCCGTTCAAAGCCGCGATCGAGATGGTAGACGCGGGAAACCGTCGTCTCGCCTTCGGCGGCAAGGCCGGCGATGACGAGGGAAACGGAAGCGCGAAGATCGGTCGCCATAACAGGCGCGCCCTTCAGCCGCTGGACACCTTCGATCTTGGCCGTCTGGCCAGACAATGAGATCTTCGCGCCGAGGCGGGCGAGTTCCTGCACATGCATGAAGCGGTTTTCGAAGATGGTCTCCGTGACATGCGAGATGCCGGAAGAGCGCGTCATCAGCGCCATGAACTGCGCCTGCAGGTCGGTCGGGAAGCCCGGGAAGGGATCGGTGACGATATCGACCGGGCTGATGCCCGCGCCGTTGCGCTTGACGCGCATGCCGTTGTTGGTCGCCGAGATTTCCGCGCCGGCGCGGCGCAGCGTTTCCAGCGCCGTATCGAGCAAGGCCACATCGGTGTTCTCAAGCACGACATCGCCGCCGGCCATGGCGACCGCCATGGCGTAGGTGCCGGTCTCGATACGATCGGGCAGAACGCGATGGCGCGCGCCCGACAGCGAGGTGACGCCCTCGATCGTGATTGTCGAGGTGCCGGCGCCGGAGACCTTCGCACCCATGGCGTTCAGGCAATTGGCGAGATCAACCACCTCGGGCTCGCGGGCAGCATTGCCGATCACGGTCGTGCCGCGAGCAAGCGTCGCCGCCATCATCATGACATGCGTTGCGCCGACCGAAACCTTCGGGAAGGTATAGCGCGTACCGATGAGGCCACCCTGCGGCGCACGGGCGTTGATATAGCCGCCGTCGATTTCCATCGTCGCACCAAGCGCGGTCAGGCCTTCGATGAAGAGGTCGACCGGGCGCGTGCCGATGGCGCAGCCGCCCGGCAGCGAAACGCGGCAATAGCCTTCGCGCGCCAGAAGCGGGCCGATGACCCAGAAGGAAGCGCGCATCTTCGAAACCAGCTCGTAGGGAGCGGTCGTATCGACGATGGTGCGGCAGGTGAAATGGATCGTGCGGGCATAGGAATCTTCCTGACGCTCGCGGCGGCCGTTGACGGCAACGTCGACGCCATGATTGCCAAGGATGCGCATCAGCAATTCGACATCTGCAAGGTGCGGAACGTTTTCCAGCGTCAGCGTATCGCTCGTCAGCAGCGAGGCGATCATCAGCGGCAGCGCGGCATTCTTGGCGCCGGAAATCGGAATGATGCCGTTAAGCTCATTACCGCCGACAATTCTGATACGATCCATGTGCACTTACGGGCGAGGCCCGCCTTTCCTCAAAAGTTTTGCCTGTGGGGGCCAGGCAAGAAGTGGGGGTGTTTAGAGCAAATCCCCCGACGCTTCAATTCGTCGCGCAAGCAACATTACGATTCGTCCATTTTTGCGGCGGGCATTTTCGCGGCGGGCAGCCCATTCGCCTCGTCCGCCTCGCCGGATCGGCGCGCGCGCACCTGCTGTTTGCGTCGCGAAAGATTTTCTCTCAGCTTTTCGGCCGCCCGCTCGCGGCGCAATGCCGCTTGTGCTTCCATGGCCGCTTTCCGGCTCTGCCGGGCCTTTTCAGTCTCTTCGTTCATGCCCCAGAATTAACCGAATTCGCGCCAATCCAAAAGTGGGCGGGACGTTATTCCCAGAGAAGTTGGAATTTGCGGCTTGCACTCCTGCCGAAGCTGTGGCAATAGCCGCCCCGTTCACGCGAATTGAGCGTTTCCGCTTCACGCGTCTGGTCCTGCTGCCGTAGCTCAGTGGTAGAGCACACCCTTGGTAAGGGTGAGGTCGGTGGTTCAATCCCACTCGGCAGCACCAGTTTCTCCTCCGAAGTCATTATGCACCGTGCCAATCGGTCGCCATTGCTGTCGGCGAAAATCTCGTTAGAATATTAGCATTCTGGAGTCTTCGCAGAGGGAACTCGAAGGCTTCATTCAATGTTTCTATCGAGACATGCTGGAGGAGCATCGATGGCGACTGAACGATGGAATGGTCCGATCAAGGTAGGTTTCGATGATGCGGGAGCACGCACGGTTAACGGACCGTTCGATGCCTTGGCCTGCCTTACCGAGCTCTGGCCTGCCGCACGCGGATTGAAATATCTGAAGGCACGTAGCGCCTGCCGCGCCGCGCTTGATGGCCGCAAGACCGTCGAGGAAGCGCGCGCCGAGTTCATGGCGGCGGCCGAGGAAGCAAAGCTTAAAGTGCATTAAGCTTTCGGCGGCGATACCGGACAGTAAAAGCCGGATCCGTTCCGAAACGGAGCAATGCTTAATTTTCACTTAACCCTGCATGGAGCTCGTGCGGGGCTTTGTCTCAAAAGGCATTGCGCCGTTCATCCGTTCATCAATAAAACGACGCCAGCCATCATGATGATGGTTAGAGGCTCGTCACCCTCTACGGGAGACTACAGACGAGCCTCGTCTGACAGGAATTTCAAATATACCATCAGCAGTCAGAAGTATTGTCATCACCGACTTGAATATAGCCGACACCGATGATTGTGCCATCTGCCGTGCGGATGAAGGACGGCAGATAGTGCGGTGCAGACGGCTCGCAGAGCGAGGCCTTGGTATATTCGTTCAGCGCTATTTCGTCCTTCGGCAAGGCCGAATAATTCGTATCTGTTTCAAGGGAAGCATAAGCGGACCCGGCAAAGGCGCCGCATCCGAGAAGAAGGACCGCGGTCCAGAGGCGTATCAGCGTTTGCATTGTTGTCTCCAGCATTGAAATCCAGCATTTCAACACACGAGACGGGGAGTTGGTTCCTTGAGAATACCTGTGGGAAGACGTGATTTATCTGAGCAGCATGCGGCAATGCACATAACCGCTTCCGACGATATCCTCGGCAATCGCCAGTGCCCGCTCACTATCGCCCTTCCTGCGCACGAAACCTTCGAGAATGACGTAGGAGCCGAGGGTCGAGACGACAATTTCGGCCGCATCGAGGTCGGCTGCGGCATGCAGGGCGCTTTCCACGGACGCGCGCGTAGCAGCCGCGTTGTGGCCTTGCATGCAGGCTTCCTCGTGGATTAACGAGCTTTGAAAGCGCAGTACCATGATCGTTCCTGACATTGGCTAATACAGACTTAACGCTGTAAGACGACGTTTGTTGCCAGCCGCTGCTGGCTGGAAGCAAAGTTGAGAGTATGGTGGCGCCTGGATCTTGATGGTCTTGCAGCCCCTATGTGCGATTGCGGCTGGAGGAGACGATGATGAAAGCTCTGTTGCCGGCCCTTTTTGCCGCCGCCCTTCTGGCGGGTTGTTCGGCTGCTGACGCGCCGGCGCTGGAGCCTATTCCCGGCAGCATCACCTATGGCGGCCAACCGCGCACGAAGCTGACGAAATCGCCGATCGGCAGTGTCGTCCATAACGACTTCTACGATCAGCAGGGCCAGCACGTTTACGAAACCTACATACTCCAGCCCGACCGCAGCCTGAAGCTGGTGCGGCGCCAGATCGTGCCGGATTTTCCGTAGTAGCGCCGTGCGTCCATTTGGACGCATAAAGGACCCTCTACCTCTATTGGTCGATGCATCTGGCTTTCCGAAAACGAACTCGATTTTCGGGCCGATGGTGTCGTGAATGGTAGCCCGTGCCTGCTTGACAGGAGCGGCAATCAAGAACATTCAAGGAACGTCTAACACTCGCGCTGGTGATTCTCCGGCGAGAGCCAACCGGACCGCTGGATGTATCTCGAAAAGCTCAACCCCCAGCAGCGTTTGGCCGTCGAGCACGGCACGCTCATCGAAGGCGGCCATATTGCGGGGCCGCTGCTTATCATTGCCGGCGCCGGCTCCGGCAAGACGAATACGCTTGCCCATCGCGTAGCACATCTGATCCTCAAGGGTGCTGATCCGCGCCGCATCTTGCTGATGACCTTTTCCCGTCGGGCGGCTGCCGAAATGGGCCGGCGCGTCGAGCGCATCTGCGGCGAGGTCCTCGGCAAGAATTCCGGCGTGATGGCAGATGCGCTGGCCTGGAGTGGCACGTTTCACGGCATAGGCGCACGACTGCTGCGCGATTATGCCGAGCAGATCGGCCTCGACCCGGCCTTCTCCATCCATGACCGGGAAGACAGTGCCGACCTGATGAACCTCGTGCGCCACGAGCTCGGCTTCTCCAAGACGGAAAGCCGGTTTCCGACCAAGGGCACCTGCCTTGCCATCTATTCCCGCGCGGTAAACTCGGAAGCGGAACTGCCGTTGGTGCTGCGCGATGCCTTTCCCTGGTGCGCGACCTCGGAAAAGCAGCTTCGCGAGCTGTTTGCCTGCTATGTCGAGGCAAAGCAGAGCCAGAACGTGCTCGATTATGACGACCTGCTGCTCTACTGGGCGCAGATGGTGGCCGAACCGCTTATATCAGAGGATATCGGCAGCCGCTTCGACCATGTGCTGGTCGACGAATATCAGGACACCAACAGGCTGCAATCCTCGATCCTGCTTGCCCTCAAGCCAACCGGGCATGGGCTGACCGTCGTCGGTGACGATGCGCAGTCGATCTATTCCTTCCGCGCGGCCACAGTGCGCAACATTCTCGATTTTCCGGCGTCGTTCAGCCCGGCCGCCAATATCGTCACGCTCGACCGCAACTACCGCTCGACCCAGCCGATCCTTGCCGCCGCCAACGCGGTGATCGACCTTGCTTCCGAGCGTTTCACCAAGAACCTCTGGACGGAGCGGGAATCGCCGGAGCGGCCGCGGCTGGTGACGGTGCGCGACGAGAATGATCAGGCGCGCTACGTGGCCGACAAGATTCTCGACCATCGCGAAGAGGGCGTAAAGCTGAAGAGCCAGGCCGTGCTCTTCCGCGCCTCGCACCATAGCGGCGCTCTGGAAGTGGAGCTCACCCGCCGCAACATTCCCTTCGTGAAGTTCGGGGGGCTGAAATTCCTCGACAGCGCGCATGTGAAGGACATGCTGGCGACACTGCGCTTTGCCCAGAACCCGCGTGACCGGGTGGCGGGCTTCCGGCTGATGCAGATCCTGCCGGGGGTCGGGCCTTCCACGGCGCAGAAGGTGCTGGACCATATGGCAGAAGACCCGAGCCCGGTGACTGCGCTCGCCACCATGCCTGCGCCGCCGCGCTCGGGCGACGACTGGACCTCGTTCGTGTCCACCATGCAGGAACTGAAAACCGGTAAGGCCGGCTGGCCTGCCGAGATCGAACTGGTGCGGAAATGGTATGAGCCGCATCTTGAACGGCTGCATGAGGATGCGAGCGCCCGGCTTGCCGATCTCGTGCAGCTCGAGCAGATCGCCGGCGGTTATGCTTCGCGCGAGCGCTTCCTGACGGAACTGACGCTCGATCCGCCCGACGCAACCTCGGATCAGGCGGGCGTGCCGCTGCTCGACGAGGACTATCTCATCCTCTCGACCATCCATTCGGCCAAGGGACAGGAATGGACCAAGGTCTTCATGCTGAACGTCATCGATGGTTGCATCCCCTCTGATCTCGCTGTCGGCACGACGGCAGAAATAGAGGAAGAGCGGCGGCTGCTCTATGTGGCGATGACACGCGCCAAGGACAGCCTCGATCTCGTCGTGCCGCAGCGCTTCTTCACCTATGGGCAGAACTCGCAGGGCGACCGGCACGTCTATGCATCACGCAGCCGCTTCATTCCCGCGACGCTGCTGCAATTCTTCGAGGTCTGCGGCTGGCCGCAGGCCAAAGCGGAGACGGCGGCGGCCCAGCAGGCGCGGCAGGTGCGCATCGATGTCGGTGCACGCATGCGCGGCATGTGGCGGTAGAGCCTCTCCTGACCAGATGGCGCTAAAGCGCGAGCGGTGGCTTGGCGGGTTCGAAGAAACGGCCGATCATTTCATCGTTGACCAGGGCGATTGTCGGCGGCGACCATTTCGGATTACGGTCCTTGTCGATAACAGCCGCACGGACGCCTTCGTAGAAATCCGCACCATGCAGGATCTGCATGCAGGCGCCGAGCTCACGGGCCAGGCATTCGCCGAGCGTACGGCTCTGGCGGCCGGCTCTCAGCAGCCGCAAGGTGAGCTTGAGGCTGGTCGGCGAACGTGTGAGCATCACGCGACGGGTTTCGGCTGCGAACTCGCCCTCTTCCTGAGCGAGGGCCAACGCGATGTCCTCGACACGGCTGAAGCGGAAGGCGCGGTCGATCATCGCGGCATTGGCCTGCAGCCTGCCTTCGCCCGGCTGATCCGATAGATTGCGCAGCGCCGCGTCGATATCGTCCGGCGAGCTTCCCACAGGCAGATCCGAGAGACGCTGGACTGCCTCTTCCAGACGCGAGAAGGGCATGTAGAAATCAGCAAGTCCAGCATGGATGGCATCTGCGCCATTGATATCCAGCCCCGTCAGGGCCATCCATGTACCGCTTTCGCCCGGCATGTGAGGCAGCAACCAAGTGGCACCGACATCGGGAAAATAGCCGATGCCCGTTTCCGGCATGGCAAGGCGGGTGCGCTCCGTGACGATACGGTGGCGACCGTGGCTGGAAAGCCCGACGCCGCCGCCCATGGTGATGCCATCCATTAACGCCACATAGGGCTTCGGATAATTGGCGATACGGTGATTGAGGCGAAATTCCTCGCGCCAGAACGTTTCCGCCAGGCCGTCGCCGGCGCGCCCGCTTAGGTGAATGGCGCGGATATCGCCGCCGGCGCAGAAGCCGCGTTCGCCCTCGCCCATCACGACGACGCTCGCCACGGATTGGTCGCCGGCGAAATCATCAAGTGCGGCGGCAATTGCACGCACCATCGGGATGGTCAGGCTGTTCAGCGCCTTTGGGCGGTTCAGCCGGATAAGACCTGCCGTACCACGTCGTTCAACGATGACTTCGTTCTGATTGCTTTTGTCCATGGTCCACCTCGCTCCTGCCCTAGGAATAGACGGGGTTGGGCCGGGGTTCCAGTGGCTGGCTGATCAATCAGGCCGAGAGGGACTGCGAAACGGCGACATCGCACCGCATCGCGTAGTCGATCGCCAGCTCCAGCGGCAGCGGCCGGGAGAAATAATAGCCCTGCGCCAGCCGCACGCCGAGGCCTTTCAGCGCCTCGGCCACTTCCTCGCTTTCGACACCTTCCGCCACCGACGCAATGCCAAGGTTCTGGCAGAGACTGGCGACGGAGCGGGTGATGTTCATGCAACGCGCGTCGCGATCGAAATTCATGACGAAGGCCTTATCGATCTTCAGCTTGTCGAAGGCGAGGCGGTGGATGTGGCTCAAACTCGAATAGCCGGTACCGAAATCGTCGAGCGCGATCGAGCTGCCGGCAGCACGCAGCACGCCGATCACCTGATCGGCTGTGTCGAAGTCCGAGAGAAGTGCCGTCTCGGTGATCTCGAACTCGATGCGCTTCGGATCGACACCTGCGCGCGTGATCATGGCGAGCAGGGCCATCGAGGTTTCGTGGTCGCAGATATCGCGAGCCGACAGGTTGAAGGACACGCGCAGATGGGCCGGCATGATCTTCAGCGCGTCGAGCGCCTGGCCGAAGAGGATGCGTGTCATGCGGCCGATGACGGCGGTACGTTCGGCAGCCGGAATAAAGGCATCCGGACTGATGCGGCCGAAGCGGGCGCTATCCCAACGCGCAAGCGCCTCAAAGCCGACAACGCGGCCGCTGCGCAACTCCATGATCGGCTGATATTCGAGCTTCAACTCCTTGGCGAAATTGTCAGCCTGCAGCTCCAGCTCGATCAGGTAGCGTTGCGTCAGGATCTTTTCGTGTTCCGGCGAGAAGAATTCCACACCGCCGGTACGCTTGCTCTTGACCTGATAGAGCGCGAAATCCGCCTTCTCGTAGAGATCTTCGGCCGTGTATTCGCCCGCGTCAGGATAGACGATGCCGCAGGAGCCGGAAACGCGCACCGAACCGTCCGGAATGTCGAAGGGCTCACGGACGGCCGCACATAGCGCCAGGCCGAGGTCGGAGACGGCCCTGAGCGTCATATCGGAGGGGAAGATGATGCCGAATTCATCGCCGCCAAGGCGCGAGACGATGCCCTGATCACCTAACAGCGCGACGAAGCGGCGCGCCGTTTCCTTCAATACAAGGTCGCCGGCCGAATGGCCGAAGACATCATTGACCGGCTTGAAGCCATCGAGATCGATGATGCCGATGACAGGCGGCGAAGACGGATGCTCCAGCAGCATCTTTTCGAGCGACAGGAAGAAGCTGCGGCGGTTGGCGAGACCGGTCAACTGGTCCTGCAGCGCATTGCGGCTGTTGACGAGGTTCAGTTCTTCGGCTTCTGCCTGCTTCTCCTTCAGCTCCTCGGCAAGCCGCACCAGATGGGTGAAATTCTGGAAGTAGCTGTTGATGACGCGCAGGAACGGCAGCACGAGAAACAAGCCGCTGACCGCCGTGGCCACGAAAACCGGATTGCCGGAAAAGAGGAAGGTCACGACCATGGCAGTGAAGGTGATGACCGTGGTGATCGCCGCGGCGAGCGGCAGATGCATCAGACAGAAGACGCAGGAGATACCGGTTACGACGAGGAAATAGGCGATCTGGCCCTGCTGTGAGGCATCGCCGTACTGATAGAGCGCGACGGCCCAGCCGCCGAAGCCGATCGTCAGGATCGTGGCGCCTACCTGGGTCACCTTCATCAGCCGTAACGCACGCTCCGGCGTGACGTTTTCCTTGCCACAGATCTCCCACCAGCACAGGCGGAAGACGCAGACGATGCTGAGGCCGACGGGAATGTAGAGCGAAAGCCAAAGAGGCGCCGACTTGATGTGGGTGATGGCCACTGCCAGCGCGTTGATGACAAGAAGAACGTACAGAATCGGAATCTGCGATGACAGAGCTTTGAACTGCGCCACCAGAAACTTCGGATTATCTTTTTGCAGCCGCAATGAGGCTATGAAGTTCTTCATGATCCCTTTTCCCTTGGCTAAAGCGAGCCAGAGAAAGTTTGACTATTCCTTATTCACGTAACGTCAGCCACCCACATCTACGCCGGATGGTAAATGTTCGGTTGCAGCTCAGAAGGAGGCTGCAGCCAGCGCGCGATGAATGCTGTGCAGATCGTCGACACTCTTGTTCATCAGGAAGAGTTCCCAGTCGAGCGAGCTGCGCACGATGGTTTCCAGCGAGTCGTGTTTCGGCGCCCAGTCCAGGACGCGGCGGGCAAGCGTCGCATCGGCGACGACGCTTGCCGCATCGCCCGGTCGGCGCGGCGCCATGTTGATCTTGAAGGAGTGACCGTTCAAGCGGGTGACCATGTTCAACACATCGAGCACGGAATAGCCGCTGCCATAGCCGCAGTTGGCGACAAGTGGCCCCCTACCCTGGCGCAGATGCTGGAGCGCCTTCAAATGCGCCGCTGTCAAATCGCTCACATGGATGTAGTCGCGTACGCCGGTGCCGTCATGGGTCGGGTAATCGAAGCCATAGACGGCGATGCTATCGCGCTTTCCGAGTGCGGCCTCACAGGCGACCTTGATGAGATGGGTCGCGCCTGAGGTCGACTGGCCGGTGCGCAGCTGCGGATCGGCGCCTGCGACGTTGAAGTAACGCAACGCCACATAGCCGAAGTCATAGGCGGCGGCGGCGTCACGCAGCATCATTTCAGTCATCAGCTTCGACTGGCCGTAGGGATTTTCCGGATTGAGCGGCGCCGTTTCCTTTACCGGAGCAGAGCTCTTCTGCTGGCCGTAGACCGCGGCCGTCGAGGAGAAGACGAAGTTGCGGATGCCGGCCTTGATGGCGGCGCTCAGCAGCACGCGCGTCTTGCCCGAGTTATTGTCGTAATAGGAGAGCGGATCGGCCACCGATACAGGAACGACGGCAGAGCCGGCGAAATGGATGATCGCCTCGATATCGTTTTCGATGAAGATCTTCTTCAAAATGTCGGGATCGGCGACATCGCCGAGATAGAAGCGCGCGGCCGGCGCCACGGCCCAACGAAAACCGGTAGAAAGCCGGTCGAGCACGACGACATCTTCACCGGCATCGAGCAGCGTCCACACCATGTGGCTGCCGATATATCCAGCCCCACCTGTTACCAGAACCGCCATGTCTGCATTCCCTGTTTTATCTTTTTTCGGGAGCATCAGAACGGCTTTTTCCTTTCCGATTTTGTTATCAAACGGCCTCGGAAAGCCTTTGCGGCCGGTATGTTTGGGGACGTGGTTAGAGCCGGATTTCAGCTATTTCTACAATTTTATCGAACAGCCGTTTTCGGGACAAAATCGCCTTTGCCACCCCCTTTTCCGGGCGCGTTGACAACCTGCGTGCAGCGCGTCAGATTAGAGCCATGAACAACTTCGCGTTCCAGGCTATGACGATGGGCATGACGACCACCCTTTGCGGTGGGGGCGTCGGCTTGTGACCTGAAACTGTTCACTTCACCCGATCCAACCCCGCCGGACACGCGCGGGGTTTTTTGTTTCTGCCCCGATGTCCGCCTCATGCAAAGGACTTCTCGTGGTACAGGACCTTCACTCAATGTCGGCTCGTGACCTGCTTCTCCAAAACGGGGAGCGGCATCGATGAGGCTCTACCTGTCATCCTATCGGCTCGGCGCAAGTGCCGCCCGGCTGAAGAAACTCCTCAAGGGCGGAAGGCGCGCGGCCGTCATCCAGAATGCGCTGGACTTCGTTCCGGCCGAGGCGCGGCTCGCCTATGAGGCCAATATCTACGATCCCAAGGCAGATCTTGCCGATTGGGGGATCGAGCCGGAAGAACTCGACCTGCGGCACTATTTCGGACAGCCGCATGCATTGGAAAAGGCGCTTGCTCGCTTCGACTTCGTCTGGGCTGTCGGCGGCAATGCTTTTCTCCTGCGGCGGGCCATGCGGCAGAGCGGCTTTGATCGCATCATAGCGGAATTGCTGCGCAAGGATGCACTCGTCTATGGCGGCTTCAGCGCTGGAGCAGTCGTTGCGGCACCCTCGCTTGATGGTATCGACATCATGGATGATCCGCAGCAGCTCGCGCCTGATTATGACGAGGCGATCCTGTGGGACGGGCTTGGACTCGTCGATTTCTCCATCGTCCCCCACTATCGCTCGGCCCATGATGAGGCCGAAGCTGCCGAAAAGACCGTCAACTTCCTTGAAGAAGCCGGCACGCCCTTTCAGCCGCTGAGAGACGGCGAAGTCATCATCGTTGAGGGTCGGAATGTGACGCTGCTACCGGTGCTACCGGAAGCGCTACGCCGTTCCGCCTAGAGCTTCAGGATATAGTCGCAGAGCCGCTCGGCCGCGACTATCACCTGAGCCGGATCGCGCAGGAAGCAGGCGCGCAGGAAAAGCTCACCGCCCGGTCCGAAGGCCGTACCGGGTGCAAGCCCGACGCCGGTCTTGTCGACAATGTCGATCGCAGTCTTCCGGCTGTCGGTCACGCCGTCGATCTTGAGGAAGGCATAGAGCGCGCCATCGGGTTTCAGCGTCTGGACGCGGTTGGTGGCAATCAGCGCATCGCAGAGGATATCGCGGGAGCGGGTTGCCTTGTCGATATTCGACTGCACGAAGGCGTCTCCTTCGTTGAGCGCCGCGACCGCGCCTTTCTGCATGAACTGTGCGACGCCCGAGGTCGAATACTGGATCAGGTTTTCCAGCACCTGCCCGGTTTCCGGCGGCGCGACGATCCAGCCGACGCGCCAACCGGTCATGGACCAGTTCTTGGAGAAGGAATTGACGAAGATGATCTTGTCGCCGGGCTCCATGACGTCGAGGAAGGACGGCGCGCGGCCGCCAGCATAGAAATAACGCGCATAGATCTCATCGGCCATGATCCAGAGATCATGCTTGCGCGCCAGTGCCAGGATATCGGCCAGATCCTTCTTCGTCGCGGTCCAGCCGGTCGGGTTCGACGGGGTGTTGACGAAGAGGCCATGGGTCTTCGGGGTGATGGCCGCCTCGATACGGTTGAGATCGACCGCCCAGGTGCCACCTTCGAACTGCAGCTCGACCCCGATGGAGCGGGCGCCGGCGATCTCAAGCGCTGCGGCAATGTTCGGCCAGGCGGGCGTCAGATAGACAAGTTCATCGCCGGGTGAGGTTATTGCCTGGACGGCGATCTGGATCGCCTGCATGCCCGAACCGGTCACATAGAAATGCTCAACCGGAAGACGGATGCCGAAATGTCTGGCGTAATAATCGGAGAGCGCCTGGCGCAGCTCGGGGATGCCGCGCTGCCAAGTATAAAAGGTTTCGCCGGCGGCGAGCGACTGCATGGCGGCCTGATTGATGAAATCGGGCGTGGGAAGATCGCCTTCGCCAACCCAGAGCGGCAGAAGGCCTTCACGGCCACGGGCGTAATTGACGACTTCGACGATCCCGCTTTCTGGCGCTGCGACGGCGCGCGGGCTGAGGCTGCTTACAATCGACATGCATATCTCCAGTTCACGCCTTCATAACGGATTTGCGGGCGCAAATCCTATGACAATGCGTGATGGCATATCGATTTTCGTGATGGATGAGCCCGCCGGAATGGACGGGCCCCAATTCGGATCAAACCGTCGGACGCTTGGCGAGAAGATCGCGGATTTCGGTCAGAAGCTGGACGTCGGCCGTCGGTGCGGGCAGCTCTGCCGGTGCTTCCTTTTCCTTGCGTTCGACCTGCTCGCGCAGCTTGTTCACGCCCTTGACCATCAGGAAGATGATCCAAGCGAGTATCAGGAAATTGATGAGGACTGTAATGAAACTACCGTAGGCGAAAACGGCACCCTGCGCGCGGGCTGCGGTAAGGGCTGGCGCATTGACATCCTTCGACAGTGGAATGAAGTAGTTGGAGAAGTCGAAACCGCCGAAAACCGCCCCGACGATCGGCATGATGATATCGTCGACCAGCGACTTGACGATGCCGCCGAAGGCGCCGCCGATGATAACACCGACTGCGAGATCCATGACATTGCCGCGGGCGATGAAAGCTTTGAACTCATTGAGCATCCGATCTGTCTCCCCTTGATGCATTTTCAAAGACATGCCGTTGTTTTCATTAGCTACACCTTCATCTCAATTAATCAATCGGCAATTGGAAATATTCGGACACTGCCCCCATCCACGTAGAACTTAAGACCAAGGCCGCGGGAATTTTCAAACCTGCTGAATTGCCCTAATCTCGGACTGTTCCGGGAGGACGGCGGATTGTCCGTCGGCGGAGGGTCAATGCTTCCAGGCTGGGTCATATTTGCGTTTGCCTTGGGTTATCTTCTGCTGCTTTTCGCGGTAGCAAGCTACGGCGACCGACGGAGCCGGAAGTTCGGCGTGCCGGAAGGCGGCCGGCCCGTGGTCTATGCACTCAGCCTGGCGATCTACTGCACCTCCTGGACCTATTTCGGCGGCGTCGGTCTTGCAGCCCATAACGGGCTGGAATTCGCCGGCATCTATATCGGGCCGATCCTCGTCTTCACACTCGGCATGCCGCTGCTCAAGCGAATCATCGAACTTGCAAAGGCCGAGAAGCTGACCTCCGTCGCCGATTTCATTGCCGCACGCTACGGCAAGAATTCCACTGTTGCGACCATCGTGGCGCTGATCTGCCTGATCGGCACCATTCCCTATATCGCACTGCAGCTGAAATCCATTTCGGCGACGGTCACGGCCATGGTCAATCCGTCCGACTATGGCATCGGCAGCGGCAACCTCTATTTCCTCGACCTGCCGCTGATCGTCACCCTGGTGCTGACCTGTTTCGCCATCATGTTCGGTACCCGCCATACGGATGCAACCGAACATCAGGACGGGCTGATCCTCGCGGTATCGATGGAATCAGTGGTGAAGCTCGTCGCCTTCCTGACGGCTGGCGTCTGCGTCATCTGGTTCCTGTTCGACGGGCCAAGCGACCTGTGGCAGAAGGGTTCGGAGAACGCCCTGGTCACCGCCGCTCTCGACTATCAGACCCCGCTCAGCCGCTGGATCACGCTGACGCTGCTCTCTGCCTTCGCCATCATCATGCTGCCGCGCCAGTTCCATGTGACCGTCGTCGAAAACCGCACGGCCAAGCAGCTTCGGCTCGCCGGCTTTCTCTTCCCGCTCTATCTGATCGTCATCAATCTCTTCGTGCTGCCGGTTGCGATCGGCGGGCTGCTCGTCTTCGGCGGCAACGGCAATGCCGATCTTTATGTTCTTACCCTGCCACTTGCAGGGCAAATGCCGGTTGTCTCGCTGATCACTTTCATCGGCGGCTTTTCGGCGGCGACCGCCATGGTGATCGTCGATTCCGTGGCGCTTTCCATCATGGTGTCGAACGACATCGTCATGCCGTTCTTCCTGCGCCGGAAGCTCGCGGGTCTTGCGAGCCAGCGTGACGACTTCGCAAAGAGCCTGCTCAATATCCGCCGCAGCGCGATCTTCGCCGTGCTGCTGCTGGGTTATGCCTATTACCGCTCGACGGACAGCACGGCAGGGCTTGCTTCGATCGGCCTGCTCTCCTTTGCTGCCATCGCGCAGATTGCACCCGCCCTCTTCGGCGGCATGATCTGGCGGCGGGCGAATGCGCGCGGCGCCATCCTCGGCCTATCGTCCGGCATTATCATCTGGGTCTACCTGCTGTTTCTGCCTTCGCTCGGCGGCCCGGATTATTCCTATGTGGCAAGCAGTTTCCTCGGCTTCATCTTTCCCGGCACGACGCTCTTCACGGGGCCGGATGCCGATGCGCTTGTGAATGCGACAGCGATGAGCCTGCTCGTCAACACTGCCGCCTTCATCGTCGGATCGCTGACGCGCAACGCCAAACCGCTGGAACGCATCCAGGCCGGCATCTTCGTGAAGCGGCATTCGCGCTCGCAATTTGCGACCCGCGGCTGGAAGACCCGCATCAGCGTCGGCGATCTCAAGACGGCCATCGCCCGCTACCTCGGCGAGGAGCGCATGCAGCGTTCGCTTGCGACCTACGAGCAGACGTCCGGGCGCAAGCTGGAGGACGACCAGCCGGCCGACATGGCGCTCATCCATTTCACCGAGCAGCTTCTCGGCAGCGCCATCGGATCCTCCTCGGCGCGGCTGGTGCTGTCTCTGATCCTGCAGAAGATCGAGGATGCGTCCTCGGATACGGCCTGGCTGCTCGATCAGGCGAGCGAAGCGCTGCAATATAATCAGGACATGCTGCAGACCGCGCTTTCGCAGATGGACCAGGGCATCGCGGTCTTCGACAGTTCCAACCGCCTGACGATCTGGAACCGGCGTTTCCGGCAATTGCTGGACCTGCCGGAAAATGCCGGCCAGGTCGGTTTTCCACTGTCGGAGATCGTCAATATCCTCAGTCAGCGTGGCGATATCGCGCCCGGCGACCAGTCACAGGCCGTGCGGCACTTCCTGACACTCGACAAGCCCTTCTCGCTGGTGCTCGGCGGCGGCGAGCACATCATCGAAGTGCGCTCCAACGCCATGCCGGACAAGGGTATCGTCGCGACCTTTACCGACATCACCCAGCGTGTGACCGCCGACCGGGCGTTGAAGCAGGCAAACGAGACGCTGGAACAACGTGTCGTGGAGCGAACCGCGGAGCTTACCCGCGTCAACCGGGAACTTGGCGAGGCGCGGGCTGCGGCGGACGAAGCCAATATCGGCAAGACCCGCTTCTTTGCCGCTGCCGGCCACGACATTCTGCAGCCACTCAATGCCGCCCGGCTTTATTCCTCCGCACTTGTCGAGCGTATGGCGCAATCGGAAAACAGCCCGATCGTGCGCAATATCGATTCCGCGCTGGAATCGGTCGAGAGCATTCTCGGCGCCGTGCTCGATATTTCACGGCTCGATACCGGCGCCATGCGGCCGCGGCTGGCATCCGTGCCACTCGCCGATCTGCTCAAGCGGATCGAAACCGACTTTGCGCCGGTCGCCCGGGAGAAGAAACTGAAGCTCAAGGTTATGCCGACCTCGCTGCGGGTGCGCTCCGACCCGAACCTGCTGCGGCGACTGGTGCAGAATCTTGTCTCCAACGCGATCAAATATACGGTTAGTGGCAAGGTGCTGGTCGGGGTAAGGCGACGTGGCAATCAAGTGATGATCCAGGTGATGGATTCCGGCATCGGCATTCCGCCTTCGAAATTCCGGACTGTGTTCAAGGAATTCGCGCGGCTGGATGAAGGCGCCAAGACCGCGTCGGGCCTCGGGCTCGGCCTCTCCATCGTCGACCGTATCGCCCGTGTGCTCAATCATAAGGTCGAGCTTCACTCGACGCATGGCAAAGGCACGGAATTCCGCATCCTCATGCCGCTCGATGTTTCGAAGAGCGCGGAAGCCGCAGCAGCCGTGCTTCCCGTCGACCGCACGACCGAACCGCTGAAGGGATTGCGCATCCTCTGTATCGACAACGAACCGAAGATCCTCGAAGGCATGCGGCTTCTGATCGACGGATGGGGTTGCGATACGCAAGTGGTGGATTCGCTTTCGGCTGTCCAGGCGCTTTCGATGCGGCGGCCACCCGATCTTGTCATCGCCGACTATCATCTTGCCGACGGGACCGGCGTGGCGGCGATCCTGCACCTGCGGCAGCATTTCGACATCGATATTCCGGCCCTGCTCGTTACCGCCGACCGGACACCGGAAGTGCGGGCCGAGGCGGAAAAGCATGGCATTGCCGTTCAGCACAAGCCGGTCCGCCCGGCCGCATTGCGCGCCTATATCACGCAGATTTCCGGCTTGAAGCGCGCTGCCGCCGAGTGAAGTTCAGGCCGCCTTGCGGCGGTCGAAGACGTGGCCGACAAGCTCCCGCACGTGAGCGGCAGTCGGGACATCGCCGAACAGGATGCGGTACATAATGGGGGCGACCACGCGATCCATCACCGCATCGACATCGGGGAAGGCCTCGCCCCTCTCCTCTGCCCGCCCGGCGATCGTCTCGATCTGCTGGCGCGTGAAGTTGCAGCATTTATTGGCATTATCGCAGGTTTGGGCTGCGAGCACGTCACGGACATATTCACGACCGGGGCCGGAGGACATTTCCTCCGCATATTGCTCGGCCCAGGCTTCCAGATCGTCGGCAGCATTGCCAGTATCGACCGGCTCCATGTCCGGACGCAGACGCTCGACGGCAACGTCGGCCAGCAATTCCTGCAGATCGCCCCAGCGGCGGTAGATGGTGGAGGGCGTGACACCGGCGTGCGTCGCAATCAGCGGAACGGTGATCTCCGCGCGGCTCATCTCTTCCAGCAGTTGGCGGACTGCCGCATGCACCGAGGCCTGGACGCGGGCGCTTCTGCCGCCCGGACGGATATTCTCTTTCACTGCCATCACGAACCCAACTTTCTCCGCCCTGAACCGTGCGGCGATCTTTCGGATTCGCCTACCACGCTTCAGGTCCTTTTTACGTATGTCGTTGTCCCAAAACCACTGCACAGTTTTGCGCGACATGCTTCAGCGCCAACAGTTCAGAAACTTTCATCGATCCATTAACGCAACTTATTTGCCTTTAGGCGCCGCCTCATCTAGATAAAGCTAACGCAATGATTTAGCTTTAAGGGACTTATAGATGGTCGCCGCTCCCGAATCCATCAAGAATTCGTCACCGATGGGCTTCCATGCTCTGACGCTTGCCTTCTTCTTCGGCGCATCGGCAGCGCCGACGCCGCTCTATCGGATCTATCAGGAAGCCTTTGCCGTCTCTCCCGTCCTCATCACCGTCATCTTCGCAGTATACGCCTTCGCGCTGCTTGGAGCATTGCTGATTGCCGGCTCAATCTCGGATCATCTCGGGCGGCGACCGGTGATCTTCGGCGCACTGCTCCTCGAAATCCTTGCCATGGCGCTGTTTTCCATCGCCAGCGGGCCGGAATGGCTGATCGCGGCACGCATCGTCCAGGGTATCGCCACTGGTATAGCCGGTGCTTCGCTCGGCGCCGCCCTGGTCGATATCAACAGGACCAAAGGGCAGATCGTCAACTCGATCGCGCCGCTCTCCGGCATGGCTATCGGAGCAATCGGTACCAGCGCGCTGATCCAGTATGGGCCGGAGCCGCTGCATCTCGTCTATGCCCTGCTGCTTGCCGCCTTTGTGGTGCAGGCCATTGCGCTGTGGTTGACGCGGGAGACGGGCGGCACGCGGCCTGGCTTCCTCGGATCGTTGAAGCCCAGCATTTCCATTCCGCAACGGGTCAAGCGGCCGCTGTCGATGATCACGCCAATCAATATTGCCAACTGGACGCTCGGCGGCTTTTACCTGTCGCTCGTGCCTTCGCTGGTCGCCTCCACCACAGGCAGCCGTGCACCGCTGACGGGCGGGGCGGTCGTTGCTGCGCTGATGCTGTCAGGCGCAATTGCCGTCTTCCTGCGCCGCAGCCGCAGCCCGAAGGCCAATCTCGCCTTCGGCGTGAGCGCACAGACGCTCGGCATTCTGACAGTCGTGGCGGGTGTGCATCTCGCCAACGTGCCGCTGCTGCTGATCGGGACGGTTTTCACTGGCGCCGGTTTCGGCACCAACTTCCTCGGCTCCATCGGGACGATCATGCCGCTTGCCAAGCCTGAAGAACGGGCCGGACTGCTGTCTGCCTTCTACATCCAGAGCTATCTCGCCTTCAGCCTGCCGGCGATCCTTGCCGGCTTCCTCGTCAAATCGATCGGCTATGGCGCAACGACGGATATCTACGCCACGGCCATCGTTCTTGTCAGCATTGCCGGGCTGATGGTGGTGCGGAACACCAGAGAAACGGCGACGGCATGACGCCGTCGCGCAATGTCATCACCGCCAGCCGAGCGCAGGGGCGATATATTTCAGGATCGATTCGATGACGTGGGCATTGTATTCCACGCCGAGCTGGTTGGGCACGGTGAGCAGCAGCGTATCGGCCTCGGCAATCGCCTCGTCCTTCTTCAGTTCCTCGATGAGGGCATCGGGCTCGGCGGCGTAGGAACGGCCGAAGATTGCCCTGGTGTTTTCATCTATGAAGCCGATCTTGTCCTGCCCCTCATTACCGTAGCCGAAATAGCTGCGGTCGCGATCGTTCACCAGCGCGAAGATGCTGCGGCTGACGGAAACGCGCGGTTCGCGCTGATGACCGGCCTCTTTCCAGGCCTCGCGGTAGGCGCGGATCTGGTTGGCCTGCTGGATATGGAAGGCCTCGCCTGTCTCATCGTCCTTCAGCGTCGAGCTCTGGAGATTCATGCCGAGCTTGGCGGCCCAGACAGCCGTGGCGTTGGAGCCGGCACCCCACCAGATGCGGTCGCGCAGCCCTTCGGAATGCGGCTCGAGGCGCAACAGGCCGGGCGGATTGGGGAACATCGGGCGCGGATTGGGCTCGGCAAAACCTTCGCCGCGCAGCACTTCGAGGAAAACCTCGGCATGGCGGCGGCCCATATCGGCATCGCTCTGGCCTTCCGGCGGGTTGTAGCCGAAATAGCGCCAGCCTTCGATGACCTGTTCCGGCGAGCCACGGCTGATACCGAGCTGCAGACGTCCCCGGGAAATCAGGTCGGCCGCACCGGCATCTTCCGCCATATAGAGAGGGTTCTCGTAGCGCATGTCGATAACCGCTGTCCCGATCTCGATACGGCTCGTCCTGGCGCCGACAGCCGCGAGCAGCGGGTATGGCGAGGCAAGCTGACGGGCGAAGTGGTGAACGCGGAAATAGGCGCCGTCGGCGCCCAGCTCTTCTGCCGCGACAGCAAGGTCAATCGACTGCAACAACGTATCGCCGGCCGAGCGGGTTTGGGATTGCGGCGAGGGCGTCCAGTGCCCGAACGAGAGAAAACCGATCTTTTTCATGATTCCATCGCTTAAACTGAAATGTGCCGTGGGACGTTTCTTTGCATGATTCCGGATACGCATATAGGCGCTATGCGAGAGATTTGTGAGCCGCAATGCCCGATGAAATATGAATGCGACAGGGGCGCCTGCTCGAAAGAGCGGCCTATCCGGAAGCGTTTAGAAGGCAGAGAGGGAAAATTACGCCTTTCTGCCATATTAAGATAATTCTTTATTAGTTATGTGAAATTACCGTTTATCAATTGCGAAGGGAAACTCATGAATATCGACATTTATGAAAAGAAAGCCGAACTGTTGCTGGTCATGGCGAATGCCCATCGGTTGAGGATGCTGCAAACGCTCACCGAGCGTGAGGTTGCGGTCAACGACCTCGCCGACATTATCGGGATCAGTCAATCGGCTCTCTCCCAGCACCTTGCGAAACTCCGCACCAAGGACCTCGTCAAGACACGGCGTGATGCCCAGACGATTTACTATTCGGTCAAATCCGACAAGGTCCATGTGATCCTGCAGATGCTCAGCCAGATGTTTGACGAAGGTCAGATGAAAGATTTTCGCCTCGCCGTTTAGCGACTCTGGGCAGAACGTTCAGCGTGCATCGCATCCGCCTCCACCCTGCCTGCCGTGTGAACCGGTCACGGAAATGGTGACTTCGAGTGCTCCGCCTGCCGACCTGAAAGAAGACTAATCGGGTATGACGATTGTATCGGGCTTTGCGGACTTCTCGTCCTTGCCACAGCCGGCACCGTCTTTGCCTATCCTGCGGCTGTCACCTGCTCTTCCTGCTATGCCTCCACGAGCTTCGACAACTGTTCGGCAACCGTGCCCCAGCCGTCATGGAAGCCCAATTCCTCATGCGTGTTGCGGGTGTCCTTGTCCTTATGCATGACGAGGGCGTTGTAAGCGGTGCCTTCGGGATGGTCGGCGAAGGTGATGATGGCGGTCATGAAGGGTGTCGGCGCGGGGCGCCAGCCGCCGAGGAGCGCATTGGTGAAGACGATGCGGCGACCATCCTGAACATCCAGATAGCAGGCACTGAGATGCGGCTGGAAGGGACCGCCATCCTCGCTCATCTCGGTGACGAGGGCACCGCCGGGTTTGGCTTCCATGGTGGCGACGCGGCAGAGCGCCGGCGCGGGGATCCACCATTTTTCGAATTTTGCAGGCGTGGTCCAGGCACTCCAGACAGCCGCCGGCGGGGCCTTGATGATGCGCGAAATAGTGAGGTCGAGATCGGGGTTCGCATTTGCGTGCATTGGGATGTTCATCGGGATTTCTCCTCCTTCGATTGCGTGGCGGTGACGAAAGCTTCCAACCTGTCCGTGCGGGCTTCCCAGATGGCGCGCTGGGCCGAGAGCCAGCCATCGACCAGGGCAAAACGCTTCTTCTCCAGCGTGCAGGTTCGAACGCGGCCCTGCTTCCTCGTTTCGACAAGACCGGTCTCTTCCAACAGGCGGATGTGCTTCATGAAGGACGGCAGAGCCATGTCAAAGGGCTTTGCGAGGTCGCTGATACTGGCCGGTCCGGTGCCCAGCCGGCCGATGACGGCGCGGCGCGTGGGATCGGCTAGCGCCAGGAAGATGCTGTCGAGTTGATGTGAATAGTAATCCATAAGGCTAAGTATCACGACATGATAGTTAGCGCAATGGCTAAGTGTTTTCGATTGCTTGTCCGCGCCTGCAGCAGGAATGCTCGCTCAAGCATAACCACAGATCGAAGGGATGTGAGGGCGGCAGCAGCTCTTAAGAGCCGCGCCGCCTCGCCATTTATGCAGCCTTGTCAGTGGCCGGATAGGGATCGAAGCGGCCGTAGAAGGTCTCGCCCTTGGCGGCCATGTCCTTCAGCAACGGCGTCGGCTTGAAATGGTCGCCATAGGTAGATGCCAGCTTCTCGGCGAGATCAACAAAGGTCTTTACGCCCATGCCGTCGATATGGCTTAGCGCACCGCCCGTGTAGGGCGCAAAGCCGAAGCCCAGGATCGAGCCGACGTCGGCTTCACGTGGATCGGTGACGATACCCTCTTCCATGGTACGGGCTGCCTCGAGCGCGATCGTCACCAGGAAGCGCTGCTTCAGGGTGTTGACGTCGATTTCGTCGGCCGGCTTCTGTGGATAGAGCGTTTTCAGCTCGGGCCAGAGGAACTTCTTGGCGGGCTTTGCCGGGTATTCGTAGAAACCCTTGCCGTTCTTGCGGCCGCGGCGGTCGAGTTCATCGACCAGCTTGTTGATGAGGGCGAGATGGCGTTCGTCGACGGCATCAGGGCCGAGATCAGCGACCGTCGCCTTGAGGATTTTCTGAGACAGGTCAATCGCCACCTCGTCGTTCAGCGAGAGAGGGCCAACCGGCATGCCCGCCATCTTGGCGGCGTTCTCGATCATCGCCGGTGGCACGCCTTCGATCAGCATGTCATAGGCTTCGTGAATGTAGCGGAAGACGCAGCGGTTGACGAAGAAGCCCCTGACATCGTTGACAACGATCGGCGTCTTCTTGATCGCCGCGACATAGTCCAACGCCACGGCGAGCGCCCGGTCGCCGGTGTTTTTGCCAAGGATGACCTCGGTCAGCATCATCTTCTCTACCGGCGAGAAGAAGTGCACGCCGATGAACTGCTCGGGACGCTTCGAATTTTCCGAGAGACCCGTAATCGGCAGAGTGGAGGTGTTGGAGGCGAAGACGGTCGTTTCCGGAATGACGGCTTCCACCTGCTCGATGACCGCCTTCTTGACGGCGCGATCCTCGAAGACCGCCTCGATAACGAGGTCGGCATCCTTCAGATCGGCGTAGTCGGCTGATGGTGTGAGGCGGGAAAGAAGCGCGGCACCCTCCTCTTGCGTAAGACGACCCTTACCGATGGAATCCTTGACGAGGCTCTCGCCAACGCCTTTACCCTTGGTGGCGGCCTCCATATCGCGGTCGATAAGCACAACCTCGAAGCCGGCGGCGGCCGTGACATAGGCGATCGAAGCGCCCATGAAGCCCGCGCCGACGACGCCGACCTTCTTCAGCTCCGTCTTCGGAATGCCAGCCGGGCGGCGGGCGCCCTTGCCAAGCTCCTGCATGGAGATGAAGAGCGAGCGGATCATCGAGAAGGCCTCGGTGGTCTGCAGCACCTGCGTGAAATAGCGCTGCTCGATCTTCAGCGCCGTATCGAAGGGAACTTGCAGGCCTTCATAGACGCATTTCAGGATGGCGAGCGCGCCCGGATAATTGCCTGAGGTTTCGCGGCGGAGGATCGCGGGTGCTGCCGGCCAGAGCTGGGCTGCGGCTGGCGTCCAGATGCCGCCGCCCGGAACCTTGAAACCCTTTTCGTCCCAAGGGGCGACGGGCTTGAGCCCATCCTTGATCATCTGCTTTGCGGCGGGGATCAGCTGATCCGGATCGACGACTTGATGGACGAGGTTCATGGCCTTGGCGCGTGAAGCGTTCAGCGACTGGCCAGTCGTCATCATCTGCAAGGCGGACTGCGCATCGGTGAGACGCGAGATACGCTGCGTGCCGCCGGCACCCGGGAAAATGCCGACCTTGACTTCCGGCAGGGCGATCTTGACGCTTTTCGCGTTGGAGGCGACGCGGCCATGGCAGGCGAGCGACATTTCCAGCGCGCCGCCCATGCAGGTGCCGTTAATGGCGGAGACCCAGGGCTTGCCGCAGGTTTCCAGCTTGCGGAAGAGGCCGGTCATGCGGCCGACGAGATCGAATAGTTTCTGTGCCGCACTGTCAGGGTTCGCAGCCTTCTCCTGCTGATAGAAGCTGAACATGGCCTTGATCATCGATAGATCAGCGCCGCCGGAGAAGGAGGACTTGCCCGAGGTGATGACGACGCCCTTGACGGCGCTGTCGGCGACGGTCGCATCGATGATAGCGTCGAGCTCGCTCATCACCTCTTCGGTGAAGACGTTCATCGACTTTCCGGGCATGTCCCAGGTGACCAATGCAATACCATCCGCATCGGTCTCGACGGTGAAGTTGGTGTAGCTCATCGTCTCTCTCCCTTAGACGCGTTCGATGACGGTGGCCGTGCCCATGCCGGCGCCGATGCAGAGGGTGACCAATGCGGTATTGAGATCGCGGCGCTCCAGCTCGTCCAGCACGGTGCCGAGGATCATGGCGCCGGTTGCACCGAGCGGATGGCCCATGGCGATGGCGCCACCATTGACGTTGATCTGGTCGTGCGGGATGTCGAAGGCCTGCATGTAGCGCAGCACGACGGCGGCGAAAGCTTCGTTGAGTTCGAATAGGTCGATATCGGCAAGCGTCATGCCCGATCGCTTCAAGAGCTTTTCGGTCACGTCGACCGGACCGGTCAACATCAGGGCCGGGTCGGAGCCGATATTGGCGAAAGCCTTGATGCGGGCGCGAGGCTTCATGCCCATGCTCTGCCCGCCAGCTTTCGAGCCGAGGAGGACAGCCGCGGCACCGTCGACGATGCCGGAGGAATTGCCGGCGTGGTGGACGTAGTTGACGCGCTCGACTTCCGGATGGGCCTGGATGGCAACGGCTTCGAAGCCACCCATTTCGCCGGGCATCTGGAAGGAGGGATTGAGGGAGGCGAGCGCCTGCATATCGGTGCCGGGGCGCATGTGCTCGTCATGGGCAAGGATGGTCAGTCCGTTCTGGTCCTTGACCGGGATCACGGAATTCTTGAACCAGCCCTTTTCCCAGGCGTTCGCCGCACGTTTCTGGCTTTCGACAGCATAGGCGTCGACGTCGTCGCGGGAAAATCCATATTTGGTGGCGATGAGATCGGCCGAGACGCCCTGCGGCATGAAATAGGCCGGGAAGTTCACCGAAGGGTCCATGAACCAGGCGCCGCCGGACATGCCGAGGCCGACGCGGGACATGCTTTCCACGCCACCAGCGATGACGATGTCATCGGCACCCTGCGCGATCTTGCCGGCGCCGAAATTCACGGCATCGAGGCCGGAGGCGCAGAAGCGGGAGATCTGCATGCCGGGCGCCCTGATCGAGTAACCAGCCTCGAACGCCGCAGCCTTGGGGATGACGGCGCCGGCATCCATGACCGGATCGACGCAGCCCATGATGATGTCATCGACCGTTTCCGTAGCCAGCCCGTTGCGGTCGCGGATTGCCTCCAGCGTCTTTGCCGCGAGGCGTACGGAGGGCACTTCATGCAGCGCGCCGTCCTTCTTGCCGCGGCCGCGGGGTGTTCGGACGTGATCGTAAATGAAAACCTCGGTCATTGTCTCATCTCCCTGGCGGCGCGAACGCGCCGGTGAATTTCGGTCGTCCGGCGGGCTGGAACCGGAGAAAGCTGCGCCTGCGGCCCCTCATCCGGCCCTTTGGGCCACCTTCTCCCCACCGGGGAGAAGGGGAAGCAATCAGAACGCGTCGGCGGCCAGTTCCATCATCGTGTCGGCGCCGGTTTCGATGCGGGCCTTGCGCAATGCGGTTTCCGGCATTACGCGCTCCATGAAGAATTTCGCCGTGATCAGCTTGTTCTTCAGATAGTCCTCCCTGGCGTCGCCGGCGGCAAGACGTTCGTTGGCGGCTTTGGCCATGCGCGCCCACATATAGCCGAGAACGACAAGGCCGAAGAGGTGCATGTAATCGGTCGAGCCGGCGCCGGCATTGTCGGGCTTGGCCATGGCATTCTGCATGAACCACATGGTCGCGCCCTGCACATCGTTCAAGCCCTTCTTCAGGTGCTTTGTGAAGAAACCGAGTTGCTCGTCACTACGATTTTCCTCGCAGAAATCGCCGATCTCCTTGAAGAGCGCCATCGCGGCGCGGCCGCCGTTCAGCGCCAGCTTGCGGCCGACGAGATCGAGCGCCTGGATGCCGTTCGCTCCTTCATAGATCATGGCGATGCGGGCATCGCGCACATACTGGCTCATGCCCTGTTCTTCGATATAGCCGTGGCCGCCGAAGACCTGCTGGGCCATGACGGCGTGATCGAAGCCCTTGTCAGTCATCACGCCCTTGAGGATCGGCGTGACAAGGCCGAGAATGTCATCGGCCGTCTCACGCTCCTTCTCATCGCTGGCGCGGTGGGCAATATCGGATTTCAACGCAGTCCAGAGCAGGAAGGCGCGGCCGGCCTCGTTAAAGGCGCGGATGGTCATCAGCGCGCGGCGGATATCCGGATGGACGATGATCGGATCGGCCTTCTTGTCCGGCGCCTTCACGCCTGACAGCGAGCGGCCCTGGATGCGATCGCGGGCATAGCTGGCGGCGTTCTGATAGGCGATCTCGGAAATGGCAATGCCCTGCAGGCCGACCATCAGACGGGCCTCGTTCATCATCACGAACATGGCGTTGAGGCCGCGGTTCTCCGCACCGATCAGGAAGCCCGTCGCCTCGTCGTAATTCATGACGCAGGTGGCGTTGGCGTGGATACCCATCTTGTGTTCGATCGCGCCGCAGGAAACGCCGTTGCGGGCACCGAGACTGCCGTCTTCATTGACGAGGAGTTTCGGAACGATGAAGAGCGAGATGCCCTTGGTGCCCTCAGGCGCGCCTTCGATGCGGGCCAGCACCAAGTGGACGATGTTGTCGGCCAAGTCATGTTCGCCGGCGGAGATGAAGATCTTCTGGCCCGATATCCTGTAGCTGCCATCAGTCTGCGGCACGGCCTTGGTGCGCAGCATGCCGAGATCGGTGCCGCAATGCGGCTCGGTGAGGTTCATGGTACCGGACCAGCTGCCGTCCACCATCTTCGGCAGGTAGGTGCTTTTCTGCTCGTCAGTGCCATGGACGAGGATGGCGGCGATGGCGCCTTGCGTCAGGCCCGGATACATCATCAGCGACATGTTGGCGGCCGAGGTATACTCGCCGACGGCAGCATGCAGCGTATAGGGCAGGCCCTGACCGCCGAATTCCTCCGGTACGGCAAGGCCGATCCAGCCACCTTCGCGATAGGCCTGGTAGGCTTGCTTGAAGCCTTTCGGCGTCGACACCGTGGCGTCTTCGTGACGTGCGCAACCTTCCTGGTCACCGGAATAGTTCAGCGGAAAAAGAACTTCCTCGGCCACCTTCGCCGCCTCGCCCAGAATGGCCTCCACCATATCAGGCGTGGCATCGGCAAAACCCGGGAGATTGTTGTAGCGCTCGAGACCCAGCACATCGTTGAGCACGAAGAGCGTGTCGTTCACCGGGGCCTTGTAGATTGGCATCGTTCGAATTCCTCCAATTCGGCAACCGGATCGCTCCGGCCTTGGGACTCTCTTACAAAATATTGACGTTTCCGTAAACGTCAAATTCTGCGTGTGCGCGATTTTGTGAAGTGGGCGAAGGCAGGCGCTTCAAACAGAATCCTCTCGCCCCCGTTTTCTTCTCCGGCTAAGCGCGCTACATTTATCCAAACCGGCAGAAGCAGCTTGGGAGGAGCTATTTCATGAGAAGAACGTGGCCTGCGGAGTTCAATTCCATTTTCGATGCGGCGGAGGAAGTGACCATCGAGCCCGTGACGGTCGAACCGGTCAACGGCGAAAGACTGGTTGCGCATGAGGAGCCGCCGGCTCCGCGCAAGGCGCTGAGAGTGCGCATCCCCATGGAAACTTATGAACGCATCTGGCCGCTTGCCGAAATGCGTTTCCGGCCGGCAGAAGGGCCTTATGCCGGCAAGGCAGTGACGCTGATCGTCACCAATCCGCACTATCACCCCTGGCATCCTGCCGATGGCGGCTGCGAAGAGAAGGTGAGCGACAGCGGACGGCAGTACAAGACCGATTATCTGGTCGTGCACTTCCTGCTGGATGAGGTTCGCGAAACCGTAGAGGCCTGAGCGTCCATCGCATGGCTTGAAGATAAGGCAGCTCCCGGAATAGGCTTGCGCCAGTAAGGTCCATTCGGGAGCGAAGCCTTGAGCGATTTCGATATCATCCGCCAGCGTGCCGAGCAGCGAAAAGGCGGCGCCGATGCGCTGAAGGCGCTTCTGCCGGCGATGCCGGATCGGGATGCGTTACGCGCTTTGCCTGATGACCGCATTCTTTCGCAGATGACGCGTCGCATCTTCTACAGCGGCTTCGTGCACAAGGTCATCGACAATAAATGGCCGGGCTTCGAAGAGGCTTTCGACGGCTTCGATCCCGCTGCCCTCAACATCGCTCCCGACGAATACTGGCATGATCTGACGAGCGACAACCGTATCGTCAAGAACGGCGCGAAGATCATGTCGGTGCGCGCCAATGCAGCCTTCGTGCGCGAACTGGCGAAAGAGACAGAAAGCGCCGGCGCCTTCTTTGCGGACTGGCCACGCGAGGACCATATCGGCCTGCTTGACATGCTCAGCAAGCGCGGCAACCGGCTGGGCGGAGCCACCGGGCAATATTTCCTGCGCGGCATCGGCCGCGACGGGTTCATCATGACATCAGATGTGCTCGCCTGCCTGCGGGACGCGGGCATTCCGCTTTCGGCATCCGGAACCGGCAAGAAGGACCAGCAACTGATCCAGCAGACATTCAACCGCTGGGCCAAGGAAACGGGGCTGCCGCTCGCCTATCTCTCGCGCATCTGCGGGCTTTCGATCGACGCTCCAGAAAAGTGAAATATTTCCGGCCGGCTGTTTTTTGGAGGCGCGCGACTGCCTACCTCTCCGGAAGGTTCATCCGAAGGAGAAGATCATGGCCGAATTTCCCTATCGTAGCGCGCTGATCGTCGGCGCCGGTTCCGGCATCAGCGGTTCGCTCGCCCGCAAGCTTTCAGAGCGCGGCGTGAAGGTCAGTCTTGCCGCTCGCAATATCGGCAAGCTCGGGCCGCTGCTCGACGAAACAGGCGCCAAGGCTTTTGCCACGGACGCTTCGCAGCCAGCTGCCATTTCGGCACTATTCGAGCGCGTGGATGCGGAAATCGGCGCACCTGACGTCGTGGTCTATAATGCCAGCGGCAGGGTACGCGGGCCGATCGCCGAACTCGATCCCGAAGAGGTGGAAAAGGCGATCGCCACCAGCGCCTTCGGCGGCTTCCTCGTCACCCAGCAGGCGGCGAAACGCATGATCCCGCAGAAGCGCGGCGCGATCCTGCTGACAGGGGCAACGGCCAGCATCAAGGGATTTGCGCAATCGGCGCCCTTTGCCATGGGAAAATTCGCGCTGCGCGGACTGGCGCAAAGTGCTGCCCGCGAACTCGGGCCTCTTGGTATCCATGTGGCGCATTTCATTATCGACGGCGGCGTGCGATCCGAGGCCCGACCCGATCGGGAAGACAGGCCTGACGGTATGCTTTCGCCCGATGCGATCGCGCAGTCCTATATCGACGTTCTGCTGCAGCACCGCAGCGCCTGGTCGCAAGAGGTGGAACTGCGGCCCTGGACGGAGAGCTTCTGATCCGGCGGCGTCGCGCGGCATAACTGCTTTCCTGAAGGTGCGGAAACCGATAAGATTGGGACGGCTTCGACAGCTTGGGAGGGGATGATGCTGCGCCTGGACCATGTGACAATCGAAACGCGCGATGCGCCTGTCATGATTGGCTTCTTCGAAAGCATTCTCGGTGTGAAGGAAGGCTACCGGCCGCCCTTCCCTACACGCGGCCACTGGCTCTATCTGGATGACAAGCCGGTCATCCATCTGAGCCTTACTTCACGCGCAGCTGATTTTCCGCCCGGCATATTCAACCATGTGGCTTTCAGTCTTTTCGAATTCGAACCGGCGCTCGCCCGCATCAAGGCGAGCGGCTATCGCTACGAATATCTCGATATTCCCGATACCGACCTCGGACAGGTCTTCATCTACGGACCTGAAGGGGTGAAGATCGAGCTGCAGTATAAGCGGCCGATCTGAAGATTTCCGGGCTCCGAATTGGCCCGAAACCGGCAAAAGTTAAAAAATTCTCATCCGGGTTAACGAGTTCTTTACCACGTTTCGTAAAAGGTGCGCGGTGAGCATTGGCGATCTGCATTCCTTTTCTTTGTCTCGCGTTTCAGGAGTGCCGCTAACAATCTGTCCAGCTTGAGGAAAGTCTAATTAACTATTTCCTCATGGATGGTGCTCTCCGGCGCGTGCCCTGGTGCGCTTCGGGAAAGGCAATGATCGGGCCCTGACCGGGCAATCGAAGCGAGCAAGAACATGAACGGATCGCGATCACATTCTTCCCGGCATTCCGACAGGACCTCGCTCGATGCGTTGAACCGCACTATCGAGGGTTTGGAAGCGCGGATCGAGGGACTGATGGGCAGCGGGCGCGAACAGCGGCCGCGCAGCCCGACGCCCGAACGCGATCTTTATCCCAATTCCCCCGCACCGCGCCCGGCCGATCCGCTTGCGGAAATCCGCCAGCGCCAGCGTGCGCTCGACGCTACCAGAGAGAACCGCGAGCGGGCCTATACGCGCGAAGCGGCGCCAGCCTATCTCCGGGAACCGGCCCCTGCCCCGCAGCGTGCTTCGGCGCCGCAGCCGGCAACCCCTGTTTACCGCGCATCCGACGACACGATGACGGAAATCGCCCAAGCGCTCGTCAACCTGCGGCAAGACCTGAAGCGCGATATTTCCGAAGGCGTGACACGCGAAATGAATTCGCTGCGCAGCGAGCTGCGCGAGATCAAGACCAGTGCTCAGGGCCAGTATTTCGCCGACGACATCCGCGCCGACATGGGCCGCCTGTCGCAGAGCATTGCGCAGCTCACCACCCGCTCGACCGGGCCGGAAGCCACCGGCCTGCGCACCGAATTCGAAGAGCTGCGCTCGCTGATGGACGGGCTGGCGCGCGAGGATTCGCTGCGCCACATAGAGCAGCGCTGGGACAATGTGGAAGGCCGCTTGGCCGATCTCGATACGGCCGGGCTCCAGGAAGAGCTGGTTTCGCTCGCCTACCGGCTCGATGATATCAAGCGGCATCTCGGCGACATGGGCGAAAGCCCGGCCGTGCGCGCACTCGAAGACAAGCTCATCACGATTGCGTCGGCCGTCGAGCAGTTCGGCAACATGATCCAGCCGCACGACCGGATCATGTCCGAGCAATTCGCGGCCATGGATACGCGGCTCGACGAGATCAGCCGCGCGATTGCCGCCGGCGGGCGCGTGGCGGCCGGTACCGACCCGGCGCTGATGCAGCGGCTGGAAAGCCGCCTCTCCGCACTCGGCGAACAGATCGAGCTGATGGGCCGGGCCGCCATGAGCCGCCCCAACCCCGCCGACGAGATGGCGGGCCGCCTGGAGGCGCTGACGGCGCGGGTGGAAGACCTTGCCAATACCGAAGCGACCTCTCGGCTCGACGAGCGGCTGGAGCAGCTTTCCTACCTGCTCGAACGCACGCACAAGACTGCGCCGCAACAGGACCTGACCGGCGCGCTCTCCGATATCTCCCGCAAGATCGATGCGCTGGAAAACGGCTCGGTCAATGACGCGCTTGCAAAGCGGCTCGACTATCTCGCACGCCGTATCGACGAGATGGAAATCCGCCCTGCCCCGGCGGTGGAAATCGACGACAGCGCCTTCCGCCGTCTCGAAGGGCGGCTCAGCGACATCGCCGCACGGCTGGAGGAAAGCACGGCGGCCGCGCCGACCGATGCGCGCGCCTTGAAGAACCTCGAAGATCAGATCGCCAATCTCTCCGAGCTGCTGAGCACGCCGCGAGAAAACGCCGAGGCATCGGTCGATCTGGACCGCCGCATGGGCGCGATCGAAGACTATATCGCGACCAACGACGAATATATCATCGAGGCCGCACGGCAGGCGGCGGAAGCTGTGGTCGATGCCTATTCCCGTAACGGCGGGGTACAGGGAACCGCACCCGCGGCCGCCGATATGTCGGCGCTTGTCGCGCTGGCCGAAGACCTGCGGCATCTGGAAGATTTGAGCCGCAACGGTGAAGAGCGTACCCACAAGACTTTCCAGGCCCTGCACGAGACGCTGGTGCACATCGCCGACCGACTGGACAGCATGGAAGACAGGGTACGCCCTGCCAGGATGCAGGCTGACGATGTAGATTTCGACGTCGATCCTTATGCGTTGGTCGATGCAGGCAGGGAGCCAGCCAAGGCTGCGGTGATGCAGGCGCCCAAGGCCTCGCCGGTGCTGCGTACGGCTGATATTGCTGAAGAGGCGCCAAGCCGCACGCCGGAACCGGCATTGGCCGACAGCACGAGTGCGATCGCCATCGAAGCCACCAGCCAGTCGGAAAAGTTGGCCGTGCCCGCCAAGGGCAGTCTGCTTGCAAGCCTCGGCCGCAAGCTGATACCTGTCCGCAAGACGGAAATAAAAACCACAGAGCGCACCGTCATCGATCCTGCGCCGTCCATCGATCCCATCGATGTGGTGCCGGCCGAAGCGGCAAACGAGCTGCTGGAACCGGGCTCCGGTGCACCCGACGTGAAGAGGATCCTGGAGCGCGTACGCGCCAGCCAGAACGCCCAGCGCGGCAAGCCTGCCACGGAGAACGACCGGGCAGACTATATTGCCGCCGCGCGCCGCGCCGCGCAGGCCGCCGCCATGGAAATCGACAGCGGCGCAAAGCCGGCGACGCGTGCCGAACGCCGCGCCGCAAAGCCGGAGAAAGCCGGCAAGGGTGGCGCCTTCGCGCGCTTCCGCCGGCCGATCCTGCTGGCAGTCGGCGCCGTGCTGCTTGCCATCATGGCCTTCCCGCTCGCCCGCACGCTGACGACGGGCGAAAAGGCCCCGCCGCCGGCTGAAGTCTCGGCACTGACCGGCGCTACCGAAACGCCGCAGGCCAATATTGTGGCACCAGTACCGGTTGCCCCGGAAGCCACGGCACCGGAAACGGCTGCCCAATCGCAGGCTATGGTACTGGAGACAACGCCCCCCGAGGCGGCCGCTCCCGCAGAGCCGCAGGCGACAACGCCCGATCATCTGACCGATGCCACGCCGCTTGATGGCGAGGGAGCCGAGGGCTTCGGCCAGGCACCGGCGCAGGAGTCTGCAGCTTTCGTTCCGAACGCGCCCACTGTCCCGGCGATGGCACCGGCAGCTCCTGCTGCTGCATCCATCATCGTTCCCGACGCGGTTCAGCCGCAGCCGCTTGCCGATGCGGCGCGCAACGGCGATGCGCTGGCGCTCTTCGAGATCGGCGCGCGTTATACCGAAGGCCGTAACGGGCTCGCCGCCGACCAGAAGCAGGCAGCGAGCTGGTACCAGCTTTCGGCCGACAAGGGCTTTGCACCGGCGCAATACCGTCTCGGCAGCATGTACGAGAAGGGCAACAGCGTCGACCGCGACGTGCAGAAGGCCAAGGGCCTCTATGAGCAGGCCGCGGCCCAAGGCAATGCCAGCGCCATGCACAATCTCGCCGTGCTCTATGCTTCCGGTGCGCTCGGCCAGCAGGACTATTCGACGGCAGCATCCTGGTTCCAGAAGGCCGCCGATCTCGGCATCACTGACAGCCAGTTCAATCTGGCCATCCTGTGTGCCCGCGGCAACGGCGTTCCGGCGGATCTGGAAGAATCTTACAAATGGTTCGCGATCGCCGCCAAGGCCGGCGACAAGGACGCCGCCCAGAAGCGCGATGAAGTGGCCAATGCCATGAAGCCGGACCAGCTTGAACGCGCCCGCGCCAAGGCCGACCTCTGGAAGCCGCAGCCGCTCGACAACAAGGCGAACGGCATCGAGATCCCCGATGCATGGGCAAGCGGCGCTGCGCCGAAGACGGCAACCATCGACATGAAAAAGGCGATCCGCAACATCCAGGCGATCCTCAACAACAACGGCTTCGACGCAGGAGCACCCGACGGCGAGATGGGCGCCAAGACGGTGACCGCCATCAAGAACTTCCAGAAGTCGATCGGCCAGGAACCGACCGGCAAGATCAACGACGATACGGTGAAGGCGCTTCTGGAGCGTAACAAACCGGGCGCCAAGGCCATATAAGCACTAAACCATTACGCTTTCCGGCTTTTAAAGCCGGCTGTCACAAAACCTGAAAAAAGCCGGATTATGCGGGACATATCGGGGCCCGCATCCGGCTGATCGCGTTTTTTCCTTCGAAAGCCTCTGGCAACGATTTCACAGTAGGATGCGCCATTCGAACGGAAACGTGAGACAGGCCGCCGCGGCGGGCGCGGCGATAATCGAGGTCGGCTGTGACAATCTATCTGCCAATCGCAGAATTGTCGGTGAACATCTTCATCATTCTCGGCATGGGGGCAGCCGTCGGCTTCCTGTCCGGCATGTTCGGCGTCGGCGGCGGCTTCCTGATCACCCCTCTTCTGATCTTTTACAACATCCCGCCGGTCGTCGCCGTCGCAACCGGCGCCAACCAGGTGGTCGCCTCCTCGATCTCGGGCGCAATCACGCATTTCAGGCGTGGCACGCTGGATATGAAGCTCGGCTCGGTGCTTCTCGTCGGCGGCCTATCCGGCGCGACACTCGGTATCTGGATCTTTTCGCTGCTGCGCGCCATCGGTCAGCTCGACCTCTTCATCTCGCTTCTTTACGTCGTCTTCCTTGGTACCGTCGGCGGGCTGATGCTGTGGGAGAGCGTCAATGCCATGCGCCGCGCCGCCCGCAACGAGGCGCCGGCTCCGCGCCGTCCCGGCCACCAGCACTGGGTACACAAGCTGCCGCTCAAGGTTCGGTTCAAGAAATCGAAGATTTATCTGTCCGTCATCCCGATCGTGGCGCTGGGATTTTCGATCGGCATCCTCACCTCGGTCATGGGTGTTGGCGGCGGCTTCATCATGGTGCCGGCGATGATCTACCTGTTGCGCATCCCGACCAATGTGGTCGTCGGAACTTCGCTCTTCCAGATCATCTTCGTGACCGCCTATACGACGATCGTGCAGGCAGCGACCAACTATTCGGTCGATATCGTACTCGCCTTCTTCCTGATGCTCGCAGGCGTCATCGGCGCGCAATATGGCGTGCGCGTCGGCCAGCGGCTGCGCGGCGAACAGTTGCGCGCGCTACTCGGTCTCCTGGTTCTCGCGGTCGGCCTGCGCCTTGCCGTCGCGCTGGTCGTGACGCCCGAAGATATCTATTCGGTGGTCATGGGAGCAGGAAACTGATGCTTTGGCGCGTTCTTGCCCTGCTGTTCGCACTTTTGCCGCCATCACTGGCGGCGGCGCAGATGCTGCCCGGGCAGGGAACGCAGTCCGAGCGGGAGGGGCTGGAAATCGGCACCTCCACCAGCGAAATCGCCATCACCTCCGATTTTCGCGGCGCGGACCTGACGATTTTCGGTGCGGTGACGAATACCGACGACCTGCTGCTCGCCATCGGCCAGTATGACGTTATCGTGGTTCTGGAAGGTCCGCGTGAAGACGCCACGGTGCGCAGGAAAGAGCGGGTCTTCGGTATCTGGATCAATGCTTCGTCCATGACCTTCGCCGATGTGCCGCATTCCTATTCGATGTCGAGCTCGCGTTCCATCGACGACATAACGACGCCACTCGACCTGACCGGCGAGGGTATCGGTATCGACCATATTCCGCTGCGGCCGATCGATTTTGCCGGCAACTTCAACAGTCTCAACGAATTCCGCACCGCCTTTCGTCGCTTGCAGCAGGGGGGCGGACTGTACGAGCGCGATCCGAGCGGCGTGCGCTTCGTCTCCTCCAATCTCTTCAAGGCAAGCCTGCGGCTGCCGGCGAATATTCCAAACGGCGTGCACACAGTGCGTGCCTACCTGTTCAAGAGCGGGAAGTTCGTGACGCAGAAATCGCAGCCGCTGCGCGTCATCAAGACGGGTATCGAGCAGACCATCACCGATGCTGCCCATGAGCAGCCCATCCTCTACGGCTGCCTTTCGGTGCTGCTGGCAGTGCTGACGGGATGGGGCGCCAGCCTGATCTTCCGCAAGGACTGATCGGGCGCATTCCGCCCTCTCGCGACCACTTTCAGCCAGACTTCAATCAAATATCCGGGCGCGTGATCGACCGAACGACGGGAGCTTTTCCCGATGCCTTGTGCTGCCAAAGCTGCACACCCCTGCATCTCCCGCCCGAGACCGCTTGCAATTCACTATCGGTCAGGCTAAAACCAGTTGTCTTAAGCAACTGGTTTTTAAACTAGCACAGTCGATGGAGGATGAAATGAGAAAGCTTATCGTCTGGAACCTGATGACGCTGGATGGCTATTTCGAAGGATCGAAGCCCTGGGATATCGACTTCCACAATCTGGCATGGGGACCGGAGCTTGAAAAATATGCCGAGCAGTTCGGCGAGGAAGGCGATCTGCTGGTCTTCGGCCGCAAGACCTATGAGGGCATGGCCGCCTACTGGCCGAGCGCGGAGAGCGAAGACAAAATCAAGGCTTACATGAACGACATCGCCAAGATCGCCGTTTCGCGGACCATGGAGAAGGCGGACTGGAACAATACGCGCGTCGTCAGCGATCCCGTGCCTGAACTGAAGCGGCTGAAGGATATGGGCGGCAAAACGATCTTCATCTTCGGCAGCGCCGAGCTTGCCGATACCCTGTTGAAGGCGGGGCTGGTGGATGAAATCCGGATCTGCCTCGTTCCCGTCATCCTCGGCGGCGGCAACCCGCACTTCAAGCCCGCTGAAGCCCAGCAGCCGTTGAAACTGCTCGACTCCTCGGTGACGAAAAGCGGCGCGGTGATCCTGCGCTACGAACCGGTCAGGGCAGCCTGATCATTTGCCCGCGCTGGCTGCAGCCACCAGGGCAGCAGCCGCCTCCCCTGCAGTTTCCATATAGGTGGGGTCGCGATGCAGGAGCACCGCGGCAAAAGAACCGTCGAGCAGCAAAACGATCTGGCGAGCGAGTTTTGACGGCTCGGACGAATGTTGCTCCTCGAAGAGAGAAGCCAGCCATTCCTCGACATTTTTCTTATGTGCGGCACCGACCTTGATGGCGGGATGGCCAGGCATGTTCGCAAGCTCGGCCGATGTTCTCAGATAACCGCAGCCCTTCCATTTCGGATGCCGGGCCGAGCGGGCCAGGTTTTCGAAAATCCCCTTTATCTTCGCAGGCAGATCCCCCTTCGTCTCCGCGAACCACCGTCGATAGACAGCGAGGTTGGGCTGGTCGCGGGTCTCGAGATAGGCAGCGATCAGTTCATCCTTGCTGTCGAAATGATAGTAGAGGGTACGCTTCGTGACAGCCGCCTTCTCGGCCACGGCATCGACGCTGACTGCCCTTATCCCCTCACTGTAGAAGAGCTTTGCGGCAGCGGCGACAATGCGTTCGCGCGTATCGGATCCTGATCTCGCCATTCACCCAATGTATACCGACTAGTGAGTGTCATCAATGCACGTATCTGCCTATCGTACCCGCTGAAGCGTCGCACAGGAGATCATGCATGCCGGACGGCAAGCGGAGGCAAAACAAGCTTGCACGAAAAGCGGAATCCGTCTCGATACGGTGCCGCGACGGCGTCGAACTTCATGGCCATTTCTGGCGTGGCGCCGACAATGGCGGCAATGGCAGCGTCATCATCAATCCGGCAACCGGCGTTGCGGCAAGCTATTACCACTATTATGCGCGTTTTCTCGCCGAGCATGGCTTCGACGTGCTGACCTATGACTATCGCGGCATCGGCCTCTCGCGCCCGGAACGCTTGCGTGGCTGCCGCTATCGCTGGCGGGACTGGGGCGAGCAGGACTTCGACGCGGCGCTGCTTTTCATGGAAGCTATGCGGTCCGGCCGCGAGCTTCTCGTTGTAGGACACAGCATCGGCGGTTTCCTGCCGGGTATTTCTGCCCATGCAGACCGCATCACGCGCATGCTGGCGGTCGGCGCACAATATGGCCACTGGCGGGACTATGCTCGAACGCATCGATGGCGGCTGTTCCTGAAATGGCACGTAGCCATGCCCGCAGCGACCCTGCTGTTCGGCTATTTTCCGGGACGGCGCTTCGGCTGGCTGGAGGATCTGCCGAAGGGTGTGGCACTCGACTGGGCGCTCCAGCGGACATGGATCGAACGTCATTCACCAGCGACAGAAGAGGCCGGCGCGGCGCGGACCTTTGAGAATTTTCATGCACCCATCCTCAGCGTCACTGCCTCGGACGACGAGATTGCGACTGTCCAAGCCATTCGCCGCGGTCTTTCCCATTATCGCAACGCCAAGGTGGAGGAAGTGCTGCTGACGCCCGATGAGCTCGGATTTCCGAGGATCGGGCATTTCGATCTTTTTCACGCGCGCCACGCCGCCGGTTTCTGGCTCGACACACTTCTCTGGCTGCGGAACGGGACCAATCCCTGGCCTGCAAAAAGGCCACCGGAACATCTCGTATTCGCGTAAAAACCGCTCTTTAACGTTTACGAGTTAGTAATCTCTCGGAAACGAGAGGTTTGTATCATGCGTACTCGTACCGTGCTTGCGGCTGTTGGGCTGGCCTTGCTTGCTGGTTGCGCGACCGCACCCCGCCAGACGAGAAATATCTGCGCCGTCTTCGACCAGAAGGATGGCCTCTTCACCAGCTGGCAGGGTGCTGCGGAGCGTGCAGAGAAGAAATACGGCGTGCCGGTGCCGATCCTGATGGCGACCATGTATGTCGAGTCCGGCTTCCAGCCCTATGCGCGGCCGCCGCGCACGAAACTCTTCGGCTTCATTCCCTGGACACGGCCTTCGACGGCCTACGGCTATTCGCAGGCGCTGAACGGGACCTGGGACCACTATCAGTCCGCCACCGGCAACTGGGCCGCGACGCGTACCAACTTCGCCGACGCGATCGATTTCATCGGCTGGTACCACTACAGCAACAGCCAGGCGACTGGCATTCCTGCGAACGACGCCTACAATCTCTACCTCGCCTATTATTCCGGCCCGACCGGCTACAAGCGCGGCGACTGGCGCAACAATGGACAGCTGCAGCAGACGGCAGGGAAATTCGCAAAGATGGCGGGGAGCTATCAGCAGCAGTTGCAGGAATGTAATTGAGCCCCTTCCCTTCTCCAGCGAGAAGGGAGTGCGTGTCAGCCGCGCAAATTGCCGTAGCGGACCGAGTAGATCCGGTCGCGGCCGAGCAGATGGGCAATCAGCGAAGCCTTGTCGAAAAGGCCCGTCATTGCCTTGTGGCCGAGATCCAGCCCACCGCTCATGACGCCGAAGGCGGGCATCAACAGACGGGCGCCATCGGTGGCGAAGCAGGGACGGCGAACGGATTTTTCACGGCGGCGGACCGTGGCCGCCGGGTGCAGATGGCCGGCGATCTCGCCTTGCTGCAGGCCGTCGCGCGGCTCATGGCGGAAGGTCAGGCCGGCATAATAAAGCTCGTCGGAGCAGGTACCCGGCAGGTTGATCGTGCCATCGGGATCGTGGTTGCCATTGATCCAGATCCATTCGCGGCCGCGGGCCATTTCGACGATCAGCGTGCGGAAGGCATCCGGCAGATGCTCGGAGCCGACACGGTCGTGGAAATTGTCGCCGAGCGAAATGACGAGCTTCGGATCGTAGCGGGAGATGACGGCGGCGAGCACGGTGAGTGTCGCCAGCGTATCATAGGGCGGCAGCATCATGCCGCGGCGGGCAAAGGCCGCGCCTTTTTCCAGATGCAGGTCGGAGACGACGAGAATGCCGGCGTCGGGCAGATAGAGCGCGCCCAGGGGATCGCAGACGGCGGCAACGCCGTGAACGGCGGTTTCGACGCCCGGTATTGCGGCAAGCCCGATCATGTCGCGCGCGAGCGCAAGGCGGTTCATCACGTCAGTCATTCCAGTTCTTACGCCATCGCCTCGGCGATCAAATCGTCGGCAGCTTCGGCAAGCAGTGCGTCATGAGCCTGGCCCGGCACCGATTCCCTGCCGATTTCCAGCATGACCGGCACCGCGAGCGGCGAAATATGGTCCAGCGCCCGATGGGTGATATGGCCCCTGATTCGCTTCAGCATATCGCCAAGGCGGGAAATATCCAAAAGTCCTGATCCCGCGTCCTCACGCGTTGCCTGCAGCAGGATGTGGTCGGGCTCGTGGGTTCTCAGCACATCGTAGATCAGGTCGGCCGAGACGGTGATCTGCCGGCCGGTCTTTTCCTTGCCCGGATGGCGCCGCTCGATCAATCCGGCAATCACGGCGCAATTACGGAAGGTGCGCTTCAATAGGAAGGATTCATTCAACCAGGATTCCAGATCGTCGCCCAGCATGTCCTCATCGAAGAGATCGGGAAGGCTGAGGCGGCCATTGGCTACCATCAGGCCGAGATCCTCCAGCCCCCAGATGCCGAGGGAATAATCCGTGGCGACGAAACCGAGAGGTTTTGCGCCTGCCCGATCCAGCCTGCGGGTGAGAAGCATGCCGAGCGTCTGGTGGGCGAGCCGCCCCTCGAACGGATAGATGACCATGTAACCGCGGCTGCCGCGCGGAAAGGTCTCAATCAGCAGCTCGTCATGCTTCGGCAGCATGGACTTTTCCTCCTGCAGGGAGAGCCAGTCGCGCACCTGATCCGGCAGGCGATGCCAGCGGTCCGGATCATCCAGCATCGAGCGGACCTGATCGGCGAGATAGGTCGAGAGCGGAAACTTGCCGCCGTTATAGGACGGGATTTTCGGATCGAAGGAATAGGCCGGACTGACCAGCGCCTCGCTCTCCCTGATACCCTCAAAACGCAGGACCTTGCCGGAGAAGATGAAGGTGTCGCCCGGCGCGAGCTGTTCGAGGAAATATTCCTCGACCTTGCCAAGCACGGCACCAGGGCGACCGAGCTTGCCGCCTTCGCCGCGTTTGGCCATGCGGATATTCAGCATCGGGGCCTCGACGATAGTGCCGAGGTTCAGGCGATATTGCTGCGCGACCTGCGGGTTGGAGACGCGCCAGCGACCTTCCTTCGTCTTGCGGATGCGGGCATAGCGTTCATATGTGCGCAGGGCATAACCGCCGGTCGCGACGAAATCGACGACGCGCTCGAAGGTTTCCCACGGAAGATCGGCATAGGGCGAGGCGCTGGTGATCTCGTCATAAAGCTCCAGCATATCGAAAGGTTCGGCGCAGGCCATGCCGAGCACGTGCTGGGCGAGCACATCGAGCCCGCCACGGCCGACCGGGGGCGTATCCTGCGCACCGATATAATTCGCATCGAGTGCGGCCTGGCATTCCATGACTTCGAAACGGTTGGCGGGAACGAGGATGGCCTTCGACGGCTCGTCCATGCGGTGGTTGGCACGACCGATGCGCTGGGCAAGACGGGAGGCACCTTTCGGCGCACCGACATGGATGACGAGATCAACATCGCCCCAGTCGATGCCGAGGTCGAGCGTTGAAGTAGCAACGACGGCGCGCAGCCGATTGGCGGCCATGGCCGCCTCGACCTTGCGGCGCTGGGCGACATCGAGTGAGCCGTGATGAAGGGCGATCGGCAGGTTTTCTTCGTTGACCGTCCAGAGCTCCTGAAAGAGCATTTCAGCCTGCGAGCGGGTGTTGACGAAGAGCAGCGTCGTCTGGTGGTCGATCAGTTGCCGATAGACATCGGGGATCGCGTATTTGGCGGAATGGCCGGCCCAGGGGATGCGCTCTTCGGTATCGAGGATGGAGATATTTGGCTTGGCGCCGCCTTCGACAAGCACGACGCCGGCGTGGTTTTCACTGTCCTCCTGCTGCGCCACCAGCCATTTCTGCAAATCCATCGGCTCGGCAACGGTGGCTGAAAGGCCAATGGTCTGCAGATCAGGTGCAAGCCTGCGCAAGCGGGCGAGGCCGAGCGAGAGCATATGGCCGCGCTTGGACGTGACCAACGAATGCAACTCGTCGAAAATGACGTATTTCAAGTCCTTGAAAAAGCGCTCGGCCTCGCGGTTTGCCAACAACAGGGCGACCTGTTCCGGCGTCGTCAGCAGGATATCAGGTGGATCGAGCTTCTGGCGCTGGCGCTTTGCGGCCGGGGTATCGCCGGTGCGGTTCTCGACCGAAATCGGCAGCCCCATCTCGGTGACGGGCTTCATGAGGTTGCGCTCAATATCGACGGCGAGCGCCTTCAGCGGCGAAACATAGAGTGTGTGAATGCCGGCGAATGCCGAGCCCGGCGGGATCTTGCCACGTCGCGTGAGGTCGGTCAGCGACGGCAGAAAGCCGGCCAATGTCTTGCCGGCGCCGGTCGGGGCAATCAGCAGCGTGCTCTCGCCGGCCTCGGCGCGAGCAAGGAGCTCGAGCTGGTGGGCTCGCGGGCGCCAGCCCTTTTCCGCAAACCAGCGGAGAAAGGGTGCGGGCAAGGCAAGGCTGGTTTCGGCATCGATCTGATCCACGGGGCAAATGTAGTTCAAATGCGGGCGAATAAAAGCGGTGTTGACTCCTCGGCATAATCATGGATAAATAATATCTACGATTAGAGGAGATCAGCTGTGAAGCTTGGTGACGGTGTCGAACAAAGCATTCATTGTGCGGCGGTACTATCAGGGCTTGCAGAAGGCAGCGTGCTATCGGCCGCGGCCCTCGCCGAATTCCACGGCGTGTCGACGAGCTATCTGCTGAAGCATCTGCAGGCGCTTTCGGGGGCCGGCATTCTGGTGACGGTTCCAGGGCCGAAAGGTGGTTACCGGCTGGCGAAGGCGGCAGAGGACATATCGCTGCTCGATATCGTGCTTGCGGTTGAAGGTCCGGCGCCGGCCTTCCGCTGTTCGGAGATCCGTCAGCGCGGGCCGAACCCGCTGCCGCAGCGCTATTTCACCAAGCCCTGCCAGGTTACGGCGGCAATGCTCAGGGCCGAGCGCGCCTATCGCGCGGAACTTGCGAACACCAGCATCGCCGACATCCTGACCGAACTTTCCGCAGACGATGACGGCGGCATCGCCGCCAGAGGCTGCGCCTTCATGGAAATCCACGAGAGAAAGACGGCTCGCTGAGCCACAAACCCAACCCAACCCAAGGAGAATACCCATGCAAACACGTTTCAACTTCGGCAAGGCCGCTCCCGATGCCTACAAGGCCGTTGTCGCCCTGGAACAGTACGTCCAGACCTCCGGCCTGGAGCGTCGATTCATCCACCTGATCAAGCTTCGCGCCTCGCAGATCAACGGCTGTGCCTACTGCGTCGACATGCATGTGAAGGAAGCACGTCACGACGGACTTTCCGAGCAGTGGATCAACTTGATGTGCGTATGGCGCGAATCGCCGGTTTACGACGCACGCGAGCGCGCCCTGCTCGGCTGGGTCGATGCGGTCACGAAGATTGCCGAGACCGGCGCACCGGATGCCGACTACGAGGCACTGAAGGCGCATTTTTCCGAAGAGGAAATGACCAAGATCACGGTGGCGATCGGCGCGATCAATATCTGGAACCGGCTGGCCGTCGGCTTCCGCAGCCAGCATCCGATCGATGCGTCACAGAAGGCAGCCTGATACTTTTTTGCTGATAAGGGGCTTTGTCCCGGTGACCGACCCGAGAGATCGGGTCGGTTGAATATTTCATCGTCTGTGGCGCGTATCGGACCTCACGGCAACGGCTTCAGGCAATCTGCCCGAGAGATCGATGCTGTTGAATATGTCGCGAACGACCTTGGCGATATGCTCTGCGGAAGAGCCTTTGGCGTATTCTTCCTGCATGCGGCGTCTGACAAGCTTTTCCAACTCTGACATAGCTCACCTCATCACATCCGGCGCGAGAGGAAGTGTCGCGCCGGGGCCGATCACAGGCAAGTTACGTTTTGTTTATAATGGCTTACCGATTTGTAAGGTTGAGTCTTTGCGGGTCGACAGGAAAACACTAGAGAGCGATGTAGCGATCGGCCCGGTGATTGATTGCCACGAACAGGTTGAGGACGACGGCGCCGAGCACGGAATAGAAGACGACCGGCGGCGTGGTGACGAAGAAGGCGGCGGCCAGCACGCACATATCGATGGCCAGTTGCACAAGGCCGGCGCGGATACCGAAACGCTCCTGCATATAGATGCCGAGAATGCCGACGCCGCCGAGGCTGGCGCGATGGCGATAGAGCGCAAGAAGGCCGAAACCCAGCAGCAGGCCGCCGAGAAGTGCTGCCCAGGCTGGGTGAATGGTGGCGATTTCCATGACCTTCGGCTGCAGACTGGTCAATGCGGAGGTGAGGCCGATCGCGATGAAGGTCTTGATCGTGAAAGCCATGCCGAGACGCTTCCAAGAGAGGTAAAAGAACGGCAGGTTGAGCAGGAAGAAAGCGAAGCCGAAGTTCACGCCGAAGGCATAATGCAGCAGGAAGGCAATGCCGGCGGTGCTGCCGGTGAGAAGACCGGCGCTGGCGAGGACGTAAAGTCCGAGCGCGGAGACGAGGCTGCCGGAGAAGACGCCCTGCACATCCTCCACCGGCGTGTGGCGCGTCGCCGTGGTGTTCCAGAACCCAAGGGCACTGATGAGCTGGCTCATGTCGCGATCTCCGATAGCGGCTGCTCCGGGCTGGCCGGAGGAAGAGGAAATGTCTGGATGGATGCGGCGCGTGCTGCGCCCCGGGGAGCGCGTCGCTTTCTCACTGAATAGCCCGAGTTATCAGGCCTTCTGAAGTTGCGCGCAAGCGAAATACGTAAGCAATGCTGACCTATTTCAAAATCGCAAGAAATATGCGCTCAGGCGGTCTTGCGCGTAAGGAACAGAATGCCGGAAACCGGCTTGCCGCCATCTTTGCGAATGACGGTTTTGACCGTCTCGAGGATTTCGAGCCGATGGGCCGAGGCAAGCGCTTCGACATAAGCTTGCGCATGCGCATAGCGCAGCGACGGCGCCAGATGAAAACCGTTTGCCTCGCCGCCATCCTCGACGGAAAAGGCGAAGTCGGCGCCGGGAGCCAAGAGCTCATCGAGGATCGCGAAGACGCTTTCCAGATTGCCGAGATACATCAGCACATCGGCGGCGGTTACGAGGTCGGCGCGGTGCCGCCCACCGTCAGCAAAAAGACCTGATGCTTCGGGCTCCAGCGACAGATCGGCCTGGGCGAGATGGTCGTAGACGTGCTTTTCGGCAGCCTTCGCCAGCATGTTTTGCGAGAGATCGAAGCCTTCGAGATGGGTGACATCAGCGCGGATTTCGGGGCCGAGCAGGCCCGTGCCGCAGCCGAGGTCGACAGCAAGCTGATACTGCCGACCGGTCGAGGCAACCAAAGCGGCAAGCTTCTGCGGCACGGAATAATCGAGCTTCTCCACCAGGGAGGTTTCGAAACGATCGGCATAGTCATCGAAGAGGCGCTCGACATAGCGGCTCGGCGGCTGCGCCGGTGTATCGGCATCGCCGAGCAAAGCGAGTTTCAAGCTTGCGCCAAAGATATCCTCTGGGTCGAGATCCAGCGTCCGGCGATAGGCTGCGACGGCAGCATCCGCCCTGCCCGCCTTTTCGCTGTAGGTGGCTAGACGATACCAGCCGGCAGCCCAGGACGGTACCAGTTCCAGCGCCTGCTCCATCAGCTCGGCCGCCGCGTCCGGTTCGCCGCCCTCGTCGAGCATCTTCGCATAGTCGGCGCGGCGATCGGCGATGACGTCGCCGGAGGAAAGCTGGCTTGGCTGCATGATCGGACCCTTTGGCTGGCGGCATTTGGCGGCGGCCACAAAAAAACTCAAGTCCTATTTCAGAGGCGGTGCTGTCTTAGAGGAAAAGGCTTGCAGGCGAATCGCCGCAACCGTATCTCAAGACAAACAGGAGATGGCGCATGTCCGATCAGGTGAACAGGTTCCTCGGCGATTCCATTGGCCGCACGATCATCAAGCTTCTGGTGGTGTCGCTGATCGTCGGCTTCGTCATGGCCATCTTCGGGCTGACACCCTGGGAACTCATCTACAACTTCCGTGATTTCGTGATCCATCTATGGCGACAGGGCTTCTCTGCGCTTGGCCGCGTCGGCGACTATCTGCTTCTCGGCGCCACCATCGTCATCCCGATCTTCATCATCATCCGTCTTTTCAGCTATCGCAAATAACATGAGCTCAATCATCCTTTCGCGCCGCAGCCTGCTGCAGCTTTCCGGCCTCGCACTGGCAGCCGGCATCGCCGGCTGCACGACGACACCCAAGCTTGCAAGCACGCCCTCCAATGCCTCCGACGAGACCGCCTCGGCGCTGCCGCTCGTCAACCAGCTTCGGGCCAGGAACGGCCTGCCGCCGCTCAGCGTCGATCCGCATGCGAGCACGGCCGCGATCTTCCAGGCCAAGCGCATGGCAAGTGCGGGCAAGATGAAGCATCTGATGGGCATGACCGACAGTTTCGGCGCCCGCGTGAAGGCAAGCGGCGTCAACCTGCCGGCCGCCGAAAACATCGCTTCGGGCCAGCAGAGCGTCGATGCGGTCGTCACCGCCTGGATCAATTCTCCCCACCATCTGGAAAATATGCTGGGGCGCTATAGTGGTATCGGCGTCGCCGTTGCACATAATGCGTCTTCCAGGAACCTGCCCTATTGGGCCATGGTGCTTTCCAACTGAGGCGATTCCGCCTCTCTCCCCACGAGGCGGATATGGATACCGGCAGAAGCAGAAACACATTGGCATTCGACGTGACGCACCGGCTGGTGCTGGCGATCGCTATTCCGATGACGCTCGGCTTCATGACCACGCCGCTGCTTGGCATCACCAATACAGCCGTCGTCGGCCATATGGGCGACCCGGAAGCGCTGGCAGGCCTTGCGATTGGCGCCATGCTGTTCGACCTCATCATGGGAAGCTTCAATTTCCTGCGCGCTTCCACGACGGGACTGACTGCGCAGGCGCTCGGGCGGCGCGACGCGCATGAGCAGCAAGCGGTTTTCTGGCGGGCGATCGTCTCGGCGCTGGGCTGTGGTCTTGCGCTTCTCGTCCTGTCACCGCTGCTGATTGTTGTCGGGCTGAAGCTGATGGGGGCAGAAGGTAGGATCGCGGAGGCGACCAGCACCTATTTCTCCATCCGCATTCTCGCCGCGCCGGCAACCCTTGCCAACTACGCACTCCTCGGCTTCGTGCTCGGCCGCGGACAGGGCCGAACCGGGCTTCTGCTGCAGGCGCTGATCAACGGCATCAACATCCTGCTTTCCATCTACCTCGGCCTATCGCTCGACTGGGGCGTTTCGGGCGTCGCCTGGGGCACGATGGCGGGTGAAACGGCGGGCGCGCTTGCCGGTCTTTTCATCGTGCTACGCGGTTTCAATGGGGCGGACCGGCCAGGCCGGACGGAAATCTTTTCGAGAAACAGGCTGGCCGAGCTTTTTGCGCTGAACCGCGACATCCTGATCCGCACTTTCGTGCTGATCGGCTCCTTCGCGATCATGACCCGCATCGGCACGAGCTTCGGCGCTATTACATTGGCAGCCAATGCGGTGCTGATGAACTTCTTCCTGCTGTCGGGCTATTATCTCGACGGTCTCGCCAATGCTGCCGAGCAGATCACCGGCCGGGCGATCGGCGCGCAATACCGACCGGCCTTCGACCGCGGACTGAAGCTCACGATCTTCTGGTCCTTCGGACTGGCGGCGATCATTTCCGGCTTTTTCTATTTTGCCGGTCCTTATCTCATTTCCGTGCTGACCAGTTCCCCGGAGGTGCAGGCGGCGGCCGAGACTTATCTGCCCTGGGCAGCGGTGACGGGACTGACGGGTGCGCTCGCCTTCCTGATGGACGGTGTCTTCATCGGCGCAACATGGTCCGTGGACATGCGCAACCGGATGCTGATGTCCTTTGCGGGCTATCTCGCCATGCTCGCCATCTTCGTGCCGATGTTCGGCAATCACGGCCTGTGGCTGGCGATGAACGCTTTCCTGCTGCTTCGTGGTTTCTTCCTGGCGGTGCTGGTCAAGCCGCGGGCCGCTCAGACTTTCCGCGCGGCCCAGTAATCGACACGGCTGTCCCTGAGATCCCGGATCGAAGCCGCCTTTTCACGGTCGAGCAGTTTCGACAGGTCGCGCACGATCGTGCCCGGAAGGCCCGGGCCTTCATAGATCATGCAGGAATAGAGCTGCACGAGATCCGCCCCCGCCCTGATTTTTTCCAGCGCAGTTTCAGCCGAAGATACGCCGCCGACACCGATGATCGGCAGGGCCGGGCCGACGCGCTTGCGCATTCTCGCAAGCACCGCCGTCGACTTCTCGAACAGCGGCGCGCCGGAGAGGCCGCCAGCCTCCCTGGCCTGTCGCTGATCCTTCAGCCCGTCCCGGGAGAGGGTCGTATTGGAAACGATCAGACCGTCCAGCGCATGCGAGAGGGCCTCGGCGGCGATGTCGTCCATGCCTTCCTCGGTAAGATCGGGGGCGATCTTCAGGAAGACGGGAATTTTGCGGCCGGCCTTCTCAGCCTCATCGTCGCGAGCAGCCAAGACAGAAGACAGAAGGGCGGCGAGGCTTTCGCGCGCCTGCAGGTCACGCAGGCCCGGCGTGTTGGGCGAGGAAATATTGGCGGTGAAATAGCGAGCGACCGAATAGAAGCGGCGGATGCCGGCGACATAATCGGCGATGCGATCCTCGCTATCCTTGTTGGCGCCGATATTGACGCCAACGATGCCCGTATGGCCGATCTTCGAGAGCCGCTGGAAGGCCGCTTCATGGCCTTCATTGTTGAAGCCGAGGCGGTTGATCACCGCGTCATCCTCCACCAGGCGGAAGATGCGCGGGCGGGGATTGCCTGACTGCGGCTTCGGCGTGACCGTGCCGATCTCGGTAAAGCCGAAGCCGAGCTTCAGCAATGCTTCCGGCACTTCGGCATTCTTGTCATAACCCGCGGCCATGCCGAGCGGATTGGGGAAGTCGATATTGGCAACGGTCTGGTGCAGGCGCGGGTCCGACGCGATACGGCAGGCGGGCACCACGCCAGCTTTGAGCGCCGCAATCGACATGCCATGCGCTGTTTCGGGATCGAAGAGGAAGAGGCCACGGCGGGCAATGCGCTTGAAAGGATCGATCACGGGGCGAGCTCCGGAAAAATGTGGAGGCCGGCATCATCGAGCGACAAGGCCGCTTCCCAGAGCACGGCCGAGAGCGGTAGATCGGCATAGAGATGCGGGAAGAGCGCACCGCCGCGCGAGGCTTCGAAGACCAATTTGTCACCGAAGCTACGGCCATCGACGGCAACGAGCAGGAGGCCCGTCTGGCCGGCAAAATAGAGGGCTGCCGTCTGCTTGACCTGCTCCGAAGTCGAGAAATGGATGAAGCCATCCTTCTGATCGATGCCGGCGCCATGAAAAATGCCGGTTTGTCTGGCTTCCTGCCAGAGCGCCTCCGGCACGATCTTGTAAAGGGTCGGTGTCGCGGTCATGATGATCCCAGTGGCTGGCCTTTGTGAGGACGGCTTTGCCTCAAAGAGGCGGCGATGTCCACGCCTGCGGACTCAAAAACGGGCTGGTACCACGCTTTGCGGAGGATGAGACGATGAAGGCATTTGCAATTACGCTTGCCGCCGGTCTTCTGCCGCTTGCGGCTTTTGCCGCGGAGCCCGATGCGACGCGCTTCCAGCTTGAACGCAGCGGCGACCATTTCGTGCGCCTCGACCGGCAGACGGGCGCGATGTCGCTCTGCACCGAAAAGGACGGGGCGCTCGTCTGCCGTATGGCGGCCGATGAACGCGCCGCCTACGAGGATGAACTCGACCGGCTTTCCGACCGTGTCAGTGCCCTGGAGAAGAATACAGCCGGGCGGCCCGCCCTGCCGACAGATGCGGAAGTGGACCGCTCGATCGGCATCATGGAGCGGATGATGCGCAGTTTCATGGGTATAGTGCGGGAATTCCGGGCCGAAGACGAGGCCAATCCTCTTCCGCAGCGGAGTTGATCCGGTTATATTCGTATAAGTGGAGAGTCATGTTCGTGCGGGGAGCCGGACGGAACTGGCGGGATCGAGCTCTTGGGAGGGAGTTTTCGATGCAGGAACAGACCATCATCATTGCCGACGACCATCCGCTGTTTCGCGACGCGCTGCGGCAGGCGGTGATCGGCATGGAAGGCCGGCAGGCAATCGTCGAGGCCGGGGATTTTGCCGCGGCAAGGACGGCTGCGACGGCACATCCGGATGCGGACCTGATGCTGCTCGATCTTGCGATGCCAGGGGTGAGCGGTTTTTCCGGCCTGATGGCGCTGCGCTCCGAATTCGTCAGCCTGCCGATCGTCATCATCTCGGCCACCGATGACACCACGACAATCCGCCGGGCGCTGGAGCTCGGCGCTTCCGGTTTCATTTCCAAATCCTCAGGTATCGAGGATATCCGCCGTGGCATCCAGACGGTGCTGGCGGGTGATATCGCCACGCCGGAGAGCTATCGCGACGGACAGGAACAGGATCCCGATGTCGCCGACCTCATCCATCGCCTGCACACGCTGACACCGCAACAGAGCCGGGTGCTGACCATGCTTGGCGAAGGGCTGCTCAACAAGCAGATCGCCTATGAACTCGGGGTTTCCGAGGCGACGATCAAGGCGCATGTCTCGGCGATCCTCTTAAAGCTCAACGTCGACAGCCGCACGCAGGCGGTGATCCAGCTCGGCAAGATCAACATGGCGATGGTCGCCTAAAACCTGATGCGCAGATTTAAAGAGTCAGGGCGTCCCTTGTGCGTCCGAATGGACGCATGGCACTCTCACGAGACAGGATTTTATTCCTCATTTTCACTTTACTCGGGGAGATGCCTCGGCTAATCTGCCGGTGATAGAAAGCGGCCGGACGGACCGCGGGACCGGACGCATATGCTGTCACACGACCAGATCTGGGGAGCGATCGACGGGCTTGCCGAACGGCATGACCTGACGCCGTCGGGTCTTGCGCGGCGGGCAGGGCTCGATCCGACCTCCTTCAACAAATCCAAGCGACTTTCGGCGGACGGACGCCTGCGCTGGCCATCGACTGAATCCATCGCCAAGGTGCTGGAGGCGACGGGGGCGAGCATGGAGCAATTCATGGGCTTCATGCGGCCGGCGGGGGCAGCGGCCGCCAACCTGCCGGACGGTATTTTTGCGTCGCAGGGAAACTCCATTCCCCTGCTCGGCTTTGCGCAGGCAGGTGCCGGCGGCTTTTTCGACGATGGCGGCTTTCCGGCAGGCCAGGGCTGGGACGTGGTGGAATTTCCGGCAGGCCCCTCGCAGAAGGCGGGGGTCTATGCGCTGGAAGTGCAGGGCGAGAGCATGATGCCGCTCTATCGCGACGGCGATGTGCTGATCGTGGAGCCCGGTGCGCAGGTGCGCCGCAACGACCGCGTCGTCGTCAAGACGCGCGAGGGCGAGGTCATGGCCAAGGTGCTGCTGCGCCAGAGCCCGCGTTCCATCGAACTGCTGTCGCTCAACCCCGAACATCCCAACCGGACGATCGAGCTTTCCGACGTCGAATGGATCGCCCGGATCATATGGGCCAGCCAATAGGAAAATAATCCATGCGCCCTGCAGCCTTCATCACAGGTATCGCGGGGATGGCGATGGTGGTCGGCCTGCTGCTGGCAGGGCAAGCGCGGCTCGATGGCGGCGATGGATCGGTATCTGACACGGATGCCAGCGGCGCGGTCACAAAACTGCCAGATGCGAATGCCGATATGGCAAAACCGCCTGCAACGCTTACGGATGAAGATGCAGCGCTGATTGCCCGGGCAACGGAGCCTGCAGCATCAGAGCCGGCAGGGGCCACCTCCCCGCCTCCCTCCGAAGATGCAACAGCGGATGAAACGGCGCAGAATGCTCCGGTAGCGACCGAGACGCCGTCGGCCACGCCCGAGGGAAAAGACAGCGTGGAGCTGTTGCGGCCGACGGTGGAGAATGCCGGTGTCCTCTCCTTCGGCAAACGCAGGCTGCAGATTGTCGGCGTCATTGCGACGCCCGCGGACAAGAGCTGCGGATCGGAGGGAAAGGAATGGCCGTGCGGCATGATGGCAAAGACGGCGCTGCGGCTTTTCCTGCGCAACCGCACGATCGATTGCGACCTGCCTTCCGATGCATGGCAGGATATGGCGAGGACTGCCTGCCGGCTGGGACAGCAGGATATCGGCACGTGGCTGGTGGAAAACGGCTGGGCTGAGGCGCAACCGGGTTCGCCGCTTGCCGCTGCCGGCCAAAAGGCAAAACAAGCGAAGAAAGGCATCCACGGCGAGGATCCGCGCCGCAGGCCGGCGGCAGCGCCCCGGCCTGAACCGGCCAATCCCTTGTAATGGCGACTGCCAATTCCTAATCTCCGCTCATCGAAGAGGGAATCAGACATGAACAAGCCGCTTTCAGCCCACGACGCCCTGATCTATGTGATGGTCATGGCATCTGCCGTCGACAGCACCATGAACGATCGGGAAATGGAAAGGATCGGCCAGCTCATCGGCTTCCTGCCGGTATTCCGCGATTTCGACGACGACAATCTGATTTCCGTCGCCCGCGACTGCGCCTCGCTGCTGGCCGGCCCGGAAGGGCTGGATGTGGTTCTGGAGACGGTGCGCGACACGCTGCCCGCCCGGCTCTACGACACGGCCTATGCGCTGGCAGTCGAAGTCGCCGCCGCCGACCTTTCCGTGAAAGCTGAAGAATTGCGGCTACTCAGCCTGCTGCGCGACCGTCTCAGCCTCGACAAGCTGACCTGTGCCGCCATCGAGCGCAGCGCGATCGCCCGCTTCCGCAAGGGGTAAACCTCTCTGCTTTTTTAACGCATTTCCGGAGGCAAACCGCTGCACAGTTTTTGCTGGAATTGCTTTTTTCACCGCAATTCCGGACGCAAAACCGCTGCACACTTTTGCTGGAATTGCTCTAATACAGCCCGTAAGGGAAATAGCGCAGATAGATTTCCTCCAGGCGGCCATTGCGCGAGAGCGTTGCCAGCGCGTGGTCGATCGCCGCCGTCAGCACGCTGTCGTTCTGGCGCAGCATGATCGTCATGCCCTCGCCCAGGAAATGCTCTGATGTGTAGGGTCCGTCGAACAGGGAACAGCACTTGTCCGAAGCGGGCGAAGCGACCCAGAAGGAAAGCTGCAGCGCATCGGCAAAGGCAGCATCGACCTTGCGTTCCTTCAAGGCTGTCAGCAGTGCCTCCTTGTTGTCGAAGGGCTGCGCCTTGATGGCGGGGAAGAAGGCCGCCAGCATGGCCTCATGCACGGTGCCCTTGACGACGCCGACCGGATGGCCTGCGAGGCCGGCAGCCGTCGTTCCGGTCACGGAGACGGCCGTGTTGCGGACGAAGCGGGCCGGCAGCATCAGATAGGGGCGGGAGAAGAGGAACTCGCGGCGCAGCTCGGGCGTGACGGCAAGTCCGGCGATGACGGCATCACCCTGCGAGCCGGCGAGCGCCTTCTGCAGGTCGGCAAAGGGCAGCGCCTGAATCTGGCACTTGTCGGCAATCTCCAGTTCGCCGCAGATCTCGCGGGCGAGATCGACGTTGAAGCCGGAGAGCTTGCCGTTCTGGTCGCTGAAATTGAAGGGCGGGAAGTCCACCGAAGTCAGGAAGCGCAGGCGCACGAGCGAGGAAAGGTCGGGCTTTGCCAGGCGTTCACGGGAATCGAACAGCAGCGGCACGGATGGTCCTGCCTGCTGCGCAAAAACGGAAAAAGCCGAAAGCAGTGCAACCGAAAACAGGCAAAGGATAAAAATCCCTCTTGGAGCCGGAAACGCCGGTTTAGATTGCACCATATGACCTGCCTCAAGTTAAGCGCCGCGCCTGCCGCCCGGCAGAGATGTAACAGAATCATACCCATCGGGGAATATGGCCCGGCAGGTAGCAAACTGCGCTTCGGTGGAATCAGAACGACGCGTCGGCCTTCAAAGCACGGTCTTTCGTGGAGTTCGACGCCATGCCAGCCACACAAAAATTCGCAAAAATTGCATTTTTGAACGCTTAAGCACAAATAATAACCACGCCTCTGGAATTTACGGGCACTCCCCGAGCCCGTTAGCGCGGAATTAAGCAATATCCCGTCTTATTTGTCGCGACGACATCGACCTCGCCGGCCGATCGCATGATGCGCATGTCGAACCTCTCAAGGTATCCCCCGCCAGCGCAATACCGAAGAATCGTTCTACAACAAATGATTTCAAAAGCACCGGGTTCGCAACACACCCGGCTAATCGGGTGACATTTCCATGCTGAAACATCTGAAAATCCGCACAAAAATCATCTCGGTCGTGGCGCTCCTGGGGCTGATCACGATGGCCGGAATGATCTATGTCATCTCCGAGTTCCGCCGAGCGGACGCGGCCTACAGCGCCTTCATCGACCATGAGGCGCTGGCCTCGATGCAGAGCGCGCGCGCCAGCGCATCGGTCGTCGCCTCGGTGCTGCAGGTCAGTCTGCTGGCCGAAATGAAGCCCGATACGCCGGCATTCCAATCAGCGCTCGCGACACCGAGCAAGTTGCCGCAGGCACGCGACCGCATGACGCAGGCGCTGGCGCTTGTGCCCAGCCGCAAGGCGGCGGTCGATGAAATCCAGGCCGGCATCGATGAAATCGAAGCTCTGGCGAACAAGATCGTCGAGCAGAGCAAGGCCAAGGACAGCGCCGGCGCGCTGGCGAATGTCGCCCTGATCAATGCCAAGCTCAACGCGCTGACGCCGAAGATGATCGCCAACAACGATGCGATGATGGCGATGCTCAACGACGGCGGCGACGCGCTTTCGGCTTCCGTCAACGACAGTATCAACCTCTGTTTCGCGCTGATCGGCCTTGCCGTCGTCGGCGCCGTCGGTCTCAGCGTCGTCGTCGCCCAGATCGGTATCACCACCCCCATGGCGAAGCTGCGTGACCGCATGACGCAGCTTGCCGCAGGCGATACCGGCAGCGAGATCAGCGGTCTCGACCGCGGCGACGAAGTCGGCCAGATGGCGAAGGCCGTCTCGATCTTCCGCGACAACGCGGTCGAGCGTATTGCCCTCGAAGCACGCGCTGAAGCCGACCGCAGCGTCAGCGACAACGAGCGCCGCGATCGCGAGGCGCAGATTACCCGCGAGGCATCCGAACTCGAACGCGCCGTCTCAGCACTCGGCGATGGCCTGCGCCGCCTTGCCGCCGGCGACCTGGCCTCGAATATCAACGAACCCTTCGTCGCGCATCTCGATGCGCTGCGCCAGGACTTCAACAACTCGGTCGAGAAGCTCAACGAGACCATGCACACGGTCGGCTCCAATGCCCGGGCGATCGGCGCCGGCGCCAACGAGATCCGTTCGTCTGCCGACGAGCTTTCGAAGCGCACCGAGCAGCAGGCCGCTTCCGTCGAAGAAACGGCAGCAGCCCTCGAAGAGATCACCATAACGGTGAAGGACGCGGCAAAGCGTGCAGAAGAGGCAAGCCAGCTCGTCGCCCGCACCCGCCTTGGTGCCGAGAAGTCCGGCGACATCGTCCGCAAGGCGGTCGCTGCCATGCATCAGATCGAGCAGTCCTCCGTCGAGATCGGCAATATTATCGGCGTCATCGACGATATCGCCTTCCAGACGAACCTGCTGGCGCTGAACGCCGGTGTCGAAGCCGCGCGTGCCGGTGAAGCCGGCAAGGGCTTTGCGGTCGTCGCACAGGAAGTCCGAGAACTCGCCCAGCGCTCTGCAAACGCCGCCAAGGAAATCAAGGCACTGATCAACACATCCGGCACGCATGTGCAGACCGGCGTCTCACTGGTCGGCGAAACGGGCAAGGCGCTCGATGCGATCGTCCACGAGGTGCAGGAAATCAACCAGCACGTCCATGCGATCGCCGAAGCTGCCCGCGAGCAGTCGACCGGCCTGCAGGAGATCAATACCGCCGTCAACACCATGGACCAGAGCACGCAGCAGAATGCGGCGATGGTCGAGGAATCCACCGCGGCAAGCCACGGCCTTGCAACGGAAGCGACGGCACTCAACAACCTGCTCGGCCAGTTCCGCCTGACCGGCACCGGCGGATTCGTTGCAAGCGCGCCGATCCCGACCGCGCCGCGCGCCGCCGCACGACCGGCCGCGAGAACCCCGGTGCGTGTTGCCGAAAGCACGGCACGCCCGAAGGCTTCGCCGGCCCGCGCCCTCGGCCAGAAGATCGCCAACGCCTTCGGCAAGAATAGCGCGGCCGCCCCTTCCAGCAGCCAGGAGGCCGACTGGACGGAATTCTGAGCTGAAAACCTGCTTGAATGTGAATGGGCGGCTTCGGCCGCCCATTTTCGTTTCAGGCCTTTTCAGGCTTGTGGGCGCCAGCCGACCTCGACGAGCACGTTGCCGGGCGCCGTGCAATAGAACAGCCAGCCACCGCGGATGGCAGCGGGTGGTCCGGAAACGGCAGCACCATCCGCCGCCAGGCGAAGATGGAGATGATCGACATCCGATCTTTCAGCGAGGATAAAGCCGATATGATAGGTCTGCCGTTGCAGCTCGACCTGATCGGCACCGCCGAATTTCGGCAACGGACGACTGAGAACGATCTCTGTGCCCTGCTCGTCGTAGAGGATCGCCCGCCCGATCCGTTCGTTCATCTCCCGCAATTCCAGACTGAAATAACGCAGGAAGAAATCGGCCGCAGCGGCGATATCGGGCACGTAGAAATCAAGATGGTTCAAACGCATGACTGTCTCCTTCGAAAATGAAATCCCGGAGGAGTGCGTTTTTAACGCTCCGCATGCCGCCGGGACCCCGCATTCGCATGCGGGCCACGTCGCGGGTTCTCGTGTGAAACACGGAGCAGAGCTTCCGATGATGGAAGGGACCGGGCTTACCTCATCCGATCCTGCCTTTTTCGACATTGCCGCTCTAGCAGATCGCGCCACGAGCGGCAATCAGATCGGTCGAGCAGATCAGTCGAGCGACTTCGGAAAAGCAGTAGACCATGGTCGCAACGCCCTTCTCGAAGGGTTGAAGACGTGTGCGCCGTTTGTATCGTGAGCTTTTCGCAATTTGCGGTACAATGACACCGTGCTGCGGAAAGAAAGGCTTCCAATATGAAACTGATCGCACTTGGCCTCATCGGCGCGCTGGCGCTCGCCGGCTGCACGACCGTCGAATATACGGGTCCCGGCATCGAGCCCATTCCCGGCAGCATCACCTATAACGGCCAGCCGCGCACGAAACTGACAAAGTCGCCTGTCGGCTCGACCTTCCCGCACGATTTCATCGACCAGTACGGCCGGCAGGTCGAGGAGACCTATATCATCCGTCCGGACCGCACGTTGGCGATCGCGCATCGCCGATACAGGCCGATCAACATTTTCGGAAGAGATTGAAAGGGGAAGCTGGAGCGGGTGAAGGGAATCGAACCCTCGTATTCAGCTTGGGAAGCTGCTGCTCTACCATTGAGCTACACCCGCCTGATGACTTGAGACTTCCAACAGATGGCCGCCGCTGTCAAGTCGCGGCATCACCGCAGATCAGATGCGGAAATGTTTCGAAAGCTTAAGGCCCTGGGCCTGGTAGTTGGAGCCGAGGCCTGAGCCATAGAGGCTCGCCGGTTGCTCCTGCATGTGTTCGTAAATCAGGCGGCCGACGATCTGGCCGTCTTCGAGGATGAAGGGCACTTCGTGGCTGCGCACTTCCAGCACCGCGCGGCTGCCGCGCCCGCCGGCCGGCGCATGGCCGAAGCCCGGATCGAAGAAGCCGGCATAATGGACGCGGAATTCGCCGACGAGCGGGTCGAAGGGCGTCATTTCCGCCGCGTAATGCGGGGGGACGTGAACGGCCTCACGCGAGACGAGAATGTAGAACTCATCAGGATCGAGGATCAGTTCGTTGCGGCCTCGGCTGTAGAGCGGCTCCCAGAAATCGAAGATATCGTGCTGGGCCTTCTTGTCGACATCGACGACGGCCGTGTGGTGTTTGCCGCGGTAACCGATCAGGCTCTCCTCGTCGCCCGCCAGATCGATCGACAGTGCAATGCCGCCGCCGGATACGTTCGGTTGCTTGGCAGCCACCAGCGTTTCCGTTTCGTGCAGCTTCAGGAGCTCCGGTTCGCTGAGCACAGCATGACCCACACGGAAACGGATCTGCGACAGGCGCGAACCGCGGCGCACGACGATCGGGAAAGTACGCGGGCTGATTTCGAGATAGAGCGGACCGGAATAGCCTGATGGGATCTTGTCGAATTCCTGCGCGTAATCGGTGATGACGCGGGTAAAGATATCGAGACGGCCGGTCGAGCTCTTGGGATTGGCAGAGGCAGACATATCGGCTGGCAGATCGAGACGCTCCATCAGCGGTACGATGTAGACGCAGCCGGTTTCCAGCACCGCGCCTTCGCCGAGATCAATGACATGCAGGCTCAGCCGATCGAGCTTGTCTGCGACAAGGTGAGAAGGGCCGGGCATGAAGCTGGCGCGCACCCGGAAAGCCTTGGCGCCCAGCCGCAGATCCAGGCTCGCAGGCTGGATCTGATCACGATCAAGCTCCCGTTCGCTTTGAAGACGCCCCGTTTCAAACAGCGCGGAAATCGCGCGGTCGGCCAGAATTCCAGTTTCGCGAGCCATCATGCTCCATCCATAATTTGCCGCCGACAAAACCAAAGTCGGGGAATTGACGCAAGCGCAGAACGGCAGTATTGCAATTTTATCCCGTGGTGATTTGGCCGGTCGGCTTGCAGCCACGTTAAATAAGTGGCTAAAAAGACCGGGTTGAAAACCGGTCTGCTTTTGCGGCCGGTTTTTTTGTTGTTTGAAAGTGGTGATGGCATGAGCAAGACCTGGCGCCCGGCAACCCAACTCGTCCACGGCGGAACGCTCCGCTCCCAGTATGGCGAGACATCCGAGGCAATCTATCTCACGCAGGGTTTCGTCTACGATACGTCGGAAGCAGCCGAGGCGCGCTTCAAGGGCGAGACCGAAGGTTTCATCTACGCGCGCTACGGCAGCCCCACCAATGACATGTTCGAAAAGCGCATGTGCATGCTGGAAGGCGCGGAAGATGCCCGCGCTACGGCTTCCGGCATGGCCGCCGTCACCGCCGCCATTCTCTGCCAGTTGAAGGCCGGCGACCACATCGTCGCCGCCCGCGCCCTCTTCGGTTCCTGCCGCTGGGTGGTCGAGACCCTGGCGCCGAAATATGGCATCGACTGCACGCTGGTCGATGGCCGCTACCTGGAGAACTGGGAAAAGGCCATCACGCCGAAGACCAAGGTGTTCTTCCTGGAAAGCCCGACCAATCCGACGCTGGAAGTGGTCGATATTGCCGGTGTCTCCAAGCTCGCCAACCAGATCGGCGCCAAGGTCGTCGTCGACAACGTCTTTGCGACGCCGCTCTTCCAGAAGCCGCTGGAACTCGGCGCCCATATCGTCGTCTATTCCGCGACCAAGCATATCGACGGCCAGGGCCGCTGCCTCGGCGGCGTGGTGCTTTCCGACAAGGAATGGATCGACGAGAACCTGCACGACTATTTCCGTCATACCGGCCCGGCCATGTCGCCCTTCAATGCCTGGACGCTGCTGAAAGGCATCGAGACGCTGCCGCTGCGCGTCAAGCAGCAGACGCAGAATGCGGCAAAGATCGCCGATTTCCTGGCCGAACAGGGCAAGGTCGCCAAGGTCATCTATCCCGGCCGCAAGGACCATCCGCAGGCCGATATCATCGCCAAGCAGATGACCGGCGGCTCGACACTGGTCTGCTTCGAGCTGAAGGGTGGCAAGGAAGCGGCATTCGCGCTGCAGAACGCGCTCGATATCGTCAAGATCTCCAACAATCTCGGCGATTCCAAGAGCCTGATCACCCATCCGGCGACGACGACGCACAAGAACCTGACGGACGAGGCCCGCGCCGAACTCGGCATTTCGCCGGGCACGGTGCGCTTCTCGGCCGGCATCGAAGACACCGACGATCTCATCGAGGATTTCGCCCGCGCACTGGAAACGGTTTCGGCCTGACCCGTCGATTCAAGGGATAGAGCGTTCCTTTGTGCGTCCGAAAGGACGCAGGGCGCTCCTGGCACGGCCGCGGAATACCACCGTGGCCGTGGCATTTGCCTTGAAATTAACACTGAGAGTTAGGCTTAATGAACAAAAGGCGGCCCGACCGAGGGCGGCGGGGCCACGTTCACTGTTCCGTTTCTTGACGCATGAGGACTGTTATAAGATACGGGTAACGTATATTGACTAAGGTGTAAGGCATGTATCGCGCCCTCACACGAGACATCGAAGTGGTTGTCGAACCGTTCTATCTGGAGGAGCAATCCGATCCGGACGACGATCGCTATGTCTGGGGTTATCGCGTCGTCATCGCCAACAACTCCGGCATAGCTGTACGTCTCGTCAACCGCTACTGGAATATTACCGACCAGAACGGGCAGATCGACGAGGTCAGCGGCCCCGGCGTCGTTGGCGAGCAGCCGCGTCTGCAACCTGGCGATACCTATGAATATTCATCGGGCTGTCCGCTGGATACGCCATCCGGCCTGATGTTCGGCCATTACCAGATGGAGACGGACGAAGGCGAGCTGTTCGATGTCGACATCCCCGCCTTCTCGCTCGATTCACCCGGCCTGCTCAGGGTGCTCAACTGATGCGTAACTTCGAACCGAGTGCTCGCGGATGTGCGGCAATGCTGAAGTCTTCAATCGGCAATTTCTATTAAAGCTCAAACGGATCCGATGCGGTCTGAGCATCCGGCTTTGCCTCAAACGGATCTTTTGATTGCGGCTGTGCCGGCTGTTGGGCCACTGCAGCGTTGACAGCCTTTTGACAGACGAGCATCTCATCGGTCGCTTTGACGGAGTTTTTTAGACTGAGGGCAACTATCCGCTTGCCGTTAAAATCGACACGAAAACTCAACTTGCGAGCGAACTCGCCAATCAAGCCAGTATCCTTAAAATTAATCCACAATGCCTTAGTGCCGTCAAGATCTACGGCGCTTGCGTCGGCAGTCCATTTGGAGCGGTCCAGGTAGAATTCGATCGGATATTGCTTGCCTTCTTCCAATGATTTCCAATTTGCATTGGCCATCAGGATATAAAAGGGATTATCCTTTTCGATGAAATTGAAGCCGACACGAAAAACTGTACCGTCTTCAAAGGAAGTCATGACAAAGCAGGCGTTGCCCAAACTTTTGTCGACAGCCACACTCCAGCCACCAACTTCTTTCCACAGAACAGTCTTGTCGTCGGCAAAGCTAATTCGCGGCACTGCAGCTAAGAGCGCAAGTACCAAACACAAAAACTTCATTGGCACCCACCCCGCTTCCATAGCCTGAACCAATGAAACACAATAGGCACACAGTGACTACCAAAAGTCGAGTCACTGCGCTGCGCTATCGCTTAGTTCTATTGCTCGCCTGTTCTTATACTCAGGAAGACTAAGTAAGCTGAGACGCAACCTCATGCACCGGAAAGCGGTAGGTCGTTGAGCAGAACTCGCAGGTCACGGCGATCTCACCGTTTTCCTGGCTTGCCTCTACTTCCTCGGCGCTGAAACCCTTCAGCACGCCGCCGATCTTTTCCCGCGAACAGCTGCAGCGATCGAAGACGGCACGCGGTTCGTAAACGCGCACGCCGCGCTCATGGAAGAGGCGGAACAGCAGGCGCTCGGTGCCAACAAGGGGATCGGTGAGTTCATCTGCATCCACGGTTTCGACGAGCGAGCGGGCTTCCGCCCAGGCATCGTCCTCAAGATGGCCGCGTTCGCCTGTGTCGCCGTCGCCGCCATGAAGATCGGTCTGGCGCATGCGCTCCGGCGCTTCCGGCAGGAACTGGGCAACGAGGCCCCCTGCCCGCCAGCGGTGACGCGGCTTGCCATCGTTATCACGGTCGAAGAGCTCCGCAGCAGCAAGGCGCACCCGCGTCGGGATCTGCTCCGACTGGCGGAAATAGACGCCGGCGATGTCTTCCAGCGAGGTACCGTCCAATGCGACGATGCCCTGATAAGGCTGGCTGAACTTGCCCTGGTCGATGGTGAAGGCGAGCACGCCCTTGCCGAGAAGCTGTTCCGGCTCGGTTTCACCAGATGCGATCGCCTGATCGAGCAGGGCCTGATCGAAGCGGGCATAGGCACGGACATTTTCCGGCGTCGAGAAATCGGCGACCAGCAGATCGACGGGGCCGTCGCTCTTGGTCTGGACGGTGAACTTGCCGTCGAACTTCAGCGAGGTGCCGAGCAGCACCGTGAGCACCACCACTTCAGCCAGAAGGCGGGCGACGGGGGTGGGATAATGATGGCGTTCGAGGATTGAATCCAGCATCGGGCCGAGCTGGACGGCGCGACCGCGCACATCAAGCCCTTCCACCTGGAAAGGGACGACATGATCATCGCCGGCGAAATCGAACTCGCCGAGAGCGGCTGCAGCTTCTGCCATGGCTTACACTCCTGTTCTATGGGAGCAGCAGGCTAGCGTGCCGGCCGCTCGCGCAGCCGCGAGCTTGGGACTCGCGGCATCCGATTATGGTTCAGATCGCGCCCAGGCACCAAGCAAGAATCGACTTCTGCGCATGAAGACGGTTTTCCGCCTCATCGAAGACCACGGACTGCGGACCATCGATCACCTCATCCGTCACCTCCTCGCCGCGATGGGCGGGAAGGCAATGCATGAACAACGCATCTTTGCCGGCCTGCGCCATCAATTGCGCGTTGACCTGATAAGGCTGGAAGACATTGTGACCGCGAGCCCGATGTTCCTGATTCATGGAGACCCAGGTATCGGTCACCACGCAATCGACGCCGGCGACCGCACGGTCAGCATCATGGTAAAGCATGATTTCGGCGCCCTCATTGCGGGCCCAGTTCAAATAGTGATCCTTCGGCTCGGAACCAAGGGGTACGGCCATGTTCATGCGGTAGCCGAAGCGGGCAGCTCCTTCCACCAGCGAATGCAGCACGTTGTTGCCGTCGCCCGTCCAGGCGATCGTCTTGCCCTTGATCGGGCCGCGATGCTCTTCGAAGGTCATGACGTCAGCCATGATCTGGCAGGGATGGGTATCGTCCGTCAGCGCGTTGATGACAGGCACGGTGGCGTGCTCGGCGAGTTCCAGCATACGGTTATGGTCGGTTGTACGGATCATGATCGCGTCGACATAACGCGACAGCACCTTGGCGGTGTCGCCGATCGTCTCGGCGCGGCCGAGCTGCATTTCGGTTCCCGACAGGAACAGCGTCTCGCCGCCGAGTTGGCGCATGCCGACATCGAAGGAGACGCGGGTTCGGGTAGACGGCTTCTCGAAGATCATGGCCAGCATCTTGCCGGCGAGCGGCTTGTCGGCCGTGCCTGCCTTGAAAGCCTGCTTTCGCAGCTTGGCGTCATCCATGATGGTTCTGAGGTCGGATGTGGTGACGGCGGAGAGATCGAGGAAGTGTTTGGGGGAAGCCATTGTTCGTTACCTGCTACGCCCGCCAGCGGGCGGGGCATTGTCCTATCAAGCGGTCTTCTTGACCTTGGCGGCACGGATATTTTCGGCAGCGCGTTCGAGGCGGGAAATCCCCTCGCGCGCCTCTTCCGCGGTTACGACCAGCGGCGGCAGCAGACGGATGACATTGTCGCCTGCCGGGATCGCCAGAAGGTGGGCTGCGCGGATTTCCTTCAGAAGCTCCGCCGAAGGGATGGCAGCCTTGATGCCGAGCATCAGGCCTTCGCCTCTGATATCCTCGATGACATCGGGATAACGATCCTTGAGCGAGGCGAGGCCCTGACGGAAGACGAGGGTGATATCGCGCACATGCTGCAGGAAGCCATCGGCCAGGATGATATCCAGCACCGCACTGCCGACAGCCATGGCCAGCGGGTTGCCGCCATAGGTGGAGCCGTGCGTGCCGGCCTTCATGCCGGAAGCAGCTTCTGCCGTTGCGAGGCAGGCCCCGAGCGGAAAGCCGCCGCCGATGCCCTTGGCGACTGCCATGATGTCAGGCGTTATACCCGACCATTCATAGGCGAAGAGCCTGCCGGTACGGCCGACGCCGGTCTGGACCTCGTCGAGGATCAGCAGCAGGCCATGCTCGTCGCAAAGCTGGCGAAGCGCCTTCATGAATTCCGGGGTCGCCGGGCGGACACCGCCCTCGCCCTGCACCGGCTCGATGAGGATGCCGGCCGTATTATCGGTGATTGCCGCACGGACGGCCTCGATATCGCCGAAAGGCACCTGATCGAAGCCGGGAGCCTTGGGGCCGAAACCTTCGAGGTATTTCTCCTGACCGCCGGCGGCGATGGTCGCCAGCGTGCGGCCGTGGAAGGCGCCTTCGAAAGTGATGATGTGAAAGCGCTCGGGATGCCCCTTGGAGAACTGGTAACGGCGCGCAGTCTTGATGGCGCATTCGAGAGCCTCGGCGCCGGAATTGGTGAAAAACACCTTGTCTGCGAAAGTGGCATCCGTCAGGCGCTTGGCAAGCTTCTCCTGCCCCGGCACTTCATAGATATTGGAGAGATGCCAGACCTTGTCGGCCTGATCCTTGAGGGCGGCCACAACCTGCGGATTGCCATGCCCCACGGATGTGACGGCAACGCCCGCGCCGAAATCCAGATATCGCTCGCCAGTTTCGGTGATCAGCCACACGCCTTCGCCTCGCTCGAACCGCAGCGGGGCACGAGAATAGGTATCATAAAGCGGCGAGGCTTCAGCCATGGCGCAATCTCCTGGTCAGGCTCTGAAACAATGGACTCCGGCTAAGAAAACCAGGCCCGAAAAATTAAAAATGCCGCCTTGCGGCGGCTTCTCAGGCACTATTTCCTTTTCGCAGTGCGATGTCAACAAAACTGAGGATTTAGCGCATGCGTCAAGCGCCTAATGGGCTTTTCAGGTCTATCAACAGCTAATGTTGCAGAAATGACTCGCCGGGGAAGCAAGTTGGGGAAAACCCCGAATTCGGATTCATCGGATTCCTGCGACTCTTGTCACAGAGTCAGGCTCACACTAGGTTAAAGTTCAATTACTAGACTGCATGCGGCGGAACTAGTCACCAAAATTGATCAGGCGTTTCTTGCTTCGGAGGCTTTCGGGGCAACGGTGAGGGATTCTGCCATCACCAACGCGAAAGGCGGAGACAGGGCAATGAACTGGACAGACGAGCGTGTCGAGAAGCTCAAGAAGCTTTGGTCGGAAGGGCTGAGCGCCAGCCAGATCGCTGCGCAGCTTGGCGGAGTGAGTAGAAACGCTGTTATCGGCAAGGTTCACCGGCTCAGTCTTCCCGGCCGCGCCAAGGCCGGCGGCACGGCGACCGCTGCGCGCGCACCGAAGCGCAATACGTCGGCTCCGCGGGCCCCGAACTACGCATCTCGCCTCGCCACCACCCGCACCGTGACCCGCCAGCAGGGCGCAACGATGCTGAAGGAAGAGATCGAGATCGAAACGGTCGAGGAAATGGAATATGTGCCGGCCAAGAATGTGGTCGTGCCGATCTCCCGCCGCCTTGGCCTGACGGAACTGACCGAGCGCACCTGCAAGTGGCCGGTCGGCGATCCGCTGAAGGACGACTTCTATTTCTGCGGCTGCGACTCCACGGATTCCTCGCCTTATTGCAACTATCACCAGCGCCTCGCCTACCAGCCGGTCAGCGAGCGCCGCAGGGCAGCCGTCCGGGCAGCCTGACAAGCGCCTGCAAAAAGCAGCATCCATGGCCCCTCCTAGCGAAAGCGTGGAGGGGCTATTTTTTTGGCTTTATCGCCTGAGGCTGAACCACCTGCCTGGCGAACGATGGCGCCGCCTTGATCGCAAGAACGCAGTTTCGCCGGCCATGACGCTGGGGCGGAACGGGGCGATCATTGCCTCGCTGATCAAGACGTGCAAGCTCAGCGCCGTCGTCAACGACCACAGGCCGACGCGGAGCGGTGAACTCTTGCCGTAGAATTACTAGGCAGGGCAATAAGTGCTTAAATCCTTCTGTTGGCTCTAAGCGGACATACCAAAGAGTTTTCTCAGGGGCAGCTTCGCGCCATCATTTCAGCCGTTCAGACACAATCGTCAGCGTCCCAGAAGCTGCCATCGAGCTGAGCGCCATAAAGTTCAAAGACGACAGCAACGCCAACCTGAAATTACCTAAAGGCCGGAAGCCGAAAAACGAGCCTATATTGAGCACTTCGGAAGCTGGCGGTGCTCCTGACATTAAATCGACGGACATCCCCCGCTCTTATTTCCAGATGTCGAAGCCGAGATGCCGAGCCATTTCGGCCGGTGGAGTAATCGGCCACCGCAACGAAAAATTTAAGCGCGACAAGTCGCATCTTTCGCTTCTCACCAAGCAAAGCAAATTGCCACTGTCGGAAGCACCCTCCGGGAACGCTCCCCGTACCAGGCACCAACAGGTGTCACCCGGCACTGCCGGGTGACAGAACGTCCCGTCGATGTCGTCAAGACCTGATGAACGAGAGCAGGTCGGGGTTGAGGACATCCGCATGCGTGGTCAGCATGCCATGGGGGTAGCCCGGATAGGTCTTCAGCGATCCGTTCTTAAGCAAGTTGACCGCACGCGGCACGGAACTTGCGAAGGGGACGACTTGATCGGCCTCGCCATGCATCACCAGCACCGGCACGGTGATCTTCTTGAGGTCTTCGGTATAATCTTCCAGCCAAGAGTCGACAGTCGCGTAGTGAGCCAGGGCACCACCGGCCATGCCCTGGCGCCACCAGTTCGCAATGATTGCCTCCGAAGGCTTGGCCCCATCGAGGTTGTAGCCGTAGAACGGATTCTCAGGGACGAAACGGTAGAACTCCGCCCGGTTGCCCAGCATGCCTGCCCGGATCGCTTCGAACCACTCCGGCGGTTGACCGGACGGATTTTCCGCGCTCCGGTACATGTTCGGCGTCAGCGAAGCGACCAGCACCGCCTTCGCGACGCGCTCCTGGTGGCGAGCGACATAGCGAGCCACCTCACCGCCACCTGTCGAGTGCCCGATATGGATCGCGTCGCGCAGGTTGAGATGGTCGGTCAGCGCCGCGAGGTCGGCAACCCAGTGATCCATGTCGTTGCCGGTGCCGGGCTGGTCGGACCGGCCGTGGCCGCGCCGGTCGTGGGCGATCACCCTGTAGCCGTGATGAAGGAAGAACATCATCTGGGCGTCCCAGTCATCCGCTGTCAGCGGCCAGCCGTGGCTGAAAACGATCGGCTGGCCTGTGCCCCAGTCTTTGTAGAAGATGTTTACGCCGTCTTTAGTCGTGATTGTAGGCATCGCGTCGCTCCATCTGCGCTGTTAAACATTCATTCGAAGATAATAAATCACTAAATAAAGCCATTCATCCACGCGCTATTGCAATAGCCGACGCAAGATTGCCACGCATGCCTCAACTTTCGAGGCCTAGGCACATGATCCGACACAAGAATTGGTCAGTCTCACATAATGTAGGTCAGCGCCGATGATTGCAGGTCACGACAGGTAGGCTTTTAGACATTTAGCTTTCCTTCTCTGACTGGACACAGTTCACTGCGAAATACTTCCGGTGAGGCGTTCGACTATGTCCCTAGATTGCGGCGTTAATTAAATCCCCCTTTTATCAAGGACAAATACCTTGTACGTTCGAGCTATGCCTTAAAGGCATAGCGAGGACGCGATGGAACTCAGGCATTTGCGTTATTTTATTGCTGTTGCGGAAGAGGGAAGCTTACTGACCGCAGCCGAGCGGCGGCTACACACTTCCCAGCCCTCACTCAGCAGGCAAATTCGCGATCTGGAAACCGAAGTCGGTGTAAAACTGCTGGAACGGCAGCCGCGCGGCGTGACGCTCACTGCCGCCGGTAAAGTGTTTCTTGATCACGCGCGGCTGGCGTTGTTGCAAGTCGAGGCGGCTGCGGAAGGGGCCCGGCGGGCAGAACAGCCGCAAAAGCAGTCGTTCACTATCGGTTTTCTCGCAGGGCAAGAGGTCGTGTGGCTACCCCACGCACTGCGCATTATTCGTGAGGAAGCGCCGGAGGTTGAAATCATATTGTCCAGTCAGTCTTCCCCGGACCTTGCTCTGGCGCTGATGCGAGGCAAGCTGGACGTCGCTTTCCTTCGCCCCGAGACGCAGAGTGTTGGTGTGTCGTTCAAGTTTTTAGCCAAGGAGCCACTGATCGCCGTGCTGCCGGCTGACCATCGCTTGACGTCGCAGAAAAAGATCCGGCCACAGGATCTTGCCCGCGAAACTTACGTCAGTTCGGCTAGAATTTCTCCGGTATTGCAATCCCTGATCCAGGAGTACGCGTCGAACGTTGGGATCACACTCAAGGCAGAGTACGAAGGTGAAGGCCTGCCATCAGCAATGTCGCTCGTCGTGTCTACAGGTGGAATAACGCTTATTCCGCTTTATGCGCAAAATATGCTGACGCCAAATGTCGTTGCTAGAGCACTTGAGGGTGTGCCTCCGACAATTGATCTCACCTTAGGATACAACGATTCAAATTCCTCACCTTTGCTCCGCCGATTTTTGTCTCGTTCTGATGAATTAGTCGCCAACGTACAAAATCAGAGCATCATCCGATATGCTGAAGTTCCATAGCAGAGCTCACGCTCATCTTGGTGACGGCTTCGATTGGCTAACGCCAGCAAGCCGACAGTCCCCTTCCGGCCCCAAATCAGTCGATGCTCAAGGCTCAGAGAATGTTCGCAATCGGCGCATAGCAGATGTCCCCGTCATCGCTTGAGCCCTCGCGATGCAAGGGGCATGTCGGTCAAGGTGTCAGCAAGGCAACGCCTACTCTTAAAAAGCCCACCCGAACAAACAAACGGGCCGCCCGGGAAAACCCGAGCGACCCGTTCGTGACCTCCGATCACTCGGATCAGGCTTCCATGGAATATCCCGCGCCGCGGACGGTGCGGATGACATCCTGCATGTTGGAGAAATTCAGCGCCTTGCGCAGGCGGCCGACATGGACGTCGACGGTGCGTTCATCCACGTAGATATCGTGACCCCAGACGCCATCGAGAAGCTGCGAGCGGGAGAAGACCCTGCCCGGCGACGACATCAGGAATTCCAAGAGGCGGAATTCGGTCGGGCCGAGGCGGACTTCGCGGCTCTTGCGATGGACGCGATGGGTTTCGCGATCGAGCTCGATATCACCACATTTCAAAACGGTGGAGAGAACCTCCGGACGGGCGCGTCGCAGCATCGCCTTGACGCGGGCAACGAGTTCCGGCGTGGAGAAGGGCTTGACGACATAGTCATCCGCGCCGGTCGAGAGACCGCGAACGCGCTCGCTCTCTTCGCCGCGTGCCGTCAGCATGATGATCGGCAGACGCTCGGTTTCCGGCCGCATGCGCAGCCGGCGGCAGAGCTCGATGCCGGAAACGCCCGGCAGCATCCAGTCAAGGATGAGCAGGTCCGGGGTGCGCTCCTGAAGCCGGATTTCGGCCTCGTCGCCACGGAGGATCGTATCCACCTCGAAACCTTCAGCCTCGAGATTGTAGCGGAGAAGCACGCTGAGTGCCTCTTCATCTTCAACAACTGCAACTCTTGGGATCATGCGTGTCAGTCTCCTAATGCATGATCCTTAAACCGGGGGTGATTTAAGCAAGGGACCATGCAGGAACTCGGAATTGGCTGCGACCCTTGCGCGCCCCAGCGCGGGGCGCGCACGCAATCGGCAGGTCCGGATTACTCCGTCACCGCACCAACGGTATTGGAGCTGTCGTCCTTCGGACGTTCGCCCTCCGGCTGGGCGCCGGTTGCCATGTAGTAGATCGTCTCGGCGATGTTGGTTGCATGGTCGCCGATGCGCTCGATGTTCTTGGCGCAGAAGAGAAGATGCGTGCAGCTCGTGATGTTGCGCGGATCTTCCATCATGTAGGTCAGGAGTTCGCGGAACAGCGAAGTGTACATCGCGTCGATCTCGTCGTCGCGTTCGCGGATCGCATTCGCCTTGTCAGCTGAACGATTGGTGTAGACGTCGAGCACTTCCTTGAGCTGGACGAGCGCCAGTTCGGAGAGATGCTCGAGGCCGCGGGCGAGCTTGCGCGGAACGCCGGTGCTCTGCACCGCGATGACGCGCTTTGCCGTGTTCTTGCCGAGATCGCCGACGCGCTCGAGGTCGGCGGCGATGCGGATCGAACCCATGATCTCGCGAAGGTCGGAGGCCATCGGCTGGCGACGGGCGATCGTGACGATCGCCTTGTCGTTGATCTCGCGCTCGGCGTGATCGAGGATCACATCGTCGGAAATGACCTTCTGAGCAAGCGCGGTATCGCCGTTGACGAGCGCGCGGACAGCGTCGCCGCCCATCTGTTCGGCAAGGCCACCCATCTCGGAAATGCGCCGGGACAGGAATTTCAGATCGTCATCGTAAGCAGAGAAAATATGTGTTGATGCCATGGGGCTTTGTCCTCGAAATCGGGAAGGCTTCACATCGCCAAAATCAGCCGAAGCGACCCATGATGTAGTCCTGGGTACGCGGATCGTCCGGGTTGGTGAACATCTTGTCGGTATCGTTCTCCTCGACCAGGTTGCCGAGGTGGAACATGGCCGTGCGCTGCGATACGCGAGCGGCCTGCTGCATGGAATGCGTCACGATGACGATCGTGTAGTTTTCACGCAGCTCGTGGATCAGCTCTTCGACCTTGGCAGTTGCGATCGGGTCGAGCGCCGAGCAGGGCTCGTCCATCAGGATGACTTCCGGGCTGACGGCAACGGCGCGTGCGATGCACAGACGCTGCTGCTGACCGCCGGAAAGGCCGGTGCCGGATTCATGCACGCGGTCCTTGACCTCGTTCCAGAGGCCGGCGCGCTGCAGGCTGGTCTCGACGATCTGGTCGAGGTCGGCCTTGGACTTGGCAAGGCCATGGATGCGCGGGCCGTAAGAAACGTTTTCATAGATCGTCTTCGGGAACGGGTTCGGCTTCTGGAAGACCATGCCGACGCGGGCGCGAAGTTCGACGACGTCGATGTCGGGATCGTAGATGTCGTCGCTATCGAGCGTGATCTTGCCGGTGACGCGGCAGCCGTCGATCGTGTCGTTCATGCGGTTCAGCGATCGCAGGAAGGTGGACTTGCCGCAGCCCGAGGGGCCGATCAGGGCGGTCACGGTGTTTTCGCGGACGTTCAGATTGACATCGAAAAGCGCACGCTTCTCGCCGTAATAAACGGAGACATCCTGACCGATCATCTTATACGGGACGTTGCTCATTTTCTGGTCCAGCGCCTTCTCGACTGCGGCTTCCGTCAACATGTTCATGATCTTTACTCCGTTTACCAGCGGCGCTCAAAGCGACGACGCAAGAGGATAGCTCCGAGGTTCATGACGATCAGGAACAGGAGCAGGACGATGATGGCACCCGAGGTTCTTTCCACGAAGGCGCGCTCGGCTTCATTGGCCCACATGTAGACCTGAACCGGAAGTGCCGTGGAAGGATCGAGCGGGCTGGACGGCGCCTGGGCGACGAAGGCGACCATGCCGATCAGCAGCAGCGGCGCGGTTTCGCCGAGTGCGTGGGCAAGGCCGATGATCGTGCCGGTCAGGATGCCGGGCATGGCAAGCGGCAGCACATGGTGGAACACCATCTGCATCTTGGAAGCACCGAGGCCGAGGGCGGCCGAGCGGATCGACGGCGGCACGGCGCGCAGTGCTGCGCGGGTGGCGATGATGATCGTCGGCAGCGTCATCAGGGTCAGCACCAGACCACCGACCAGCGGTGCCGAACGCGGCAGGCCGGCGAAGTTGATGAAGACCGACAGGCCGAGCAGACCGTAGACGATGGACGGCACGGCAGCGAGGTTGTTGATATTGACCTCGATCAGGTCCGTCAGCCTGTTCTTCGGTGCGAATTCCTCGAGATAGATCGAGGCGGCGACACCGATCGGCAGCGCAAGCACGAGGACGATCAGCATCAGGTAGAGCGAGCCGATGAGGGCGACGCCGAGACCTGCAGCTTCCGGACGGCTGGAATTGCCGTTGACGAAGAGGCCGGTGTTGAAGACCTTGTGAAGCGAACCGCTTGCCTTCAGCTGGTTCATCCAGCCGACCTGCTTGTCGTTCACCTTACGGTTCTTCTCATCGACCGAGAGGTCGATCTGGCCCTTGTTGGCGCTGTCGACATTGGCATCAGCCAGGATCGTGACATTGACGGTCTTGCCGATGATCGAGGGGTCGGCAACGACCATGTCGCGCAACTGGATCGGCGCACCCTTGGACAACATGTTGGATGCATCGCGCACGTCGGGACGGCTCGACGCGTTGATGCCGAGCTGCTTGACGATCGCGTCACGCAGGAGAACCGGGTAGCTGGCGGCGATGAGAACCGAAGGATCGGTCGCACGCTTGTTATCCGGATCGATGGTCTTTTCGGTAAACTCGATCGGCAGCGTGATCGCCGTCTGCTGGAACGCGGTATAGCCGTTGCTGATGACGGTCCACAGCAGGATAAACAGGAAGATCAGGCCGAAGGAGATCGCGGCGATACCATAGGCCTGGAAGCGGCGCTCAGCAGCGTAACGGCGCTTGATGCCGATGTCGCGGCGCGCAGGCGCCTTGGAGACCGTGACGCCGGCGACGGGGGAAACAATATTCGTCATTCGTACTGCTCCCGGTATTTGCGCACGATATAGAGCGCGTAGATATTGAGGCAAAGCGTGATGAAGAACAGCGTGATGCCAAGCGCGAAGGCAACCAGCGTCTGCGGCGAAGTGAACTCAAGGTCACCCGTCAGCTGGTTGACGATCTTGACGGTCACGGTCGTCATCGGCTCGAAGGGGTTGATCTGGATACGGGCGGCGACACCGGCCGCGAGAACCACGATCATGGTTTCGCCGATAGCGCGGGACGCCGTCATCAGCAATGCGCCGACGATGCCCGGAAGGGCGGCCGGCAGGACCACCTTCTTGATGGTTTCGGAGCGCGTGGCACCGAGGCCGAGGGAGCCGTCGCGCAGCGAGCGCGGCACGGCGGTGATGATGTCATCCGACAGCGAGGAAACGTAAGGGATCAGCATGATGCCCATGACGATGCCCGCGGTGATGACGCTCTGTGCCTGGATGAAATTGGTATAGCTGCCGGAGAGCAGACCGCTGACCTGCGCAGAGAAATCGCGCAGGAACGGACCGACCGTGACGAGGGCGAAGAAGCCGTAGACGATGGTCGGGATGCCGGCCAGCACTTCGAGAAGCGGCTTGGCAATCGAACGTACCCGCGAAGAGGCGTATTCGGCCATGTAGATGGCGGCAAAGAGACCGACCGGCACGGCGACGAGCATGGCGACGAGGCCGATATAGAGCGTGCCGAGCAGCAGCGGGATAAGGCCGAACTGGCCGAAGGAGGAGCTGCCGGCACCGGCAAAGCGCGGATCCCAGACCGTTCCGAAGAAGAAGTCGGCGAAGGGAACGACGGCAAAGAAGCGGGCCGCTTCCGACAGCATCGAGAATACGATGCCGATCGTCGTCAGAATGGCGATGGAGGACGCGACGAGAAGCGACCAGAGCATGACCCGTTCAACGCGATTGCGAGCGCGGAAGCGCGGAGCAACGGCGCGAAGGGCGTAGAAGGCGCCTGCGACGGAGATAAGCAACACGATCGCCGTCATAATGATACGGCTCGTCATGCTTTCGGCGTTCAGGGTCTTTGCGGCGTCGATCATGTAGGGCTGCGGCTCGCCAGCGAGCGGAACGCCCTTTTCATTGAGCCTTGCCTGCAGACCGGCAGGATTGCCGGAGAGGGAGGAGACCTCATCCGAAGTCAGCATGTTCATGCCGCGGGCGACCGTGGCGATCATGCTGTAGGCGAGATCCTGCTGGACGGCCGGCTGCGCCTTCACATCATCGGGAAAACCACCGCGAACGGAGGAAGAGACGATGCCCGGGCTTACGGCAAGCCAGACGAACAGAACGATCAGGGAAGGCAGAACAGCCCAGATCGCGGCATAGGAGCCATGATAGGCCGACCGCGAGTGCATGGCGGACGACCTGCCGCCTGATAGAGCCGTGGCGCGGCTGCGCGCGGCCACATAGGCAACGGCGCCGATAATCACCAGGCACAAGAGTATGATGGATGTGCTCATTCGTTACGTCCCCAGGCCCACAGCCCCCAAAGAGCCCGGCAGCTCCAGGAGCATGCCATCGGCTTCAATATCATGGAGAAGAAGTTCATTCCGCACGGCCCTTGCGGGCCGGGCGGACAGGCGATGCCGGCGCAACACCCCCGAGTGGCGCGCCGGCAAAGTCATTACATGGTCTTGCCAGCCTCTACGTCCTTGCGGATCGCATCGCGCTCTGCATCGGGAGCAGCAACGAGACCGTATTCGACGAGCGGGCTGTCAGGGCCGATCATCTGGTCGGATACGAAGAAGTTGACATATTCCTTCAGGCCGGGAACGGCGCCCAGATGTGCCTTCTTGACGTAGAAGAACAGCGGGCGGGAAACCGGGTACGTGCCGTTAGCGATCGTTTCCGTGGACGGAACGATGCCGCTCATGGAAGCAACCTTGAGCTTGTCGGCATTGTTTTCGTAGAAGGAGAGGCCGAATACGCCAACGCCGGTCTTGTTGGCAGCGATGCGTGCCAGCGTTTCCGGATAGTCGCCGTCGATATCGACTGCAACGCCGTCCTTGCGAACTGCGACGCAGGCCTTGGCCTGGGCAGCCTTCTCGGTGATTTCCTTGGCGATGACTTCCTGAGCGCCAGCAGCCTTGCAGCCGGCAGCGAGAACGTTCAGTTCGAAGACTTCGCGGGTGCCGTGCTTTTCGCCAGGAATGTAGGCAGCGATATCAACAGCCGGAAGCTTCGGGTTGACTTCCGACCACTTCTTGTAGGGGTTGGCGACGAGCTTGCCGTCAACAACAACCTGGGCAGCGAGGGCCTTGTAGATGTCCTGCGGAACGTAGGCAACGTCCGGGTTGGAAGCGTCGGTTGCGAAGACGATGCCGTCATAACCGATCTTGACTTCCTGGATGTCCGATACGCCGGCAGCCTTGCAGGCTTCCGCTTCGTTCTTGTTGATCGGACGCGATGCATTGGCAACGTCGATCGTGTCTTCACCGACGCCCTTGCAGAATTCCTTCAGACCAGCGCCCGTGCCGCCGGATTCGACGACCGGCGTCTTGAAGTTGGTGAAGGTTTCGCCGAAAGACTCGGCGACGATCTTTGCGTAAGGCAGGACGGTGGACGAACCAGCAACCTGAATCTGGTCGCGAGCAACGGCAACGCCAGCGAAAGCGGCGGTTGCAGCAAGCGCGGCAACAGTAAGTTTAAAGGTGTTCATTTGAATCTCCCGGCATTTGGGCTTGTGTGAGTGCGGCCTCAAAGAGGCCCTCGCATTGCCTTTTTTCATCGGCAGGACTCTCTTAGCGCCTTAAGCACCGTCCTTTTATGTCAGATCGATGAAACATTTATGACAGAATAATCCATTGATTTTAAATGCAGAAATATGGCGTCGATAAATTGTGTGCGACATATGGAGTCAGAAACGCACGGTAAACTCCGTTCCCTTGCCCACCTCCGATTTAACGATCAGCCGTGCACGATGGCGCGTCAGAATATGTTTGACAATGGCAAGCCCGAGGCCCGTGCCCTTCTTCGAGCGGCTGTCTTCGATGCTGACGCGATAGAAACGCTCCGTCAGGCGCGGCACATGTTCGGCCGGGATGCCGGGGCCTCTGTCGACGACGCTGACCTCCACCGGCTGGCCGGACCCGTTCTTCAGCCAGACATCGACAGTCTCGCCTTCCTGGCCGTATTTGCAGGCATTTTCCATCAGGTTTTCGAAGACCTGAACGAGTTCGTCGCGGTCTCCCAGGACCTCAACCTTGCCCTCCGGCAGGTGCAGATTGATCGAGACGCCGACATCCGTGGCAAGCGGCACGAGCGAATCCCTGACATGGCCGAGAAGCGGCACGAGATCCACCTTCTCGTCGGGGGCGATGTGCGACTTGAGCTCAAGCCTGGACAGAGACAGGAGATCGTCGACGAGCCTGCTCATGCGCGTCGTCTGGTCGAACATGATGCCGAGGAAACGTGCCTGTGCCTTCGGATCGTTCTTGGCCGGGCCCTGAATCGTCTCGATGAAGCCGCGCAGCGAGGCAAGCGGCGTGCGCAGCTCATGGCTGGCATTGGCGACGAAATCCGTGCGCATGCGATCGATGCGGCGTAATTCGGAAATATCGCGGAAGGAGAGGATGTAATAACGTTCGTTGCGGCCGTCGTCGTCCTTGAATTCGACAGGCGCGCTGCGAACGATATAGACGCGCTCCGAAGGCAGCCGCTCGGAATGCTCGATCTGGTTCGGGGCGTTGGTGGCGATGGTTTCGCGCACCATATCCAAGACGCCAGGCGAACGCAGCCGCGCCGATATGTGAGAGCCGAGCGCCACCTCGCCGAAGGCCTTTTCGGCCGCGCGGTTCTGAAACAGCACCGAGGCATCTTCCGAGAGCACCATGACAGGGATATCGAGGCCGGCCAGTGTGGCGGAGACCTCCGGCAGGCGACTCGGAAGCACTTCGGGCTCGGGTTCGGCCGGCTCGACGACATCGGGTTTGATGACCGGCGCCTCGTTGAAAAGCGAGGCGAAGATCATCACCAGAAGCAGGCAGAGCACGATCCATTTGTTCATGCCGGCGGCAAGCGCCACCAGCGCGCTCAGCAGCGTCGCCAGCAAAACCGGGCGCTCGCGCCGGATGCGCGCCAACAGGCTTCTCGTCCACGGCATTTCTTCTTCCAAGGCGCCCCTCACGGCATCGATTCGTTTCTCTTTATATTCAAACTCTGCCTGATAGCCGCATTTCATGACAGAAGTTTTCCGTTTCTGAAACTTGCGCGAAAAGCCGCAGCGCGCGACACCGAATTGCGCTTTGCTGACGCAGCGGATTTGATTTTCAATGATAAATATGTTCGCCTGCTGAAAAACGAAATCAGCAAGCGCAGGAGAAGACGATGGCCGAAGACGTCGAAAGCAGGGTCGTGGAGCTGGAGATCAGGGGCAAGAAGCGCGCCTTCGATATCGACGATCCCGTGCTGCCCGACTGGGTGGATGAGCATGCGCTGGAATCCGGCGATTATCCCTACAAGAAGAAGCTGAAGGACGACGAATACGTCGAAGAGCTGGAGAAGCTGCAGATCGAGCTCGTGAAGGTGCAGTTCTGGCTGCAGGCGACGGGCAAGCGGGTGATGGCGCTCTTCGAAGGGCGCGACGCGGCCGGCAAGGGCGGCGCGATCCAGGCGTCCTCGGCCCACATGAACCCGCGCCTTGCCCGCGTCGTGGCGCTTGCCAAGCCAACCGACCGGGAACAGGGCCAATGGTACTTCCAGCGCTATATCGCGCAGTTTCCGACATCGGGCGAATTCGTGCTCTTCGATCGCTCCTGGTACAACCGCGCCGGCGTGGAGCCGGTCATGGGCTTCTGCACGCCGAAACAATACGAGGATTTCCTGAACCAGGCGCCGCAGGTCGAGAAGGTCATCGCCCACGAAGGCATATTCTTCTTCAAATTCTATCTGGATATCGGCCGCGAGATGCAGATCAAGCGGTTCCACGACCGGCGGCACGACCCGCTCGCCGTCTGGAAGCTTTCCTCGATGGATATAGCCGCATTGACCAAATGGGGCGACTATAGCGAGAAGCGCGACCGGATGCTGAAGGAGACCCACACGGAATTTGCGCCCTGGACCGTGATCCACGCCAATGACAAGCACCGGGCGAGGCTCAACCTCATCCGCCACATGCTGAAGACCATGGATTATGACGGCAAGGACAAGGACGCGATCGGCTCACTCGACGACAAGATCATCGGCGCGGGTCCCGGCTTCCTGAAATAGACGTCCCTGCAGCATCGGCCTGAAAATCGAAATCGATTTTCGGAAAGCCTGATGCGTAGATTAAAAGAGGCAGAGCGTCCTTTGTGCGTCCGAATGGACGCACAAAGGACGCTCTGGCAAACCGGGCCGCTTACTGGCCGGGCAGTATCCGCACGGCAAAGAGATTGATGCCGCGAGCCTTGCCGTCCACATCGCTGTTGATCATCAGCCGGCCCGCAGAATTCGGCGCCAGCGAGCGGTCGAAGCGGACCTGCAGCAGCGCGTCCGATTTTTCACGCGTGACGTTGAAACGATGGCGGGCGCAATTGCCGAGCGACTGGAACTCGCACTCGACGGTGATCTGGGTCGGCTCGTCCGTGGTGGACTGCAGGGTCAGCGCGATGGTCGAGGACTTGCCGGCGAGCTGCTGCAGGACATTGGCGGGAACGTTGATGGAGACATTGCCATCCGTATTGCCGCTCTGGGAGGTCAGGCGGACGGCCGGGCCTTCGGTTTCGGTGACATTTTCCACGCGGGCGCGCGGGCCGCTCTCGATCTTGTCGGCAGGCTTGAAGACCTCGATCCAGTCTGCCGAGAAGCCGTTCTGCGGATCGATCGTGAGCGGTTCATCGACGTGCGGGGTGCTGTTATCGGCACTATCCTCACCATCGAAATCCTCGGGCTGCGTGCTGGCGGGCGGGTTGGCGACGCTGGTGTCGCGCTGGGCCGCCGTCAGGAGAAGGCCTGATGTATAGGCCCACCAGCCACCCATGCCGATGAAGGCGAGCAGCACGCACCAGACAAGCAGGCGCGAGAAGAACTTGCGTGGCCTGCGGCGGACAGCGGCCCGCTCGGGGCGGAAATCCATGCCGCCGCGCTTGCCCGACGTTGCGCGCATCTCTCCACGCGTCTCTCCGCCCGGTGCCGCTCCCAGCTGATCGGCGCTGCTGGCGTGAACGCCATCCAGGCTCGCATCGTCCACATGCCCGGCGGCATCGTGGCCGCGTGTTTCACCTGTAACGGCCAGGCTGTCATCTTCTTCCGCATGATAAGGGGGCTCTTCGACATGATAGGGCGCCTCTTCCACACGATAGGCGGGCTCTTCCACGTGACGCGGGGGCTCAGGCATCTCTACAACGGGCGGGACCGGAACTTCCGGAGGCCCCTGGCGCGGGTGAAGGCGGGTGCGCTCTTCGCTCTCGATGGTGTGGATCGTCGTTTCGAGACGGTGGCGGTGATGGGCCACGACGTCGGCATCGGTGATATCCTGCTTGCGCAGGCCGGCTTCCAGCGCCTGGCGAGCGGACTGATAGATGCGTGCACGAACTTCCGCGCTATTGCGGTCGGAATTATCGAGCGCAGTTCTGATAGCCGTTTCTAGTCCGCTCACATCAGGCCCTTCACGTTTCGTGCCGGCATCGACCTCAAAAGATTGAATGCCTGTCAAAATTCGGTAGCGTCAAGTGCGGCAAACCGCAAGCCTTGCAGCCTTTTGCGAGCGCATCGGCGGGGGATAAGGACGCCGCGCAGCGCTTCGAAGCCCTGTTTTCAGCATGTCGTTGTCGCAAACCGCCGCACAGTTTTGCGCGACATGCATTAGATATTCCGAAAGTGGACAGGATTACGGAAAAGAAAGCTAGCTCCCGCCGTACTCTTTTCCTCGGGCGCCAGCTCTGATAATCAATTGACGTTTTCGTAAACGTCAAAAATGGTGGAAGCATGGCCCTGCCCCCGATCCTCAAGGACAACCTGAGACTGCCGGTCATCGGCTCCCCGCTCTTCATCATTTCCCATCCGGCACTGACACTGGCGCAATGCAAGGCGGGCGTGATCGGCGCCTTTCCCGCACTCAACGCGCGGCCGGAAAGCCAGCTCGACGAATGGCTGGCGATGATCACCGAAGATCTTGCCAACCACAATGCCAGGCATCCCGAACGGCCGGCAGCGCCCTTCGCAGTCAACCAGATCGTCCATATGTCGAACAAGCGGCTGGAGCACGATCTGATGCTCTGCGTGAAATATAAAGTGCCTGTCGTCATTTCCTCGCTCGGCGCCGTGCCGGAAGTGAATGCGGCGGTGCATTCCTATGGCGGCATCGTGCTGCACGACATCATCAACAACCGCCATGCCAATTCGGCGATCCGCAAGGGCGCAGACGGACTGATTGCCGTCGCGGCAGGTGCGGGCGGACATGCGGGCACGCTCTCCCCCTTCGCACTGGTGCAGGAAATCCGTCAATGGTTTGACGGCCCGCTGCTGCTCGCCGGCTCGATTGCGACCGGCGGCGCTATCCTCGCCGCCCAGGCCATGGGCGCCGACATGGCCTATATCGGCACCCCCTTCATCGCGACGGAGGAGGCCCGCGCCTCCGATGCCTACAAACAGGCGATCGTCGAAGGTGTCGCTGCCGATATCGTCTACTCGAACTATTTCACCGGCGTGCACGGCAACTACCTGAAACCCTCCATCCGCGCGGCCGGCCTCGACCCCGATGACCTGCCTGACGCCGATCCCTCGAAGATGGATTTCGAACAGGCAACCGGCGGCGCCAAGGCCTGGAAGGACATCTGGGGCAGCGGCCAGGGCATCGGCGCGATCAAGGCCGTGGAACCGGTCGCGACGCTGGTCGACCGAATGGAAGCGGAATATCAGGCCGCCCGCACCCGGCTGGCGCTCTGAACTACGGGGCTTGCCACAGGCTTCAGCTTTTTTGCCCGAGGGCATAAGAGGGTGCTTGAAATCTTCGGACAATGGCTGTATCAGCCCCATGCAAATCGCGGGCCTATGCTTCGCCCGCCGGATTGCCGCTTTAGCTCAGTCGGTAGAGCACATCATTCGTAATGATGGGGTCAGGTGTTCGAGTCACCTAAGCGGCACCATTTTCCTTAGTGAATTCAATGCATTGACCCTTAGAGGTTTTTCGAATTTACGGAGCACGTATCCGTTTTTCGCGCCGTGCGACCGCATTGCTACCTCCAGGCAGGCGTCTGGCTAGGCCAAGTCATCCTACATAACGGCGCCAATTAGGTGTCGAGCATGTCCCATTCTTCGCCAGGCACCCATCAAAGGGCGGCAAGTTTACCGTTGACCATGCCCCATTCAAAATCGGTCCACGGTCCCAAATTCTCCAATCCGACTTCTTCTTCCGTGCGCTTAGCCGCCGCCAACGCTCCTCTCCAAACTTCGTCCCTGATGACCTCCGGATGAATATCCAGAGAGGTTTCTGAATTCGGCACTGGTGATGATCTTTATCTCGCCGGATTCAACGCCACTCCTAAGTAGAAGATGCTCGGCAGCGAGGATCTCGGATAGGCGGCGAGGCTCTATAGCGAAATTAAGCTCGAATTCGCGCTCGTCCCTGAGATCCGCATCTACTTCCTTGAGACAGTCAACGATGGATATCCAGAACGCGGCCGGCGAGGGAGATAAAGAAGTTTCCGGTGTTTGTTCCGAATATTCGTCCCGCCCAAAGTTTCCCTATCGGCATCCGCTCCTCCGCAACCGTGATTCGAAGAATACGATAGAAAAATACAACCCATTAGAGTGCGCTCAATCCAAGCGCCGGCGCACGAACGCGACCTCATTTCCGCAAATACCCAAGTAATCGCGTCAAGGCGTCCACAACTTCGACCAGTTGAAAGTCCTGGTGTTTGCCGCTCGAGGCAAAGTCTACCGGCACTTTTAAGCACAGTGGCAGTTACAGTCGGTGGACCACGCGGGGGATACACGCCCCGTTTGACCCTTCAATCGCTTCCGCTGCGCGGTCCCACCTTTCCTCAGAAAAGCTTGCCCGCTTCGGCGGGATAAAAAGGGGCTCGTCACTCGATACAAAGACGAGCCCCTTTTTATTCGCCAGAGGAACGTCCGTTTTCAAAAACGCTCCCGCTTAAACTCACAAGGGCATCGAAATCAGAGCATAGGTATCGTTACAGAGAGGATGGCAACGAGCGATGCGACGAGAACGGATGTCTCGATCATAAAAACGACTATCTGCCTCGTAGACATTTCAGGAAAAAACGATTTCATGATTTTACCCTTACTAAAATATTATTCTAATAGTCGCCACAGTATCATCAAATTGCACGAATAGTTTTTTATTTTCGAATTTTCTAAAGTTTTTGCATCTCGCGGTTCGCGACGTCGAATCTCACTCGCTTTATCGGTTGGGATGTGAGGTAGTGCATGTGCTCGATGGCAACCCAGTCCACCCCATGGTCGGCTCCTCGTCTCCGCCGTCCTCGTCGTCACAATCGTCGAGCTCCAAATCTTCAACGCACTCGTTGCCGCTGCATCTGGCCGCGTTGCCAAGCGATGGCTCGTCATCGGCATTGTCTTCAAGGTCCGGGTTGCCGTCGGCCAGACCCAGCAACGCAATCAGTTCCTCTATCAATGCCTCAAGTGCGGTGCGGCGCAATTCTGTCAGGCGGACGAGTGGTGCCGGCCCAATGAAAGGCGCGGCAGGGGTATGAATAGGAGCTTCCATCAAGCCTGCTCCTTGGTGAGTTGAAGCATGGAAGCCATAAGGCGGACGAGCTGACCGAGCGGTGAGCTGTCCTCGGAAACTAGTGCTGTGAGTTCAGCGGACCTTCCGGAATGCGCTCGCGAAGGATTTCCAGCCACGGCCCGAAGTCCGACGATTCACGCGCAGCGCTCGCCGCTGCATTCCACAATGCCGGATCATCGAGCCACAAGTTCTCATCAGGCTCCCTGTACACGGCTTCTGCCCATAGCTGATCGCGCACAGCCGCAATCCCCGAGGGATCGGCAGCCGTAGCCCGGACTATCCAGAAGCGGCGGTTGCCCGTCGTGTCGGTCAGGTAGCGGCTTTCGTTCGTCGTGCCGAACAGGATGAATTGCCTCGGCCGGTTGGTCGTATAGCGGTCATAGGAGAGCCGTGCGCTGTCGGCCATCGTCGTGATGAACGACTTGACGCGGTTGGTATCTCGCCGGCTCATGCCGTCGAGTTCCGGCATTTCCAGGATCCAGCGGCCGGCGGTTTTCTCGATGGTCACTTTCGGGTCGGCGCCGATTTCGAGCTGATCGGTGAACCAGGCGCTGTTATCGCAGAGCGCGAGGATCGCCGAGGATTTGCCGATGCCCTGGGGACCCTCGACGACAAGCATGGCGTCGAATTTGCAACCCGGCTGCAGGGCGCGGCGGACGGCGGCACAGAGGATCTTGCGGCCGAACGCCCGGTTCAATGGCGTGTCGTCGGCTCCGAAATAATCGATAAGCCAGGTATCGATACGCGGCTGACGATCCCATTCGAGCCGCGCGAGATAATCACGCACCGGATGATAGGCCCACCGCTCGCCGATCAGCGCCACGGCGTCGGCGACCTCATATGCCAGCCATCGTCTCAACTCAAAGCGTCGCGTAAAAGGGCATAGCTGGCTTTGGCATCGTCATAAATCTGGTCCCCAATATACACGAAGGGACGCTCCTTCACGTATCGAGCAGGATGAACAAGATTGCGGTTCAGCCTAATCAGTGACGCCAATCCCGGCAGGGAGTATGCCAACTCACCTCGCTCCATGTTGCCGAGCCAGCCAGCCTCCGCAGCACTTTTGCTTTTTCGGTTAGGTATTCCAACCCTGCTTGGGCGTCAGAAGGTATGTGTGGTTCGCTCATGGGCGGCTAGATGAGATGGGATTGAAATGATCTTGTCAACCTTAAGCTAGGTACTGGAAATCCGAAATCATTGCGTGATATCTCTTCCGAAGTTCGAAATCGCGTAAACAAATCTCGTCAAAGAAACATGACCGCCTGATCCATGTCGGCACCTTCGAGACCATTGTTGGTCCTTCGCTTAATTCTGCTCTGCGGCTGGTGCGCTTTGATGGCGGGGATCTTTCTATGGTCAGTCCACCCGATCGCTTACGACAGCTGGGACATCATCACCGTCCTTGCGGGTTTGTTGTGGTGTTCAGGTCCGCTTATTGCTTTTGCCGTTTCGGCCGGTGCACTTATCCTGGATCAACCTGCTTCTCGTTTAATGAAGCAAGCTGTCGCTGTGCACTTCGGGGTGAGTCTGGTTGTTGGTCTGGCCGTATTGGTGACGCATCGGGGTAATCCCGTCATCGGACTATTTTTATTGCTGGCTGCGCTGGTCGATCTGCCGATCCTTGCACTTGCCCCAGGCCGGATCGATAGCCCGAGGGCGGCCAAACTGCTGCACATAATAGTGCTGTCATCGGTTGCTGGACCTATTGCTGGCCTATTTCTTTGGTCCGCCCTCAACATCGAGATTGTGGAGTGGCGTGCACTCGCGGTCGCCGGTTCAGATCCCTATTGCGTGCAGGTGCCCGAGGATAATCTCGGGCGATACAAGGCAGTCACCCAACAGACTGAATTGACGGGTTTGAGGATGCAAACACCGTTTACTAACGGCGGTGGTTCCACCGACTACCAGTTCGCGTTTCATGCAGTGCTCGTGGTCAGCAAGGATAATAGGGACCGGTTCTACAACTGGTCATATTTCGCCCAGAGCTTCGTCCCCGTTTCCGACGGCTCGATAAACGGACTCGGTCTTCGCGCTGATTGCGAGCCGGTCGTTGCTTTCTTTCACAAGTTTAATCGTTAGCGGTTGCCGTAGAATTGTAATGCCCGCGAATTGGCCAGGCCTGCGCCGTCCGATTTGAGGACAACGACCTCACCACGCTCCGCGCGATCCTGTCGCGGCGGAGGTGGAGGAGGTTAAACCTCATTTTTCAAGAGTAGCCGGAAACACCCTGTATTTCGCGCTGCACAGGCCGGCAAACCCCACTTCCGACACCTTTCAGCAAACAACCTCCGCCACCTCCTCCAGTAGAAAATAACGATTTCAAACCAATCGCTTAGCCAGGCGGAGGTTACTTCCTCCATAACTTCCTCCACTGCTATGAACCTCCTCCAAAACCTGCCTTCACTGGCGGAGGTTCCACGCCTGGCGGAGGTTGCCTGGCGGAAGTTCGCCATTCGTCGGGAAACAAAAAACCCGGCTCGATGGCCGGGTTGTCAGGGTGTCGGTGTGCTTCAGAAAGTCGAACCGTATTCATATGCCGGCGCATACCTGTCAGGGCTCCATTCCCGGGCCTCGTCCGGATCGCCGCGAACATAGGCCGTCTTTCTCTCGCCGTCGCGAAAACGAATGCCCTTATCCTTCTTCTCAAACCCGAGGCCGACCATCGCCGCGCGCATATGGGCATGATGAAGCTTCGTCAGTTTGTTGATAGTTTCCGGCCCATCGAAGCCGACCAGCTTCCAGACATCAGTGGCCTTGATCTTCAGTGGTCCTTCCGGAATGCGCTCGCGAAGGATTTCCAGCCACGGCCCGAAGTCCGACGATTCACGCGCAGCGCTCGCCGCTGCATTCCACAATGCCGGATCATCGAGCCACAGGTTTTCACCCGCCTCCCTGTACACGGCTTCCGCCCAGAGCTGATCGCGCACGGCCGCAATGCCAGCGGGATCAGCGACTGTCGCGCGGACGATCCAGAAGCGGCGGTTGCCCGTCGTGTCGGTCAGGTAGCGGCTTTCGTTCGTCGTGCCGAACAGGATGAATTGCCTCGGCCGGTTGGTCGTATAGCGGTCATAGGAGAGCCGGGCGCTGTCGACCATCGTCGTGATGAACGACTTGACGCGGTTGGTATCTCGCCGGCTCATGCCGTCGAGTTCCGGCATTTCCAGGATCCAGCGGCCGGCGGTTTTCTCGATGGTCACTTTCGGGTCGGCGCCGATTTCGAGCTGATCGGTGAACCATGCGCTGTTATCGCAGAGAGCGAGGATCGCCGAGGACTTGCCGATGCCCTGGGGACCCTCGACGACAAGCATGGCGTCGAATTAACGATCCGGCCGTCATTGCCGCTGCAGATCGATGCGGCTTGTCACCACGGATCGGCCCGACGCGAGGTCGCGATCAACAGTCTGCAGGCGAAGCCCGTTCTGCCCGACCTTTTCGATCATCAAGTTTGCTTTTCGGTCGCCATTGGTGATGTGAGCCCAGGTGACATTGAAGTTGAGAGCATCGCCTTTCCGGCTGCCGACAAGCATGGAAGGCTGGCCCGATGGCCCCGTGTAGTTGCCGGTGTAGCGTTGACCGGCCGCCTTTACATTTGCCGAAAAGGTTCTCGTGACGATGGCGAGAGCGCGACAGCTGCCATTCATGGACACTGCGGAAGCACTCGCGTTGGATTTCAGATTGCAGGAGACATTGACCTTCGTGCCGCCGATCTTGGTCAGGACCATTCCGCCTCCATCCCAGTCGCCTGCCAGCGAGTTCAGAAAGTCGGTGTCGGCCGCATTCGCGTTGGCAGACAGGCATGAAAGCGAGAGCAATGTTGCGATCAGATGAGGACGCATGAGAGCACCCAACGTTTCCCTGGGCGGACAACATTCGGCGTGGGAAATTGTTCCGTTAGAGTCACTCGTGCCAGTGATTGGCAACCCAAGGTATCGACACGATCTATGACTGGGCCGACGGTATCGACAAAATCGTCGTCGGCTCGTCCGTCACGCTCGTGAACCTCTACAACTCCGGCGCCTCGGCACTCCTGGAGTTCGACGCGATCGATGGCTCCGATCTGCTTTTTGCATAAACGGAACTGAACGAAATCGGCCCAGATCGACGTTCGATCTGGGCCTCTTCGCAGGTATCGGAATTGTAGCCGGCCTCAAAAGCCAAACGCATCCCGCCACTTGTCGTTCCAAGCTGCAAAGTCGTTCGAGGCTTTGCCAAAATTGCTGTTGTTCAGCATTGCGGATGCCATTTTCAACTCATCCGTATTGCTACCATCCGATCTGCTGATGATCATCCCCGCCTCGATCAGTGAGGATTGGGCCGTCTTCAATCCCGCCATAAGGGTATTACTGGTGCTGTTTCCATTCTTGTCTTCTATGTTCGAGATGATCTTGCCACCGTTTCCAAGCTTGAAGCCGATCACAAATTCGCCGTCGCCGAACTTGGATCTGTTGTCCCGGATCAGGCGCTGAATGGCGTTGGCCATCGCATTGTCATCGCTGATGCCGGGATTCTTCGCCTTTTCGGCTTTGACCAGCGAGGCAAATTTGTCCCCATCGTCATCGATGAGCTTCTTGATGACGTCGGTAACACCGGCATCGCTGGTTTTGAAATTGTCCGAATCCAGGAAATCGAGCGCGCTCGACACAATCCCGTCGTTGCTCTCTTTGACGTCGAGCAGCGCGCTGTTGATTGTCGATGAGGCCTGGGTCTTTACGGCGCTCGTTTGGCTGGAAATGCCGTTAGCGATAGCTGCGATAGTGTCGGCAGCCGATTTCCCGGCTTGCTGTTTGGTGGGAAGCAACGATGCGTTCGTCTGCTGCAGGATGAGCAGCGCCGCATTGTTCGCTGAAGAGATAGCGGTCATCTTCGTTCCTCTGGTACCGGAACTCCCTCCATCGGAATTCGCGGCACGGAAGAGCTTGGGGCATCATGCCTGAGCAACCCAGATACGAGATATTACTTGTCACAACTTTGAATTTTGCGCGTTAACAAAACGCTTATTCCACGTGCTAAATCCTGAACTTGCGTTCTTACTCATGCCAATGATCGGCAACCCAAGGTGTCGGCAGGATATAGTGGCGCAGGTAGCGGAAGGGTTGCTTGCCGCCGCGTTTGCTGGCGTCGAAGACGCCCTTGATGTGCTCGATCCGCGTTTCGGCGCGGCCTTTCGGGCCGAATTTCCCTTCGATGGCGTTCTGCGGGTGGAAGCCGCGCGGGAAGAGGACGACGCGGGCGCTGGATGGCAGGCGCGGGGCGAGGAAGTAGTTCAGCGGAAAGGCCCAGTGGCAGTCCTGCCGGAAATGCAAAACCCAGCTGCGCGGGAAGAATTTTACGCCGCCGGGCGCATTGCGGGTGACGAAACGCTGCTCGTACTGATATTCATCGGCCACTTTCTGCGGGTTGGCCCTGAACTTTTCCTGCAGCGGCAGGAGCTTGCCGACCGGAAAGCGAAAGAGCGAGCTCTGGCCGAGCCTTTCGAAAGGCGTTGTCTGGTTGCGGGCCATGACTACGTCGTCAGGCCCTCCGACCTCGAAAAAGTCATCGAGGGAGGCGACGATAACAAGGTCGAGGTCCAGATAGAGGACCGGCCCATCAAGGCTTCCGAGCTTCGGTCCCCAGAGCCTCGCCTTCGGCCAGATGCCCCTCGTATTGACGGGCATTTCGACATCCAAAGGCGGCAGATCCTCGCACAGGATGGCGGGATGGAGAGTGTCGCGGCAGTCGGTGAAGCACGTAAAGGTAAAGGGCGGCGTGATGTTGCGCGCCACCATCGCATACAGGCGGTTGATGAAAGTCGGCCCGTATCTCGTACCCCAATTGATGCAGATTACCTGTTTAACGCCGCCGCTCGCAGCCAAAACATGCGCCATCATATCTCGCCATTTCCGTGCCCGGATCCGAAACCCTTCGCATCCGCGATGGAGCGGTTCACAGGCCTGCATCAGGTTACAATTGGGAATAACCTGGCGGAAATGCAATCCTGACATCCAAGAGCCCCGGCAGCCTGCCGGATCTCCTTTTCCGGCGGCTACCCACCGGAACTTCCTTCGCTAAGTGCCTTGTATTTTAAATTTGCGAGCGCCGGAAGCGGTTTAAGCGTCGACGTCGAAGAAAGCATATCACTTGCGCTTTACCTGCTATCGGCAGGAGCATAAAAGACTGCCGACACCCCGCGTTGCCCCACCAACCGACAATGGCCCCACCAGCCGACAGTGGTTTTCCCGTATCGCGGAGAAAGTCCCGAAAGGTTCATCATGTCCGCACCATCGAAGCAATCCAAACGCACGCTCGTGGTTGCGACGATCATGCTCGCGACCTTCATGGTGGCGATCGAGGCCACGATCGTGGCGACCGCCATGCCGCACATCGTCGGCCAGCTCGGCGGCTTTTCCTATTACAGCTGGGTCTTTTCCGCCTTCCTGCTGGCACAGTCGACGACGACTGTCATCTACGGCAAGCTTTCCGACATTTTCGGCCGCAAGCCGGTGCTGATCGGCGGCATCCTCATTTTCCTCGTCGGTTCGCTCTTTTGCGGGCTTGCCTGGTCGATGGCTTCGCTCATCGTCTTTCGCCTGGTGCAGGGCCTTGGCGCCGGTGCGATCCAGCCGGTGACGATGACCATCATCGGCGACCTGTTCAAGCTGGAGGAGCGCGGCAAGGTGCAGGGCGTGATGGCGACCGTCTGGGCGACCTCGGCAGTCGTCGGGCCGCTTGCCGGCGGCATCATCGTCGATACGATCTCCTGGGCCTGGATCTTCTGGATCAACCTGCCGATCGGCATCTTCTCCATCATCGCCTTCACGATCTTCCTGAAGGAAGACGTGGCGCATAAGGATGCCAAGATCGACTATCTCGGCGCCATCCTGTTTTCGATTTCCATCACAGCACTGCTGACGATCCTGACGGAAACGAATGCACCGGCCTGGGTCCTTCTCTCGCTTGCCGCCGTCTTCGTCGTGACCGGCATCCTGTTCGTGATGCAGGAGAAGCGCACGCCGGAGCCGATCATTTCCATCGCGCTCTGGAGCCGGCGGCTCGTGGCGACCAGCAATGCCTGCATGCTGCTGGCCGGCATGGCGCTGATCGGCCTTTCGACGATCCTGCCGATGTATGTACAGGGCGTGCTCGGCCGCTCGCCGATCGTTGCCGGTTTCACGCTCACCATGCTGGTGGTCGGCTGGCCGATGTCGGTGATGCTATCAGGCCGTCTCTTCAAGGCGTTCGGCATCCGCAATACTCTGCGGGTCGGCAGCTTCATGTTTCCCTTCGGCGCCTGTTTCCTGCTTTTCTTGACGCCTGAAAGCCATCCGGCCGTCGCCGGCGCCGGCTCGTTCTTCATGGGCTTCGGCATGGGGCTCATCAACCTGACCAGCATCGCGCTGGTGCAGGACAGCGTGGAATGGTCGATGCGCGGCAGCGCCACGGCCTCGATCATCTTTGCCCGCAGCCTCGGCAATACGCTGGGCGCCACGGTGCTCGGCGCAATCCTCAATGCCGGCATCAATCACTATGCGACGGGAGACGCGGCGGCCGGCCTGCATAATGTGCTGAACGAACCGACCGGCCTTTCCGAACTCGCCGGTGATCCGGCTGTGCGCGGCATCTTCGATGCGGCGCTGCACTGGAGCTTCTGGGGTGTCGTCGTCGTGGCAGTGCTGACCTTTGCGACCACCTGGCTTATTCCGATCGGGCGGGGCGTGAAGACGGGTGGTGCGGGGAGTGCTGCGAGCGAAGCGGCCTCGCATTAGAGATAGGCTGATCGGTTGGGGTTGGTGGGTGTGGCCCCCTCATCCGCCCTTCGGGCACCTTCTCCCCCAGGGGAGAAGGGGATGCCGCGACGCCTCGATTCCCCCTTCGCCCCATCGGGGAGAAGGTGCCCGAAGGGCGGATGAGGGGGCCGCACGGCACCTCCGTCATGATCATCTTTTTAGATGCACGACGCCCCGCTTCGCTCAGGCGCCTTCCGTGACGCTCTGCGGGATGGACTGCAGCAGCGTCTGGCGGGCCGAGCGAAGATGGATGCGACAGGTCGCATCGATCCTTCCCTGATCGCGGGCTTCGAGCGCTGCGATATAATCGAGATGTTCGTAGATCGCGCGTTCGTTGCGTTGACGGGCGGCCGCCTTGTTCCATTGATAGTGATAATGGAAGATGATGGCGATCGCGTCGTAGAAATCGGCGATGAAGCGGTTCTTCGAGGCGCGGTGGATCAGCAGGTGAAAGCGCTCGTCAAGGGCTGAGAATTCCTTGAAGCGGTTGTTGATATCGGAGAGTACGAAAGCGTGCTCCTCCTTGATCGCCGCAAGATCGGCCCAGGCCTGATGCTCGGCGGGAAGCTTGCCAAACTCGGCCGCCGAATGCAGCTCGAACATTTCGCGCACATCGGCAAGTTCCAGCGCGAATTCGCGCGTGAAGCCCTTCAGCGTCCAGTGGCTGTTCGGCCGCTTCTCGATCAGCCCGAAGCGCGAGAAGCGGATGAGGAATTCGCGCACGCTGGTCGTGCCTGTGCCGATCTCGCGAGCAAGCTCCAGTTCGTTGATCTGCATGCCGGGTGCGGCTTCATCCGAAAGAATGCGCTGCATGAAGCTGCGTTCGATGATGTCATGCAGCGAATCCGTCTCTTCCGACGGGAAAAAATCGCGGTCAACAGGCTGGCGCAGCACGATCTTCTGGCGCTTGTTCCAGCGGATGATGCCTTCCTCGCTGAGGCGGGTCAGAATGGCGCGCGCCGTACTGCGGCTGACGCCGAGCTGGGCAGCGATTTCCGGCTCGGAAGGCAGCGCCGTATCCATGCGCAATGCTGCCGCATATCGATTATACGCTTCCTTGAAGACCGTATTCTGCCTTGCCATCAGACCCTGCTTTCCGCCCGAGCGACACGGCGATGATACCCGCCGCCAACAACGGGCATAGCCGGACCAGGAGCCCCTTCAAGCGACCTTTATCTTAGTTTTTGGTCGCCTGCGGCTGTTTGCCTCCCTCGTCCACAGGATCAAATTCCCGTTGACTTGAAAATGTTTATTGTAGATAAAAAACAAAATCAATGCGCATTCGTTGATGCAGCAGGCGCCGATGTAGCGAGCGTTTCGTCAGGGAGAAGAGATTGGACAGACAGCCTTGGATCATCCTGTCGACCGGTGACAATGTCGCGGTCGCAACGGCACAAATCGCTGAGGGATCTGATGTTGCGGGTGTGGTAACCCGGCAGAAGATCGACCCCGGCCACAAGGTCGCCATAGCGGACATTCCGCAGGGCATGCCGGTGGTCAAATACGGCCAGGCGATCGGCCGCACGACGGCGGATGTAAAAGCCGGCGACCACGTTCACAGCCACAATCTGCATTTCGAAAACGACCGTCTTGCCGCAACGGCCAACTCCGCTCCCGAAGAAGCGAGCGCTGACGACAAAACGCGCACCTTCATGGGTTACCGCCGGGCCGACGGGCGGGCGGCGACGCGCAACTATATCGGCATCATCGCCAGCGTGAACTGTTCCACCACGGTCTGCCGGGCGATCGCCGACGAGGCCAACCGCACCATTCTGCCGCATTATGACGGCATCGACGGCTTCGTGCCGATCGTTCACGACCAGGGCTGCGGCATGAGCTCGACCGGCGACGGCATGAACGTGCTGCACCGCACGCTTGCCGGTTATACGCGCCATGTGAATTTCGGCGGCGTGCTGATGATCGGCCTCGGTTGCGAGGTCAACCAGCTGACGCTTTACGGCCAGAGCGGTGCCGGCGCCTCCAAGCGGCATTTCAATATCCAGGATGCCGGCGGCTCCCGCCGCGCGGTCGAGCGCGCCATGGGTGTGCTGCGCGAGATCGCCGCCGATGTCGGCCGCGAAAAGCGTGTTCCGATGTCGGTCAGTGAGATCATCATCGGCCTGCAGTGTGGCGGCTCCGACGGTTTTTCAGGGATTTCCGCCAATCCGGCGCTCGGTGTTGCCGCTGACCTGCTGGCGGCAGCCGGCGGCACGGCGATCCTTTCGGAAACCTCCGAAATCTACGGTGCGGAACATCTGCTGCGCAGCCGCGCCGTCAGCGACGATGTCGCCAGGAAGCTCGATGAGAAGATCGTCTGGTGGGAGGCCTATGTCGCCCTGCACGGCGCCTCGCTCGACAACAATCCGTCGCCCGGCAACAAGCGCGGCGGCCTGACGACCATTCTCGAAAAGTCGCTCGGCGCCGTCGCCAAGGGCGGACGCTCGCCGCTGACCGCCGTCTATGGTTATGCCGAACGCGTCACCGCACCCGGTCTCGTCTTCATGGATACGCCCGGCTACGATCCTGTGTCTGCCACCGGCCAGGTTGCCGGCGGCGCGAACATGATCGCATTCACGACCGGCCGCGGCAGCTGCTTCGGCTGTCGTCCCGCGCCTTCGCTGAAGCTCGCCAGCAATTCGGCGCTCTTCACCTCGATGGAAGAGGACATGGATATCGATTGCGGCACGATCGTTACGGGCGATGCGACGATCAGCGGCAAGGGCCGCGAGATCTTCGATCTGATCGTCGACACGGCCTCCGGCCAGAAAACAAAAAGTGAAATCTTCGGTTATGGCGATAACGAATTTGTTCCGTGGCATCTCGGTGCCACACTCTAAATAATCCCTATAAAAATTTCGGGTCTTCACAAGGAGGAATGATGAAGACGAGGAGGATCGGCAAGACGGCGCTGGAGGTCACCGAAATCAGTTTCGGTGCGGCAGCGCTGGGCGGCCTTTATCGCGCCTGCCCGCGCGAGCAGGCGATGGAAACGCTTGATACGGCGTGGAACCATGGCATCCGCTATTACGACGTGGCGCCATGGTATGGCCTTGGCCTCGGCGAACGGCATGTCGGCGATTTTCTGCGCGGCAAGCCGGAAAACGATTATGTGCTGTCGACGAAGGTCGGTCGCCTCTTGCGCCCGGTACCGACGGGCACCGTTCCCGACTATAGCTATGTCGATCCGCTCTCCTTCGATGCCGATTACGACTATTCCTATGACGGCATCATGCGGTCGGTCGATTTCAGCTATGCGCGCCTTGGCCTCAACCGCATCGACATCCTCTACGTCCACGACATCGGCGCCTATACGCACGGTGCCGCCAGGAATGCCGTGTATCTGAAGAGTTTTCTCGACAGCGGTATCAAGGCGCTGGAACAGCTGAAGTCCTCAGGCGCGATCAAGGCGTTCGGCCTCGGCGTCAACGAAGTGCCCGTCTGCCTCGACGTGATGCGCAACGCCGATATCGACGCCATTCTGATGGCCGGCCGCTACACGCTGCTCGACCGGTCGGCCGTTGCCGAGCTCATCCCGCTTTGCCGGGAGAAGGGCACGTCGCTGGTCGTCGGCGGTGTCTTCAATTCCGGCATTCTCGCAACCGGCCCGGTGCCGGGCTCGCATTTCGACTACATGCCGGCGTCCGAAGAGGTGCTGGGCAAGGTGGGCGCGATGGAAGAGGTGGCCAAGCGCCACGGCCTGCCGCTTGCCGCCCCTGCCCTGCAGTTCCCGTTGCGCGATCCGGTCGTCTCCTCGGTGCTGATCGGCACGGCGAAGCCTTCGAGCCTCGTGCGCAATATGGAAAATTTCGAACCACGGCTTCCCGACGATATCTATCCCGAGTTCGAGCCCCATACGCTGGTGGCTGCGCCGCTCGGTGAAGAAGCTGTCCGCGTCTGAGGAGACACCATGCTTAAAGGTATTCATCCGCTTCTTGGCCCCGATCTGCTCTATGCGCTGAAGAGCATGGGGCATGGCGACGATATCGTCATCGCCGACGCCAATTTCCCATCGAGCAGCATGGGCCCCGACGTCATCCGGGCCGATGGCGTCAGCGCGACAGCCATGGCCGAGGCGATCCTCATGCATATGCCTCTCGATACGTTCGTGCCGCAATCGGCATGGCGGATGGAGGTGGTTGGCGACCCCAAGGCGGTGCCGGAGGTTTGCGCCGAATTCCAGGAGATCGTCACCCGTCGCGCCGGCGATTTTTCCATCGCCTCCGTCGAACGCTTCGCCTTCTACGAGATGGCACGCAAGGCTGCCTATATCGTCGCGACCACCGAGTTCCGGCTCTACGGCAACCTGATTTTGAAGAAGGGCGTGGTGCATCCTCACGAGGTGCAATTCGACTGAAGACCTTATTTTAGGTCCTTATGTATTTGAAATGAAAACAATTGCTTGGCAGACAATTTAGCGGGCAAAAAAGCGAAATCGGCACACTTGCAATTTGCTTTCGCCTCGGCTAGCTTCACATCGTAAATGTTTTTTATCGATAAAAATCGTCCGCCTGCGTTCAGCGGTCCGGTTTCATTGGAGGAGAACGCACCCTGAGAGGAGAACCCTTATGAGCATCGTGAAATCCATTCTGTCTCGCCGCGCCTTTACGGCACTTGCAGGCGCCGCTGTCATTGCAACGGCGATGCCGGCCACGTCCTTTGCGGCCGAGGTGACGATCCCGATCATCGTCAAGGACACGACGTCCTTCTACTGGCAGATCGTTCTGGCAGGCGCCCGCAAGGCCGGCAAGGATCTCGGCGTCAACGTGCCGGAGCTCGGCGCTCAGGCCGAATCCGACATCAACGGCCAGATCAGCATTCTCGAGAACGCCGTTGCCGGCAAGCCGGCTGCCGTCGTCATCTCCCCGACCGAGTTCAAGGCGCTCGGCAAGCCGATCGATGAAGCCGCCAAGTCGGTTCCGATCATCGGCATCGACTCTGGTGCGGACTCCAAGGCATTCAAGTCGTTCCTGACGACCGACAACGTCCAGGGCGGCCGTATCGCTGCTGACGGTCTCGCCGCCGCCATCAAGGGCGCCACCGGCAAGGAAGAGGGCGAAGTCGTCATCCTGACCAACCTTCCCGGCGTCGGCTCGCTGGAACAGCGCCGCGAAGGCTTCCTGGATCAGGTCAAGACCAAGCATCCCGGCCTGAAGGTGATTGCCGACAAGTACGGCGACGGCCAGGCAACGACCGGCCTCAACATGATGACCGACCTGATCACGGCCAACCCGAACCTCGTCGGCGTCTTCGCCTCGAACCTCATCATGGCGCAGGGCGTGGGCCAGGCGATCGCCGAAAACAAGCTCGGCGACAAGATCAAGGTCATCGGCTTCGACAGCGACGACAAGACGGTCGGCTTCCTCAAGGACGGTGCGATCGCCGGCCTCGTCGTTCAGGACCCCTATCGCATGGGTTATGACGGCGTGAAGACCGCTCTTGCCGTCTCCAAGGGCGAGAAGGTCGAGCAGAACGTCGACACCGGTGCCAACCTCGTCACCAAGGCGAATATGGCCGATCCGAAGATCGACGCGCTCCTGAACCCGAAGATCAAGTAAATGACAGGTGGGCCGCGCCGGCTTCAAAAGCCGGCGCGGCCTTTCTCATCCATGGTATTGTTCATCAGGGATGGAGCAGACGTGACAAGAGGAGGAGAGGTCCATGGTCGGACTGGAAGAGATCAGTCATCGCCACGATGACAGCGCGACGCTGAAAGAAGCCAATCGAATTCCCGCCGGATCGCCTATCCTCGAACTGAAAGGCCTGCAGAAGAATTACGGTCACGTGCAGGCGCTGAAGCCTGCGACGCTGACCTTCCTTGCAGGCGAAATCCACGCCATCGTCGGCGAAAACGGCGCCGGCAAATCCACCCTTATCAAATTGCTCACCGGCGTCATCACGCGCACGGCCGGCGAAGTGCTGTGGTGCGGCCATCCTGTGGGGCTGTCGACGCCGAACGAGGCGATCGCCCGCGGCATCAACGCCGTCCACCAGGAAGTCGTGCTCTGCCGGCACCTGAGCGTTGCGGCCAATCTCTTCCTCGGCGACGAGGTCAACCGCTTCGGCATCATGCGCAAGAAGCAGATGGAGAAGATGGCGCAGGCCGTTCTCGACGATCTCGGCTTCGGCCTGCCTGCCGGTGCGCTGCTGAGTTCGCTGACGATCGGTCAGCAGCAGCTCGTCGCCACCGCGCGCGCGGCCATGCGCGGCACGCAGTTCCTGATCTTCGACGAGCCGACCGCCTATCTCACCCGCCAGGAATCCGCACAGCTCTTCAAGCTGATCCGCCGCCTGCAGGGCGAAGGCGTCACCATCGTCTATATCAGCCACCGCATGGAGGAAGTTTTCGAGCTTGCCGACCGTGTCTCGGTGCTGCGCGACGGCACGCATGTCGGCACGCGCCTCATCGGCGAAACCAATGACGCCGAGCTGATCGCGCTGATGATCAATCGCTCGATCGAGCAGATCTACCATAAGGAAGAGATTCCGATCGGCGAGACGATCCTCGACGTCAGAGGTCTTACCGGCCCGGGCTTCGAAGACGTGTCGCTGAGCGTCAAGGCAGGACAGATCGTCGGGCTCTATGGCCTGATCGGCGCCGGGCGCAGCGAATTTGCGCTCGGGCTCTACGGGCGCCAGCCGACAAGTGCGGGCGATATCCACTGGATGGGCAAGCGCGTCGATATCAGGAACGAACGGACTGCGATGGAGCTCGGCATTGCGCTGGCGCCAGAAAGCCGGCGCGACCAGGGGCTCTGCCTCAACCTGCCGATCGGCCTCAACATCAACCTGCCGGTGTTCGGACGCCTCAGCCAGGGCCCGGTCATCAATCACTCGCGCGAATCGACGAATGCCGACAAGCAGATCCGCGATCTCAGCATCAAGACGCCGAGCCGGCGCGTTCCGGCCTCGAGCATGTCTGGCGGCAACCAGCAGAAGATCGTCATCGGCAAGTGGCTGAGCCACGGCGCCCGGCTTTTCATTTTCGACGAGCCGACCGTCGGCGTCGACGTCGGCACCAAGGCGGAAATCTACCGGCTCTTCGCCAAGCTTCTGAAGGAGGGGGCAGGCATCATCCTGATCTCTTCCTACCTGCCTGAGGTCTACGAACTGGCTGACCGGCTGCACGTCTTCCGCAGCGGCAAGCTCGTTGCAAGCCATGATTTCCACGCGGCGACGCATGAAGAAGTGCTCAGCGAAGCGATCGGCGTCTGAGCCAGAAGAATAAGAGGGAGAAAATTCATGACTGTCACCCCCACCGAAATCGTCGCGCCGCCGCCGCGCCGGAAGATGAACATCCTGTTCGGCCTGACGCTGATCGGCTTGCTGATCTTCCTCTGGGTCGTGCTCGGCTTCTCTACGGCCAGCTTCTGGACGCCGCTCAATATCTCCAACCTGTTGCGCCAAGGCTCGATGACGGCGATCCTGGCGCTCGGCCAGACCTTCGTCATCATCACCGCTGGCATCGACCTTTCTGTCGGCGCAATCGTCGGCTTCTGCACTGTTATCATCGCCTGGCTCTTACAGGCGGGCGTCCCGCTCTGGGCGGCGATCCTGCTGACGCTGGCAATCGGCGTCGCGATCGGCTCTTTCCATGGCTTCGGCATCGTGCATATGGGCCTGCCCCCCTTCATCATCACGCTGGCGACCCTGACGTCGCTGCGCGGCATCGGCCTGCTGATCACCAACGGCTCGACGATCAGCATCACCGACGAGGGTTTCAGCAACTTCGCCCGCGCCGATTTCCTTGGCGTGCCAAGCCTGTTCTGGATGGTCATCCTGGTGGCGATCCCCTCCTTCGTCTTCCTGCATCTGAGCCGCTGGGGCCGCTATCTCTTCGCGGTCGGTTCGAATGCGGAAGCCGCGCGCCTTTCCGGCGTCAACGTAAAGGGGATGATTTACCTGGCCTATATCCTGTCGGCTTCGTTTGCGGCCTTCGTCGGCGTGCTGCTCGCCTCGCGTATCGCGATCGGCAACGCCACGCAGGCCGACGGCTGGGAACTGCAGGCGATCGCCTCTTCGGTCATCGGCGGCACGTCGCTCTTCGGTGCGGTCGGTTCCGTGCATGGTCCGCTGATCGGCGCGTTCATTCTGGCGACCATCAACAACGGCGCCAACCTGTTGAACGTCAACTCGTTCTGGCAGCGCATCATCACCGGCCTGCTGATCATCGTCATCGTCTACTTCGACCAGCTTCGCCGGCGCCGGACAGGCTGAGCGAAACGAGAAACGAAGCCGGCCCAAAGGCCGGCTTTCTTCATTTCAGCCATGCGAGAACCATCATGAAAGCAGTGCTCTGCCGCGAACCCGGCGTCCTCGATCTCGTCGAGCGTCCCTCTCCCGAAAGGCCTGTTACCGGCTGGGTACGGCTTGCCGTCAGCCATGTCGGCATCTGCGGCACGGACTATCATATTTTCGAAGGCAAGCACCCCTTTCTCGAATATCCGCGCGTCATGGGTCATGAAATATCCGCGACCGTGCTGGAGGCCGGCGATGGGGTAGCGATGGCGGTCGGTACGCCCGTTATCGTCAACCCTTACCTCTCTTGCGGAAGCTGTGTTGCGTGCCGCCAGGGCAAGCCGAATTGCTGCACCAACATCAAGGTTCTCGGCGTGCATACGGACGGCGCCTTCTGCGAGGAGATCGTGGTCCCGGCGGGTAATCTCTATGCCGCCAAGGGCCTCAGCCTGGAGGCCGCGGCGACCACCGAATTCCTGGCGATCGGAGCGCATGCCGTGCGCCGGTCCATGGCATCAGCCGGTTCCCGCTCGCTCGTTATCGGCGCAGGCCCGATCGGCCTCGGCGCGGCAATCTTTTCGCGCATCGCCGGTCATGAGGTGACGCTGCTCGATACGAGCGCTGAACGGTTGCAGATGGCATCGGAGCGCTTCGGTTTCACATCCGGCATCGTCGCCAGTGACGGCACCCTCGATGCCGTGAAGGCCAAGACGGATGGCGACGGTTTCGATGTCGTCTTCGATGCGACGGGTTACGGGCCGTCGATGCAGAAAGCCTTCAGCTTCGTCGCTCACGGCGGCGCGCTGGTGCTGGTCAGCGTCGTGAAGGACGATATCCTCTTTTCCGATCCGGAATTCCACAAGCGCGAAATGATGGTCATCGGCAGCCGCAACGCAACGCGCGTCGACTTCGAGCATGTCGCCGATTCAATCGCCAAGGGGCTCGTGCCGGTCGACAAATTGATCACGCACCGCACGACGCTTGCCGATGCGCCACGCGATCTTGCCCGTTGGGCGCATGAAAAGAGCGGCCTCATCAAGGCCGTGATCAAGGTTGCGGACTAAGCGGCGTCGATTGCCGCACGCATCTGCCTGACGACATCTACATCCGTCCGGTTCGATGTCGGCACATCGAAGCCGAAGGCGACGGCGCGCGGATCGGCGCTGGCAACGGCAGAGCTGCAGGAGCCATGAACCTCGTGCGCACCCGTTGCCCGCAGGATCTCGACGACATTGGCCGGGCGCACGCCGCTGCCCGGCATGATGGAGATACGGCCGGCGGCCCTGGCGGAAATGCGTTTCAGCGTTTCGAGCCCGTCCATCGCCTTCGGTACGCAGCCGGAGGTAAGGATGCGCTCGCAGCCGAGTTCGACTGCCTGTTCGAGCGCCGCATCCGGATCGGGCACGAGATCGAAGGCGCGGTGCAGCGTCGAGCCGAGGCCGGCAGCGTGGGCCTTGAGGCGATGGATAAGCGGCATGTCGAGCGTGCCGTCCAGTCGGTTGGCGCCGATGACGACGCCGGCGAGGCCTGCGGCCCTGACGGCATCGATATCGGCAAGCATCGCCTTTTCATCCGTCGCATCGAAGATGAAGGGGCCGGCGTGCGGGCGGATCATTGCATAGACGGGGATCGGCGCTTCGGCGGCAATTCGCATCAGGCTCGGCAGCGGGGTCAGCCCGCCAAGCTCCAGAGCCGAGCAGAGCTCGATACGCCCAGCACCGCCCTCGATTGCGGCCGCCAGGCCCTGAGCGCTATCGACGCATACTTCCAGCAAGACCGTCATATTCGAATCCCTCTCGTTCCGCCACCATTCTAGCGTAGTATAGCGTGCCGAGGGTGGCTGGATCGTAAAATCGGCGTTCTCTATGCGCTTGCTGACGGACGGTTTCGGCAGCAATGCGCCTCATCCTCGCCGTTCCCGGGCAAAATGTGCCGTCCCGCAAGCGGCCATTCGTTCCGATTACTCATTTGCTGCCTTACGGAGATCGACGTGCGGCCCCGGATATGTCCGAACCTGATACGGAATGGTTCTGTTGCATTGGCACGGCGCTGGGGAGACAGAAGGCTGAAAAGTTTGAGGATATCTCATGTCGGACTTCAAAAGTCGCCGGTTTCAGTGTTGCATTCTGTTGGACCGCCGGGCCGCCGACCGGCAGACATAACTTCAGAATGTTGATTTCGAGGGCGGATGAAGATGTTCGCCTCGCGATTCCAGATACGGCGTCAGCACATCTTCGATCCAAGTCATGAATGCGCGGACTCGGCGCGACAGATTGCGCCGATGTGCTACGACGAGGGACACGGCGATCGCCCGGCGACGAAAATCGGGGAGAATTTCCACCAGCGCTCCACTCTTTAAGTATTGGCCAATCCCCAAGAGTGGCGCCTGAATCAGGCCAAGGCCGGCGAGGGCAGCGGCATCGTAGGTCTGCGCGCTGTTGACGTGTAGCGCACCTGGCAACTGGAGCGTCGCGTAGCTGTCGCCGTCAGGATATTCCCATCCATAGGGTTTTGCGCCCAGAATCGTCGAAAAATGAATTGTCCGATGTTCCTGACTCTGGAGATCTTCTAGCGATCGAGGGACGCCATAGCGCGCCAGATAGGCGGGACTGGCAGCGTTGACCATGCGCAACAGGCCCAGTGGGCGGGCAATCAGCGTTTCGTCCCTTATGGGTCCAAGTCGCAATACACAGTCGAACCCCTCTTGAACCAGATCGACTTGCCGATCCGTACTCGACACCTCCAACTCCAACTCGGGGTGAGTCGCCATGAAATCCGGCAAGGCCGGCACGATCGTTGTGCGCGCCACCTCGGTCGGAAGATCGACCCGTAAACGCCCGCGAAGTGCCACGCGATCGCCTGCGAACATCGAGTGAAGGTCATCGACTTCAGCAAGCAGGTCGCGGGCACGGGCATGAAATGCGCGTCCGTCCTCCGTCAACTGCACGCTGCGCGTCGTCCGGTGCAGGAGCCTGACACCGACATCTTCTTCCAGCTTCCGGACCGCCGTTGAGGCCCTTCCCTTTTGAATGGCCAGGCTATCGGCTGCGTGGGTGAAGCTCCCCATTTCCGCTACCGTTACGAAAATGAGGATGGGTTCGAGATTCTGCATTTTCGTGCCTTGGTATTGTTCGCCACAGAGAGAACAGTGAGTTTATTTCCTCGGTGTTTATCATACGTGAGAGACACAGTAACTTCCGAATATTGGATCCCCCCATCGGAGAATGACAAATGTCCGAAACTGTGGACTTACATCAGGTGCCTGAAACTATGACCTCGCATCGCGCGCTATGGGCCGGCCGGACAATGAGCGCGATTGTCGCTATCGCTCTGGTGGCAGACGGCACTATTCAGCTTTTCGCGCCGGCACAGATCGCGAGCATGTTGCAGGAAACTGGGTTCGCGATGGACCTGACCCGTGTCGTGGGTCCGATCATACTCGTCTGCGCCATCCTATACGCCATCCCGGCCACCGCCGTCCTCGGCGCGATCCTGGTGACGGGCTTTCTGGGAGGCGCCATCTGCGCCCATGTCCGCATCGGTGAGTTGGGGTCGCCGCCGGAACTCATTTCCCTGCTTCTGGGCGCGATGACATGGGGCGGCCTCTACCTGCGCGATCCCCATATCCGGGCCATTCTGCCGCTCATCCGTTGAACAAACAGGACAGTGCTCTGTCCTTCAAGATCAGGAGAAAATGTATGTTTTTAGTAATGGGAATCACGGGAAAAGTGGGCGGCCCAGCGGCAAAACATCTGTTGGCGCACGGCAGGGAGGTACGTGCGCTGGTCCGCAATCGCGAGAAGGCGGCTAACTGGGCGAACCAGGGCGTGGAACTGGTAGACGGCGATTGGAATGATTCGGCAGCCATCGAGCAAGCGCTCAAAGGCGTCGAGGGCGCGTTTGTCATGTTGCCGGCTGTCTGGGCGCCCTCGCCCGATTACAAAGAAGCAAAGGGCGTGATTGCAAACTATGTCGAGGCGCTCACCAAGGCAGCGCCGCCGCGAGTGGTTGCGCTTTCGTCGATGGGTGCGAACAGGACCAGCGGGCTCGGGATGATCACGGCCTTGTCGCTTCTGGAGCAAGGTTTTCGCGATCTGACATCCCCAATCGCATTTGTGCGCGCAGGCGGATTTTTCGAAAATTTTCTTTACGGCTTGCGCGTCGCCCAAGGTGGAATGCTACCGGTCTACTACAATCCGACAAACCGGAAATCGACCATGGTCGCGACGAACGACATCGGCGCGGAGGTCGCAACCCTTTTGACCGGGCCAGCTTGGCCAGGGCATCGCGTCATCGAGCTTGGTTCGATGGTCAGCGCGGATGAAGTCGCAGAGCAATTGGGTGAAGTCCTGAATCTCGACGTGAAAGCCTTTGCGGTTCCGCGTGCGGGGTGGGCGGAAGCGTTCGAGCAGTTCGGCATCCCGAAGGGCCACACCGGGCCCGCCGAAGAAATGTTTGAGGCCGTGAACGCAGGATGGATGGACCTCGGAGCCGAGGATACGGAGCACGTAGCGGGTACGACGTCCGCACGAGAAGTATTCGAGACCGCACAGAACGCCGCCAAGGCATAAGTCTCGCCACTGGGCTGAGGTAGCTACTGCGTAGACATAGTGCCCATCTTCATCGTTCCCGGCCCGCCGCAGCCTGTTTAAGCCAAGGCGACGTCTTGCGCGACAGGTGCCGGGACAATTTTTGCCGCGGTCGCGATCAGCAGGTCGCAAGCGTCAGCCGCGGCTTTCCGGTGATTGAAGGCCACGTGATAGGACATGGGCATCGGCTCGGCGAGTTCGACGATGCGCACCCGGTCGGCGATCGGCATGGCGCTGACGCGGCCGAGAAAGGAGACGTAGCCGTGATTGGCGACGAGATCGACGATGACGGGCAGTGAATCCGCAGCGGTAATATCGCGGTCGCGCAAACGACGATGCAGGGTGCGGTCGTAGCCGAAGGTCATGGCGGCATGGCCGATGCCGGTGCGCGGGCTCGGCGTGCAGATCGGATGACTGGCGACAAGGTCGGCCGCCGTCGCTTCCATGCTGTCGGGCGGGGCGATGGCCACCATATCCGTGCGCAGCAATTCGCGATGACGAAAGCTTTCGAGGCCGAAGACGGAATCGAGGATCGCGACATCGATGCGCCCGGATTTCAGCGCTTCACGCAGATCATCGGCGGTCATCGAGACCAGCGACAGGGCATTCTTGTTGCGGCCGGCATTCCATTGCGCAACGAGTGCGCCGAGGCAGCGAGCAACCCAGCTTTCCGATCCGGTGGGAATGATGGAGCCGATGCGCAGCGAGCGGGCCGTGCGCTGATAACGCTCATCGGCAGACGATTTCAGTTCGTTCCAGGCGAGACTGATCGTGGAAAACAGCGTGTAGGCATGCCTGCCTTCTTCCGTAAGCGCCGACCCCTGCGCCTGGCGCTCGAAGAGGCGGCAGCCAAAGAATTTCTCAAGATTGGCAATCTGCAATGACAGCTGCGGCTGACCAAGGCGAAGGCGGCGTGCGGCGCGATTGATGCTACCCTGATCCGCAACCTCCAGGTAGCGCTCCATCGTAGCCGGCTTTACGGGGATGCGGGCAGCCCATTGTCCATAAGCCTCCGGGTCATTGTGGCCAAGCATTTCGCCGAGCTGCGCCGTTGCATCGAGGATCGGCGCCAATCCCTCCTGCACCCTGCCGCCGGCAAGCAGAATGACCAGTTCTCCCGAAGAACGTTCAACGAGTTTCAGGGCAAGCTCCGTTTCCAGATTATCGACGGCGGACGATACGGTCGAGACGGAGAGGTTGAAGCGACGGGCAGTCTCGCGCATGGAGCCTGATGACAGGACCTGGCTTGCGATGAAAAGAGCGCCGAGATGCATGGCCTTCTCCGGAAGCTACTGAAAAGGCGGAGGATATGACGTGTTCGTGAAAAAAGATATCCCTGTCCACAGAGGTGCGGGCTATCGTTCAACCAATCAAGAAATCCGGGCGGCGGCAGAACCGATCAAAAGCACCGGAACACCGTGGAAACACGCAAGGGGATAAAAACAAATCGCGCCGGCCGTGGAAAAGGGAATGCAATTCCGCGCAACGGTCTGCATTCGCCGCCATAATCGCGCCGCGAGAGCGAATACTGGAGGGGCTGCTTCGATTTTCGGGCATCGATTTTTCGGGCATGCACACTATTTCCATGACGCACGTATTTCCGGCATGATGGCCCGAGCTGACCATGCCGGCTGGTTTTATGCGCGCAGGCTTCGCGTTCGGGGCTTTCGCGACGTTTAACGGTGTTCAACCAAGGGGATAATCATGCTTAGGAAATTCGCACTTGCCGTCACGCTTTCCGCCTTTGCGGCCGGCGCGGCGCACGCCGCAGACGTCGTCGTTTCGTCGAAGATCGACACCGAAGGCACGCTGCTCGGCAACGTCATCGTGCTCGCGCTGGAAGCCAACGGCATCAAGACGAAGGACCGCATCGCACTTGGCGCAACCCCGGTCGTGCGCAAGGCGATCACTGCGGGCGAAATCGATATCTATCCGGAATATACCGGCAATGCCGGCTTTTTCTTCAACAAGGCCGATGACGCAGCCTGGAAGAACCTCGAACAGGGCTACCAAGCAGCCAAGAAGCTCGATTACGATGCCAACAAGATCGTCTGGCTGACGCCTTCACCTGCCAACAACACCTGGGCGCTTGCCGTGCGCAGCGACGTCGCCGGTCCGAATAACCTCAAGACCATGTCCGATTTCGGCAAGTGGGTTTCGGGTGGCGGTGCCGCCAAGCTCGCAGCCTCCGCCGAATTCGTAAACTCCGCGGGCGCCCTGCCTGCCTTCCAGACGACTTACGGCTTCACCCTGAAGCCGGATCAGGAAGTCGTGCTTTCGGGTGGCGATACGGCGGCAACGATCAAGGCTGCGGCTGACCAGACCAACGGCGTCAACACCGCCATGGTCTACGGCACCGATGGCGCGATCGAAGCTGCCGAACTGACGGTTCTCGAAGACGACAAGAGCGTGCAGCAGGTCTATGCACCGACCCCGATCATCCGCGAAGCCGTGCTGCAGGCGAACCCGAAGATCCAGGAAATCCTCACTCCGATCTTCCAGAGCCTGACAGCTGACGAGTTGCGCAAGCTCAATGCCAAGATCCAGGTCGACGGCGAGCCGGCGAAGTCCGTAGCCGAAGCCTATCTGAAGGAAAAAGGCTTCCTGAAGTAATTGCCTGCTGCCCCGCCCGGCATTCGGGCGGGGCACTTTCCGGACAGGGTAGGATCGATGGAAGAAACCTTAGCGGTCCGCAAGCTGGACCGGCTCGGCGTGGTACTGGTAGCAGGCGGCATTGTGGCGACGGCCCTTCTGCCTTTCATCTATGTGAAGGCGAACCGTATCGCCGCCGGCAAGCCGATGCTGCTGACACAGCTTCTTTCGCAGCCCTCCGTCATCATCCTGCTGGTCCTGCTGATTGCCACCGCCTTGGCAACGCTTTTCCTGCGCAACGCTTTCATTCGCCTGGGACTTGGCACGCTCTGCCTTGCCGCACTGATTGTTGCAATCGGCCTCGTGGCCACGGCCTCAACACCATCGGGCAGCACGGTGGCACGCATGACGCCCGGCGGCAGCTTCTGGGTGCTGCTCGGCATCATCGGCCTCGTCATCTCCGACGCGCTGGTGAAGATAAAACTGACACCCTGGATGCGTGTTGCGTCACTCGTCGCCTACACCGCTTTGCTGGCGATCTGCCTCTCGTCCGGCCTGCTCGACAGCCTGTCGATCCTCCGGGAATTTTCGACCCGGGCCGACCAGTTCTGGACCGAAGCCGTCTCTCACCTGCTCCTGGCGCTCGGTTCGCTCGCAATCGCCATCATTCTCGGGCTGCCGCTCGGCATCCTCTGTTTCTGGGTGCCCAGACTGCGTGCGATCGTGCTGCGGATACTGAGCCTCATTCAGACCATCCCGAGCCTGGCACTTTTCGGCCTCCTGATGCTGCCGCTCGGTTACCTTGCCGCAAACGTGCCGCTTGCGGCCGATATCGGCATTCGCGGCATCGGCACGGCACCGGCGCTGATTGCGCTCGTGCTCTATTCGCTGCTGCCGATCGTCGCCAATACGGTTGTCGGTCTCGAAGGCGTCGATCCCTCGGTGCGTGATGCCGCCGCCGGCATGGGGCTGACGCGCCGGCAGATCTTGACCGGCATCGACCTGCCGCTTGCCTTCCCGGTCATCCTCACCGGCATCCGCATTGTGCTCGTTCAGGCGATCGGCATGGTGACGATCGCCGCGCTGATCGGCGGCGGCGGCTTCGGCATCTTCATCTTCCAGGGGCTTGGCCAGACGGCCATGGACCTCGTCCTGCTCGGCGCCGTGCCGACCGTTTTCTTCGCCTTCTCCTCGGCCGTCATCCTCGACGCGGTCATCGAAAGCATCCAGGGGCCAGCCACATGAGCACGATCGAGATCAGGAACGTCACCAAGCGCTACGGCTTGGCAACCGTCGTCGACAATGTCTCCATGAGCGTCGAGAAGGGCTCTATCACTGTCATCGTCGGCACATCGGGCTCCGGCAAATCGACGCTGATGCGGATGATCAACCGGCTGGTGCCGATCACCGAGGGACAGATCTTCGTCGACGGACAAAACATCATGGATGTGCCGGCGACCGAGCTTCGCCGCAAGATCGGCTATGCCATCCAGGGCCACGGTCTTTTTCCGCACCGGACAGTGGCTCAGAACATTGCCACTGTGCCGCGGCTTCTCGGCTGGGACGCAGCCCGCACCGACAGCCGAGTGACGGAACTGCTCGGCCTCTTCAATCTCGACCCGGCGACATTCGCGGAGAAATATCCGCATCAACTGTCGGGCGGCCAGCAGCAACGTGTCGGCGTTGCCCGCGCACTGGCGGCCGAGCCGGAACTTCTGTTGATGGACGAGCCCTTCGGCGCGCTCGATCCCGTCATCCGCGGCAAGGCGCAGGACGATCTGCTGGCGATCCAGAAACAGTTCGGCACGACGGTTGTTCTCGTCACGCATGACATGGACGAGGCCTTCCATCTCGGCAATCAGATTGCCGTCATGAGCGAGGGCAAGCTGCTGCAATGCTCGACGCCGGAAAAGATCCTGACGGAGCCGGCCGATCCCTTCGTGCAGCAATTGACCGGCACTTCCGACCGGGCACTGAAGCTGATGTCGCTCACGCCGCTGAAGGACAGCATGGAGCCCGCCAAGTCCGGCCTGCCCTATTCGCTGGCACAGTCGCTCAATCTGCGCGATGCGCTGGCCGAAATGATCTGGCAGGGCGTGGACGAAGCTGCCGTGCAGGACGCGAACAAGGCGGCGGTGGGTTCGATTTCGATGAACCGGCTCATCGAACTGGGCCGCAAGGCATGAAATTTATTATCGCCAATCTCTTTCGCGCGCTGGCATTGGTGCTGCTTCTCATCCTGATCTTCAGGACCGAGTGGCTCTCCTTCATGCTGGTGCCGCTCACCAACAACAATGCTCCACCGGTCTATATACAGAATAGCCTCGCTTCGCTGGCGCTCGGCCATCTGGAACTCGTTCTCATCTCCATCATCGGCAGCGCGGTACTGGCCGTACTCGGCGGCATCTTCGTCACGCGGCCGAGCGGCGCAGATTTCCTGCCGCTGTCGCGCGCCATTGCCAATGCCGGCCAGACATTTCCGCCCGTCGCGGTCCTGGCGCTTGCCGTACCCGCCACCGGTTTCGGTGCTGCGCCGACGCTGATTGCGCTCTTTCTCTATGGCCTGCTGCCGATCTTCGAAAATACCGTCGCAGGCCTGAAGCAGGTGTCGCCGCAGGTGCTGGACGCCGCCGACGGCATGGGCATGAGCGGGATGCAGCGTCTCTTCCAGGTCGAACTGCCGCTCGCATTGCCGCTGATCCTCGAAGGGCTGAAGGTCGCGACGGTCATCAATATCGGCACGGCGACGATCGGCTCGACGGTCGCGGCAAAGGGCCTCGGCGAGGTCATCATCGCCGGCCTGATCTCCGACAATACCGCCTTCATCCTGCAGGGCGGGTTGATCGTCGGGCTGATGGCGGTGCTGATCTATGATGTCGTCGGAATGCTCGAAGGCGCGATCACGCGCAGAATGGGCTTGCGTCCGGCTTGAGAGGACGGCTACCAAGGCAGCGGTAGAGTGAGCGATGGGAGACCGCCTTGGCCAAGATGATCCATTCCATGATCCGCGTTCTGGACGAGACGCGCTCGGTCGATTTCTATAGCAAGGTCTTCGGGCTTGAGGTCGCCGACCGCGTCGATTTCGAAACTTTCACGCTGATCTACATGAGCAATGATGAGACCGGCTTCGAGCTGGAACTGACGGTCAACAAGGGCCGCATCGAGCCCTACAATCTCGGCGACGGCTACGGCCATCTCGCCATTTCCGTCCAGGAAGTGCAGGTCGAGCACAAGCGGCTGACGGATCTCGGCCTCAATCCCGGCAAGCTCGTGGAACTCAACCGCGACGGCAAGCTGTTCGGGCTGTTCTTCTTCATCACCGATCCTGACGGCTACAAGATCGAAGTGATGCAGCGCCACGGCCGTTTTCAATAGGACATAAGAGCTGACATGATCGAGAAGAGAGACTTCGATAACGGCTGGACGCTTTCCTGTAACGATACAGGAAGAGCTAATCTGCCGGCGTCCATACCTGCAACCGTGCCCGGCTGCGTGCACCTGGATCTTCTCGCCGCCAGACTGATCCCCGATCCCTACCTCGATATCAACGAGATCACCAACGACTGGATCGGCAAGACGGATTGGATCTATCGGCTAAGCTTCGAGGCCGCGCCCGATGACGGCAGGATACAGGAGCTCGTCTTCGAGGGCATGGACACGATCGCGACGATCCGCCTGAACGGCGAGGAGATCGGCCGCACCTTCAACATGCACCGCACCTACCGTTTCGATGTTTCGTCACTGCTGCGGAAGGGCGATAACGAACTCAGCGTCACCTTCCACTCCGCCTATGCCTATGGCGTCGAGATGGAGCAGCACTACGGCTACCGCCCAAACAATTATCCGGGGCCGGGCAACCTGATGCGGAAGATGGCCTGCAATTTCGGCTGGGACTGGGGTCCGACGCTGGTGACCGCAGGGCTCTGGAAGCCGGTCCGGCTGGAGAGCTGGGATCGGGTGCGGCTTGCCGCTACAAGGGTTTCGGCGACGCTTGCGGGCGGCGATGGTCTGGTCAAGGTGCATGCGCAGCTGGCGAAACATGGCGAGACGACGCCCGCTGCGCTCGTTGCCGAGATCGGCGGCGTGACGCAAACGATCGCGGTCGAAGCGGATGCGGAGGAAGTTTCCTTCGAGGTTCGCGTCCCCTCGCCGCAGCTCTGGTGGCCGCATCATCTCGGTGCGCAGCCGCTTTATCCGCTGGAGATCCGGCTGCAGGACGAGAGCGGGAACATCCTCGATCGCTATTCGAAGCAGATCGGCTTCCGGTCGCTGCGCCTCGACACATCCCCGGATGAACACGGTTCGGCCTTCACCTTCGTTATCAACGAGGTGCCGATCTTTGCCTGCGGCGCCAATTGGATACCGGATGACTGTTTTCCCTCGCGCGTGACGGCCGAGCGCTATGCAGCGCGCATCGACGAGGCGAAGGCTGCCAATATCAACCTGCTGCGTGTGTGGGGCGGCGGTATCTTCGAGCGGGACGAATTCTACGAGACCTGCGACCGGGCCGGCATGCTCGTCTGGCAGGATTTCCTCTTTGCCTGCGCCTCCTATCCAGAGGAAGAGCCGCTGCGCAGCGAGGTGATCGCCGAGGTGCGGGACAATGTCGTGCGGCTGATGCCGCATGCATCTCTGATCATCTGGAACGGTAACAACGAGAATATCTGGGGTTTCGACGAATGGGGCTGGCGGCCGATCATCAAGGACGGCGTCAGCTGGGGCCTCGGCTACTATCTCGATGTGCTGCCGGCGCTTTGTGCCGAACTCGATCCTGACCGGCCCTATTATCCGGGCAGCCCCTATTCCGGTTCCATGGAGATCGAGCCGAATGACGACGCGCATGGCTGCAAGCATATCTGGGATGTCTGGAACGACGTCGGCTACGAGGTCTATCGCAACTATATTCCGCGCTTCTGCTCCGAGTTCGGCTGGCAGGCGCCGCCGGCCTGGGCGACGCTTCAGGAAAGTGTGCATGACGAACCGCTGACGCCGGAATCGCACGGCGTTTTCCACCATCAGAAGGCGACGCAGGGCAATGACAAGCTGATCAAGGGTCTTGCCGGGCATCTGCCTGTGCCGCAGGGCATGGACGACTGGCATTTTGCAACGCAGCTCAATCAGGCACGCGCCATCCGCTTCGCGGTCGAGCACATGCGTTCGCATCGTGACATCTGCAAGGGCGCTGTCGTCTGGCAGTTCAATGACTGCTGGCCGGTCACCTCCTGGGCAGCGCTCGATTCCGCCGGGCGGCGCAAGCCGCTCTGGTATGCGATGCAGCAGGCTTTTCATCCACGCCTGCTAACGATCCAGCCGCGCGACGGCGGCCTTTCGGCTATTGCTGTCAACGAGCAGACGCTGTTCTGGCGCTCGAAGATCAGTGGCAAGCGGATGCGGCTTGATGGGACGGTGCTGGCGGAATTCGAATTCTGGCGGCTGCTCTGCGATCGTTTCGAGGCGAAGGAATTTCCCCTGCCGGAGGATATCGCAACATCAGGTTCGGCGGATGAGGAAGTCATCGTCGTCCAGATGCTGGATAAACGCGCCTTCCATTATTTCGTCGAGGATATCGACCTGAAACTTCCTTCACCGGAACTCGCCATATCCCTGACGAGATCGGCCGATGGCTGGGATGTCGCAGTGACTGCGCGGAGCTTTCTGAAGGATCTCTGCCTGATGGCGGATCGGCTCGATCCCGCGGCTGTAGTGGATTCGATGCTGGTGACGCTGATGCCCGGTGAAAGCCATGTCTTCCGCGTCATGACCGAGAAACATCTGTCGATCGAGGACATCGCGGTCGGACCGATACTGCGCTGCGCCAATGATCTCGTGAGCAAAAACTGAAAGGCCCCGCTCTCGCGGGGCCTCCATCCGGCTCGTCCTCGCAGACGACGTTACATCCAGTAGGGCGGCACGCCATAATAATCGTAAACGCGGCGGCCATTATCGTTGTACCAGGTGTCGTCGTCATCCGCGTAGCTCGGCGCGCCTTCGATCTGTTCCTTGGTGAGATCAATGCGGTAACCGTCCAACTGGGTGTCGTAGCTCAGCTTCGCCCATGGCAGCGGATAGTGCTCGTGGCCGATGCCGAGGAAGCCACCGAAACTCAGGACCGCGTAAGCCACGCGGCCATCCTGCTTCCCGAGGATGAGGCGCTCGATGGAACCGATGTGCTTGCCATCGGCGCCATAGACGCGGGTGCCTTCAACGCGGTCGCTGGCGATCAACGTCGGCGTATCCTTCACATTCGGGTCACGGCGGGTGGCGTCAGTATCCTGATTGAGCATTGTGCACCTCCTTTGATCGTTTCGTCGTGGGTTTATCCACCCCAATAAAACGTGACCTATGCTTCAAAGTTCCCCATCGCCTCATGTTCATATGCCGCCTTCGCGATATTGACGTTTACGTCAAGGTTATTGTAGCCTCAATCCGCTTGAACCGCTCAAGCAATGGCATAAGCTGCCGTGACGGAGGATGGAGGATCTTCCGATCGACCGGTGTCATCCGGTTTTGGCAGCCGAATGGGAGAGAGAGACAATGAACAGTATTTCCGTCCACCCTGGTGGTGCGAAATCGGAAAAACCATGGCTTGCCACCTATCCGGACATCATTCCGGCCCAGATTCCCCCACTGGAATTTACATCGCTGCCGGATCTTCTGGAAAAGAGCTGCGCGCGTTTTGCCGACCGGAAAGCCTTTTCCAGCATGGGCAGGTCGATGAGTTATCGCGAGCTCGAAAGCCAGACCCGCAAGGTGGCCGCCTGGCTGCAGGGCGCCGGCCTGCAGAAGGGCGATCGGGTCGCCGTGATGATGCCGAACGTGCTGCAGAACCCCGTCGCGGTCTATGGCATCCTGCGCGCCGGTCTCGTCGTCGTAAACGTCAACCCGCTCTATACGCCGCGCGAACTCGAGCACCAGCTCAACGATTCCGGTGCCAAGGCGATCTTCGTTCTGGAAAACTTCGCGCGCACCGTCGAACAGGTCATCAACAAGACCGACCTGCGCCATGTCGTCGTCAGCTCGCTCGGCGAAATGCTCGGCCCCAAGGGACATATCGTCAACTTCATCGTCCGCCGGGTGAAGAAGCTGGTCCCGTCCTGGTCCATTCCGCAGCATAAGAGCTTCCGGCAGGTGCTGTCCGAAGGTGCGGGCAAGACGCTCGCGCCTGTTGCGCTCACCGGCAGCGACATCGCCTTCCTGCAATATACGGGCGGGACGACCGGCATTGCCAAGGGGGCAGTGCTGACGCATCAGAACCTGCTTGCCAACAAGATGCAGCTGCAGCTCTGGCTGAAATCCGCCTTCGACAAGAAGAAGCAGCCTGAAGTCCTGAACTTCCTCTGCGCGCTGCCGCTCTACCATATCTTCGCGCTGACGGTGAATTCGCTGATGGGCATGTCGCTCGGCGCCCGTAATGTGCTGATCGCCAATCCGCGCGACATTCCGGGGTTGGTGCAGGAATTCCAGAAGTCCGATATCCACATTTTCCCCGGCCTGAATACGCTGTTCAACGCGCTGCTCAACAATGCCGACTTCGCCAAGCTCGATTTCTCCTCGCTCGTCATGTCGCTCGGCGGCGGCATGGCCGTGCAGCGGCCGGTAGCGGAACGCTGGCTGAAGGTGACGGGCTCGCATATTACCGAAGGTTACGGTCTCTCCGAGACATCGCCGGTGGCGACCGCCAACCGTTTCGATTCCCCCGAATTCACGGGCTCGATCGGCCTTCCCATTCCCTCGACGGAACTCGACATCCGCGACGAGGACGGCAATTCGCTGCCGCTTGGCGAGATCGGCGAGATCTGCATCCGCGGCCCGCAGGTCATGGCCGGTTACTGGAACAAGCCCGACGAGACGGCGCGGGTGATGACGCCGGATGGCTATTTCCGCAGCGGCGACATGGGCTTCATGGACGAGCGCGGCTACACCAAGATCGTCGACCGCAAGAAGGACATGATCCTCGTCTCCGGCTTCAACGTCTATCCGAACGAGATCGAGGAAGTGGCCGCCATGCATCCCGGCATCCTGGAGGCGGCAGCGATCGGCGTGCCGGACGGGCATTCCGGCGAGGCGGTGAAGCTCTTCATCGTTCGCAAGGACCCAGGTCTCACCGAAGCCGATGTGAAGGCCCATTGCGCGGCCAATCTCACCAATTACAAGCGGCCGCGCTTCATCGAATTCCGCACCGAGCTGCCGAAGAGCCCGGTCGGCAAGATCCTGCGCAAGGACCTGCGCGGCTGAATTTGACGGTCTCATGAAATTGAGGGCCATCCGCTTGTCGCGGGTGGCTTTTTTCATATTTCGTCAGATGGCTGAACTTGATTTGACTGCCGGAAAGAGAATAGTTTCCGCAACCCTCTCCGCCTCCAAAGGAGTCTCCCATGACTGCCATCGTCGAACAACTGAAGAGCACCGCAGCAGCCACCAAGGCCACCGATCTGCGCGCCGCATTCGCTGATGATCCGCAGCGCTTCTCGCGCTTTTCCGCATCGCTTGACGACCTGCTGATGGATTTTTCCAAGACGGCCGTCAACGACGAGATCCTGAAGCTTCTGGTGAAGCTCGCCGAAGAAGGCGGTGTTGCAGAGAAGCGCGATGAGATGTTCTCCGGCAAGGCGATCAATTTTACCGAAAATCGCGCCGTGCTGCATACGGCGCTGCGCAACCGCTCCAACACACCCGTTCTGGTGGACGGCAAGGATGTCATGCCTGACGTCAACGCCGTGCTCGCCGCCATGGGCAAGTTTGCCGATGGTGTCCGCTCGGGTGCGCTGAAGGGTGCGACCGGCAAGAAGATCACCGATGTCATCAATATCGGCATCGGCGGTTCGGATCTCGGCCCTGTCATGGCGACGCTGGCGCTTGCACCGTTCCATGATGGCCCCCGCGCCCATTTCGTCTCCAACATCGACGGCGCCCATATTGCCGACATCCTGAAGCTGGTTGAGCCGGAAACGACGCTCTTCATCGTCGCCTCCAAGACCTTCACGACCGTCGAAACGATGACCAATGCGCAGACGGCGCGTAAGTTCATCGCCGGCGCGCTCGGCGAGGCGGCCGTTCAGCATCACTTCGCCGCCGTTTCGACGGCGCTTGAGAAGGTTTCCGCCTTCGGCATCGAAAGCGAACGCGTCTTCGGTTTCTGGGACTGGGTCGGCGGTCGGTATTCGATCTGGTCGGCAATCGGCCTGCCGCTGATGATCGCTGTCGGCCCCGAAAATTTCGGCAAGTTCCTCGATGGCGCACATGCCATCGACAATCATTTCCGCAAGGCGCCGATTGCCGAGAACCTGCCTGTCCTGCTCGGCCTCATCGGCTTCTACCACCGGAATGTTCTGGGCTACCCGACACGCGCCATCTTGCCCTATGACCAGCGCCTGTCCCGCTTCCCTGCCTATCTGCAGCAGCTCGACATGGAATCGAACGGCAAGGGCGTCACCATCGACGGCACGCCGGTCGAAGGCAATTCCGGCCCGGTCGTCTGGGGCGAGCCCGGCACCAATGGCCAACACGCCTTCTACCAGCTCATCCACCAGGGCACGAGCATCATCCCGGCCGAATTCATGATCGCCGCCAACGGCTTCGAGCCTGAGCTGCGCCATCAGCACCAGCTGCTGATGTCGAACGTTCTCGCCCAGTCGGAAGCCCTCATGAAGGGCCGCACCTTCGATGAGGCCAAGAAGCAGCTGACCGACAAGGGCATGGAAGACAAGCAGGCCGATTTCATCGCGCCCCACCGCGTCTTCAACGGCAACCGCCCGTCGATCACCTTCGTCTATGACAAGCTGACGCCCTACGCGCTCGGCCGCCTGATCGCGCTCTACGAGCACCGCGTTTTCGTCGAAGGCGTGCTCTTCCGCATCAACTCCTTCGACCAGTGGGGCGTCGAGCTCGGCAAGGAGCTGGCGACCGGCCTGCTGCCCGTCGTCGAAGGCAAGGAAAGCGCTGCCGGTCACGACTCCTCGACGCAGGGTCTTGTCGCTGCGCTGGCAAAGCTCGCCAAGTAATCCTGGCGATCTCGCTGCTATCGAAGCCCATCCGTCACACGGGTGGGCTTTTTTTGTTTGACCCTGTCGAATTGCAGGGCATCTCGTCGTCTATAGAGAGAATGACAGAGGAGGAGCTGATGACTGCAACGGATAACGAGCTGGTGAAATTCGAGGCCGAGGGGGCACAGCCATTGCCGGCCTCGAACGAGCAGGGCTTCGTTGATAACAAAGGTGCCCGCGTCTGGTATGCGAGTTACGGCGCCGGTCCCGCTGTCATCCTTCTGCATGGCGGGCTCGGCAATAGCGGCAATTGGGGCTATCAGGTTCCTGCGCTTGTCGATGCCGGCCATCGGGTCGTGGTGATCGACAGCCGCGGTCATGGCCGCAGCACGCGTGACGAGCGTCCCTACACCTATCACCTGATGGCTTCGGACGTGCTTGCGGTCATGGATCATACCGGAATCGAAGAAGCGGCCTTCATCGGCTGGAGCGATGGCGCCTGTACGTCCTTGATCCTGGCCGACCAGCAGCCGGACCGGGTCTGCGGCGTATTTTTCTTCGCCTGCAACATGGACTCCACCGGCACTAAGGAATTCAAGGCGACGCCGGTCATCGACCGTTGCTTCAGCCGTCACAGGAAGGATTATCAGGCCCTATCGGCGACACCTGACCAGTTCGAAGCTTTCGTCGGCGACGTCTCGAAAATGATGGCGACGGAGCCGAATTATTCGGCCGAGCAGCTGACAGGCATCAAGGTGCCGGTCTCCATCGTGCTCGGTGAGCATGACGAATTCATCAAGCCCGAGCATGCCGACTATCTGGCAAGGACGATCCCGGATGCGGAATTCGTGCTGCTGCCCGGTGTCAGCCATTTCGCCCCGCTGCAGCAGCCGGACCTCTTCAATCGCGAGGTCCGTGCTTTTCTCGACCGGATCGCTTAAGGCTCAGAGGCCGATCTCTTTCGCCCAGGGCGGATTGGCGCCGGCGCGGGAGACGGTCACCGCGGCCGCCTTGGCGCCAAGAGCCAGGGCGTTGCGCAGGGCCTGCTCATCAAGATTGGCGACCTGCGCCTTGGTCAGCAGGTTGTCCTTCTTCAGCGAGGCGAGAATGCCGGCATCGAAAGTGTCGCCGGCGCCGACCGTGTCGACGACAGTCACACGCTCGCTCGGTACGGTGACCTTACGCGCGTTGGTGTAGCCGGTGGCACCTTCGGCGCCCTTGGTGATGACGACGAGCTTGGCGCCGTGGTTCAGCCAGTGGGCGGCAAGCGCATCATGGTCGCCTTCCAGGCCGAACCATTCGAGATCCTCGTCGGAGAATTTGACGATGTCGGACTTGGCGGCCATGCGCTTGATGCGGGCCATATGCGCCGGCTTATCCTTGATGAAACCGGGGCGGATGTTCGGGTCGAGAGAGATGACGCGCGTAGCGGCTTCGCGGTCGAGAAGCGCCTCATAGGTTTCGCCGCAGGGGCTCGGGATGAGGCTGATCGCGCCGAAATGCAGGGCTTCGCAGTCATCGCCGAGATCGGGCAGGTCATCTGACGTGATCATGCGGCCAGCCGTGCCCTCGTCGTAGAAGGCATAAGTCGCCTGGCCGTTGACGAGCTTGACGAAGGCGATGGTCGAAGGGCGCGGGGTGATGGCGCAAGGGCTGTAATCGACATTGCTTGCCTTCAGCGTATCCAGCAGGATCTCGCCCATCATGTCATCGGCAATGCCGGTGAAGAAGGCCGTGGGTATGCCGAGGCGCCCGAGCGCAATCGCGGTATTGAAGATCGCGCCGCCGGCATAGGGCGCAAAGCCCCTTTCGCCAAGGGTCGTGTCCCTCGGCAGCATGTCGATCAGGGCTTCGCCGCAGCACAAAATCATCGAATTCCTCCCAACAGGACTTGCGCGTTCTTCAATCGATTAAGCGAGCTTTTGTCAAAAGGCTAGAGCGAAAGCTCACTCACGCCACCATTCCTCGCCGACCAGGCGAGCGGCGCATCGAGGAAGGCCTCGACTTCGTGCAGCGTCTTGTCATCGAAAAGCTTCTGCTGCCTGGCGATTGCCAGAACCTCCCGCCATGTGGCGATATAATGGAGCTGAACCTTGCCATTGGCAAAGCGCTGATGTGCCTCGGGGAAGATTCCGTAGAAGAAGAGCGCGATGCCGTGATCGACGATACCGCCGGCGGATCTGATGGCATCGATGAAGGTGAACATGCTGCCGCCCGCGGTCGTCAGATCCTCGATAACGAGGACGCGGGCGCCGTCCTTCATGTCGCCTTCGATCTGCGCATTGCGGCCATGGCCCTTCGGCTTTTTGCGGACATAGATCATCGGCAGGCCGAGGCGATCGGCAAGCAGGGCTGCGAAGGGAATGCCTGCGGTCTCGCCGCCGGCGATGCAATCGAACTGCTCAAAACCGGCATCGCGCAGGAGGGTGCTGGCGGCAAAATCCATCACCGTGGAGCGGACGCGCGGGAAGGAGAGAAGCTTGCGGCAGTCGATATAAACGGGGCTCATGATGCCGGAGGCATATTTGTAGGGCGTCTCGGGGCTGAAGTGCACCGCCTTGATCTCCCAGAGCATCTTTGCCAGCAGCTCTGCCATGACGGCGCGGTCGGGAAATGTGGTCTGGATCATGCGGCTTACTCCTTCGGCTGACGTTCCAGCGGCAATAGCAGCAAGAGCGGCCGGTTTCCAGATGGAAGAGGGCCGTCAGCCGAGCAGGCGGCCGATATCCGCAACCTGCATCTTCTTGAAGAGCGCGATCGCCTGCGCGCCCTCTTTCTCATCCAGCGAAACGGCATAACGGACCGCGGCCGCAAGAAGCTGCATCGTCAGCCGGGCGATGGCCAGAAGCTCCGTCTCGGTCCGCTCCGGCCATAGCTGTTTTAGCACTGAAAGCAGGGCCTGCGCGTGGAATTCCATATCTTCGGCATCGACTTCCTGGAGGAGCTTATCCGTGTGGGTCGCGTGCCAGATATCGCGCATCACAGGCTCGCGGCGAAAGAAGGCATAATATTCATCGGCGATGACGCAGAGAGCCGTCCGCAGATTGTCGGCGTCCGTCACCTTGGCCAGTTCGTCGGCTACGCATTGTCGGCCCTGCTCGTTGAAGCGCTCGGCTAGCGTGCGGATGATCGAGGTCTTGTCCGGGAAATACTGATAGAGGGCGCCGAAGGAAAGCTCAGCTTTTTCAACGATCTCGCTCATCTTCAGAGCATCACTGCCTTTCTTTTCGATGAGCTCGGAGGCGACTGTCAGGATTTTTTCGAAGCGCTCGCGGCCACGCTGCTGGCTCGGGATGCGGCGTGGCTGACCGGTCGACTCCTGCTGGCGCCTGCGCCGTGCGATCACTTCTTCTGCCATCTTCCACTTCCTTCGACTGTTGACAAAGAAAATAAGAGAGTTTATCTCATTTTGCAAATGAGAGAGTCTCTCTTATTTTGATCGAAGAGGAGTTTCGATATGCAGAATTCCGAAATCGTTCTGATCGGCGGATCGGGCAAAACCGGTGGCCGCATTGCCGACAGGCTGGAAAAGCTGGGACTTAACGTGCGCAAGGCGTCCCGTTCCACGATACCGGCCTTCGACTGGGAGGATCGCGCGAGTTGGCGCAATGCGCTCACGGGAGCAACGAGCGCCTATGTCGCCTTCCAGCCGGACCTTGCCGTCTCATGGGCGGCAGAGGCCATCGAAGCCCTTTCAAAGCTCGCAGGGGAATGCGGGTTGCAGCATATCGTGCTGCTTTCCGGCCGGGGCGAAGAGGGTGCGCAAAAGAGCGAGGAAGCTCTCAAAACATCCGGGATCGGCTACACGATCCTGCGCGCCTCCTGGTTCAACCAGAATTTCAGCGAAGGCGCTTTTCTGGAACCATTGCTTTCCGGCAAGCTGCAGCTTCCCGTCGGCAATATCAGGGAGCCCTTCATCGATGCCGGCGACATCGCCGATGCGGCGGTGGCAGCCTTGACTGATATCAGGCATCGCAACAAGATCTATGAGCTGACCGGCCCTCGCGCCCTGACCTTCCGCGAAGCCGTGGCCGAAATCGCCGCCGCTTCGGGCCGGTCGATCGAGTATGAACAGGTCCCGATGACGGATTTTAAGGAGGGTCTCGCCGCCGCGGGAATGCCGGAGCCGGTCATCGCGCTACTGGAAGAGCTCTTCGGCGAGGTGCTCGACGGGCGCAATTCGCAGGTTATGAGTGGCGTATCAGACATTCTCGGCCGCCCGGCGAGCGATTTCAGCCAATATGCGCGGGAGACCGCAGCAATCGGACTATGGAGCGCCTGACCATGCAGATCGTTCTCGTCATTTCCCTTGTCGCTGCGGCCATTGGCAGCGGTCTTGTCGCCGGCATCTTCTTCGCCTTCTCGACCTTCATCATGACCGCCTTCGCGCGCATTCCGCCCGAGCAAGGCATCGCAGCGATGAATTCCATCAACATGACCATCGTGCGCTCGCCCTTCATGCTGCTTTTCGTGCCGACCGCGATCCTCTGCATCGTGATCGCGGTATTGGCCTTCGCGAACTGGCGCGGCGGCGCATCGTCACTGATGCTGGCCGGCGTGTCGCTCTATATCGCCGCATCCTTCCTCTCCACCATCGTCTTCAACGTGCCGATGAACGATGCATTGGGAAAGGTGAGCGGCAACGGGCCGGAAGCGGTGCAGCTCTGGACGACCTATCTCAAAGATTGGACATGGTGGAACCATGTGCGTACGATTGCCTCGCTGCTGGCTTCCATCGCATTTGTCCGGGCGCTGATGCTCATCTGAAAAGGGCGGAGGGAATGACACTCCGCCCCTTCGTTGCTTCCCGCATTTGCGGGAATTGCGCTAGTTCTGCTGGCAGAAGGTGATGCGGTTGCTGAAGGGGTCGATGACGGCCATCTCCAGGCCCCAGGGCGCTTCCTCGATGCCCGGTTTCATGTAGCGGTAGTTCCTCGCGGCAAGCTCGGCCTGATAGGCGCCGATATCCTTCACACGCACGAAAGCCCGAGCGCCGGGGCTTGCATCGCCCGAATGTTCGCTCAAGTGCAGTTGCATGTTCTCGCGCGAGACCTGGCAATAAAGCGGAAAATTCTCACCGAAGCGATGTTCCCAATCCAGAGTGAAGCCGAGGAAGCCGCAATAGAATTCCATGGCCTTCTCGACCGAGAAAATGCGGAAGATCGGCACCGGCGGTTCTATGCCGATCGGAGATCGGGCGCCTTCGGTCTCATCCAGTTTAGCAGAGAGAATGTTCCACTGGTCGAAGCCGAATTGTTTGGCGACAATCTCCAGCGTTTCGCTGTGGGTAAGGGAAATATCGCGGTCGGCAAGCGCCTGCCGCAGGGTTTTTGCCATAAGCTTGGCATCGCGAAAATCGCGCATGTATCCATCCTTCCGTTGGCGGCAAACAGGAAGATCAGTGCCCGCGTCTGCTGACCCGTTCGCCATCGTTTGCCAGGAGCAAGGATGTGAAGGTGGATTTGGATGCATTCACCATAATGCTTGCGCATCGCGGGGCGGCTGGCTGCATCCGGCCGACGATCAGCTTACGAAAGGTCGGCAGACGGATCAAGAGGCAGAGCGCACGACGCCTGACGGCACCGAATGCAGATGGCTGGCAAGTTCGACACGATTTCGGCCGGCGCCTTTTGCGACATAGAGCGCCTTATCCGCCTCGCCCAGCATGGCGTCGAAATCCAGTGGCTTGGACCGGCCAGGGGCGACGCCGGCACTGACGGTGCAATTGAGAACCTCGTCTTCGATATAGATGTCGCGGTCCTCGAAGGCCTTGCGGATACGCTCGGCGGCAAGCTCGGCGCGGCCGGGCATGATCTCCTTCAGCACGAGAGCGAATTCCTCGCCACCAAGGCGGGCGGCCGTATCGCCGCTACGGCAATTGGCCGAAAGTTCGCCGGCAAAGACCTTCAGGACGTGATCGCCGGCTGCATGGCCGTAACGGTCGTTCACCGATTTGAAATGGTCGATGTCGAAGACGATGACCGCGGTCGAAACGCCCATGGTGCGGGTACCGTGCTGGTCGAACAGAGCGCGGCGGTTCAGCAGGCCGGTCAGCGGGTCGGTGATCGCGTCGATGCGGTGACGGGCGGCAAGCCGCCACTGATGCAGCGCCAGCGACAGGGCGCCGATGCCGGTCATGCCGGCAATGCACATGGCAAGGCTCAGATCTTCCGCCCAATTGCTGGGCGCGGCTCCGAGCACCAGCTTGCCATCCCAGATCAATACAGCGGCGCAGAGCACGAAGGAAATCGCCGTCAATGTGTAGAGGGCGGTAATGCCTGAGATCGGCGCAGGTGCTTCGGCACGGCCTAACCAATATTGCCGGGCAGTCGTGAAGAGCAGGAAGGCGATGGCGAGGTTATCAGCCATGAAAGCAAGGCCATCCAGCCCGGCGATCATCGGCGGAACGGCAGTCGCCATGGCGACGATTGAGCGGACGGCGATGCCGAAAAGCGGAATCCGGCCAGTGCGGAACTGATAGCCGGCGCCCCAGATGGTCGCAAACCCCGCATGAAACAACATGAAATTGCCAGCACCAAGCATGCGTCCGGGCTGTTCCACATAGAAGGCGTAGGCAAAAATGCCGGCAACGACGAGAACGAGGCCGAATGTGCAGGTGAGAAGAAATGTCTCGGCCCGGCGCGCGATCCAGCTCCCCATGAGCGTCACGGCAAGGCAGGTTGCTGAAACGCCAAGCGCCAGCAGAAGTGAATTGTAGTCAAGCATCATGCTTTTAGATCTCCGCGGCTCCTGCCGCGCCGATAACGTTCTAAAATCTATCTCGTCACTGCTGACTAATGTCTTATGCATTCCGTTAAAAAATCATGGATTGCGCGGGCCGAATGTTACAAATTCAACATTCTGCAGCAATCATAAGAAGAAATATTCAAGCACACACGTCTTTTTTTCAGGCCCTGACCTGCCAATGCAGTGGGAACATGGGATCGAAGACGGTAACCGGCCCGGCGCCGGTTTCAATTCTGGCGGGGAAGGTCACGGGCTCAGCCTGCCGCTCCAGCGTGACGCGTTCCTCGTTGGGCGCTAGCCCATACCAGGCAGGGCCATTCAGGGAGGCAAAGGCCTCCAGCCTGTCGAGCGCGCCATCCTGCTCGAACACATGGGCAAGGCAGCTCATCGTGTTGATCGAGGTATAGATCCCCGCGCAGCCGCAGGCGCATTCCTTGAGTGGGTCGACATGCGGGGCAGAATCCGTGCCGAGGAAGAACCTGGTGTCACCGCTCGTCGCAGCAGCCCGGAGAGCCAGCCTGTGGTTCTCGCGCTTGGCGACGGGCAGGCAGTAATAATGCGGACGAATGCCGCCGACGAGGATGGCATTACGGTTGATGATCAGGTGATGGGTGGTGATGGAACCGGCGAGATTAGCCTTGGCCGACTTGATGTAATCGATCCCGTCAGCGGTGGTGACATGCTCCATCGTCACCTTCAGTTCCGGCAGGCGCTTGCGCAGCGGGTCCAGCACCGTCTCGATGAAGACTGCTTCACGATCGAAGATATCGACATCAGGCGTCGTCACCTCGCCATGGACGCAGAGCGGCAGGCCGATCTTGGCCATGCGTTCCAGCACAGGCATCGCCTTTTCCATATCGCGCACGCCGCCATGCGAATTCGTCGTGGCGCCGGCGGGATAGAGTTTCACGGCGGTGATGAGGCCGCTCTTCTTGCCTTCCTCGACGTCATCAGCGCTCGTATGTTCGGTCAGATAGAGCGTCATCAGCGGCTGAAAGCGATGACCGGCAGGAAGCGCCTTCATGATGCGGTCGCGATAGGCTGCCGCATCCGTTGTCGTGACAACCGGCGGCACCAGGTTCGGCATGATGATCGCGCGCGCGAAGATGCGGCTCGTATCACCAATCACGCCTTCCAGCATGGCGCCGTCGCGCAGATGCAGATGCCAGTCGTCAGGACGGCGGATGGTGAGCGATTGCATGGAAGCCTCCGAAGCGATGCGGGTTTCGCCTCGATAGCATCAAGACCGGTCCGGAAACAACTGTTCAGGCCAGCGCGATTTCCAATGTCATATCGGCAGGACGGCGATTTTCGAGGATCAGGCGGCCGTTCGGCAGGTCGTTGCCGTAGACTTTGGCGCTCGCTTCTTCCTCAGTCAGCTTATAGCCGCGCCAGCGATCCCAGAGACGCTCCTCCAGAACCTCCATGGGCGGGGCGAGCATGATCGTGTAATCGAAGATGCCGTCGAGCTCGGCCCATTTGCCCTCGGTAAAAAGCAGATAGTTGCCTTCGATGATGATGAAGCGATCGTTGGGATCGATCGGCCGGGCCGAGGCGATGGCAAGCTCGCGCGAGCGGTCGAAGACGGGAACGAGGACTTCCTGATCGGCGGGGCGCACGGCTTTGACGATATCGAGGAAGCCGCGCACGTCGAAGGTTTCCGGAATGCCCTTGCGGGCCAGCAGACCACGCTCGATGAGAACGGCGTTGTCCATATGGAAGCCATCCATGGGAAGCACCGAGGCACTCTCGCCCTTGGCCTTCAGGCCGTTTGCCACATTGTCGGCCATGGTGGATTTGCCAGCGCCGGGCGGACCGGCGATGGCAATGAGGAAACGTCTGGAATCGCCGGCGCGGCTCAGCACCTCGCCGACAATGTCGTCAATCCGGGCACTCATGCGGCAACGGGCTCCGCAGGGACTGCCTTGGCGCCGGTCATGAAGGCGACGGCATCGGACATCGTGTATTCCTTGGGATCGATGACCGTCAAGCGGCGCCCGAGGCGATGGATATGGATACGGTCGGCGACTTCGAAGACATGCGGCATGTTGTGCGAGATGAGCACGATCGGAATGCCGCGGGCACGCACATCGAGAATGAGCTCCAGCACGCGGCGACTTTCTTTCACGCCGAGGGCGGCAGTCGGCTCATCCATGATGATGACTTTTGAACCGAAAGCGGCGGCGCGGGCAACGGCAACGCCCTGGCGCTGACCGCCGGAGAGCGTTTCCACCGCCTGATTGATATTCTGGATGGTCATCAGGCCGAGCTCGGAAAGCTTGTTGCGCGCCTGCTTTTCCATCGCCGGCCGGTCCAGCATGCGGAAAAAGGAGCCGAGCATGCCCGGTTTGCGAATCTCGCGGCCGAGGAACATGTTGTCGGCGATCGACAGCGCCGGCGAAAGGGCGAGGTTCTGGTAGACGGTCTCGATGCCGGCGTCGCGCGCTTCCATCGGCGATCTGAACTGCACCTGCCGGCCTTCCAGGGTGATCACCCCATCATCGGGGGTGACCGCGCCCGATATCGCCTTGATGAGCGAGGACTTGCCGGCGCCGTTATCGCCGATGACGGCAAGGATTTCGCCCGGATAGAGATCGAAATCGGCATTGTCGAGCGCGGTAACGCGTCCATAACGCTTGACGAGGCCCCGTGCAGTGAGAATGGGTTCGACAGCCATGATTATACCGAAACCTTTCTGATCCACTGATCGATAGCAACGGCGGCGATAATCAGCACGCCAGTCAAAAGAACCTTCCATTGCGGGTCGGCGCCGAGCATGTTGAGGCCCATCGACACGACGCCGACGATCATCGCGCCGAAGAGCGTGCCGAGAATGGAGCCGCGGCCGCCGAACAGCGAAATGCCGCCAATCACCGTCGCGGTGATCGCCTGGAGGTTAAAGTCCGTGACGGCCGAAGACGGCGAGATCGAGCCATTGCGGCCGATCGAGACCCAGGCGGCCAAGGCGGCAATGACGCCTGATATGGCGTAAACGGTCAGCAGCACCTTCTTGGTCTGGATGCCGGAGAGCTTGGCCGCCTCCGGATCGTCGCCAACGGCATAGACATGCCGGCCCCATGCGGTGTGATTTAGTACATACCAGAGCAGCACGACGAGCAGCACCATGGCGATGACGCCGAGTGTGAGCACGGCGCTGCCGAGCTTGAAGCTTATGGCGAAAAGATGAAGCAGTGGCGCCTGTTCGTCGACGTCGGTGTCGCGGATCGTCTCATTGGCGGAATAGATGAAATTCGTCGCCATGACGATATTCCAGGTGCCGAGCGTGACGATGAAGGGCGGCAGCTTCATATAGGCGATGAGGAAGCCGTTCAGCAATCCGCAGAGCCCGCCGACGACAAGCCCGGCGACCACTGCGATCGGTGTCGGTATGCCGTAGGTGATGGCGACATTGCCCATGATGACGGCCGAGATGACCATGATGACGCCGATCGAAAGATCGATGCCGGCGGTCAGGATGACCAGCGTCTGGGCCGCTCCGAGAATGCCGACGATAGCGATCTGCTGCAGGATCAGCGTCAGCGTATAGGACGAGAAGAAACGTCCGCCGATCGCTATTCCGAAGATCACGATTGCCAGCACCAGCACGATCAACGGCACGGCAGCCGGCGTCGAGTGCAGAAAATGCTGCGCGCGCTTGATCAGCGAGACGTTCTCGTGCTCGAACGAGGCAACACTCTTGTCGCTGTCGTCGAGGACGCGTTCAAATTCCTGTGTTCCGGTCATTGTTCCTCCTTCGCATCCGCGCGCCGAACCCACGCGGAAGCCGTCGCCGATATCCTTCCGGTCTTTGCTGAGCCGGTTTGGCGGGCGGCGACGTATCGTCCGCCCAAAAAGGCCGGGGATCAAGCCCCGGCCATTCTGATGTCAATCAGGCAGGGCTCAGCCCCAGCACTTGTCCGTGCCTTCCTTGGTGTCGATCGACTTGACGCCGGAGACCGGCTTGTCGGTGACGAGCGAAACGCCGGTATCGAAGAAGGACTTGCCTTCGGTCGGCTTCGGCTTTTCACCGCTATCGGCGAACTTCTTGATCGCCTCGACGCCGAGTGCCGCCATCATCAGCGGATATTGCTGCGAGGTGGCGCCGATAACGCCTTCCTTGACCGACTTCACACCCGGGCAACCGCCATCGACCGATACGATCAGTACGTTCTTTTCCATGCCGACGGCCTTCAGCGCCTGATAGGCACCGACGGCAGCCGGTTCATTGATCGTGTGGATGACGTTGATACCAGGATCCTTCTGGAGGAGGTTTTCCATAGCCTTGCGGCCGCCTTCCTCATTGCCGTTGGTCACGTCATGGCCGACGACGCGCGGATCATCCTCATCGCCGATCTTGTTCGGGTCCTTCGGATCGATGCCGAAGCCCATCATGAAGCCCTGGTCGCGCAGGACGTCGACGGTCGGCTGCGACGGCGTCAGGTCGAGGAAGCCGACCTTGGCGTCCTTTACCTTGTCCCCAAGCGTTTCCTTGGCCCACTGGCCGATCAGCTTGCCGGCGAGCAGGTTGTCGGTGGCGAAAGTGGCGTCGGCAGCATCGGCCGGCTCAAGCGGCGTGTCGAGCGCGATGACGAGCAGGCCAGCATCGCGAGCCTTCTTGACCGACGACACGATGCCCTTGGTGTCCGAAGCGGCGATCAGAATACCCTTTGCACCATCGGCGATGCAGCTTTCGATCGCTGCGACCTGGCTTTCGCTGTCACCGTCGATCTTGCCGGCGTAGGACTTCAGCGTGACGCCGAGTTCCTTGGCCTTGGCCGTCGCACCTTCCTTCATCTTGACGAAGAAGGGGTTGGTGTCGGTCTTGGTGATCAGGCATGCAGAAACATCTGCCGCCATTGCCGGAGCGGAAAAGGCGACGCCAAGCGCGAGTGCGCCGAAAGCGAGAACTGATTTCTTCATGAACTCCTCCCAGAGATTGGCCGGCCCGCCCCCAGGCGGCACCGGAATTCATGCACGACGAGACTTGCGGAATGCGGCATCAGCCTTCTCCCCAAAGCCGTCCCGTGCCGTTGACGATGGCAATTAAGAGCGAAAGAAAACCGCTTGTCAATAAATAAATCCAATTGAATTATTAATTCGATGTGGCATGCTGACATGAAATCAGGCATAGGCCGTTAATCGGGAGGAGTGGCCAATGTCGTCCATGGATGGTCCGGATTACATGCCGGTCCCACCGCCAATTCTTAATCCGTCGGGAGGTGCGAACCAGATCAGGGTGCGCGCCTATAACGAACGGCTCGTGCTGTCGCTGGTGCGCCTCTACGGCGCCCTGTCGAAGGCCGATATCGCACGCCGCAGCGGGCTTTCGGCTCAAACCGTCTCCGTCATCATGCGGGTGCTGGAGAAGGAAGGGCTGCTTTCGCGTGGCGAGCCCATCCGCGGTCGCGTCGGCCAACCATCCATACCCATGCGGCTCAATCCGGATGCCGTCTATTCCTTCGGCGTGAAGATCGGCCGGCGCAGCGCAGACCTCGTGCTGATGGATTTCGTCGGCAGGATCCGGCTGCAACTGCACAGGATCTATGCCTATCCCCTGCCCGATGAGATCCTGTCCTTCGTGACCCATGGGATCAGGGAGCTGGAGGGCAAGCTGAGCGAGCGCGAGCGCAGCCGCATTGCCGGCCTCGGCATCGCGGCCCCCTTCGAACTCTGGAATTGGGCCGACGAAGTGGGCGCGCCCGAGGGCACGATGGAGGTCTGGCGCGATTTCGACCTGCAGTCGGAAATCGCCACGCAGGTATCCTACCAGGTCTTCCTGCAGAACGACGCGACCAGCGCCTGCGGTGCGGAACTGGTCTTCGGCATTGGCCCGTCCTATCCGGATTTCGTCTATTTCTTTATCGGCTCCTTCATCGGCGGCGGGATCGTGCTGAATTCGGCAATCTTTTCGGGCAAGACGGGAACGGCAGGCGCCATCGGTCCGCTGCCGGTGCGCGGCAAGAACGGCGAGACAATGCAGCTTCTGGAGATCGCCTCGATCTTCGTCTTGGAAAACATGCTGCGCGAGCGGGGCATCGACCCGCAGCCGCTCTGGTATTCGGCCGACGACTGGATAGATTTCGGCGAACCGATGGAAGCCTGGATCCAGGATACTGCCAAGGCACTGGCGCAGGCGATTGTCGCCGCAGCCTCGATCATCGACTTCAGCGCCGCCGTCATCGATGGCGGTTTCCCGGACTGGGTGCGCCGGCGCATCGTACAGGCGACGATCTACGAAGCCGAAAAGCTCGACCTGCAGGGCGTCGTCATGCCCGATATCGTCGAAGGCGTGGTCGGCGCGCATGCCCGCGCCATCGGCGGCGCCAGCCTGCCGATCTTCGCGCGTTATCTCACCGATCAGAATGTGCTTTTCAAGGAGATCGACAATGCTGAAAGGGCTTGACCCACTGCTGAGCCCGGACCTGCTGGCGACATTGCGCGGCATGGGTCACGGCGACGAAATTGCTATCGTCGATGGCAACTATCCGGGCATCGAGCATGCGCGACGGCTGATCCGGCTCGACGGGCATCATCTCATTCCGGTTCTTGATGCCGTTTTGAGCGTGCTGCCGATCGACGACTTTGTGAATGAGGCCATCTTCCGCTCAACCGTGAAGACCGAACGCGACAAGCTCGATCCGATCCATGAGGAAATGATTGCCTGCTGCGCTAGGCATGAGCCGGATCGCGAGGTCGTCCCTCTCGTCGGGCAGGATTTCTACGGTCGGGTGCGCGCGGCCCATGCGGTCATCCAGACCGGCGAGCCAAGGCTTTATGCCAATATCATCCTGCGCAAGGGTGTGATCTATCCCTCGGCCATTGACGAACTTGCCAAGGCCGAAGTCGATCCCTTCGTCTACTGAAGTCGGCGATCAGATTTCGCCCGCCGAGGGACCCCAGACATCCGTCAGCGCAAAGCCGCCCGGATGCGGGTCGAAGGGGTCAAGTGCAACCTGCGACAGGCCGAAGGTGAAACCGCGGCCAGTGATCGTCGGAATGACGGCGGGCTTGCCGGCCACTTCCGTCAGTCCCTGCAGGCCAACCTCGAATTCTGAGCCGATGATCGACTTCGACTTGAAGACATCGCCAATCTTGGCCTTCCCGCGCGCGTAGAGGGTGGCGAGATTGGCCGAGTTGCCTGTGCCGCAGGGCGAGCGGTCGGCTCTGCCCGGCCACATGGTGGTGCAGGTGCGAACCGTGCCGTCTGCCTCCAGATCGCGGAACATGACATAGGCCACGCCCGAGATTGCCGGGATTTCCGGATGCACGACGTGGATATTGCGGTTGATGAGGTCCTTGAGGATCATGCCGGCCTGCACAAGTGCTGCGGCGTTGGCCTTCTCGATCGTCAAATTGATCTGCCCGACATCGACCAGCGCGTAAAAGATGCCGCCATAGCAGATGTCGGCCTTGATCTTTCCCCAATGCGGCGTTTCGATCTCGACATCCAGCTCGTGGACGAAGGACGGCACCATGGTGAGTTTCACCTTCTCGCAGCGGCCGTCGCGGCAGGTGGCCGTCGCCTTGACCAGGCCGGCCGCGGTTTCCAGCGTCACGACGGTTTCCGGTTCCTTCATCTCGACGATGCCGGCTTCCAGGAGGGCGGTCGTGACACAGATGGAGTTCGAGCCGGAGCTCGCATGCGCCTGATCGGGCTGCAGGATGATGAAGGCGGCATCCGCATCCGGATGTTTCGGCGGCAGGAGCAGGTTGACCGAGCCGATCGGCGCGCCGCGCGGCTCAAGGCAGAGGAAGCGGCGAAGCTCCTGGCCCTTCGGATCGGTATTCAGCCAGTGAAGCTGGGCGGCGACCGTTTCGCCGGGGATCTTCGGCACGCCGCCGATCGCGACCTTGCCGATTTCACCTTCAGCATGAACATCCAGAAGCTGGATCGTACGCTTCCATCTCATCTTTCAAACTCCAAATCGGACGTGACGCGTGATGCCGCCATCGACGCGGATATTTTTCCCGGTGACGAAGGCGCCGGCACGACAGCCCTAGTACCTGTTGATGCGGAATGGCTTGATATCAACTGATGTTTTGACACCGGCCACCATATCCGCGATCAGCCGCGCTGTCGTTGCCGAATAGGTCAGACCGAGATGGCCGTGGCCGGTCGCATAGAAGACACCAGGTATTTTCGAAGAGGGCGAGATGATCGGGATCGTATCCGGCAGCGCCGGACGATGGCCCATCCATTCGCTGGTGTCCTGAACCTGGAGATCGGGCAGGATACGCTGCGCATGGCGAACCAGCGCTCGCGGACGCCGGAAATCGGGCGCGGCCGTCAGCCCGGCCAGCTCGACGTTGCCGCCAACGCGGATGCCGCCGGCCGTCGGCGTGACCATGAAGGCGCGATGCGGCCAGATCACCGAATAGCGCATGGAAATGCCGGGCCGCATGATCTGCGTATGGTAGCCGCGCTCGGTTTCGAGCGGGATCGGCTCGCCAAGGGCAGCCGCAAGGAAGCGCGTATGGACACCGGCCGCGAGGATGACCTTATCGGCTTCGATGCGATTACCATTTTCGAGAAGGACGACTGTCTTGCCATCGCCCTTGCGCTCCACGGCCTTGACTTGCCCGGAAACGAAGCTTGCGCCTGCAGCCTTTGCGGCGTCAGTGAGCTTCACGACAAGCTTGTAGGGATCGCGGATCGACTTGTTGTCCGGCAACAGCACGGCCTTGGCGATTTTCGGCGAAAGGGTCGGCTCGTAATACTGGATCGCACCGTTACTCAGCACCTCGAATTCCATGCCATAGCGCCGCATCAATTCGAGGTGGCCGCGATCCGCATCGAATTCGGCCTCGGTTTCGTAGATCGCCAGGCAGCCTTCCTCGGTCATCAGCTCGGGAGCGCCAATGGCATCGAGCATGGCGCTGATATCACCGAGAGCAATTTTGGAGAGACTCATGCCCGCATCCTCGATCTCTCTCAGGCGCGAGGGGCGGCCGGCAGCGAGGAAACGCAGGAACCATGGCAGGATTTTCGGCGCATAGGACGGCCGCAACCAGACCGGGCCTTCCGGATCGATCAGCCAGCGCGGCAGTTTCTTCCAGGTTGAAGGACCGGAGCCGGCTGCGAAGTCGAGCGCGATGCTCGCCATATTGCCGTAGGAGGTTCCCCTGCCCGGCTCGCCCTTGTCGATTAAAGTGACCTGATAACGGCGCCGCTGCAGCTCGAAAGCAATCGAAGCGCCGACCACACCGGCGCCGACGACAGCCACCGTCTTATTGATTTCATTCGCCATGTCTTACCCACCGCACGGCAGAGTCGAGTGCCGTTCGAGGTGTGATATATCACAACGAGGCGAATGCATATGGTTTTTTACTGAGCGGTTTCCGGCACCCCGGCGCCGACACTATCGCCCACGGAACCCACAGTATTGTTCATCGACTGGCCGAGACGGCGCACCTGAGCATCGTAGTTGCGGCGGGTGCGGGGATCGAAGATGGCAATCGGTGTGCTGACGGCAAGGCTGACCGCACTGCCAGCCGTCTGGGCCGCGCCGATAGCAACGGCGCCAACCGCCTCGCCGAGGCCCACTTCGGAATCCGTAATTGTCTGGCCGGCAATCAGCCGATCGCCGATGAGCTTCACCACTTCCGGGCTTTCGGCAAATTTGCCGTGGTTCAAGCGATCGCCGGTCTTGAGCTTGGTGAGATCGAGCACGGTGATGCCCGCTGCTTCCAGTTTGCTGCGATAGGGTTCGGCGGAGGGATCGATCTGGCCGAGGCGATCGACATTGCCCGAGATGCGGCGGGAGAGCGCCAGCGCCCGGTCGTCCTGCGAGACGAAGATGGTGAAATGCGGCTTGTCCTTGCCGAGGCTCTGGAACTGTCGGCCGAACACATCGACATCGAGATCCGGCGAGGCAAGAATGACATTGTTGATCTTCGAGGCAACGTGTCCGTCGCGGATCGCCATCTGGCGAAGAGCCTCTACCGTCAGCCACGTGCCCATGGAGTGGGCCATGACTGTGATATCGGTCACCGCCGGATTGTTGGCCGTGCGCCGCAGCAACTCTTCCAGCGCATCGCGCGAATAGTTGGTGCTTTCCTTGTCGTAGTTATAGTCGAAAATGCTGGCGCGCGAGGGCCAGGTGAAAACGACGGGCGCAACATCGGCATGCGAATCATGGACGATCTGCGCGAATCGATAGACCGCATCCTCATAGCGATTGTTGAAGCCATGGACGAAGATGAGGACCCGCTTGCTTTTTGGCATATGCGTCCTCAGCCAGCCCTCTCCCGCTTTCTCCCCATCCAGCGGATCGACCGCGACGGTGACGAAATCCTTGAGAGGATTGGCGGGCAGACGACGAGGCCATTGCACTTGCCCGGCCTTGCGATTGGCTTCCGGTGGAATGGAGACATCGACGGCATCGACCCTCAGCCCGGTGCCGCGCTCGCCGGAGAAGAGCACGGCCGGATTTTCATCGGCAGCGCGCGTTGTCGCCACCAGCAGATCGACTCGCGACGTACCCGGTGGAACCGGGCCGGCCGCCTGCATGACACCGATCGGCCGCCCGCAGGAAGCGAGGCCGACGCACAGGACAAGTAGGGTTGCAAGGGCTTTGCGAGAAACGCCGCATCTGCCGATCATGACTTCTCCGCAGGTTCAGGCGTCATCGCGCCAAGCCACCGACATGCGCTTGCCGCGCGCCTCCAGATAGTCCGAGGCCAGGGACGGAGTCAATTTTACGAAGGTTTGGGAAAAATGATCCGGAATAGAAAAGAGCCCGACGCGGGAGGAGGTGCATCGGGCTCTTGATCCTGACTGACAACTGGGAGGAGGAGTGTTGTCAGTCCGATGAAGGAGCGCTGGGAGGAGGAGTGCGCTGCCTTCGAGATCATTAATACCCAATTCATTTGATGGAGAATAGCGAAATTACCGCAATGCAGCAATGCATTGGGCGCAATGCTTGCCTCGCCGGCATCATGTGCGCGCCTCATTTTGCGGCACCTTTGATCAGATGGTCAAATTATTTCGCAAATTGTGCCCGCATATGAAATCCACACAGATTTGGTCGCAAAATGTGGGAGCCATGTCTCGCGACAGACCGGCTGACATACTTCCCGAGCCCTGCCTCCATTATTCGGGCCACCCGGACGTGCTGCCAACGCTGCGCGCCCTTTCTCGACGTCACGCGGGAAATGACGGCGCGGCGCGAAACGAAAACGGCCGCGGCTGAAACCGCGGCCGTTCCATGCGTGATTTCATGCTTATCAGGCGGCCTTGAAGAGCTTCTTGCCTTCTGCGTCGAGCGCAGTGAACTCTTCGTCCGACAGCGTGATGTCAACGGCAGCGACGTTTTCTTCCAGGTGCTTGACCTTGGACGTGCCGGGGATCGGCAGCATGACAGGGCTGCGCTTCAGCACCCAGTCCAGCGCGATCTGGCTCGGGGCCGCATTATGCTTCTTGGCGATCGTATCGAGCAGCGAGCCTGGCTTTGCAAGATCGCCGGCCGCCAGCGGATACCAGGGGATGAAGCCGATATTGTGCTTGGCGCAATAGTCGAGCACATCCTCGCTGGTGCGGTCGACGAGGTTGTAGCGGTTCTGGACCGTAGCAACCTTGAAGACCTTGGAGGCTGCTTCGATATCGGCGACCGAGACTTCGCTCAAGCCCGCATGGCGGATGAGGCCGGAATCGAGCAGCGACTTGATCGTGTCGAACTGTTCCTTGGCCGGAACCTTCGGATCGATACGGTGAAGCTGCCAGAGATCGATCTGCTCGACACCGAGATTGCGCAGGCTCTTGTGCACCTGCTGGATCAGATATTCCGGACGGCCGAGCGGCAGCCAGATATTGGGACCGTGGCGCGTCAGACCGCCCTTGGTGGCGACGACGAGGCCTTTCTTGTAGGGATGGAGCGCTTCCTTGATCAGCCATTCGGAAACGTCAGGACCATAGGAATCAGCCGTATCGATGAAGTTGACGCCGAGTTCCGGCAAACGCTTCAGCGTACGGATCGATTCATCGTGGTCGGCAGGATTGCCCCAGATGCCATCGCCGGTAATGCGCATGGCCCCGAAGCCGAGGCGATTGACTTCCAGATCGCCACCGATCTTGAAGGTACCGGATTTCGCTGCATTGTAATCGCTCATCGTCTTTTCCTCTCTTGGTCAATAAATCACTCAAAATCGGTGGAGCTGGAGACCTGCTCCCGGGCGTCGAATTCGGTCTTGAGATAGCCGAGCTTCTCACGAACGAGGCTGATCGCGTCACCCCCAAGCAACAGATGGGCTGGCGGATTGTCGGATGCAATGAGCCTCAGCATCGCGGCAGCGGCCTTTTTCGGATCGCCCGGCTGGTTGCCGTTGCGTTCGAGGCGGCGCTGGCGCCGCGGCTCAAAGACCTCATCACAATCGGCGAGCGAGCGCTCAGCACGCATCATCGAGCGGCCGGCCCAATCGGTGCGGAAGCCACCGGGTTCGATGCCGGTCACGTGAATGCCAACGCTCTTGATCTCGCTGCCGAGGCTTTCGCAAATGCCCTCAAGGGCGAACTTGCTGCCATGATGGAAAGCGATGCCCGACATGGTGATGATCCCGCCCATCGAGGTGATATTGTGGATATGGTCGCTGCGGCGCTTGCGCATATAGGGCAGGACCGACTGCATGACAGCCACCGGACCGAAAATGTTGACCTCAAACTGATGCAACTCTTCCATCGTCGATTTCTCGACGAGGTCTTTATGGCCATATCCGGCGAAGCTGCGCGCCTCATCGACTTCCTGCGAGAGGACCGATCGGAAGCGCCGCAACAGAATGAGTGATCGTCCAGGCGCGGAATTACCTAGAGCCGGGATTTTGCTTCTTCACCGAATTCGGCCAGCATCTTCCAGAGCTCACCAAAGATCTCGCGTGCGAAGGCTTCCATCGAGAGGCTTTCGGTCGAAGTACCCGCCACGCGCTGCTGCCAGAGCTCCCCGCCGACGCGCAGCGCGCCGATGACAACAGCCGAAAGCAAGCGCATGTGCGCGCATGCATGCTGATCGCGGCCGCTGCGAGCGATCAGCGCCTCGGTCAGCTTCTGCTCCAGCTTGGCATATTTGAGCTGATCACGGGCCTTGAGGGTTGGGGTGCAATGGATCAGTTCGCTGAGCGCAAGAGCACGCTCGTCAGCCGAGGCGGTTACAGTGACGATAAGGGCTTCCTCGACGGCCTTGACGGGGGATTCGCCAGCCGGACGTGCGGCAATCGCCGCCATTAAGCGATCAGCGAAGGAATCCTGCCAGGCGAAGACGACTTCTTCCTTCGACGGGAAATAATCGAAGAAACTACGCTTCGAGACATCAGCTGCCTCGGTGATCTCCTCGATGGTGGTCGCGTCGAAGCCGCGCTCCATGAAAAGGGTCATCGCTGCCTGCTCGATGCGCTCGCGGGTCTGGCGACGCTTGCGCTCACGCCTGCCCTCGACGGCTTCAGGCTGTTTCTTCTCGGTCATTTCCATCAGCGGTCATTCAGTCGTCCGCTTCAGCGGCGATCTCCATATCCACTCCGCTGCTACGAAATTTGAAACGCTCACGCGAGAGCTCAAGCGGCCTGCGGCGTGAAATCCGATAGACGGAGGCTGGCGGCAGGTTTCTAACCGTGCCGCCGATACGCGTCGCCTTCAGGCCCAGACGGTCGAGGATCGGACGCGGCACGGGACAACGCGGCCCATAGGTAAACTGATAAAAGGCGCCGCCGGCCCGCATATAGACGAAGGCCCCGGCAAGGATCGAGGCGATCTTGCGCGGCGACATGGAAAGAAGCGGCAGACCGCTGACGACGGCACCGACGGGTTCACCCTCGAAAATATTGGCCTGTGCCAGATGGCCGGCGTCCATCTGCAGGATACGCGCATCGGGGAAGCGCTTCTGGAGCGACCCGATGAACTCGGGACCGTATTCGATGAGCGTCAGGTCGCACTCACTGATGCCGCGCGCAAGCAGCGCGCGGGTAAAGACACCGGTACCCGGGCCGAGCTCGATGATCGGACCATCCAGAGCAGCGATCTCGCTGGTCATGATGCGCGCGAGCGAGTCACCGGAGGGCGCGATGGCGGCGACCCTCAGCGGGTTGCTCAGCCACGAACGGAAAAAATGCATGAAATCGGAGAATGCACTGTTTGCGATCATGATTATCCCACCCGTCTGAAATGCGATTGACTATCGATGTGACGATCTCCTGCAGCATGGCAATTCAAAGGCAGCCCCGTCAATCCATGGTTTTCGCGCATGCCTGTTTCCAACAACATTTCGTGTATTTTTATATCTAATGCATTTTTGCAATTAGTGCAATAAATCTGATGGGCACCGTTGCCCATTCCGGTTAAGCGCGAACAGTCAGCCTGCGTACGGGGCTGAGCTGGCAGAAGCGTGTCGGCAAATTGATCGTCCGCATAGCGCAGGACAAAACGGTCTGGTGAAAGCTGTGGCAGGTCTGCGAAGATCTGACCGGCCTTTCCTCTGCCACCGCGACCGAGGCTTTCCTGGAACGAAAAGGCAGCCATGAAGGCTGCCCTCTTTCGCGGCAGGGACGTCAGTCCCATTCCCCTCCGCCTTATGCCTTCAGACTGCCTTAGTAGTTGCAACCCGAGCTGCTGGTCGGATTGAAGCGCAGGCCGCAAGCCATGTTGAGCGTCTTCTTCGGGCTGTACTGGTAAGGCGCGGAGCTTCGGGATGCGCCGTTGACCGAACCGGTCGTGCGGGGCTCGTTGCGAGCGTTGGTGTTCTTGTGCTGCTTTACGATCTGCTGCTGTTGAGCCGAAGCTGCGTTGGCAGATGCGAAAGCCGAAACGCTGATGATTGCGCCTAAGGCCACAGCCACGAGACCATTCTTCAATACGTTGATCATTTCATCTCTCCTTGGGAGGATTGTTGGAGTTTACGCCAAGGAGCTAGGAAGCGAAATTGTCATATTCTACTGCGCTGCAACAGCGATCACGGATACGTGAGATTCGGCAGTGCGCAAGAAAAAGGCGGCTTTTCGCCGCCTTTTCTTTGCCGGCTCAATAGCCGTTATCACAAGGCATGCTGCCGGGGCCGATCGATCCACTAAATTCAGGGTTGCACATAGTCTTAGGTTCGGGGCGGTTCTCGGGTTTGGGGACAATCGAGCCCGTGGTGCCGGCTTCGACGCCGAACGCAGCAAGCGGATACCAGAAGCCATCTGAATGACGGCGGGTCCCGGGGCGTTCCGTAGCGGAGCCACGATAGCCATGCCAATAAGCGGCATGTGCTTTATATTGCACCATTTCCACGTTCGATGGGACGGGGATCTGGGTCTGCTGAACGGGCGCCGCCAGCGCTGTAACGGTAGACGAGAGGGCGAGAAGAGCGCTGAGCGCAAAGGCGGACGGAGCCATATTGAGCATTTTCATGAGAAACCCTCCTTCTGGGTTTGCCTATGAAAAATGCGTTCGATACGGGCGAAGTTCCACCATCACACGCAGCTTCCTAAACTCGTGATTGCAGGCGATCCGGCGTGACTGAAAGACACAAAAAATCAAAATTGCGATTTGCAAAGCCGCGCGAGCAGTCACCTGCGGCAATTCATCGGGTGCGTGAATTCACTGTTCTCAATTGGCATACAAAGGACGGTAGCCTTGGCTTGCGACGCAGGAGCGGTATTGCCGATGGGCGGCGCCGCTCGCATTGGTTTCCCGTTCCACGGCATCGCGGTGGCCGGTCATCTGCGCACGCAGGTCATACTGCTTGTTCGCCTCGTCGTACATGGCGTTGGCATCGGACATACAAAGGGCGTGAGTGACACCAGGCGGATTGACGGGCGAAGCGACCGGCACGAGCACCGGCGCATTGGCACGGTCAATACAGCCGGCAAGGGCCGCCATCATCATGACGAGACCTACTACACCACCGATTCTCGTCTTCATCCAACCCTCCGGCCGCTTTGCCTGAAACAATCCATCGCTTCCGCAGATAGACGCCGAAGGTTGCGCGAAGCTAGGCATGAGAGTGCGGTGCCCACGTATTGTGGCGTACACCAGATCTCGAGGCCGGCCTGAGAATGATGTTCGGCCGCAGTCCATCTGCACCGGAGCTCCAAGATGACAGTTGTTCAGGAGAAGAGCCTTCGACCGCGGTCGCCGCCATCGCGTTTGCACCGGGCTATCTGACATCGTCAATACGGTGTGACAGGAATCAGGCAGGCGCTGTTGGCGCCGGTAGCCGACCAGCTCGCGACAACCGGCTATGTCAGCCCCAGGGGCGGCGACAAGGATCAACGATGACACTTCTATCGCCGGCTTCCAATGAGAAGAAGCTGACGTCAGGTTTCGTTCAGAGGTAATTGGAAGAAATGGCGCACCCGAAGAGATTCGAACTCCTGACCCCCAGATTCGTAGTCTGGTGCTCTATCCAGCTGAGCTACGGGTGCGTCTGCAGTGGCGGCCGAGCCGCTTGCGTGGGCGGTTCTCTAAAGGGTCTTTTCGGGCAATGCAAGAGCAATTCGAAAAAAATCGCGACTTTGGTTCGGCAAGGCTCCCTTGCGGAAATTGCATCACTTTTCGGCGTGCGACCGGCTGCGGTAATCTTCCAGTGAAACAGGGCGATCCGGAATTTCGATGCGGAACTGCGTGCCGACCGAAGGCTTTTCCACAAGCGCGATGGTGCCGCCATGGGCCAGCACCAGCTCACGAGCAATGGTGAGGCCGAGCCCGGTGCCGCCGGAGCGTGCCGAGCCGCGGAAGGCCGCAAACAGGTTCTGGCGCGCTTTCAGCGGCATGCCGGGGCCTGTATCGTCCACCGTGATACTGACGACGCTGCCGACGCGCTGGGCGGCGACCGTGATGCGCCTGACGATCACAGCCCCCTCCTCACCCGGCGAGGTCAGCGCCTGCAGGGCGTTGCGGCAGAGATTGTGGATGATGCGGAACAATTGCTCGCTATCGGCATCCACTTCGAGATCCAACCCCATCTGCTCGATGAACTCGAYGCTGCTTTGTGGTTCGATGGCGAGGATGTCCTTCACCTCCTGCACCAGCTCATAAAGGCGGATGCGGCGGCGGCGTGGTGCCGATTCGGTTGCCTTGCCGTAGGAAAGGACTTCGGTCGTGTAGCCGACGGCGCGATCGATGGTGCGCAGCAGCTTCGGCGCGAAGCTCTTCACCATGGGATCGTCGACATCGACAAGGCGGTCGGACATGAGCTGGGCGGATGCCAGGATGTTGCGCATGTCGTGGTTGATCTTGGAGACCGCCAGCCCGAGTGCCGCGAGGTTTCTCTGCTGCTTCAGCGTCTTCTGCAGTTCGAGCTGCATGGAGGTGAGGTTGCGGCCGGCAACGGCCAGTTCGTCACGGCCGCCATCGCCGACATAGACACGCTGCGGATTTTCGGGATCGGAGGCGAATTGCTGCATGCTGCCCGTCAATCTGCGAATCGGGCGAATGAGAATGCGGTTGATGGCAAAGAAGATCAGTGTCGCGGTAAAGAGCGAGATCAGGACCGACAATAGCAGCACGTTGCGGGCGTACACGAACATTGCCTTGCGCAATGGCCGGTCCTTCATGACCACTTCGACGCCGGTATTGGTCTCGCCCACCGCGCCATAGACGCGGATCATGCGGTTGCCGCCGAAGATCATCGTGTCCAGCGCATCGCGCATCGCAGTCAATGGCGGGATATCGCTCAGATCGTAGGATTCATCGACCGAAGTCGGCATATCGCTCATGGCAAGCAGGCGGGAAGTGCCGTCCTTGCGCAGCACAATCGCCTTGGTGCCGGTCGCCTCCAGCGTCTCCTTCTGCAGCGCGCGCGGCAGTTCCACCGGCTGCAGGCCGTCGATGACGATTGCCGCGGCCGCGGCCGTATTCAGCCGGTCCTCGAGCCAGCGCACGCGCATGCTCGCAATCGAAGGAAAGAAGATCAGGATCTCTGCCAGCATAATGAAGAAAACGGTGAGCCAGAGCAGCTTGCCGGAAAGGCGGCTGAACATGCCGGCGCGCGGATAAGAACCCTTGGCAGCCTCACCGGCCGCGATGTTTTCCGCTTTGGAAGTCTCGCCCTGGTCTTGAACCGGCATCTCATCTTGTCCGTGCGGCGAAAGGCCGCCATCAGCATGAGCTCTTATATTAGACCAGAACGGTCCGCTTTCAAATCTTTGCGAGCAGCGGCAAGTCGTCACAAACGAAAGCGCCGCCCACAGGCGGCGCTCCGATAGCGTTCAGGACTATGATCAGAACTCTTCCCAGCTCTGCTCCGCAGCGGCGGTATTGCCGCCGAAGGCACGCGCAACGCGGGCGACCGCGCGGCGCGCGGGTGAGGCGACCGGCTGGTGATGCTGCTGGCGGGCGACCGCCACCTGTGCATCATTCGAGACCTTGAAGCGGGAGATGAGGCGCACGAGGCCGTCGGCTTCGGCTGACAGCTTGTGGGTCGCAGCCGAGGTTTCCTCGACCATCGCGGCGTTCTGCTGGGTAACCTGGTCCATCTGGTTGACGGCGGTATTGACTTCCTTGAGGCCGGTCGACTGCTCCTTTGCCGCAGTCGCGATCGAATGGATGTGATCGTTGATGGCGATGACCCGCGTCTCGATCTCGGAGAGCGCTTCGCCCGTCGCCTGAACCAGCTTGACGCCGACCTGCACCTCATCGCCGGACTTGGTGATGAGCGCCTTGATGTCCTTGGCAGCCGTTGCCGAGCGCTGCGCAAGTTCGCGCACTTCCTGGGCCACGACAGCGAAGCCCTTACCGGCTTCACCGGCGCGGGCGGCCTCGACGCCGGCATTCAACGCAAGCAGGTTGGTCTGGAAGGCGATCTCATCGATGACGTTGATGATCTGGCTGATTTCGCGGGAGGCCTGTTCGATACGGCCCATGGCATCGACAGCGTTGCGAACCACGACGCCGGAGCGGCCGGCATTGTCCTTCGCCTCGGAGACCATGATGGTCGCTTCCTGGGCGCGTTCGGTCGAATTCTGAACGACAGCAGTGATTTCATCGAGAGCAGCGGAGGTTTCCTCAAGTGCTGCAGCCTGCTGTTCCGTGCGCTTGGAAAGATCGTCGCTGGCGTTCCTGAGTTCGTTGGTATTGCCGTTGATCGCTTCGGTTGTCTCGCGCACCTCGCGCATGGTCGACTGCAGCGTCACGAACGTGTTGTTGACGTTTTTCTGCAGTTCGGCAAAGGCACCCTGGAACTCGCCGCGCATGCTCTGCGTCAGGTCACCGTCAGCAAGGCTTGCAATGACGCGGCGGGTTTCGTCGACGCCGGCATCAACGCTCGACAGCAGCCGATTGATATTGCCGGCGAACTGGTTGAGGCTCTCGTCCTCATAATCCTTGCTGATACGGTGGCTGAAATCGCCGGCGGCTGCGGCCGCGACGACGACCGACATGCTGGACTGAAGGTCGTCGCTCTTTGCACGCATCGCCGCTTCCTGGGCGTTCATGCGCTGGATGACGAGACCGTTTTCCTTGAAGATGGCGACGGCAGCTGCCATCTCGCCGATTTCGTCCTTGCGACCAGCGAAGGGCACTTCCGCCTGGAAATTGCCGTCCGCGACGTCCTTGATCGCCTGCGTCACCTTCTTGATAGGCCGGCTCAGGTGGCTGGTGCCGATGTAAATGCCCATGCCAACGCCGACTGCGATGCCGATGCCGGTGATGCTCAGCACCAGCATCAGGATCCAGCTGCGGAAATCCTCGATCTGATCGTTGACGGCCGTCAGTTCGGCCTTGTCGGTGTTGACGATCGCGTCGATCTCGCCCTGGAAGGCCTTGCGGTTGGCGCGGTTGGCGTCGTTGTTGCCCTGTTCGTTGGCCGCCTGCGGGCTCACCTGCGTGCCGAGGCGAGCCGTCTCGGTGCGGAAGGTTCGGAACTCCTTGGCACGGTCCACAAGCTTGGTGAAGGAATCCTTCTGGCTGTCAGGCACAAGCGGCGTCCAACCGGCGATGACCTTGTCGATCTCATCCAGATCGGTCATCAGGCCCTTGGCAAAGGCGGGTGTCTGTTCGAGGCTCTTTGCAGCATAGATGCCGCGCGATTCCATGACGACGGCGGTGACGAAGCGGTTGAGGCGTTCGCCGGCATAGGCACGGGCCGCAGCATGCTCATAAGCCGTCAGGTTCGCGTTGTACTCGTGCATCGCCGACAGCGCAGTGGCACCGATCAACAGCGCAACGCCACCCATGACGGACACAAGAAGATTGATTTTGCCGCGAATTTTCAACGAACGCTCCTCGCTTCACACAATGCCCGGAAAGCAAATTCCCAGCCGATGCACTGAAAGATCGGGTAAATTCGTTAATGTTGTATTTCGAATATTAACAATAACAGCTACAAGAAATTACCTATATTTACTGTGATGCACGATATGCCCCGTCAAGATTCGAGCATCTTCGAGGAATAAAAGCTCTGGCTGCAAGCTTGCTGAAGCCTTGGGACGAAATATACAACCATATCGTGAACGGTCGTATTCGTTAACACCGGAGTGCGAAATCTTACTATCCCGCCGGGCCGCGGGAGCGAATCGGCCTGTCATAATTGACTTCGGCAGGCTTCATCCGTATAAGCCGCCGCACGTCCGGTCATTTCAGGTCTTCATGACCTCGCCCGTTCGAAAAACCACGCTCCTTGCATTATGCAAATTCAAGAAGGGCCGCACTCCGCGGTGTTAAAATAAATGAAGCGTACCTATCAGCCCTCGAAGCTTGTTCGCAAGCGCCGCCACGGTTTCCGTGCGCGTATGGCCACTAAGGGCGGCCGCAAGGTCATCGTTGCTCGCCGCGCACGCGGCCGCAAGCGTCTTTCGGCCTAAGGCCGGAATTGCCCGATAGAACATGACGGGCGAATTGAAGACCAATGAAGACAAAAAGACTGCCGGGCGGCTCAAGAGCCGCCCGCAGTTTCTTGCAGTCCGCGAAGGCGAAAAGCGCCGCGGCAGTCTCTTCCTTCTCGAGGTGCTGAACCGCAAGGAAGAAAGCGAAGCCCGCGTCGGCTTCACAGTCACCAAAAAACATGGCAACTCGGTCGAAAGAAACCGCATGCGGCGGCGCCTTAAAGAGGCGGTGCGGCTTCATGCAGGGTTTGCAATGCAGCCCGGACACGACTATGTGGTTGTCGCCCGCAGGGACGTATTGACGGCGTCCTTCGATGAACTGGCCGCGGAACTGAAAGCCCGCGTGGAAACCAGGCCGAAACACAGGCGCCCAAAAGACGAGCGCCCCAGGAACGTATGATGCAAAACAACCGCAATTACTTCATTGCGATCGCTCTCTCGGTGCTGATCGTCCTTGGCTGGCAATTCCTCTATATGAACCCTCGCATCGAGGCTCAGCGCAAGGCTCAGGAAGCCCAGAAGGCACAGCAGCAGACCGAGCAGACGCAACAGCCTGCCGCCGGCGGTCAAAGCGCGCAGCCGAACGGCGCAGCTCCCACCGGTCAGGCCACAGCGACGGCTACCCGCGAGGAAGCACTTGCAAAGTCGCCGCGCGTCATAATCGACACGGCTGCCCTCTCCGGCTCCATCAACCTCGCCGGTGCGCGCCTCGACGACCTGAGGCTGAAGGGCTATCACGAGACCGTCGATGACTCGAGCCCGATCATCACGCTCTTCTCGCCGGCTGAAACCAAGGACGGCTATTTCACCGAGTTCGGCTATATCGGCACTGACGCGACAGGCGCCGTTCCCGGCGCGTCTACCGTCTGGACCGCGCCTGAGGGTGCAAAGCTCACCGAAAAGACGCCGGTGACGCTGACCTATACCAACGACAAGGGCCTGACCTTTAGCCGGACGATTTCCGTCGACGACCGCTACATGTTCACCGTCGTCGACAAGATCACCAATAGCGGCGACGCCGCCGTATCCTTGTCCAATTATGGCCGCGTGACGCGCTACAACAAGCCGACGACGCCTTCGGTCTACGTGCTGCATGAGGGCTTCCTCGGCGTGCTCGGCGCAGGCAGCGGCATTTCCGAGAGCAAGTACACGGCGATCGAAAAGGAAAACCAGTCCAACCCGCAGGTCACTGGCGGCTGGATCGGCATTACCGACAAGTATTGGGCTGCGGCTCTCATCCCGAGCCAGACCGTTCCCTTCGATTCCCGCTTCTCGCATTTCACGGACGGTCAGCCGCGCTATCAGGCCGATTTCAAGGGTGAGGGCCTGTCGATCGCTCCCGGAGCGACGGTCGACGTCAAGAACCTCGTCTTTGCCGGCGCCAAGGAAGTGCCTGTCGTCGATGAATATGAAGCGAAATATTCCATCCCGAATTTCGATCGCCTGATCGACTGGGGCTGGTTCTGGTTCCTCACGCAGCCGATGTTCAAGCTGATGGACTTCTTCTTCCGCTACTTCGGCAATTTCGGCGTGGCGATCCTCTGCACGACCATCGTCGTCAAGGCGCTGTTCTTCCCGCTCGCCAGCAAGCAGTACGCTTCGATGGCGAACATGAAGCGCATGCAGCCGAAGATGGAAGAGCTGAAGGCAAAATTCGGCGACGACCGCATGGGCCTGCAGCAGGCGACGATGCAGCTCTACAAGGAAGAGAAGATCAATCCGATCGCCGGCTGCTGGCCGGTAGCACTGCAGATCCCGATCTTCTTCTCGCTCTACAAGGTGATCTACATCACCATCGAGATGCGCCATGCGCCGTTCTTCGGCTGGATCAAGGACCTTTCGGCACCCGATCCGACGACGATCGTCAACCTCTTCGGCCTGCTGCCCTTCGAAGCACCGGCCTTGCTGCATCTCGGCGTCTGGCCGCTGATCATGGGTGTCACCATGTTCGTGCAGATGCGCATGAACCCGACGCCACCCGACCCGACGCAAGCAATGATCTTCAACTGGATGCCGCTGGTGTTCATGTTCATGCTGGCAAGCTTCCCGGCCGGCCTCGTTATCTACTGGGCCTGGAACAATACGCTCTCGGTGCTGCAGCAGTCGGTGATCATGAGGCGTCACGGCGTGAAGATCGAGCTCTTCGACAATCTGAAGGGCCTGTTCAAGCGAAAACCGGCGCCATCGAAATAGTCGAAAAGCCCCGCTTCGGCGGGGCTTTTTGTTTCGGGCCACCCGATCACCTTGTGGGCTGAACCTTGACAATCCGCCTTAAAAACACGAAGCCGGTTTCATTCCGAACCCGGAGATTGCAGAATTAGCATGCCTGAAACCGCAAAGCCGCTCTTCGGCCACCCCTGGATCTTCATTCGCGGCGTTCCTTCCATGAAGTTCCTTCCGCCGGAAGGACCGCTGGAGGTGGCATTTGCCGGCCGCTCGAATGTCGGCAAATCGTCGCTGATCAATGCGCTGGTCGGCCAGAAGGGCCTGGCACGTACCTCCAACACGCCCGGCCGTACGCAGGAGCTCAACTACTTCGTTCCGGATGGATATTCGGGCGAAGCCGGCGACCTGCCGCCGATGGCGCTGGTCGATATGCCGGGCTATGGCTATGCGCAGGCACCGAAGGAACAGGTGGATAACTGGACGAAGCTCGTCTTCGACTATCTGCGCGGCCGCTCTACGCTGAAGCGCGTCTACGTGCTGATCGACAGCCGCCACGGCATCAAGAAGAATGACGACGATGTCCTGACGCTACTCGACAAGGCGGCCGTCTCCTACCAGGTCGTGCTGACCAAGACGGACAAGATCAAGGCGCCTTCCGTGCCGAAGCTGCTCGCAGAAACGGCAGAGAAAATCCGCAAGCGCCCGGCCGCCTATCCGGCCGTGCTTTCCACCTCTTCGGAAAAAAGCGAAGGGCTGGACGAGCTGCGCCAGGCGATCGCCGAAACGGTCGGTGTCGCCAACTGGAAATAAAAGAGGCGCCCCGAAGGACGCCTCCTGCCTCTGCCGATACTTGAAGCGTGTCGCGATCTTTCAGATTCGCTTGCCACGCTTTAAGTCTTTGTTTTTCGCATGTCGTTATCGCAAAACCGCCGCACGCTTTTGCGCGACATGCTTTAAGTTTACATCTTCGGCAGCAGCACCTTGTCGACGACGTGGATGACGCCGTTCGACTGCTTGACGTCGGCGATGGTGACGTGGGCAACGCCGCCGTTTTCATCCGTTAGCGTGATCTTGCCCATGCTTTCCTTTGCCTTGAGCACGCAACCGCCGACCGTCTTGATGTCGTGCTCGCCGCCATCGTCCTTGATCATCTTGGCGACGGTCTTTGACATGGCGTCAGCGGCAACGACGTGGCAGGTCAGGATCTTGACCAGCTTGTTCTTGTTTTCAGGTTTCAGCAGCGTTTCGACAGTGCCCTTCGGCAGGGCAGCGAATGCCTCGTTGGTCGGCGCGAAGACGGTAAAGGGACCCTTGCCTTCCAGAGTGCTGACGAGGCCGGCAGCCTTGACGGCTGCGACCAGGGTCGTGTGATCCTTGGAATTGACGGCGTTCTCGACGATGTTCTTGTTTTCGAACATGGCGGCACCGCCGACCGTCGGGTTCTTTGCCTGGGCGGCAAATGCAATTGCGGAAAAAGCGGCGGCGAGAACGGTTGCGCGCAAGGCGGACTTCAACATGATTTTCTCCTCTGCACCCGGTCGCAGCCGCTGGCTTTATGCCCTGCGCCGCCCGGATATCAGCAACTACGGAAGGCGCTGCAGAAGAGTTTCAGGAAACTGATTTTTGTTTTAAGGCCTGTGGATCGCACCGCTGGCGACGACGGGGCCGGTCGGCTGATGTGTGGGCGAGCCGCCAAATGACTCCAAGCTGACGGCCAGCGTCGCGCCATCGGAAATCTGGCTGCGCATATCCATCGGGATCACCAGTTCACCATTCATGCCGGGCTGGAAAATACCAAGGGAACGAGGCGTGCCGCCGCCAGGCATAAACCAGAGTTCGAGAGATTTCTCCTCCGGTTTGCCGGCCGCAACAGGCACAATCTTCAATCGGCCATTCTGAATATCGTAAGAGGCCGTCAGGTTGACCTGGTTGTTCTGTCCCGAGAGGTCCGCCACCAGCGGTGCCGATGCCGGAGGCTGGGGCACGAGACCCGAGGCGAAGGCGATGACGCCCAAGGTGACCGCAAGCGAGGCAAAAGTCAGCGAGCGCCAGAAAACGGCGGAATTCCAGAGTCCGTGTGAAAAGCGCGGTGGATTTTCTGCATCGGCAAAAAGGCGCGCCTCGATCTGCTTGAAGGTCTCGCGGCTCGGTGTGGCCGTGCCATATTCATCGTTGAAGCTGGAAAGATTGACCTCCCAGCGGCTGACGATGGCAGCAAACGGCCGGTCGCGGCGCATGCGCTCCTCGACGATCCTGCGGTCCTGAAGGGAGAGGACGCCCAGCACATATTCGCCGGCGAGAACCTCATCCCGGGAGCGGTCTCCCTTGCTTTTGTCGGGCGATGTCATCGTTCCATGCACTCTCTCAGTTTCAGCAGGCTGCGTCTTAGCCATGTCCGCACAGTATTCAGCGGGACACCAAACTGATCGGCCAGTTCCTGATAGCTCAGCCCTTCGACATAAGCCCGTTTCACCGCGACCGCACGATCAGCTTCCAACTCTTCCATGCAGGTGTCAATCCGCCTTCCTTCATCCTTAATCACGACTTGTGCTTCAGGATCGGGACCAGTATCGGCAATGCCGAGCACACTATCGATTTCGTCAGCTATGGGCTTGCGCGCTCTCAGCATGTCGATTGCCTGATTGCGGGCAATAGCCGCAAGCCAGGCAGCAGATGTCGCCGATCCTGCTGTGAAGGCACCGGCACGTTGCCATATCTTCACATAGACTTCCTGCAACACCTCCTCGGCTTCCGGCCTGCTATCCAGGATACGCAGGCAGATGGCGAAAAGTTTCGGGCTGGTCTGATTATAGAGCGCGGTGAAGGCCTTTCGGTCCCCGAGCGCGATGCGGCCAATCATTTCTGCAAAGTCGCCTGTCATGCCGCCCTCGATTGAACGATTTCCGGTTCAGTGGTTTCAATATGAACTGGCAAGTTCCCAGGTCGGCCTTAGATACGAAAAACTATTGCGTGCCGGATTATTCCCTCTGTCAAAAACTTGAGATAAAAGGCCGCGATCAATTGCGCGGGGTTCCCCATGAACGAGTCCGAAAGCGAAATGCAGGCACGTCTTCTTGCCCAGGCGCTGCCCTTCATGCAGCGTTATGAAAACAAGACGATCGTCGTGAAATACGGCGGCCACGCGATGGGCAATCCCGAGCTCGGCAAGGCCTTTGCCAGCGATATCGCACTTTTGAAGCAGTCCGGTGTCAATCCGATCGTCGTGCATGGCGGCGGCCCGCAGATCGGCGCGATGCTGACGAAGATGGGCATCGAGTCGAAGTTCGAAGGCGGCCTGCGCGTCACCGACCAGAAGACGGTCGAGATCGTCGAAATGGTGCTCGCCGGCTCGATCAACAAGGAAATCGTCGCGCTGATCAACCAGACCGGCGAATGGGCGATCGGCCTTTGTGGCAAGGACGGCAACATGGTCTTCGCCGAAAAGGCCCGCAAGACCGTCAAGGACCCCGATTCCAACATCGAACGTGTGCTCGATCTCGGCTTTGTCGGTGAAGTGGTGGAAGTCGACCGTACGCTGCTCGACCTCCTTGCCCGCTCCGAGATGATCCCGGTCATCGCTCCGGTTGCTCCGGGCCGCGACGGCGCGACCTACAACATCAATGCCGACACCTTTGCCGGCGCCATCGCCGGTGCGCTGAACGCCACCCGCTTATTGTTCCTGACAGATGTGCCTGGTGTGCTCGACAAACAGGGCCAGCTCATCAAGGAGCTGTCGGTGGCCGAAGCCAATGCGCTGATTGCCGATGGCACGATCTCCGGCGGCATGATCCCGAAGGTCGAAACCTGCATCGAGGCCATCAAGGCCGGCGTGCAGGGCGTTGTCATCCTGAACGGCAAGACCGCCCATTCCGTGCTGCTCGAAATCTTCACCGAGCACGGCGTCGGCACGCTGATCGTTCCCTGATCGAAAAAGGCGCCCTCTCGGGGCGCCTTTTTCCTATGCTTCGGCAAAACTCGTCGAGAGCGTCAGATCTTCCCAGGCATCGATTTCGGAGCTCAGGTTCCTGAGCTTGTCGCGGACAAGTGCAAGCGCGTCGGCGCCGAGCAGCAGATGGACTGGCGGGTTTTCAGCCTCCACCAATGCCATGACCGCTGCAGCCGCCTTGCGGGGATCGCCCGTCTGCTTGCCGCTCTTTTCCTCACGTGCCTGGCGAATAGGATCAAAGAGCGCATCGTAATCGGCGATGCTCCTGTCGGTACGAACCATCGAGCGCCCTGCCCAGTCGGTGCGGAACGAGCCGGGAGCTACCGCCGTGACGGCAATGCCGAAATCCTTCACTTCCTTCGCCAAAACCTCGCTCATGCCTTCCAGAGCAAATTTACTGCCGCAGTAATAAGCGATGCCTGGCATGGTGACGAAACCGCCCATCGATGTGATGTTGATGATATGGCCCGACCGCCGCTCGCGCATGAACGGCAGGACGGCCTTCATCATTCCGACGGCGCCGAAGACATTGACCTCGAATTGCCGACGCATTTCATCGATCGGCGATTCCTCCAATGTGCCCTCATGCCCATAGCCGGCATTGTTGATAAGAACATCTATCGGACCGATTGACCTCTCGATATCGGCAACGGCCGGCTCGATTGTCTCGATATCGGCGACGTCGAGATGGACGGCTGCGGCACGACCTGGCGCCAGGTTTTCAAACATGGCCGCCGCTTCATCATTCCGTACCGTTCCCACCACGCGGTGGCCCTTTTCCAGTGCGGCCTCAGCAAAGGCGCGGCCAAAGCCCGAGCTGACACCGGTGATCAGGAACCGCTTTTCAATTGAACTCATGGTGAACTCCTGTCCTGCTGCAAGCGCCACGCACAATGTGGCGCACACCGTCATTTGGCAGCGCAGGAGAGATAGTTCCAATATATTGCACAGACGAATGTGATATCTTAAAAGTATTGCATGGAGCTTCGCCATCTTCGTTATTTCATCGCGGTCGCTGAAGAATTGAATTTTACGCGCGCCGCGCGGAAGGTCGGCATCGGCCAGCCGCCACTCAGCAATCAGATACGCGATCTTGAAAACGAGATTGGTGCATCACTTTTCCGTCGCCTGTCGAATGGCGCGGAACTGACGGCAGCAGGCAAGGTTTTCCTGCCGGAAGCGCGCGCAATATTGCTGCAAGCCGAACAGGCCAAGCAATCCGCTATGCGTGCGGCGCGCGGCGAGCGCGGACGGCTGCGGATAGGCTTCACCAGCTCGGCAGTTTTCAATCCGATCGTACCCACCGTGGTCAATGCCTTTCGCGAGAAATACTCAGCCGTCGAACTCGATCTGGAGGAAGCACCCACTGCGCGATTGCTGGAGCTGCTGGATGCGGAAGAACTCGACGCCGTCTTTGTCCGCCCGGGGAGCGATGACCGCCTGCAGGCCCGATGTCACCTGCTCGCCGAAGAACCCATGGTCATTATCCTGCCATCAGGACATCCCCGATCGGAGGCGCAGACCTTGCGCCTTGATGAACTGACTGGAGAAATCTTTGTCCTCTTTCCGCGCGAGGCAGGTGCCGGCTTTTTCGACGATATCATCGCCGCGTGCCGGCGGGCGGGCTTTGAACCGCAGCTCGGACAATCGGCACCGCAGATCACCTCGATTGCCAGCCTGATCGCCGTCGGTCTCGGCGTCTCGATCGTGCCGGCAGACATGGTGAAGATCAATATTCCCGGTGTTCGCTACGTCGCAATTTCAGGCGAAGCGCCAACAGCACGGCTGACGCTCGCCACCCGCCGCGACGAGCGCTCTCCTATTGTCCGCAATTTCCTGGCTCAGGCCATCGGCATAATGCAGAGCTTCGCCAATAACGGTCAGTTGGCCGAATAGATCGCGGCCGCCGCTTCCTTCAGTTTTTCCATCATGGCCCGGTAAGGCCCCGGGCCATAGCTGATGCGTGAGACGCCGAGCCTTGCCAGCGCTGCCGGATCGGGTGCGCCCGTCTTCATCATGATATTGATCGGCAGCGTGGAGGCGGCGCAGATCTTCTCGATCAGCGCCGGTTCGATCAGGCCCGGCACGAAGAAGCCGCTGGCGCCTGCCGCCGCATAGGCCTTGCCGCGCTCGATCGCTGCGTCGACCAGACCAGCATGCCTGGAGCCATCGCCCTCCTGGAGGAAGAGGTCCGTACGAGCGTTGATGAAGAAATCGATGCCCCGTGCCTCGGCCATCTCTCTGATGGCGCGGATGCGCGCTGCCTGCGCCTCGATGGGATGAAGGCCGGCCTCGCCGACGCGCTGGTCCTCGAGATTGATACCCACGGCACCTGCCTCAATGAGCTTTGCGACATTGGCCGCGGCACCGGCGGGTTCCGTGGAATATCCGCCTTCGAAATCGACCGAGAGCGGCAGGTCGTTGACGGCCGTGATCGAGCGCGCCGTCTCGATCAGCGCATCCATCGGCAGTTTCTGGCCGTCGCCATAACCTTGGGCGGCGGCGACCGACCAGCTTCCGGTCGCAAGCGCTTTTGCGCCGGCCTCCGTCACAGCCTTGGCGGTTCCTGCATCCCAGATATTGTACAGAATGACGGGCTTGCCCTTGCGGTGCAGCGTGCCGAAAAGCTCGGCTTTTTCAGTCTGGTTCATGCTGTCTTCTCCAGGTCGGGTGCTTGTCCATTGATCTTTTCTTCATGCCGTAGCAGCCATTGCTTGCGCCAGAGTCCGCCGCCATAGCCCGTCAACGATCCGTCCGCACCGAGGATGCGGTGACAAGGTACGATGATGGCAAGCTGGTTTGCGCCATTGGCGCGGCCGACGGCACGCACCACCTCCGGCCGTTCCATCTCCCGCGCCAGATCGCCATAGGCGCGCGTCTGGCCGGCGGGAATTTCGATGAGTTTCGCCCAGACATGTTTTTCGAAGGGTGTGCCGCCGAGTGCCCGCGGCGTCTTGAAGGTGGTGAGCCTGCCTTCGAAATAGTCCCTGACCTCCGCCTCGATCTGGTCGATTGCCGGCGTGCGGCCAATCGCGACCGAGGAGCGAACACGCTTCTGCAGCGCTTCGAGTTCGGTCGGCAGTGCCTTGCGGTCGTGAAATTCGAGGAGATGCAGGTGCGTTCGGTCGGCCACGGCGACCATCGGCCCGAGCGGCGTGTCGAACCAGTCGGCAAAGAGCAGTTCGCGGTTCTGCGAGAGCACCGGCGCCTTGCCGACAAGGCGTTGGAAAGCCGCCCGGAAGCCACTCGGGGACTCATACCCCGCATCGAGCTGCGCATCAATGACACGCGCACCATCGGCGAGCTGCCGCGCTGCCTCACCCAGCCGGCGATAGCGAACGATATCGTGGAAGGTCATGCCGAGCGCTCGCTTGAAAGCGCGGCGCACCGTCGATGGATCATATCCTCGGCGCACAAGCTCATCTTCCGTCCAGCGCACCTCCGGTTCGCTGTCGAGCCGCGCCAGCAGTTCATCAACGATCGGTTCCCTGCCCGGATGCTCCAGCGGCCTGCAGCGCTGGCAGGGGCGGAAGCCGGAATGCATGCAGGCGGCGATCGTATCGAAGAAGATGGTGTTTTCCCGCTTCGGCTTGCGCGCCGGACAGGTCAGACGGCAGAAGATGCCTGTCGTCTTGACGCAGACATAGGCTTGGCCCTCATAATCGGCGCTGCGCGCGATCAGGGCATCGTAGAGCGTGTCGTCATCGGGGCGTTCGAAAAGCATGTCCGCTTTCTAACACCCTCCGCCTGCGCCGTCCGCCGAAAATCGGGCGTCTATTTTATTCCGCAGCGTCGAGGCTCTTCACATTCCGCTGCGGGCGCAGCATGGATTCCTCCTCCGCATCCTGTGGCGCGCCCCAGAAATTCTCAAGAGTCGGGCCATCCTTGAGATGACGGCGGCGAAAGAAGAATTCGACGATCTCGTGAAACCAGACACGGCGGCCCATCTGCGTGTACCAGCGCATGGAATGGCGCTGTTCCGGATCGCGATGAAAGAGGATGCGCAGCAGCGCCTTCGGCCGCGCCTGGACAGCGACCTCGATCAGCTTGACGCAGGCGGTCAGCACGAGCGGATTCAGGTGCCGCATCTTCAGGACCTGATGCTTGTAGTCCCATTTACGGATATCGGTCTCGATCACCTGCCGTTCTCGGGCGATACGGAAGAAGGGCGTCCAGCGATGCGGCGTCACATAGAGCGCCTGGATCTGGTCTGGATCATAGGAGAGAAGTTGGCGGAAACCGCGCCAGAGATCGCTCAGCCTCTCCTCTTCGAAACCGACAACCCAGGTCGCCATGGAGAGGATATCGTGCTGGCGCAGGAGGCGGATCGCCTCGCGATCGGTTGTCTTGGCTCCGCCCTTCTTGATCAGGGCCAGAGTTGCCTCGTCGGTGTTTTCCATGCCGAGCAGCCAGCGCACGACGCCTGCCTTACGGTAGAGGTGCAGGATATCGGCATCCCGAACGATATCATCTGCCCGTGTCGAACCGACGATCTGCACGGGCACATTCTCGGCGATCATCGCTTCGAGGAAAGCCAGCCAGGCTTTTCGCGAGGATGTCGGGTTCTCGTCGGCGAGGTTGATGAGTTCGACACCCTCTTCGCGATGGAGCCTTGCGATCTCGCGAGCGAAAAGCTCCGGCGAGCGGTGACGCCAACGGGTCCAGAAGCCTCGCTGACCACAATAATTGCAGAGATGCGGGCAGCCGCGGGAAAACTGCATGACGACGGCGCGTTTGCCGCCCCAGTAGCTGTAGTTCCGATGGTCGATCAGCTCCCAGCCGACGCGGTAGGAATCAAGATCGGCGATCGCCTGCGATGGCTGTGTTGCCAGCACCTCGCCGTGGCCATCGCGAAAGGCGATTCCGGGGATGGTCGCGAGCGGACGGTTCGCCGCCAGGGCATCGGCTAGGCGCCGCATCGTTTCCTCGCCCTCGCCGCGCACGACGATATCGAATGCCCCGGTCTCGGCGAGCACCTCTCGCCAGTGATAGGTGGGAAACACGCCGCCATAGATGATGGAGATTTTGGGATCGCCGCGCTTGATAGCTTCTGCGATAACGCGGGCAGTGGGATGGGCCGACGTCGAGCCGGAATGGCCGATCAGCACAAGATCCGGACTCCCGCCCACGACCCGGCTGACGATGTCTGCAATCGTCAGCGGCCCGAATTCTGCATCGATGAGGCTGACGATATGACCATCGTCGATCAGCGGACCTGCAATAGAAAGAAGGCCGAGCGGTGGAAGATGATCATCGGGAATGCGGCTGCCGATCGCGGTATGCGGCGGATTTATCAGAATAATCTTCATGCGACTTCACCCTTGCGGGCCCCCTGTCTGACGCAAGCAGAGGTCATCAGCGATCGGTGGCGAAAGTCAGCCAAAATCTCTCAAAAGTTGTGAAAATCTGGCGGCATTTTTAGGGAATCTTGGGTGGGCCGGACCTGCAAGCAAAAGCCTTTGGTTTCCCGCCGCGGCCATGCCATAAGGGCGGCTATGACAAAGATCGACCGTACGCCTAGCAAGAACGATTTCGAGCATGTGACCGAATGGGTCTTCGACCTCGACAACACGCTCTATCCGCATCATGTCAATCTCTTCGCGCAGATCGACAAGAACATGACGGCCTATGTCTCGGCGCTTCTGCAAATGGGGCAGGAAGAGGCCCGCAAGCTGCAGAAGCAGTACTATTACGATCACGGCACGACGCTGCAGGGGCTGATGATCCATCACGGCGTCGATCCCAACGACTTCCTCGAAAAGGCGCATGCGATCGACTACACGGCGCTCACCCCGCAGCCGGAACTCGCCGAAGCCATCAAATCCCTGCCGGGGCGCAAGTTCATCTTCACAAATGGCAGCGTCCAGCATGCACAGGCGACGGCCGGCGCGCTCGGCATCCTCGACCATTTCGACGACATATTCGATATCGTCGCGGCCGACTATCTGCCGAAGCCGGCGCAGGCGACCTACGACAAATTCACGGCGCTGAAAAAGGTCGAGACCGGCAAGGCCGCAATGTTCGAGGACCTGCCGCGCAATCTCACCGTACCGAAGGCGCTCGGCATGCAGACCGTTCTGCTCGTCCCGCGCAATCTGGAAGAGACGGTCGTAGAATGGTGGGAGAAAACGAGCGGCGAGGATGATCACATCGATTTCGTCACCGACGATCTCGCTGATTTCCTGAAGAAGATTACCGGCTAGCTTACCAAAGTTTCATCCGTCTTACAGATGTTTAACTCGGCCGTGGCACTGTTCGGTCCTACCTTTCGTATCGAGGGACATCCTACGAAAGGACGCACTGATATGTACCGCAACAAGCTTATCCTGACGGCGCTTTCCTCTGTTCTTCTCCTCGGCGCAGCCGCCGGGTCCAGCTTCGCAGCCCCAGGCGACCAGGCCGATCATCCAGGCCACCATGGCAAAATGCAGCATAGCATGATGGGCGGTCCGCGTGGCGAGGCCTTCCGCGAAATCGCCTTCGTGCGCATGCTGAAGCAGTTCGATACCAACAAGGACGGACAGATTTCCAAACAGGAGGCGACCGATGGCATGGAGAAGATCTTTGCCGCTATTGACGCCAACCACGACGGCTCGCTGACCCCCGGCGAAATCCGCGAATACCGCCAGGCGCAGTTCAAGGCGCGCCGCGAAGCGGTTTCGGCCAAGCAGGGCAATGCGGATGAGAAAGCAGATCCGAAGACGGCCGACAACAATGGTCATGGCCGGCCCGATCACGACGGCCATCATGGAATGAACATGCGCATCATGGGCGCCTCGCTGATGATGCATCGCATCGATACCGATGAGAATGGCCAAATCAGCAAGCAGGAGGCGGAAACCGCCTTCAACAAGTTCTTCGATCGCATGGACCGCAACAAGGACGGCGTGATCTCGATTGATGACATGCCGGACCATCCCTTCCTCTAGGAGGAAATGACAGATCCTTTGCTAGGTATCGCGAGGGGTTTGCCCCTCACCCGAAACCCTCTTCCCGCCTTGCGGGGAGAGGGTTTTTCGTTGCGACCTTTAGAGATGACCCTCGCGGTGCTCGTAGAAATCCTGGACGATCTTCCAGGCTTCGTCAGCGGTATCGACGAAGCTGATCAGGTTCACGTCTTCAGGGGCGATCGTCCCGAATTCCGCAAGCGCCTCGAAGTTGATGATGCTGTGCCAGAATTTCGAACCGAAGAGCAGCAGCGGGATTCGCTCCATGCGACCGGTCTGGATCAGCGTCAGGCATTCGAAGAATTCGTCCAGCGTTCCGAAGCCGCCGGGGAAGACTGCGACTGCCTTGGCGCGCACCATGAAATGCATCTTGCGGATCGCGAAATAGTGGAAGTTGAAGCTGAGCTCGGGCGTCACATAGGCATTCGGCGCCTGCTCGTGCGGCAGCACGATGTTGAGGCCGATCGATGGGGCTCCCTCATCCGCCGCGCCGCGGTTTCCCGCTTCCATGACGCCGGGGCCACCGCCGGTGACCACGACATATTCGTGGAAATCGAAACCGGCCGCATAGCGCGAGCAGAGACGGGCGAATTTGCGGGCCTCGTCATAATAGACCGATGCCGCTTCGAGGTTAACACGCTGGGTCTCGTTGCGGGCAGCCCAGGCACTCTGGCCGGGTGCCGGAATGCGGGCGCCGCCGAACATGACGACAGTCGACTTGATGCCGCGCTCAGCCAGCATCATCTCGACTTTCAGAAGCTCGAGCTGCAGGCGGATCGGCCGCAGCTCCTCGCGGCAGAGGAAGTCCTCATCCACATAGGCAAGGCGATAGGCCGGCGAGAGCGTCTGCGGCGTCTTCGGAACCGCTTCCGCGCGCTGCCTGTCGGTCGAACTGCTCTTTAGCGGGTCCCAGACGCCATCCTTGCGCCGTGCACCGCCGTTTCTTGCCTTTGCCATGTCGAAATGCCTTTCAGTATCACCGGTCACGAGTGATCGGATATGTCGCTATAACGCCTTGAATCCAGATATGATCTTGTCCGAAAAATTATTCCATTTTACGGGCGCATGCTGTAGATCGGGTGACAGCCCGCCAACCGCAATTCCGGAGACTCTGCCGTCTCCACGATAAAGATCGAAGTTTAAGGAATTCCCATGAGCGCCATCGACCTCGCATCCCTCGAAAAGACCCTCGAAACCGCCTTCGACAATCGCGACAATGTGAACACGTCGACGAAGGGTGAAGTACGAGATGCGGTCGAGGCGGCTCTTAACCTGCTCGACGAAGGCAAGGCGCGCGTGGCCGAGCGCGGCGCCGACGGCGTCTGGAAAGTCAATCAGTGGCTTAAGAAGGCAGTGCTGCTGTCCTTCCGCCTCAACGACATGGAAGTCGTCAAGGGCGGTCCCGGCCAGTCGACCTGGTGGGACAAGGTTCCCTCGAAGTTCGAGGGCTGGGGCGAAAACCAGTTCCGCGCCGTCGGCTTCCGCGCCGTGCCGAATGCGGTCGTGCGCCGCTCGGCCTATATCGCTCCGAACGCCATCCTGATGCCGTCCTTCGTCAACCTCGGCGCCTATGTCGGCGAAGGCACGATGGTCGACACCTGGGCCACAGTCGGTTCCTGCGCGCAGATCGGCAAGCATGTACATCTCTCCGGCGGCGTCGGTATCGGCGGCGTTCTGGAGCCGATGCAGGCCGGCCCGACGATCATCGAGGACAATTGCTTCATCGGCGCCCGTTCGGAAGTCGTCGAAGGCTGCATCGTGCGTGAAGGCTCCGTGCTCGGCATGGGCGTCTTCATCGGCAAGTCGACCAAGATCGTCGACCGCGCTACCGGCGAAATCACCTATGGCGAAGTGCCGCCCTACTCCGTCGTCGTTGCAGGCTCGCTGCCATCGGACAAGACGATGGCAAACGGCCAGCAGGCTCCGAACCTCTACTGCGCCGTGATCGTCAAGCGCGTCGATGAGCGGACCCGCTCCAAGACAGGCATCAACGAACTGCTCAGAGATTGATGACAGCCCGACATTGATTCGGTAAACAATCGGCGTCTTTTTGGGCAAGGCGGGCTCGCGCCTTGCCACGCCTTTGCCATTCCCACCGGATAATTCGACCATCATGACCGCCACGAATCCTATTGCCAATCTTCAGACCTTGATCCGCTGCCCTTCCGTGACGCCGGCAGAGGGCGGAGCGCTTTCGGCGCTCGAAGCGATGCTCTCGCCCCTCGGCTTCAAGGTCGACCGGATGGTTTCGAAAGAGGCCGGCACGCCCGATGTCGAAAACCTCTATGCCCGCCTCGGCACCGAAGGTCCGCACCTGATGTTTGCGGGACATACCGATGTCGTGCCCGTCGGCGATGAAGCCGCCTGGACACATCCCCCCTTTGCCGCCGAGATCGCCGATGGCGAGCTTTTCGGTCGCGGCGCGGTTGACATGAAGGGCGGCATCGCCTGCTTTGCTGCCGCTGTCGCCCGCCATGTCGAAAAACACGGCGCACCGAAGGGCTGGATTTCCTTCCTGATCACCGGCGACGAAGAAGGCCCTTCGATCAATGGCACGATCAAGCTGCTGCAGTGGGCGACCGAACGCGGCGAGCGCTGGGACGCCTGCGTCGTCGGCGAGCCGACCAATCCGAACAAGCTTGGCGACATGATCAAGATCGGCCGGCGCGGCTCGCTGTCCGGCAAGATCGTCGTGCACGGCGTGCAGGGTCATGCGGCCTATCCGCATCTTGCCGACAATCCGGTGCGCGGCATGCTGCAACTCACCCAAGCGCTCATGGATCCGCCCTTCGATGCCGGCACGGATAATTTCCAGCCGTCCAATCTCGAAGTGACGACGGTCGATGTCGGCAATCCCGCGACCAACGTCATTCCGGCGAAGGCCTCGGCGAGTTTCAACATCCGTTTCAACGATACCTGGACGGCCGATACGCTGCGAGCCGAGATCATCCGGCGGCTCGACGCGGCAGCGGCGGACGGTGCATTGCGGCCAGGCCGCGAGCCGGTGAACTACGAGATCATCTGGGCAGACCGCCCGAGCCATGTCTTCCTGACGCGCAACAACGCGCTGATCGCCTCGCTGTCCTCGGCAGTGGAAAGCGTCACCGGTGCATCGCCGGCATTGTCGACGACGGGCGGCACGTCGGATGCCCGCTTCATCAAGGATTATTGCCCGGTCGTGGAATTCGGCCTCGTCGGCCAGACCATGCATATGGTCGACGAACGGGTCGCGGTTGCCGATCTGGAGACCCTGACGGCGATCTACGAGACTTTCATCGAACGATGGTTTGCGAATGCCGGGCTTTAGAGAGGTTCAATATTATCTCGCCGGCATCTGGTTGCTGATCAAGCTCGACCCGCGCGGTTTCCGCTTCCTCGACATATCGGATCGCGGCGTGAACCGCTCCTTCTGGGCGATCATCTGGTGCCTGCCGCCGACGGGCATTTCGTGGCTCTGGTGGCGCAATGCCTATCTCCGGTCCATGCCGCCGGAGGCCGACGTCGGCTTTCCCTTCTATTTTCGGCTTGGGCTCGTGGAGCTTGCGAACTGGTTCGTGCCGCTGGTTTTTGCCGGCCTGCTGCTGCTTGCTTTCCGCATGGGCGAGCGTTTCGCGCCTGTCGTCGTCGGCTTCAACTGGCTCAACGTGCCGCTCGCCTATATCAACGGGCTGCTACTGGCGCTCGTGTTCTTCCTGCCGGGCTCCGTCGGTGTCGTGTCGCTGCTGCTGCTCGTCTTCATGCTGGCGCAGGTCTTCGCGCTGGCGCGCGTCCTGAGGATGATCTGCCACGGCCATGCACTGATGGTCGGCGCTCTGACGCTGGTGCTCCTGGTCCCATCGATGCTGCTATCGGAATATCTGCAGAATTTCCTCGGCATCTATCCATCGTAGTCAGCGTGGTTTGACGACTTCACTATCTTCCTTGGTGACGGTGCCGATGTCCTGATTCGGCAGAATGCCCAGGACCGCTTCGGACGGTCGGCACAGCCGCACGCCCTTTTCCGTCACCCCGGTCGGCCGGTTGATGAGGATCGGATGCGCCATCATCGCGTTGAGCAGCTCTTCGTCGGTCAGAGCAGGATTATCCAGGCCAAGTTCGGCATAAGGCGTTCCGTTCTGACGAAGAAGATCGCGGACGGATATGCCCATCGTGGCGATCAGTTCGACAAGCCGTTCGCGTGTCGGCGGCGTCTTCAGATATTCGATGATCTCGGGCTTCTCGCCGGACTGGCGAATCATGGCCAGCGTGTTGCGCGACGTGCCGCAGGCCGGATTATGATAGATCGTCACCGTCATCGTTTTCATCCATCGGTTTGCGGCGATCGGTGATCACTTCGGGATAATCCACCTGCATGAAATAGAGCCCGTCGGGCGGCGCTACAGGGCCGCAGGCTTTTCGGTCGCGCGCGTCGAGTGCTGCCCGCACATCTTCAGGCGTCCATTTGCCTTCGCCCGCCAGCTTCAGCGTTCCGGCAAAGGAGCGGATCTGGTTATGCAGGAAGCTCTGGGCGGTGGCGCGAATTTCGACGAGCTCGCCATTGCGGGTCACGTCCAGCCTGTCGAGAGTGCGCACCGGGCTGTTGGCCTGACAGTGAGCCGAACGAAAGGTGGAAAAGTCATGATTGCCGACGAGTGTCTGGGCGGCAGCATGCATGACCTCATGATCCAGCGACTTCGGCACCCACCATGCCTTGCCCGCCTCCAGTGCGAGCGGTGCCCGGCGGGTGATGATACGATAGAGATAGTGCCGCCGAAGCGCCGAAAACCGGGCGTCGAAGAATTCGCTCGCTAGCTCGACGCTCAGGATCGCCACCTTCTCGCCGGCGAGCTTCAGATGGGCGTTCAACGCATTCTGCAGTTTGAAGGGGGACCATTCCTTCGAGAGATCGGCATGGACGACCTGACCCATGGCATGAACGCCTGAATCGGTGCGCCCTGCACCACGGATAGAAACGGTATCGCCGCTCGCCGAGAAGATCGCGGCTTCGATCGCGCCTTGCGCCGACGGTCCGTTGTCCTGTCGCTGCCAGCCGACATAGGGTCCGCCGTCATATTCGACGATCATGCGGTAACGTGGCATCAGGCGAGCCTCGTGCCCGCGGCAAGCGGCGCGCCGCGCAGGAAATCGGCGGCGGCGAGCGGTTTGCCGCCAGCCTTCTGGAGTTTGGTCAAGCGGATGGCGCCGGCGCCACAGGCGACCACAAGGTCATCCGTCAAAAGCTCACCGGCTGCGCCCTGACCCATATCAAGCTCGGAGCCCAGCACCTTGATACGCTCGGGCTTGCCGTTGCTTTCAAGTTCGAACCAGGCACCCGGGAAGGGTGCGAGGCCGCGGATGTGATTGTGAACTTCCTTGGCGTTGCGGCCGAAATCGATGCGCGTTTCCGCCTTGTCGATCTTGGCGGCATAGAGCACGCCTTCGGCAGGCTGCGGTGTGAGCGGCAGATCGTCCATCTCCAGCCTGACCATGGCTTCTGCCATGGCTTTGGCGCCGACATGCATCAGCCTGTCGTGCAATTCGCCTGCCGTCATATTGGCGCCGATCTCGACTTCGCGGGTCAGTGCCACGTCGCCTGTATCGAGGCCCTTGTCCATCTTCATGACCATCATGCCGGTTTTTGCGTCGCCCGCCATGATCGCCCGCTGGATGGGGGCCGCGCCACGCCAGCGCGGCAGCAGCGAGGCATGGCCGTTGTAGCAGCCGTAACGCGTGCCGGTCAGGATAGCTTCGGGCAGCAGCAGCCCGTAAGCGACGACGACGCCGACGTCGGCACCCAGCGCGCGGAAGCGCTCACGCTCTTCGGGATCTTTGAAATTGATTGGTGTGAAAACCGGCAGGCCGAGCAGTTCGGCCGCCTGGTGCACTGGCGATTTCTGAAGATCGAGCCCGCGCCGGCCGCCCGGCCGCGGCGGCTGGGTATAGACGGCAACGATCTGGTGGCCGGCGTCGACGAGCAGGCGCAGCGTCGGGACGGAGAAGTCGGGCGTTCCCATGAAAACAATACGAAGAGACATTCTATCTCGCCAATTGAGGATCAGCCGTCTTCAAACGGGTTTACGAGCTTGAGATCAAGCCCTTCGAAGCCTTGTATTCCCTCGCCTTGGCGGTTCAAAGCGCCTTAGACTTGGCGGACTTGGTGAACTTCTTGATCACCATCTCGCGCTTCAGCCTCGATATATGATCGATGAAAAGCACGCCATTCAAGTGATCGATCTCGTGCTGGAGGCAGGTCGCCAGAAGGCCGTCAGCCTCCACGCTCTGCTCCTTGCCTTCGCGGTCGAGATATTTGGCGGTAACCTTGGCGGGCCGTTCCACTTCAGCATAATAATCGGGAATGGAAAGGCAGCCTTCCTCATAGACGGAACGTTCGTCCGAGGAGCTGACGATCTCCGGATTGATGAAGACGAGCGGCTGTTTTTCCTCGCCTTCCTTCGAAAGATCGATGACGAGCATCCGGCGCGCAACACCGACCTGGATTGCGGCAAGGCCGATGCCCGGTGCGTCATACATAGTGTCCAGCATGTCGTCGACAACGCGCTGGAGATCAGCATCAACCCGCTCGATCGGCTTGGAAACCTGACGGAGAACGGGATCGGGAAGAATGATGAGTGGCTTGATGGTCATGGCGTTCCCATAACCCATCTTTTCACAGTAGGGAATTATCCGCTGGGCAGGGATTGCGGTTTTTTGCAGCGCCTGCCCGGTTTTCGCCCGGATTGTCAGGCTGCGCGGCGAGCGGCACGAGCAACCTGACGGCCTTCGGCGCTTGCACGGAAACGCTGCAGCAGTTCAATGAGGTTTTCGACCCCATCCTTCAGCTTGCGGGTTTCGGCCGACGTACGCTCGACCATGCCGGAATTCTGCTGGGTGATGGTGTCCATATTACGGATCGCTACGCTCACCTCGTTGACGCCCGTTGCCTGATCGCGCGCGGCAGCCGCAATATCGGCAACGAAGCTGTTGATGATGTCGATTCGGCTGATCATGTCGCTCAGCGCCTCACCGGTGCTGCTGACGATGTTCACCCCCTCGTTCACCTGTGTCGAGCTTTCGGAGATCAGGTTCTTGATCTCCTTGGCGGCATCGGCCGTGCGCTGCGCAAGCTGACGGACTTCCTGTGCGACGACGGCGAAGCCCTTGCCGGCATCACCGGCGCGGGCGGCCTCGACGCCAGCGTTCAGCGCCAGCAGGTTGGTCTGGAAAGCGATCTCATCGATGACGCCAATGATCTTGGCGATTTCGGTGGAAGATTTCTCGATACCAGCCATGGCCGAAACGGCGCTGTTGACGAGTTCGCCGGAATTCTTGGCTTTTTCCTGTGTTTCGCGCACGGCGCCGGACGCCTTCTCGGCATTGGCGGCGGTCTGGCTGACGCTGACGGAGAGCTGCTGTAGCGCAGCCGAGCTTTCTTCGACGCCCGCAGCCTGCTGCGCGGTGCGCAAGGCAAGATCGTCCGTCGCTTTGGACATTACATCGGCGCCTTCAAGAATGTGGCCGGACGTCGTGCGGACGGAGGTGAAGGAATTGCGAAGAGCGTTGACGGCCCTGTTATAGTCCTCGGCCATCTCCCGGAAATTTCCGGGCAGATCGGCAGGAAGGGTCGCTTCGAGATCGCCGCGCGACAGCGCTTCGAGGCCGCGGCGCAGATGTTCCAGTGCCAGCGCCTGATCGGCTTCGGAGCGAGCGCGTTCTTCTTCCAGCGCCTGGCGCTTTTCCTCAAGCGCCTGGAGATAGACGGAGATGGAATAATCCATGTCGAGCATCGCCGCCTTGATGACGGCGGTCAGCTTTTCGGCAAGCGCCTTTCCTTGCTGGCGGGCAAAGAGCGATGGCCACTGCTTTTCCATCAGGCCCCGGACGAGCTCCGACATGACAAGCGCATAGCCGCCAATATACCAGCGCGGCTCCAGGCCGATGCGAGCATGGGTGCGGCCGACGGCCGTGACGCCATTCACATAGCTCTGGTCGAAATTGCCACCGGAAAGATTGCCCCAATGTTCCTGCTGACGCTTCTTGGCGTGACCCATATGGGCCTTGTCGGAAAAGAAGCCTGCAACAGCCGGAGTCTTGGCAAGCTTATTGTAGAATTTGTCCAGGGCGCCGCCGAGCAGCTCGGAGATCGCCGGCCGCAGCTCCCGCAGATTCTTGCGTGCCTCATCGTCGAGCTCAATGAAGTCAAGGCGCTGCTTGAGGGCATTATCGGTCTGCTGGGGAGTCATGGAGGATCTCTATCTGGCGCGGATGCGGAGGGGAATTTCCGCGCCAGATTTGGCGAATATGGTTTAGCAATCGTTAAGTATGCCCGCTAATTTTTCTCAGATTACAGCGAAGTAGCGCTGACGGCGCCTGACAGGCCGGCGCGGATTGTTCACGTTTTGATCTGGATATCGCTGTCCATTTTGTTATGGTGCAATATGACCATGACACCCGACTCACTCACCTTCTCCCTGCCCGTGCCGAACCCGGCCATACTTGCAGTCGCGGGCGCCGCGCTCGCCGTTCTCATTCTCGTGGCGATCGTGTTTGCCTTTCGCAATGCCGGCATCCGCCGCGAGGAGGCGGAGGAGGCCAATCTTCGCGCCACAGAAAGCGAAGCGCGCATGGGCGAGCTTCTGAAAATCCAGGCGGAGATGCAGGGACGCATCTCGACCATGACGGAGGTCTTCGGTGCACGGCAGGCCGAGCTCAATCATGCGATCAACCAGCGGATCGACGGCATGTCACAGCGCATGAGTTCGACGCTGACCGAGCAGACGAAATCGACGCATGACAACCTGCAGAAACTGCAGGAGCGCCTGGCGGTGATCGATGTGGCCCAGAATAATATCCAGACACTCGCCAAGGATGTCGTCGGGCTGCAGGCCATTCTTTCCAACAAGCAAACGCGTGGGGCTTTCGGCCAGTCGCGTATGGAAACGATCGTCGCCGATGGCCTGCCAATGGGCGCCTATACCTTCCAGCAGACGCTTTCCAATGGCTCGCGACCGGACTGCACGATCCGAATGCCGAATGGGGCACCACCGCTCGTCATCGATGCCAAATTTCCGCTCGAAGCGTGGAACGCGATCCGTGATGCAGGCGGGGCAGACGCCGGCAAGCTTGCCGGCCAGCAGTTTCGTCGCGACATGGAAGTCCATATCAAGGATATTTCCGAGAAATATCTGATCCAGGGCGAGACGCAGGAGACGGCTTTCCTCTTCGTTCCCTCGGAATCGATCTTCGCTGAAATTCACGAGAATTTCGAAGCGATCGTGCAGAAGGCTCACCGTGCACGCGTCGTCATCGTTTCGCCTTCGCTCCTGATGCTGTCGATCCAGGTCATCCAGGCTGTGCTGAAAGACCAGCGTATGCGGGCGCAGGCGCATGTCATCCAGGGTGAAGTCGCCCTGCTCATGGACGATCTCGGCCGGCTCGACGAGCGCGTGCGCAAGCTGCAGGGACATTTTTCTCAGACGCAGCGTGACGTGGACCAGATCATCACCTCGGCGGACAAGCTTACCAAGCGCGGCGCGAAGATCGAGGCGCTGGAATTCGAGGCAGGCGGCGACGGCAAGCCGGCGCAAGTGAGCGAGCCGCCGGCGAAATCAGTCGAAAGCAGGACCGGACTGCTCAAGCTCAGGGTGGTTGACGAGGAGTGATCGCTTCGGCAGTGTCGCGACCCGAAGCAAGGGACAGACATTCCATGATCACAGTTTTCGGCTCCATCAACATGGACCTTATCGCCACCACCGAGCGCCTGCCGAAGCCCGGAGAAACGGTTGCCGGCAATAGCTTTGCAACGGCTGCCGGCGGCAAGGGTGCCAATCAGGCGCTCGCCGCCCGCCGCGCGGGCCGCTATGTCCATATGGCGGGCGCTGTCGGCAAGGATGCCTTTGCCGAAGGCGCCCTTGAACTGCTCGACGGCGCCGGCACCGATCTTTCGCGCGTCAGCCATGTCGAGGGGCCGACGGGCACGGCCCTCATTCTCGTCGGCGGCGACGGCGAAAACATGATCGCGGTCATTCCCGGCGCGAACGGCAAGGTCAGCGGTGGCAATGCCGAGGCCGCCGTCAACGCCATGAATGAAGGCGATATTCTGATGCTGCAGCTTGAAGTTCCGGTCGAGGCGGTCGAGCGTTCGCTTACTGCCTCCCGTGCCAAGGGCATCACCAGCATTCTCAATCTTGCGCCGCTCATTCCGGATGCGCCGCGCCTCGGCCGGCTGGCCGACATCGTCATTGCCAACGAGACCGAATTCGAGCGGCTGGCAGGACAGGAGAGCATGAGTGCCGGCGACCGTGAGGCGGCGTTGGAGCGGCTGCATGCCGAGACCGGCCAGACGCTGATCGTTACGCTCGGCGGCGATGGTGTCATCGCGATCCGGGATGGCCAGATTTCCCGCGCGCAGGGCCTTGTCATCGAACCCGTCGATACTGTCGGCGCCGGCGATACGTTCTGCGGCTACTTCGCAGCAAGCCTCGATGAGGGGCTGGATTTCGACTCGGCGCTGCGCCGTGCAGCGGTTGCCGGCTCGCTCGCCTGCCTGAAGCCGGGGGCTCAGCCCTCCATTCCGCTCGCAGCCGAAGTCGCAGACAGAATATAGTCCAGTCCAGCCGCGAACAATCCATCAGACGCTGCCCCCAGTTTCGGGGTGGCGCTCCGGTTTTGCTGCCGAAACATATCGAATTTCATTCAAATTTAAGAGGTTTCTGGCGATCCTTCGGGCGATCGCGACTTCGTTCATCTTCGAGGCGGTCACCCCCATGGCTGCTCCATGATAGAGCGTGCCTTACCCGCTGCGCCGGAGAATGGCCCTTCGGTGCGTCCTTGCCCCGAGGAACTTATGTTCATTTTCAGAATGAAATCGCTTGCGGCGAAGCTCATAGTCATTACCGGTGCCGCCATTGCACTGGTGCTTGTCGTTTCGAACCTCTTCCTCATCGACCAGACCCGTAACCGCGTCCAGACCCTGACGCTGGATCAGGCCAATTCGGAAGCCAAGTCGATCGCCAACGAGATTGCAGCCAATGTCGGCGAGCTCGCGAGTGCTGCCCGCACCATGTCGGGCGTCGTAGGACGCGGACACGAAGGCAAGATTCTCGATCGCAAAGGCATTATCAGCATTCTGAAGGCCAATCTCGAACAGAACGCCTTCGCCTTCGGCAGCTGGTTCTGCGAGCAGCTTGGCGCCTTCGACGGCAAAACCACGGAAATTGCCAACAACAATGACGAGGGCACCAACAAGGTCGGCGCCTTCACGCCTTACTGGTCGAAAACCAGGACCGGTGACATCCAATTCTCGACTTTCGAGAACGACTATACCGCCGAGTGGTGGAAGCTCGCCGCCGACAGTGGCAAGGGCGCGATCACGGCGCCCTACCTCGCCGAAGGCACCGACGTCCCGACCCTGCTGACGTCGATTGCCTATCCGGTCATGTCCGGCGGCAAGATGATCGGTGTGGAGGGCGTCGATATCTCGCTGAAGTCGCTTACCGACAAGGTGCAGGCGCTGCGGCCCTTCGGCTCCGGCCGTGTGACGCTCATCGCCCAGAACGGCAACTGGATCGTCGCTCCGGCCTCCGACCTGATGTCCAAGCCCTATGGCGACAATCCCGGCTCTGCTGACGTGAAGGCCGCGCTTTCGTCCATGAAAGTCGGTCTCGTCAAGAACCTCAGCTTCGATGGCCTCGATCCCTTCGACCGTGTTGTCTATCCCTTCGCAGTTCCCGGCCTGAACGCCAACTGGGTCGTGCTGGTCGACGTTCCGCATGCGGCGATGAATGCGCCGGTTCAGGATCAGACCTTCATGATGGTCATTAACGGCATTATCGTGCTCGGCGCCGTACTGCTCGCCCTCTACTTCGCCGTCCGCTCGCTCGTTCAGCGTCCGCTCGCTGGCCTCGTTTCCAGCGTCAAGGCGCTGAGCGACGGCAAATATGACGAAACGGTCGCCGGCCAGAACCGCGCCGACGAAATCGGCTCGGTCGCCAAGGCTCTCGAAGGCTTCCGCTTCGCGCTTGCCGATACGCGGCGTCTCGAAGCCGAGGCCGACAGCCAGCGCCTTGCAGCCGAAACCGAACGCGGTCGCTCGGAATCGGAACGCCAGCAATCGGTCAGCCTGCAGCGTCACATCGTCTCGATCGTCGGTGCCGGCCTTTCCGAACTGTCCCAGGGCAATCTCGGCCACCGCATTACCGAGGAATTCCCCGGCGAATACGGCAAGCTGAAGCAGGACTTCAACGCAGCGCTCGCAAGCATTGAGGAAACCATCAACACGATGAGCCTCAGCGTCGTCAATATCGGCTCCGGCACGGGCGAGATCAGCAACAGCGCCTCCGACCTTGCCAAGCGCACCGAACAGCAGGCGGCAAGTCTGGAAGAGACGGCAGCGGCGCTCAATGAGCTCACTGCCCAGGTCAATTCCAGCGCCGAGAACGCCCGTACGGCAGCCGACAACGTCAATCTCGCTTGCGAAGACGCCGAGAAATCAGGTGAAGTGGTGCAGAAGGCGATTGCCTCCATGCACGGCATCGAGCAGTCCTCCACTGAGGTTTCGCGCATCATCGGCGTCATCGACGAGATCGCCTTCCAGACGAATCTTCTGGCTCTGAACGCCGGTGTCGAAGCGGCCCGCGCCGGCGAAGCAGGAAAGGGATTTGCAGTCGTCGCACAGGAAGTCCGGGAACTCGCCCAGCGTTCGGCGAATGCCGCCAAGGAGATCAAGACGCTCATCAACACCTCGGCCGTCCAGGTCAAGGACGGCGTCGATCTCGTCGGCCGCGCCGGCGACACGCTGCACAAGATTGCCGAGCAGGTGATGGGCATCAACGGCCTTATCCGTCAGATCTCCGCCTCGGCCAGTGAACAGGCCGTCGGCCTGAAGGAAATCAACCAGGCCGTGAACCAGATGGACCAGGTCACACAGCAGAACGCCGCGATGGTGGAAGAAACCACCGCAGCCAGCGTGACGCTGAACGACGAAGCTCAGACGCTGAAGGCACTGGTCACCCGCTTCCGTGTCTCCGGCCAGGGCAATGCCGGGGTATTGCGCTCGACCGCACAGCAGATGCGCGCACCGGGTGCGCCGACGCCACGTGCGGCTGCTCCGGCCCCGCGCCGGGCCGTTGCCCAGTCTCGCAGTTCTGCCGCCGTTGCCCAGGACAGTTGGGAAGAGTTCTGATTGCCGATCGCATGACAAGAAAAAGGCGCCTGATCATTCGGGCGCCTTTTTGCATTCCGGGTGGATCGCCAGCCGTCAGGCTGCGTTCGACGTCTGCTCTTCATTGAGGAAGGCATAAATTGCCGAAGCGGAATCGGTCGCGCGCAACTTGGCGACCAGATCATGGTCGCGCAGCACCCGGGCGATGCGCGAAAGCGCCTTCAGGTGATCGGCGCCGGCGCCTTCCGGCGCCAGGAGCAGGAACACCAGATCGACCGGCTGGTCGTCCAGCGCTTCGAAATCAACCGGCTGGTCCAGCCGGGCGAAAATACCGACGATGGAATGGATATTGACGAGCTTGCCGTGAGGAATGGCGATGCCGTTGCCGACGCCGGTCGAGCCCAGACGTTCGCGCTGCAGGATCACATCGAAGATTTCCCGCTCGGAAAGCCCCGTAGTCCTGGAGGCTTTTGCTGCCAATTCCTGAAGCAACTGTTTCTTGGAATTTACCCTGAGGGCGGGAATGATCGCATCCTGGTGCAGCAAATCTGCCAATGCCATTTCTTTTTCCTTTTGTCGCCGGAATCAGTTGGTTGAGGGAGCAGCGCCTGCGCCGCTCCCTCGCCCTGATCTCAGCCTTTGATATTGGCCGAATCGATCCAGCCAATATTTCCGTCGTGACGACGGTAAACGATGTTGAGCTGCTCCTTGCCGGGGCTGCGGAACAGGAGAAGCGGCTCGTCGGTCATGTCGAGCGCCATGACGGCGGTTGCGACGGACATCGTCTTGAGCTGCTTCGTGCTTTCGGCGACGATGGCCGGAGCGAAATCGTCCGGGACCTCGTCTTCGTGATCGGGAACCGCGTCCATGACGGTATAGGCGACTTCTGCAAAGCCGTTACCGTTCAGATGATTTCCGGCGTGGTGATCTTTGAGCTTCCGCTTGTAGCGGCGCAGGCGCTTCTCGATGCGCTCGGATGCCGCATCAAAGGCAATCTGCGGATCCATGGCCTCGCCTGCTGCATGCAGCACGACGCCACTGTCGAGATGAAGCTTACAATCGGCAGAAAAACGAGAGTTCTGTTTTTCCACGATTACCTGACCGGAATATCCCCCGTCGAAGTATTTCGTGACGGCCAAACCGATTTGGTCCTCGATCTTTTGACGGAAGGAGTCACCAATTTCCATATGTTTACCGGATACACGCACACTCATGGAGTTTCCCTTCTTATGGTAGTTTGCGAGTACCAGTTTACGCCAAGCCTCAGGCTCATCCAAGCACTTCGCGCAATCTCAAGCAAGATGAGCTCAAGTCCGCGTGTCCCTGCTGTCCTGAGGATGATGGGGATAATGCCCGGACGCCCTTCGCTGCTCCGATTGCGGCGGGCTTCTAGCGACAGCCTCCCGGAAAGTCAATAGCCCGGCACAGCGAGACCTATCATACGCGGAAAACGTGCAATGAAAATCCCATGAAATGGGGAGGTCTTCGCCATCAGCGGTTCCTGGCGGCGATCATTGGCTCGCCCTAGCATTGCAAGTCAGAAACCGGCGACCTTGGCCAGCGCGCGCTTTTCCCTGCGGCGCTGGACAGAAGAGGCGATGTTCATTGCCTCGCGGTATTTGGCGACCGTACGGCGCGCGAGATCGATCCCACCCTTCTTGAGCATATCGACGATGTCGTCGTCGGAAAGCACCGCATCGGGGCTTTCCTGTAGGATCAGGGCGCGGATCTTGTGGCGAACTGCTTCCGCCGAATGGCTGTCGCCCCCCGCGACGGCGCTGATCGAAACCGTGAAGAAATATTTCAGCTCGAAAAGCCCGCGCGGCGTCAGCATATATTTATTCGAGGTGACCCGGCTGACCGTCGATTCATGCATCTTGATCGCCTCGGCCACCGTTTTCAGGTTCAGCGGCCGCAGATGATCAACGCCATGCAACAGGAAGGCATCCTGCTGGCGCACGATCTCGCTCGCCACCTTCATGATGGTCTTGGCGCGCTGGTCGAGGCTGCGCGTCAACCAATTGGCGGTCTGCAGGCATTCGGAGAGGAAGGCGTGATCCTCGCCGTTCTTCGCTACGTGCGAAAAATAGGACTGATTGACGAGGACCCGTGGCAGCGTATCCGGATTGAGCTCGACCAGCCAGGCGCCGTCCGAGGAGGGGCGGACGACGACGTCAGGCATGATCGCCTCTGAAACGCCGGCCTCGAAACCGCTGCCAGGCTTCGGATTGAGCTGGCGGATTTCGCCGAGCATATCGAGCAGGTCTTCCTCATCGACGCCACAGAGGCGTTTCAGGGTGACGAAGTCGCGCCGTGCCAGAAGTTCGAGATTTTCGACGAGAGCCTGCATGGCAGGATCGAAACGATCCTTCTGGCGAAGCTGGATCGCCAGGCATTCGGCAAGGCTACGGGCAAAGACGCCAGGCGGATCAAGCGTCTGCAGCGCTGAGAGCACGCGCTCGATATCTTCTGCATCAGCGCCGAGACGCTCGCCGGCTTCGCCAACATCGGCTTGCAGATAGCCAGCCTCATCAAGCTGATCGACCAAATTCTGGGCGACGAGGCGATCGGTGATATCGGGCAATACAAAGGGTATCTGCTGGGCAAGATGATCGCGCAAGGACACCTGACCGGCGACAAAATCATCAAGATCGTAATTGTCAGCACCTTCGGCGCTGCCGGGCATCGACTTCCACTGGCTGACGAGTTCCGGCGCATCGAGCCGCTGCGGCGCTCCGTCATCCGGAAAGACATTGGCGTAGTTGGCGTCCAGCTCATCGCTCAGCCGGCTCGGGCTGCCATTGTCGTACCAGTCGGCGGAAAGCGTTTCGTCGCGGCCTTCGTAATCGCCGTCGCCCGCGTCCTCCGATTGCTGGGGGTGGGGTTCGTCGACAGCCTCGCCGCGTTCACCGGCATCGCCTTCGCCCGACGGGAATTCGAGGAGTGGATTCTTCTCCACTTCCTGGGCGATGAACTGAGTGAGTTCGACATGCGTCATCTGCAGCAACTGGATGGACTGCATCAGTTGCGGTGTCATCACCAGGGACTGGTTCTGTCGCAGAAAAAGATTGGCAGACAGGGCCATGGCGGACGCGAAACTCCCTCGACTCCTCCAAGAATCCGACGTCCGATCAAGGCGTCGGGCCACGGAAATCCGAGTTGGCCCAAAAATTGCTTTTTTATCCTATTTGGTCAAGCGGAACCTAAACGACAGCGTAATTTTCTGTCGTCCAGGTTTGGCTCAAAGACTGAAATTGTCGCCCAGATAAAGCCGGCGCACTTCCGGGTTGTTGACGATATCGTTGGCGCGTCCATGGGTCAGCACTTCGCCGGCATGGATGATATAGGCCCGGTCGATCAGTCCCAGCGTCTCACGCACATTGTGATCGGTGATGAGAACGCCGATGCCGCGTGCCGTCAAATGATGCACGAGGTTCTGAATATCGGCAACCGAGATCGGGTCGACACCGGCAAAGGGCTCGTCGAGCAGCATGAAGGTCGGGTCGGTCGCAAGGGCGCKGGCAATTTCCAGGCGTCGGCGCTCACCGCCCGACAGAGCCACGGCGGCACTCTTGCGGAGCTTCGCGATGTGAAACTCCTCGAGCAGTTCGTCGAGCTTGCGCTCACGCGCCGCCTTGTCCTTTTCATGGACCTCGAGGACGGCGCGGATATTCTCCTCCACCGTCAAGCCGCGAAAGATCGAGGCCTCCTGCGGCAGGTAGCCGACGCCGAGGCGGGAGCGACGATACATCGGCATCGTCGTCACGTCGTTGCCGTCGATTTCGATGGTTCCCTCATCGACCGGCACGAGGCCGGTGATCATGTAGAAACAGGTCGTCTTGCCGGCGCCGTTTGGCCCCAGCAGGCCGACGGCCTCACCACGCCGCACCACCAGCGAAACGCCGTTGACGACACGCCGTGTCGCATAGGTCTTGGTGAGACCGCGTGCAATCAGCGTTCCCTGGTAGCGGGCCTTATCGACGGAGGCGGCCGCGGCTTCCGTCGCGGCTCTGCCGGACTTGGTGGATAAGGAGAATAGCTTCACGTGTAAGGCCGACTTCTCAATTCTGCTTTGGCTGCTGACTCGGCTGCGATTTTGGATCGAGCTGAATCTGGACACGACCACCGCAGCTTTCAAGCTCCGCCTGACCAGTCGCCATATGAACGGTAAGCTGGCAGCCGGTAAAGACGTTCGGGCCATCGGTCAAAACGACCTTCTTGCCCGTGAGGATAAAGACCTGGGAAGTCATATCGAAATTGCCGTCATCGGCGGTCGCCGTCTGCGTTCCCGACGTCAGGTAAACCTTGTCGGTCACCAGGATCTTGTCGATATCGGCACTGCCGGAGGCAAGCGAGTTCGACTGTTCCGCCGCGGCCGGAGCCGTCTGGGCAGCAGGCGCCGGCTTGGTGGCAGTATCGCCTGCTGCGGGCTGCTTCGACTTGTCCTTGTAATAGACCGTCATCTTGCCGGCCTGCAGGGTCGTCGTTCCTTGAACGACCTTGACGTCGCCGGTGAAGAGCGCCGTGTGTTCCTGATCATGGATTTCCAGCTTGTTGCTTTCAATCTGGATCGGCTGATCGCTGGAAAGTTTCATCCCAGGCATGGTCGTCGACTGGGCGGCCGCCCCCGCGACCGACAGGACGAAGGCAAGTGCGCCGGTGATGAAAGCTACGCCAGTCTTACGCGTTGAAATGCGACAATCTTTTGTCATTTGACCCGGCTCTTTAGGTGCCCTGTTTGTGGATGGCGGATGATTCAACATTCATGCGAACGTTCCCCTCGAATGTGATCACACGCCCCTTATCGGTTATATTCATCGACCGCGCAACAATCGAAGCATTGTCCTTGGTGATTCTGACGGGATCGTCCGTCGACATATTGCCACCCTTGATATCAAGATGTGCGGTCTGGAAATTCGCGACGAGACCGTTGCTCAGAACGAGGGTGAACGGCGCCGTCATGTGCAGGTTGTCGGTGGCGCGGTTGAAATCTGCAGTCGCGGCCGTGACACGGGCCATCAGGCCGTCATTCATCGGCACCGCAGCCTTGATCGTCTCCAGCGTGATGAGATCCGGATTGCGGATATCCTGCAGCGCGCGCTCGGCGAGCATCGAATAGTTGATACCGTCGGAGTTACGGCCGGCAATGGCCGGCTTCTCCATCACAACCTTGCCGTTCTCGATCTTGGCGCCCTCGATTTTGATGGTATCCGGCAGATAAGTGCGGATTACCGAGACGGCGATGAAGATCAAGGAAATGATGAGGGCTGCGACCGGCAACAATATCTTCAGGCGGCGCACACGCGTCGAATGGAACCGGGCAACGCCGTAGGCGCTATCCTTGGACCCGGCGTATGCGGGTTTCCCGTTGTTCCTGAGGGTATCGAGCATATGCCTGGTCCGTGTGTGATGATCGTGCCGCTTATATAGCAATGCCGGGCTCCAATCACAGTTCGTTTCGCATTATTACATTGGCTTGCCAATATGGATTTTTTTCTGCAACAAGCAACAAAACCGAAAAACACAGGTTTCCGGGCATTTTCTCGCGGCAGCTTGCGCCTTATCTCCCGGCGGTGACAAACCGCCCGCTGGGTTTCGTCTCTGGAGGTTGGAATGGATAGCTCGATCATCGCAGACCGCCGGCTGCTGCGCCGCAGGCTTGGCTTCTGGCGCCTTGCCGCGATCGCGCTGCTCGTCGCGCTCGGCTTTGCGCTTTATAATTTTGCCTTCAGCGAAGGCAGCACCGCCCGGCCCCATATCGCCCATGTGACGATTTCCGGCCTCATCACCGATGACGATGAACTGCTCGAACGGCTGGCAAAGATCAGGGACAATGATCAGGTGAAGGCGGTCGTGATCTCGATCTCCTCACCCGGCGGGACGACTTATGGCGGCGAGAAGATCTTCAAGGCGGTCCGGGCGATCGCGGAAAAGAAGCCCGTCGTCTCCGACGTCAGGACGCTTGCAGCCTCCGCCGGCTACATGATCGCCACGGCCGGCGACACGATCATTGCCGGCGAAAGCTCGATCACCGGTTCGATCGGCGTCATCTTCCAGTATCCGCAGATCCAGCCGTTGCTCGACAAGCTCGGCGTTTCGTTGCAGGAAATCAAATCCTCCCCGCTCAAGGCTGAGCCCTCGCCCTTTCACGATACGAGTGAAGAGGCCAAAGCCATGATCCGCAATATGGTTCTCGACAGTTACGACTGGTTCGTCAATCTCGTTGTGGACAGGCGCAAATTGCCGCGCGACGAGGTGCTGAAGCTTGCCGACGGCACGATCTTTACGGGCCGGCAGGCGCTCAAGGTGAAACTCATCGATGCCGTCGGTGGAGAAGACGAAATCCGCGCTTATCTGACCTCGCGAAATGTCAGCGACAAGCTGCCGGTCGTCGACTGGGACAAGAAGAGCAACACGCCCTTCCTGCTCGCTGGAGCTGTTTCCCGGTTGATTACCATCCTTGGTTATGGCGATCTTGTGAAAGGCCAGGATATTAACGGCATCCTGCCCCCAAAGTTGCTCCTTGACGGGCTGCTTTCAGTTTGGCAGGTTGGCCAGGATTGAATAAGAAATCAATAATTTAAGGGGGCGAACGTGATCAAGTCCGAATTGGTGCAGATTGTTGCAGCACGCAATCCGCATCTCTATCATCGGGATGTCGAAAATATCGTCAATGCGGTCCTCGACGAGATCACTGATGCGCTTGCGGCTGGCAATCGCGTCGAACTGCGCGGCTTCGGCGCATTTTCCGTGAAGAACCGCCCTTCCCGCTCCGGCCGCAACCCGCGCACCGGCGATACCGTGTTCGTCGAGGAGAAGTGGGTTCCCTTCTTCAAGACTGGCAAGGAACTGCGTGAACGCCTGAACCCCGGACAGGCCGACGAAGAGGATTGATCCTCTGAAACGGGCATCAAGCCGCACTTGAACTTCGCCGCCGCACTTCTATTCTGGCGTCCATGAAGCTTGCCTTCGCCAAACCGGCGTGGAGAACGATATGGCCAAGAAGATTATCAACCTTTTGATTTTGCTGCCGCTCGGCGTCATCCTGATCATCTTCTGCRTCGCCAACCGGCAGAGTGTGACGCTCGCTTTCAATCCGTTCCGGCCAGAGGATCAGGTTCTTTCGCTCGCCGCGCCCCTCTTCGTTTTCCTGCTCATCGCATTCATCGTCGGCATGCTGGTGGGCTCGGCTGCGACCTGGTTCAACCAGGGTAAGCATCGCAAGCGCGCACGTGTCGAAGCCAAAGAGGCGATCCGCTGGCAGGGCGAAGCAGATCGTCACAAGACGCGCGCGGAAGAGATCGTCGGGCAATTGCCCTCGCGGTGATTGCCGCTATTCCACTGACGCCGGCGTGAAACTCAGCTCTTCATAATCGCCTTCGGTTGAGGCGCCTCTGCCGGTGACCTGAAAGTCATGTGCCAGATAGAAGGCCTTGGCGTCGCGGTTGTTGACGAGGCATTTCAGCCGATATTTATGCGCCGGCCAGCCGGGGAGCGATTGCAGCAGGGCGGTTCCTGCACCTTTGCCCTGAAATTCGGGCAGGATATAGAGCATATGGATGAAATCATCCGCCGCCCAGATCGAGATGAAGCCGGCTATCTTCCCGTCAGCAGCCTCGCAGACGGAAACGACTTCGCCGTTGGTATGGGCGGCAAAATCCTCCCGATGAAATTTACCCGGATCGACCCAGGTGAAGGTCTGGCGACGGACGGACAGATAGATGTCGGCAAGCTGCATCACGTCTTCGGGGCAGTTGGGTCGGATTTTCCAAGTCATCGATCTTGCGTAAAAGGGATTGTCTGACATGCCAAGCCCGCGGGACTAGCCTGCAGCCTTTTCGATGACCGCCGCATTGAAATTTCCCCAAAAGCGGCGGGCGAGCTTTTCCAGCGTGGCGCGGATCAGCCGGCCGCCGAGTTCGGCAATCCGGCCACCCGTATCACCGTCGGCTTCATAGCGCAGCAGCGTATGCAGGCCCTCATTGACCAGCGTTACGTCGGCCTCGCCCTTGGCAAAACCGGCAATGCCACCCCGCCCCTCCGCAGAAATCGTATAGCTATGCGGCGCATCGACATTCGAAAGCGTGATATCGCCATTGAATGTCACCGAAAACAGGCCGAAGCCAACCTTGACGGTTGCCACGAATTCCGTTGGCGACCGCTTTTCGACGCTCTGGCAGCCCGGAATGCATTGCCTGATGATATCGGGATCGTTCATGGCCGCCCACACGACATCCCGCGGCGCGGCGATGCGTTCCTCCCCGATCAAGTCCATCAGCAGTTCCCCATTTCCATAGCCGGACCATATCATAACGGGAAAGCGCTTTGCCAAGGTCGGACGGAATGCTATTTGCACTGGCTCAATTGAATTTAAGACGCGGAAGACCACGTTGAAACAGAGAGAACGCCGGCCCGGCGCGAAGATGGCGGCAGGCCCTTCCGGCGGACGCCGCTCCGATGCGCGGCCTGTACAGCCGGAAAAGACGGCCATAAAGGCTGCACCTGCGCGGGAACAGCGCCCACCGGCGGCAGTTCCGGCGGCAATTGAACGCCCGCTCACAGCGCGCCACGGCGAGCGGCCGGACGAGCGCGTGCCTGTCATCCTGGAATCGACGGGTGCGGGTGATTTCCATCTGATCGACAGCGGCAACGGCCAGAAGCTCGAACAATACGGCCCTTACCGGATCGTGCGCCCCGAAGGCCAGGCGCTTTGGCAGCCATCGCTGCCTGCCCATGTCTGGGAAAAGGTCGATGCAGTCTTTACCGGTGACACGGATGAAGAAGGCAGCGGCCGCTGGCGTTTTCCGAAGGAAGCACACGGCGAGACCTGGCCTCTGAACCTGCTCGGCGTTGATTTCTTCGGCCGCTTCACTTCTTTCCGCCATGTGGGCGTCTTCCCGGAACAGATCGTTCACTGGAGCTGGATGAAGCAACAGGTGGAAAGTGCCGGACGGCCACTGAAGGTGCTGAACCTCTTCGGTTATACCGGCGTCGCCTCACTGGTCGCTGCGGCTGCCGGTGCGGAAGTCACCCATGTCGATGCCTCGAAGAAGGCGATCGGCTGGGCGCGCGAAAACCAGGCGCTGGGACGCATGGAAAAGCTGCCGATCCGCTGGATCTGCGAGGATGCGATGAAATTCATCCTGCGCGAAGAACGCCGCGGCAGCCAGTACGACATCATCCTCACCGACCCGCCGAAATTCGGCCGCGGCCCGAATGGCGAGGTCTGGCACCTCTTCGAGCACCTGCCGCTGATGCTGGACATCTGCCGAGAAATCCTGTCGCCGAAGGCGGTCGGCCTGGTGCTGACGGCCTATTCGATCCGGGCAAGCTTCTATTCCATCCACGAGTTGATGCGCGAGACGATGCGCGGGGCGGGCGGCGTGGTCGAATCCGGCGAACTGGTCATCCGCGAGGCTGGCCTCGATGGCAAGACGCCTGGCCGGGCGCTCTCCACCTCCCTCTTTTCCCGCTGGGTGCCGAAATGAACGAATTCCACGATCGCGGCCCCCGCAAGGTCGGGCAGGTGAAGGAAGTGACCTCGCTCGCCAATCCTATCATCAAGGATATCAAGACGCTGACGAACAAGAAGTCGCGCGAGGAGAGCGGCACCTTCATGGCCGAAGGTCTGAAGCTCGTCATCGATGCGATCGAACTCGGCTGGACGATCCGCACACTGGTCTATGCCAAGGCAGCCAAGGGTAAGCCGCTGGTCGAGCAGATGGCGGCAAAGACCGTCGCCTCCGGCGGGCTCGTGCTCGAAGTCAACGAGAAGGTGATCTCCTCGATCACCCGGCGCGACAATCCGCAGATGGTGGTCGGCATTTTCGAAACGCGCTGGACGAAGCTCAGGGATGTCAGGCCGAAGGAGGGCGAGACCTGGGTAGCGCTCGACCGCGTGCGCGATCCCGGTAATCTCGGAACGATCATCCGCACCGCCGATGCAGCAGGCGCCTCCGGCGTCATCCTCGTCGGCGAGACGACCGATCCCTTCTCGCTGGAAACGGTGCGCGCCACCATGGGCTCGGTTTTCGCCGTTCCGGTTGCCCATGCGACGGCGGAGGAGTTCATTGCCTGGAAGAAGCAGGCCGGCGTTTCCGTCGTTGCGACCCACCTTGCCGGTTCGGTCGACTACCGCACGATCGACTACAAGAAAAAGCCGGTCGTGCTGCTGATGGGCAACGAACAATCCGGCTTGCCGGACCAGCTTGCCGGGCAGGCAGACGCGCTTGCCCGCATTCCGCAGCAGGGCCGCGCCGATTCCCTCAATCTCGCCGTTGCCACCGCCGTCATGCTTTTTGAGGCACGCCGCCATCTCCTCTCACTGTCCGAGGGCAAATGACCGATCCGACGACCGCACGCCCAGCGCTCTTCTCTCGACCGCTGCCGATCCTGATCTTCATCGTGATCGCGGTCATCCTCGACCAGATCGTCAAGATCGCCGTCGACCACTACCTGCCGCTGCAGGAAGCCGTCCCCGTTATTCCGATGCTGGCCCTCTACCGCACCTACAATCTCGGCGTCGCCTTCTCGATGCTGTCAGGTATGGATGGCTGGTTCATCGTCGGCATGCGCCTGGTCATCGTCGCCTTCGTGCTTTACCTCTGGCATCGCACCTCGAAGGACCGCTGGCTGGCGCATCTTGGATATGCGTTCATCATTGCGGGGGCGATTGGCAATCTCATCGACCGTTTCGCCTATGGGCATGTGATCGACTACATCCTCTTCCATACGGAAACCTGGTCCTTCGCCGTGTTCAACCTCGCCGACAGCTTCATCACCGTCGGCGCCGGCTGCGTCATCCTCGACGAGATGGTGCAGAAGCCGAAAAAGGCGGATCACTAAATTTTTAGCGGATTCCTGAAAACATTCGGAACGGGCAATATGTTAGCTGTATTGCATGCAGAGGTTGGCGCAGCTCCAGGAACGATTGTCCGCCGCATTCGGCGGAACTGCCGTTAAGGCCTATCGCGGCCGCGCGGCTGCGGAACTGTCGTCGGCTGCCTTTCGCTCCCGGCATCCATTGCTCTTCCAGTGGCTCGGCGGCTCGGGTCTTCTTTCGGCCATCCTGCTGCTGCTTCTTTCTCACTGGGGCGGCCCGTTCATGGCAGGCTTCGGCATTATTCTGATCGCCGCCATTTCAGGTTATCTTGCTCTTTTTTTCAGGAACGGAAACAGACTCGGCGGCCGCAGCCCGGAGACACCGGAACGCGTCGATGCGACCGGCCTGCTCGGCACTGTCCACGACGTGCTCGGCGATATCGTCGTCACCCGCATGATGGACCGGCGCATCATCGGCGCCAATGAGACGTTCCGCCGCCTGACCGGACGTGCCAAACCCGAAGGCCAGACCTGCGAAGAGATCGGCCTTGCCTTCCGTCCCGGCCCACAGCCGCATCGCTATGATGTGGAGATCTCGACACCGTCCGGGCAGCGTATCTTTCTCTGGCATGATGTCGTCACTCGCGACCCGGCAAACGGGCGCCTGCTTCTGCAGAGCATCGCGCGCGACGTGACCGAAGAGCGGCTTGCCGCGGAGAGCCGCGAGGAGGCGCGGCAGAAGGCCGAATATAACAGCGCCGCCAAATCGCGGCTCCTTGCGACCGTCAGCCACGAAATCCGCACGCCTCTGTCAGGTATTCTCGGCATGGCGCATCTGATTTCAGAGACGAAGCTGACGCAGGAACAGCAGAATTATCTGACCAGCATCCGCCAGTCAGGCCACGCGCTGACCCAGCTCGTCGAGGACCTGCTCGACTTCTCCACCATCGAGGTTGGCCGGTTCCAGCTCCGCCCGCGCTCGGAATCGCTGCGCAAGCTTGTCGAAAGCGTCGTGGAGATGCTGGCCCACCGCGCCCATGAGAAGGGTATCGAGATCGGCGCGACGGTTTCCTCCGATGTACCGGAGCTGATGAGCTTCGATCCGGCGCGGCTGCGGCAGGTGCTCTTCAACGTCATCGGCAATGCCGTGAAATTCACCCAGGCGGGCGGCGTCTTCATCCGCATCTCCAGGGCCGCCGGCGAGTTGTTGATATCAGTGACCGATACCGGCCCCGGCATGACGGCGGAGGAGCAGGCGCGTATATTCGGGGAATTCGAACAGGGCGGCTCGCTTGCCCAGAAGAGCAACGGCACGGGGCTTGGCCTTGCGATCTCCGCCCGCATCATGCGCGAATTCGGCGGCTCGCTGACAGTTGCAAGCGAGAGGGGTAAGGGCAGTCAATTCACCATTCGCTTCCCCATCGAACTTTCGGAAGAGGATACCGCCAGCCGGAAAACATTGCTGGCGAGCAACAGTATCGTGCTGCTCGCCCCGGCCGGTGCGGCGCGCACGGCGATCGCCGAGACGATTACGACGCTTGGAGGGCGCTGCCACCTGGTCGCCAGCGGCGAGGCGGCGCGCGAAAGCCTGCTGTCGCTAGCCCGCAGCGGCGACAGGCCGACCGATATCATCATCGATCACCGCATGTCCGAGGAATTCTCGCTGCATATTGCCGATCGCACGGAGATCGCAGCGCTTGGCCTGCGCAAGGTACTGCTCGTCAATCCGGAAGAGCGCAATTCGCATTCGCTCGACCTGTTCGATGCATGGCTGATCCGGCCGCTGCGTGAGCAGTCGCTGATCGACGTGCTGCGTGGGCGCATGCGCGGCATGGAGAAGCGCGATGCGCTGAACGACAACCAGCCTGGCCTTGGTCCCTCTATTGCAGAGCGGACGGCGATGGGCGTCGGCTTTTCCGTCCTTCTCGGCGAGGACGATCCGATCAATGCCATGCTGGTGCGTGTCATGCTGGAAAAGGGCGGCCACTCCGTCAGGCATGTGGATGATTTCGAGACCCTGCTCGACTATGCTCTTGGTGACGAAAGGCCTGATATCATCATCAGCGATCTTTCCATGCCCGGCGGCAACGGCATCGACATGCTGGGACGCCTTCGGGGACATGAACGTCGGCTCGATCTTCTGCCCGTACCGGTCATCGTTCTGACTGCGGACAAGAGCGACGAATCGCGGCGACAGGTCTTGCTCAACGGCGCCAATCGCGTCATGGTGAAACCGGTAGATCCGGTCAGGTTGCTCACCGAAGTGCAGGCGGTTGTTGCTCTTTCAGCTCGTCGGGCTGAGGCGCGCTGAAGCTGGGAAAATCGGCACGTTTCTTGCGTGCACAAATTCGGTATGTCACTTTCCTGTCGTACATAAGTGTTTTATGGCGTGTGATAAGCCGGAGACGGGAGAATCGCCATGTCTGTTGACATCCTTAATTGTGACGCTACCGCCGAGGTCTCCCGGCCGTCAACGGCTGCTGCCCCGAAGGAAGGCGACGTTTTTGGCCGCATCGGCAATCTCGAAACCCGCCTCGCCCGTACAGCGAGCGAGATCGATGCCGCTCAGTCCGTGCGCTACCGTGTCTTCGTCGAGGAAATGAAGGCTCAGCTGCCGGCGGACGCCATGCGTCGCGAGCGCGATGTCGATGCTTACGACGCCTTCTGCGACCATCTTCTGGTTCTCGACCGCTCGATCGAGGGCGATACCGAAGACCAGATCGTCGGCACTTACCGCCTGCTCAGGCAGGACGTCGCCATGGCCAATGGCGGTTTTTACTCGGCTTCGGAATTTGCGATCGATGAGCTCATCGCCCGCCATCCCGACAAGCGCTTCATGGAACTCGGCCGCTCCTGCGTGCTGCCGGAATACCGCACCAAGCGCATCGTCGAACTGCTCTGGCAGGGCAATTGGGCCTATGCGTTGAAGCACGGCATGAGCGCCATGTTCGGCTGCGCCTCCTTCCCGGGCGTTCACCCGGAAAGTCATGCTCTGGCTCTCTCCTTCCTCTACCACAGCGTGCTCGCCAAGGATGAATGGGCCGTCGGCGCGCTGCCGCATCTGGCGCGCGACATGGACCTGATGCCGGCCGAAGGCGTCAATCCGAAAAGGGCGCTGATGGCCTTGCCGCCGCTTATCAAGGGGTACCTGCGCCTTGGCGCCATGGTCGGCTCCCACGCAGTTGTCGACCAGGCTTTCAATACGACCGACGTGCTGATCGTGCTGCCGATATCAAGCATTTCCGATCGTTATCTGAACTATTACGGTGCGAATGCAGGCCGTTTCGCAAGCTGAGGCGGCCGCTTGACGGCTGCGTCTCGTCAATTCGTTCTTATCAGGCGTTTTCAGTAGGGCGCATCGGCAATGGTGCCGGCTGGGCTATGCCCGCCTACAACATCAAAACCTTGCGCCATGCCGAATTTCGAAAACCTCAGAAAGAAAGCCAAGCAGTTTAAACGCTGGCATCAGGATCGCTATTATCCTGTCGCTGCGGAGATCCGCTGGTGGCTTGCCCGTTACCGCCATCTCAACGACCAGCAAATCCTGGAGCTTGAATTCAAGCTTGCCGATGCGCAGGAACTCGTGGCGGCACAGGAGGGCTTTGAAAGCTGGTCGGCGCTCAAAAAGGGGCTCACCGACATGAATGCAACAACTGGACAGAAATCTGCCTCCCAACCGACACTGCTCGATGCCCAACCGCAGCTTTTCGTGAGCGATATTCACGCTGCCTGTGATTTCTACTCACAGAAACTCGGCTTCGCTCCTGGCTTAATTTATGGCGAGCCGCCCTTCTACGCACAGGTCGTTCGCGGTGCGGCGAGGCTCAACCTTCGACACGTCGAAATGCCGGCTTTCCATCCGGAGATTCGCCAACGTGAGAAGGATATCCTGTCCGCGACGATTACGCTTGATGACGTGAAGGCGCTTTTTCTCGAATACACCGCAAACGGCGTTCCGTTTCATCAGCCGCTGCGGCTGGAACCCTGGGGTGCCAGAACATTCATCGTCTGCGATCCAGATGGAAATCTGATCGCTTTTGCGGGATAAGCCGTTCGGGCGGACCACATCAGCGGTCCGCCCTCTCTTATTTATCAGGAGCCGGCAGCATAGGCCGCAATCGCAGCCATGTTGACGATATCGCTATCCTTGGCGCCCATCGACGTGATCTGCACCGCCTTGTCGAGGCCGACGAGGATGGGTCCGATGACCGTCGAGCCGCCGAGTTCCTGCAGCATCTTGGTCGAGATCGATGCCGAGTGGAATGCCGGCATGACGAGGACGTTGGCCGGACCGGAGAGGCGGCAGAAGGGATATTGCTCCATCACCTTACGGTTCAGGGCAACGTCGGCGGCCATTTCGCCGTCATACTCGAAATCGACGCGACGCTTGTCGAGGATCTTCACAGCTTCGCGCACACGCTCGGAACGCTCACCCGAGGGATGGCCGAAGGTGGAATAGGCGAGCAACGCGACGCGCGGCTGGTAGCCCATGCGGCGCGCGAGACCTGCGGCCTCCTCTGCAATATCGGCAAGCTCCTCGGCCGTCGGCATATCGTGAACCGCAGTGTCGGCAACGAAGACCGTGCGGCCGCGGCAAAGCGCGATCGACACGCCGATCACGCGATGGCCCGGCTTATGGTCAATGCAGCGGCGCACATCTTCGAGTGCCGTCGAATAGTTGCGGGTGATGCCCGTCACCATGCCATCGGCATCGCCTAGCGCCACCATAGTGGCAGCGAAATGGTTGCGGTCATTGTGGATCAGGCGCTGTGCGTCGCGGTGCAAGTAGCCCTTCCGCTGCAGGCGGGCATAGAGATAATCGATATAGGCCTCGACGCGGGTCGAGATGCGCGCGTTGACGATCTCGAGGCCTGGACGATTGAGGTCTATGCCGGCGCGCTCGGCCGTTGCGCGGATCAGATCCTCGCGGCCGAGCAGGATGGCGGTGCCGAGCTGCTGGTTGGCATAGACCATGGCGGCGCGTAGCACCTGTTCCTCTTCGGCCTCGGCGAAAACAACACGCTTCGGATGCCGGCGCACGCGTTCGTAAAGGCTCGCCAATGTCGAGGCGATCGGGTCGCGACGAGCGGAAAGCTCGCGCTTGTAGCCGGCCATGTCAGTGATGATCTTGCGGGCGACGCCGCTTTCGATCGCCGCTTCGGCAACGGCCGCCGGAATGGCTGATATCAGGCGCGGATCGAAAGGAACCGGGATGATGTACTGCGCGCCGAAGCGCGGGCGGTTGCCCTGATAGGCGGCCGCGACATCATCAGGCACGTCCTCACGGGCGAGGCTCGCGAGCGCCTTCACGGCGGCGATCTTCATCGCATCGTTGATGGTCGAGGCACGGACGTCGAGGGCGCCGCGGAAGATATAGGGGAAACCCAGAACGTTGTTGACCTGGTTCGGGTAGTCCGAACGGCCGGTCGCCATGATGGCGTCGTCGCGGACACGGGCGACTTCCTCCGGCGTGATTTCCGGATCGGGATTGGCCATGGCGAAGATGATCGGCCGGTCGGCCATGGAGCGGATCATCTCCTCGGAGAAGGCGCCCTTTTGCGACAGGCCGAAAACGACATCCGCGCCCTTCATCGCCTCTTCCAGCGTACGCGTGTCGGTCTTGGCCGCATGCGCCGACTTCCACTGGTTCATGCCCTCGGTGCGGCCCTGATAGATGACGCCCTTGGTATCGCACAGGACGATATTTTCGGGCGCAAAGCCCATCGACTTGATGAGCTCGACGCAGGCGATGGCGGCGGCACCGGCACCGTTGCAGACGAGCTTCGTCGTCTTCAGGTCGCGGCCCGTCAGTTCCAGCGCGTTGATCAGGCCGGCGGCGGCAATGATCGCAGTACCGTGCTGGTCGTCATGGAAAACAGGAATATCCATCAGCTCGCGCAGGCGGCTTTCGATGACGAAACAATCCGGCGCCTTGATGTCTTCCAGATTGATGCCGCCGAAGGAGGGGCCGAGGAAACGTACGCAATTGATGAACTCGTCGACATTTTCCGTGTCGACTTCGAGGTCGATGGAATCGACGTCGGCGAAACGCTTGAAGAGAACCGACTTGCCTTCCATGACCGGCTTGGAAGCCAGAGCGCCGAGATTGCCAAGGCCGAGGATGGCCGTGCCGTTGGAGATGACGGCAACCATGTTGCCGCGGGTCGTGTAATCGTAAGCCGTCGCCGGATCTTCAGCGATGGCTTTGACCGGCACCGCGACACCGGGAGAGTAAGCAAGCGAGAGATCGCGCTGCGTCGCCATCGGCTTGGTCGGGTTGATCTCCAGCTTGCCGGGCCGCCCCATCGCGTGAAATTCAAGCGCTTCCTTGTCGGTGACAGACGTTACCGACCGTTCTTTCTTCTCCATCTGGGACATGCCTCCTCCAAACGTCTTGTGGGTGACGTTTTCCTCTTCCCCAATTGCTGTTGTCATCTATAGCGGCGGCCGGATAGGGTTGGCACCTGTTTTTTGGGAAAAACTGCACCTCCGTGAACGCACGAATAGACACCAGAAACGAAGCCTTCTCTGCAGCCGAGCTCGCGACTGAAGAAAGTCGCGCCTCGGCGACGCCGATGATGGAGCAATATATCGAGATCAAGGCGAACAATCCGGATTCGCTGCTCTTCTATCGCATGGGCGATTTTTACGAGCTGTTCTTCGAGGATGCGCTCGAGGCTTCGCGTGCGCTCGGCATCACGCTGACCAAACGCGGCCAGCACATGGGGCAGGATATTGCGATGTGCGGCGTGCCGGTGCATGCGGCCGACGATTACCTGCAGAAGCTGATCGCGTTCGGCTATCGCGTCGCGGTTTGCGAGCAGGTGGAAGATCCGGCGGAAGCCAAGAAGCGCGGATCGAAATCCGTCGTCAAGCGCGATGTCGTCCGCCTCGTTACACCGGGCACCATTACCGAGGAGAAGCTGCTTTCTCCTTCGGAATCGAACTATCTGATGACGCTGTCGCGCATCCGCGGCACTTCGGAGCCGGTACTGGCGCTTGCCTGGATCGATATTTCCACCGGCGTCTTCCGGCTGGCCGAGACCGAGGCTTCGCGGCTGCTTGCCGATATCCTGCGTATCGACCCACGCGAACTCATCGTTCCGGACACGATCTTCCACGATCCGGAATTGAAGCCCGTTTTCGATGTGCTCGGCCGCACCGCCGTTCCACAGCCGGCTGTGCTTTTCGACAGCGCGACGGCGGAAGGCCGCATAGCGCGCTATTTCGGCGTTTCGACGCTTGACGGCTTTGGCAGTTTTTCACGCGCTGAGCTTGCGGCAGCATCAGCAGCCGTTGCCTATGTGGAAAAGACCCAGATTGCCGAACGGCCGCCACTCGGCAGGCCGGAACGGGAGAGCGGCGCCTCGACGCTGTTCATCGATCCGGCCACACGCGCCAATCTGGAGCTTGTGCGCACGCTGTCCGGCGATCGTAACGGCGCGCTGCTCAAGGCGATCGACCGGACAACTACCGGCGGCGGAGCGCGGCTGCTGGCCGAACGGCTGATGTCGCCGCTCACCGATCCCGCCCGTGTCAACGAGCGGCTGGATTCAATCGGCTTCCTGATGCAGGAGCCGTCGCTCTGCGGCGAATTGCTCGATGCCCTGAAACATGTGCCCGACATGCCGCGGGCGCTCTCCCGCCTGGCACTCGACCGTGGCGGCCCCCGCGATCTCTGGGCAATCCGGCAGGGTCTGGGCACTGCCGCGCATCTTGCCGGCCTGCTGGGAAACGTCATGCTGCCGGAAGAGCTGGAACAGGCCCGCATGGGGCTGGAAGCCCTGCCGTCCGGCCTCGAAATATTGCTCGCGGAGAACCTTGCAGAGGAACTGCCGCTCCTGAAACGCGATGGCGGCTTCCTGCGCGATGGTGCCAATGCCGACCTCGACGACGTCAGGGCGCTACGCGACCAGTCGCGTCGCGTCATTGCCGGCCTGCAGCTGCAATATGCCGAAGAGACCGGCATCAAGTCGCTGAAGATCAAGCACAACAACATTCTCGGTTACTTCATCGAGGTTACCGCCGGCAATGCCGGACCGATGACCGATACATCGGAGGCGAAAGCCCGCTTCATCCACCGCCAGACGATGGCGAATGCCATGCGGTTCACCACGACCGAGCTTGCCGATCTCGAAAGCCGCATCGCCAACGCCGCCGACCGCGCACTGCAGATCGAATTCCTCGCCTTCGACCGGATGACGGAAGCGACCGTCGCCGAGGCCGAAGCAATCAAGGCCGGCGCGCGGGCGCTCGCCGTCATCGATGTTGCCGCAGGCCTGGCGCTGCTTGCCGAAGAACAGGCTTATTGCCGGCCGCTGGTCGATGGCTCGAAGATGTTTGCCATCGAAGGCGGCCGCCACCCTGTCGTCGAACAGGCGCTGCGTCGGCATTCCACCGGTCCCTTCGTCGCCAACAATTGCGATCTGTCGCCCGTCTCCGACGGCAAGGATGGCGCGATCTGGCTGCTGACCGGCCCGAACATGGGCGGTAAGTCGACATTCCTGCGCCAGAACGCGCTGATCGCCATTCTTGCGCAGATGGGCTCCTTCGTGCCGGCAACGTCTGCGCATATCGGCATCGTCGACCGGCTTTTCTCACGCGTCGGCGCATCCGACGATCTGGCGCGCGGGCGTTCCACCTTCATGGTGGAGATGGTCGAGACTGCGGCGATCCTTAATCAGGCCAGCGATCGTTCGCTGGTCATTCTAGACGAAATCGGCCGGGGTACTGCGACATTCGATGGTCTTTCCATCGCCTGGGCGGCTGTCGAGCATCTGCATGAGGCCAACCGCTGCCGTGGGCTCTTTGCCACGCATTTCCATGAACTGACGGTCCTCTCCGAAAAGCTTGCCCGGCTATCGAACGCAACAATGCGCGTGAAGGAATGGGACGGCGACGTCATCTTCCTCCACGAAGTCGGTCCGGGTGCAGCCGACCGGTCCTACGGCATTCAGGTCGCGCGGCTTGCCGGACTGCCGGCATCCGTCGTGGCCCGCGCACGCGACGTGCTGACCCGCCTCGAAGACGCCGACCGCAAGAACCCGGCGAGCCAGCTGATCGACGACCTGCCGCTCTTCCAGGTGGCGGTGCGCCGTGAAGAGGCGGCACGCGGGCCTTCCAAGGTCGAAGAAACCCTGAAGGCGATGAGCCTCGACGATATGACACCGCGCGAGGCGCTCGACGCGCTTTACGACCTTAAAAAGAAAATGAAGTAGGAGCCGCGCCCGTGTTCATGGAAAAACTGCTTCAGGAAACGCAGCGCCTCTCCGTCATCGTCTCGATGCTGGAGATCATGAAACAATCTGATGGCAATCTGGAGGCGCGCGGCTGGAACACGCCGATCGGCATGGCGAAGATCACTGGTTCCTGCCTGAAGATCGGCGCGTTCAGCGGTGCAATCATTGACGCTGGATACCGCGAATGCGACAAGGCGACGCTCGACGGCATCATGAGCGAGACGCGGCAGGTTCTCAATACGCTGCTGACACAGCCGTCTGCCTGAGAACTTGCGGCAAAGCGTCCGTGGCCGACGGCTTGCCAACACCATTTCGCCAAATTTAAAGGTTCATGCAATATGGACGGCTGTGTCACCAGGCGGGCAAAGAGGCTATAGCGCATGCAGACGAAACCAGAGGCGCGCCACGAGCAAGCGGCCAGGACCGGACAGGAAATCGCCCAGCCGATGGCAACGCGCACCAGCGATTTCTCAGAAATCCTCGACGTGGAACTGCTGCAGGGGCAATGCGACGCCATTGCCGAGGCTAACCGCAACCGTCCGGATGTTCTGCGCAACGATCTTCTCTCCGTTCTGAAGAAGGCGAGTGTTGAAGGACGCCGGAAGGCGCGCGAACTGCTCGACGCCCAGGGGGGCGGGCTCGACTGCGCGCACCGGATTTCCTGGCTGCAGGACCAGATCATCGCCGTTCTCTACAATTTCGCGACTGCGCATGTCTTTCCGAAACAGAAGGACAAGTTCGCGGTCACGGCGGTCGGCGGCTATGGGCGCGACACGCTGGCGCCCGGCTCCGATATCGATCTGCTCTTCCTGTTCCTGCCGAAGCCGGCGGAAGAGACGCACAAAGCCGTCGAGTTCATGCTTTACATGTTGTGGGACATGGGTTTCAAGGTCGGCCACGCGACCCGCACCGTCGAGGAATGCATCGCGCTTTCCAAGTCGGATATGACGATCCGCACCGCCATTCTGGAGATGCGGTACATCTGCGGGCTGAAGCCGCTCGAAACGGAGCTGGAAGCCCGCTTCGACAAGGAAATCGTCACCGGCACGGGACCGGAATTCATCGCCGCCAAGCTAGCCGAACGCGACGAGCGCCACCGCAAGGCCGGCGACACGCGCTACCTCGTCGAGCCGAATGTCAAGGAAGGCAAGGGCGGCCTTCGCGACCTGCACACGCTGTTCTGGATTTCGAAATATTATTACCATGTGCGCGACCCCGCCGATCTGGTGCCGCTCGGCGTGCTGTCGAAGCAGGAATACCGGCTGCTGGAAAAGGCCGACGACTTTCTCTGGGCCGTGCGCTGCCACATGCATTTCCTGACCGGGAAGGCCGAGGAGCGTCTTTCCTTCGATATCCAGCGCGAGATCGCCGAGGCGCTCGGTTATCATTCCCGCCCCGGCCTTTCGGCCGTCGAGCGCTTCATGAAGCACTATTTCCTTGTCGCCAAGGATGTCGGCGACCTGACGCGCATCCTCTGCGCCGCACTCGAAGACCAGCAGGCGAAGTCGATCCCCGGCCTGACGGGCGTCATCAGCCGCTTTACGCACCGCAATCGCAAGATCCCCGGCAGCGTCGAGTTCGTGGAAGATCGCGGCCGCATCACGCTCGCCAATCCTGATGTGCTCAAGCGCGATCCGGTCAGCATTATCAGACTATTTCACGTCGCCGATATCAACGGGCTCGAATTCCATCCCGATGCGCTGAAGCGCGTGACGCGCTCGCTCAACCTCATCAACAACGATCTGCGCGAGAATGACGAGGCCAACCGGCTCTTCCTGTCGATCCTCACTTCCAAGCGCGATCCGGCGCTGATCCTGCGGCGCATGAACGAGGCCGGCGTGCTTGGCCGCTTCATTCCCGAATTCGGCAAGATCGTCGCGATGATGCAGTTCAACATGTATCATCACTATACTGTCGACGAGCACCTGATCCGCGCCATCGATGTTCTGTCGGAAATCGACAAGGGCAAGGCCGAGGAACTGCACCCGCTCTCCAACAAGCTGATGCCGCATATCGAGGATCGCGAGGCTCTTTATGTCGCGGTTCTGCTGCACGATGTGGCCAAGGGCCGGCAGGAAGATCATTCGATTGCCGGTGCACGCGTCGCCCGCAAGCTCTGCGCCCGCTTCGGCCTGTCGCAGAAGCAGACCGAAATCGTCGTCTGGCTGATCGAGGAACATCTGACCATGTCGATGGTCGCGCAGACGCGCGACCTGACGGACCGCAAGACGATCACCGACTTCGCCGATCGCGTTCAGTCTCTGGACCGCCTGAAGATGCTGCTGATCCTGACGATCTGCGACATCCGCGCCGTCGGACCGGGCGTCTGGAACGGCTGGAAGGGACAATTGCTGCGCACACTCTATTATGAGACGGAGCTGCTGCTGGCCGGCGGCTTCTCCGAAGTGTCGCGCAAAGAGCGCGCCCAGGCTGCTGCCGAGGCGCTTTATGCGGCGCTTTCCGACTGGAGCCAGAAGGACCGCCGCACTTACGCCAAGCTGCATTACCAGCCCTACCTGCTCTCCGTGCCGCTGGAAGATCAGATACGCCATGCACATTTCATCCGCCAGGCCGACAAGGCCGGCCAGGCGCTGGCAACCTCGGTACGCACCGACAGCTTCCACGCGATCACCGAAATCACCGTTCTCTCACCCGACCATCCCCGCCTGCTCGCCGTCATTGCCGGCGCCTGTGCGGCTGCCGGTGCCAATATCGTCGATGCGCAGATCTTCACGACTTCGGACGGCCGGGCGCTCGATACGATCCATGTCAGCCGCGAGTTTCCGAATGACGAGGACGAGCTTCGCCGTGCAGCCACGATCGGCCGGATGATCGAGGACGTGCTTTCCGGCCGCAAGCGCCTGCCCGAGGTGATCGCGACCCGCACCAAACACCGCAAGAAGAGCAAGGCCTTCATCATTCCGCCGTCGGTGACGATCACCAACAGCCTGTCGAACAAGTTCACCGTTATCGAGGTGGAATGCCTCGACCGGCCGGGCCTGCTGTCGGAAATGACGGCAGTGCTGTCGGATCTCTCGCTCGACATCCAGTCCGCGCGGATCACCACCTTTGGTGAAAAAGTCATCGACAGCTTCTACGTCACCGATCTCGTCGGCCAGAAGATCTCCGGCGACAGCAAGCGCGCCAATATCACCGCCCGCATGAAAGCAGTCATGGCCGAAGAGCAGGACGAACTGCGCGAACGCATGCCATCAGGCATCATCGCGCCTCTCGCTACTGCGGCCGAAAAGAAAGCCGGTTCCCCCACATGAGCCTCGTCAAGAAATTTGCCACGGTCGGCGGCGCCACGCTCGGCAGCCGCATCTTTGGTTTTGCCCGCGAAACGCTGATGGCGGCGGCGCTGGGGACAGGGCCGATGGCCGACGTTTTCTATGCAGCCTTCCGCTTCCCGAACCTGTTCCGTCGGCTCTTTGCCGAAGGCGCCTTCAACGCCGCCTTCGTGCCGCTCTTTGCCAAGGAGATCGAGGCGAACGGCACGGACGGCGCCAAGCGCTTTTCGGAAGAGGTGTTCGGCGTTCTTTTTTCCGTGCTGCTGCTCATCACCATCGTGATGGAGTTTTCCATGCCGCTTCTCGTGCGCTTCGTCATCGCGCCGGGCTTTGCGGATGATCCCGAGAAGTTCGACATCACCATCCGAATGGCGGCGGTGATGTTCCCCTATCTCATGTGCATGTCGCTGACGGCGATGATGAGCGGCATGCTGAATTCGCTGCACCACTTCTTCGCCGCGGCCGTGGCACCGGTCTTCCTCAACGTCGTGATGATCGGGGCGCTGTTCTACGCGCTCTATACCGGCGCCGACCCATTGACGACGGCCTGGTATCTCTCCTGGGGCGTGCTCGCGGCCGGCGTCCTGCAGCTCGCCGTCGTCTATCTCGGTGTACTGCATGCCGGCATGAGCATCGGCATCCGCTTCCCGAAGATGACGCCGAACGTCAAGCGGCTGCTGATCCTTGCCGTTCCGGCCGCCGTCACCGGCGGCATCACGCAGATCAACCAGCTCATCGGCCAGGCGATCGCCTCCTCCCGCGAAGGCGCCATCGCCGCCCTGCAATATGCCGACCGTATCTACCAGCTCCCTCTCGGCGTCGTCGGCGTCGCCGTCGGTGTGGTGCTGCTGCCCGAGCTTGCCCGTTCGCTCAAGGGCGGAGCGTTACGCGAGGCCGCCTTTCTGCAGAACCGCTCGATCGAGTTCGTCCTGTTCCTGACGATCCCAGCCGCCTTCGCGCTGTGGATCCTCTCGGACGAGATCATCCGCGTGCTCTATGAGCGCGGCGCCTTCCACCAGGAAAACACTGTTATCGTCGGCTCGATCCTTGCGATTTACGGCATCGGCTTGCCGGCTTTCGTGCTGATCAAAGCACTGCAGCCGGGCTTTTATGCCCGCGAGGACACCAAGACGCCGATGCGTTTTTCGGCGGTCGCCGTCGCTGTCAACTGCGCCACGGCGCTGACCCTCTTTCCCTACATAGGTGCACCCGGAATCGCTGTGGCCGAGGCCACCGCCGGCTGGATCAGCACCGTGCTGCTCTTCACGACACTTCTGCGACGCGGTCATCTGACATGGGAATGGGCGCTTGCCAAACGCGCCGTCCTTCTGATCGTCGCCTCTGCCGTCATGGGCGCCGTCATCATCTACCTCAAGCAGCACTGGGAGCCCTGGCTCGCCTCGGGCGCGCCGCTTCTGACCAAGGTCGGCACCCTTGGCCTGCTGATTGCGATTTCGATGGTCGTCTATTTCGCGACCGCCTTCCTGATCGGCGGCGCGGACCTCGGCATGATCCGCCGCAATCTCAACCGCAAGCCGGCACCCGCGAAAGACGCCTGAGATCAGAGTATCTCCGGTTTTCCTTCGAAGCATGGGATACTCTATCCCTTTGTTTTTGCGCAATTCCGCGCGCAAAATCGCTGGAATTGCTTTAGCAATCGACCCATCGTCGCTGCGGCCCGACATCGACGTGGATGATGCCGTTGCAATAGCTGCCGATCCCACCTATCCCGGGTGCGGTTTTCGCGGCCGCGATGATCGTCCGCTCCGACAGTCCGGGAATCCTGATATCGGCTGCCATGCACGTTCCGTGCAGGGAGCCGTGGCGGCGGGGATGCGGCCGGAAGCCCGACGTTATCATCGGGCGGCGGCCGGTCTTTGCCGCGATATGCGACAAAATCGCCCGCAATCGCACCGGAAAACAGCCGGCGCGAACACTGACGGTCTGCATCGTGTAGGCTATACGCGTCTCGTGTTTGGGAAGCTGGGTAGTCTGCCGTCGATTATCTTGACCGACGGCAGTCGTTGCTGATTGTAGGGCGAAAAGGCCTGCCATGGCGAGCAAACTAGCGTTCTGCATGGTCCCTCCGATCGGTTATCCCGACGGCCCCTTGGGCCGCCAGCCCGGCGAGAGGATTTTCAGTTCAAAGAAAGCTTTTCTGTGAAATTTTATACTCCATTTTAGCTAAGCGCGCTGATCAATTTGGCGTAAAATCCGGCATTTTCCCCCATATAAATGGAATAACCTTCCTAATCTGGAGATCCCCGTGACCCAATCCCTCTTCCTCGTCACCCTCGTCGTCGATGATTATGATCGCGCCAAAGCCTTCTATTGTGAGGCTCTCGGCTTCGAATGCCTTCAAGATGAAGTGCAGCCGGAAGGCAAGCGCTGGGTCGTCGTCAAGCCGAAGGGCGGGGATGGGGCAGCCTTTTTGCTGGCACAGGCGACAAATGAAGCGCAGCGAGCAGCCATCGGTAACCAAGCCGGCGGACGTGTGGGTTTCTTCCTGAAAACCGATGATTTTGCGCGTGACCATGCTGCGATGCTAACAGCCGGGGTGCGCTTTCTGGAGGAGCCACGGCACGAGGTTTACGGCACCGTCGCAGTCTTTGCGGATCCTTACGGCAACACGTTCGATCTGATCCAGCATGCCGCGGGCTGAACCCCTTGATTGCGAGCGGCCACGCGTGCATAAGCCGCGGCGTTAATGGCACAGTCAGGCCCTCCACCAGCCTAATCGAGGACAACATCATGGGCGAATTCAAGAAGCTCGTATTCTCCGGCGTTCAGCCGACGGGCAATCTGCATCTCGGCAATTATCTCGGGGCGATCCGTCGCTTCGTGCAGCTCCAGGACGGCAACGACTGCATCTACTGCGTCGTCGATCTGCATGCGCTGACCGCGCAACTCGTCCACGAGGACATGCTGTCGCAGACGCGCTCGATCGCGGCCGCCTTCATCGCTTCCGGCATCGACGCCGAAAAGCATATCGTCTTCAATCAGTCCGCCGTACCGCAGCACGCCGAACTCGCCTGGATCTTCAACTGTGTCGCCCGCCTCGGCTGGATGAATCGCATGACGCAGTTCAAGGACAAGGCCGGCAAGGACCGCGAGCAGGCCTCGCTCGGTCTTTACGCCTATCCGAGCCTGATGGCTGCCGACATTCTCGTCTACCGCGCGACGCATGTGCCCGTCGGCGAGGACCAGAAGCAGCATCTGGAGCTCACCCGCGACATCGCGATGAAGTTCAACCTCGACTACGGCTCGCATATCCGCAAGACGAACTACGGGATCGACATCACTGTCGGCAACGAGCCGGTGCATGCCTATTTCCCGATGGTCGAACCGCTGATCGGCGGGCCGGCACCGCGCGTCATGTCGCTGCGCGACGGCACGAAGAAGATGTCGAAGTCCGACCCGTCGGACCTTTCGCGCATCAACCTGATGGACGACGAGGATGCGATCTCCAAGAAGATCCGCAAGGCCAAGACCGATCCTGATGGATTGCCGAGCGAAGTCGCCGGTTTGGAAAGCCGGCCGGAAGCCGAGAACCTCGTTTCGATCTATGCGGCACTCGCCGACCAGTCGAAGGAGCAGGTGCTCGCAGAATTCGGCGGCCAGCAGTTCTCCGTCTTCAAGCCGGCGCTGATCGATCTCGCTGTTCAGGTGCTTTCGCCGATCACTGGCGAAATGCGCCGCCTGATGAGCGATACGAGCCATATCGACGCGATCCTGCGCAACGGCAATGAACGCGCAAGGGCACGCGCCGACGTGACGATGCGCGAACTTCGAGAGATCATCGGCTTCCTCTACTAGTCCGATCGACATGCAGAGCTCCCGTGCAAAACGGGGGCTTGCAAATTTTTGGTCTCAGGTGTCAGAGTTCGCACCATGGTATCAAAGCGACTCTCACGGCTCGAAGGTCATCGCCGCAAATTCATAGCGGTGATTGACGGGACTCCTGAATGCCAACGCGCCGTCCATTATGCCGGACGGCGCGCCAAGAATTCCAATGGCGGCCTCATCCTTCTCTATGTGATCCCGGAAGGCGATTTCCAGCAATGGCTTGGCGTCGAGGAGATCATGCGGGCGGAAGCCCGGGAGGAGGCGGAAGCCACCGTCGCCAAGATCGCGCAGATCGTACGCGAGACGATCGGCATCGAGCCTGAAATTGTCATCCGCGAAGGCAACTCGGCAGAGCAAATCAATGCGGTGATCGAAGAAGATCGGGACGTCGCCATCCTCGTGCTTGCCGCAAGCTCCGCCAAGGAAGGACCGGGACCGCTGGTTTCGTCTATCGCCGGACGGGGAGCGGCCTTTCCCATTCCCGTCACCGTGCTTCCCGACACGCTGACCAACGAAGAAATCGACGCCCTGTGTTAAGTCATTTCTTGAGTATCAGTCTCTTGAATTGGCCGGACAATAGGCTTATTTTCTTTTGAAGAATTCTAAAGACGGCAGAGGTCACGGCCCGCCGCACGGAGAGCGAGATGTTCATTCAGACCGAAGCCACGCCGAACCCGGCAACACAGAAGTTCCTTCCCGGCAAGGTCGTGATGGAAAACGGCACGGCCGAATTCCGCAACGCCGATGAAGCCCAGGCTTCGCCGCTCGCCGCCCGCCTCTTCGATATCCCGGGCGTGACCGGCGTCTATTTCGGCTATGATTTCATCTCCGTCTCCAAGGACGATGCTGAGTGGCAGCATCTGAAGCCGGCCATCCTCGGCTCGATCATGGAGCATTTCATGTCCGGCAAGCCGGTCATGGGCGATGCCTCGATCCTGTCGGAAGATGCCGATGCGGGTGACGAATTCTTCGACGAGGGTGACGAATCGATCGTGCTGACCATCAAGGAACTGCTGGAGACGCGCGTGCGTCCGGCCGTTGCCCAGGATGGCGGCGACATCACCTTCCGTGGCTTCAAGGACGGCAAGGTCTATCTGAACATGAAGGGCTCCTGCGCCGGCTGCCCGTCTTCGACGGCTACGCTGAAGCACGGTGTCCAGAACCTGTTGCGCCATTTCGTTCCGGAAGTGCAGGAAGTGATTGCCGCTTAAAATCTCGGATACGTCCGGCCGTTCATCTGGGGTTGGGTCGGACGGATTTATGGATGGGCGACAATAGTTTATTCGGAAATTGATGGCATGATCGTTCTGGCGCTCGACACGGCAGGTGTAGATTGCGCTGCCGCCGTTTATGACAGCGGCAGGAATACGATGCTGGGGGAGGCATCGGATATGATCGGCAAGGGGCATGCTGAACATCTGATGGGTATCGTCGATCGTGCGCTGGATCAGGCGGGCGTCGCGCTTTCGGATATCGACCGCATTGCCGTCACCATCGGACCTGGCTCCTTTACCGGTATCCGCGTCGGCGTCGCCGCAGCCCGCGGCTTTGCGCTTTCCCTCAATATCCCCGCCGTCGGCATCACCACACTCGAGGTCATGGCAGCCGCTCAGCGCGAGAACACACCGGGCTGCGCAGTGCTCGCAGCGATGGATGCCAAGCGGGACGAAATCTATCTCCAGTCCTTCGCCGCCGACGGTTCGCCGCTCGACGAAGCGCGTGCGGCGAGTGTAGTGGAGGCCCAGGCTTTCGCCGCCGGTTTCGACGGCGAGATAACCGGTTCTGCGACTCCGCTCCTGAAGCCCGATGCAACGGGCGAGCACGTCAACACATTCCCGATCTCCATCGTGGCCCGCCTCGGTGCGGCCGCGAACCCGAATGCCGGAAAGCCGAAGCCCGTTTATCTGCGTGGACCCGATGCCAAACCGCAGGCCGGGTACGCGGTTGCAAGAGTATGACAATGCTGGAAGCCTATCTGACGCTGAAACCGGAATTCGAAATTGTCGTCATGGAGCCCGAGGATTGCCTCGACGTTTCCGTCCTCCACGGCGAACGCTTCGCGCGCCCCTGGGGTGACGGCGAATTCCACAGCCTGCTTTCCCAGAACACCGTCTTCGGCTTTGTTGCGCGCCAGACCAACGCCATCCTGAAGAAGACCTTGCCGGGCTTCATCCTTGCGCGCCAGGTTGCCGGCGAGGCGGAAATCCTGACAGTCGCAGTGCAGGCGAAGGTCGCGCATTCCGGCCTCGGCTGGCGTCTGATGCAGGCCGCTATACGCGAAGCACGCCTTCGCGGCGGCGAGAGCATGTTCCTGGAAGTCGACAACGGCAATATCGCTGCCCTTGGCCTTTACCGTAAGCTTGGCTTCGAGCAGGCCGGCGAGCGCAAGGGCTATTACAAGGACGCCAATGGGGCTACCTCCACAGCGCTTGTCATGAAGCGCGTTCTTCGGTAGTTCCCTTCTCGACAGGAATAGCGAGAAGGCAGCCATGACTGAGGAAGCCAAGACCCTTGAGGAGCTTTGCGCTGAACGCGGCATGCGCATGACCGAGCAGCGCCGGGTGATCGCGCGTATTCTCGAGGATTCCGAAGATCATCCCGATGTCGAGGAGCTTTATCGGCGTTCCGTCAAGGTCGATGCCAAGATTTCTATCTCGACGGTCTATCGCACCGTGAAGCTGTTCGAGGACGCCGGCATCATCGCCCGGCACGATTTCCGTGATGGCCGCTCCCGCTACGAGACGGTTCCCGAAGAACATCACGATCATCTGATCGACCTGAAGACCGGCGCCGTGATCGAATTTCGCTCACCGGAAATCGAGGCGCTGCAGGAGCGGATCGCACGCGAACACGGCTTCAAGCTCGTGGACCACCGCCTCGAACTCTACGGCATCCCGCTGAAGAAAGACGAAATCTGATACCATGGCAGTCCGGGAGCGCCGCATTTGATCGTCAGGCTGCGCATTGCCTTCGCCATTACCGTCATCATTGTCGTCAGCATCCTGCTCATGCCGCTGCAGGTGCTGGCGCTTTATTTTAACTGGAAGCTGCGTCGCACCCTGCCCCGACACTGGCATCGCATCGTCTGCTATTGTCTCGGCATCCGCATTCGCGTGCGCGGCACACTTGAGAGACGCCGGCCGCTGATGCTCTGCTCCAATCACTCCTCGTGGATGGACATCATGGTCATGTCGGCCGTTGCAGACGTTGCCTTCATCGCCAAGATCGAGGTGCGCGACTGGCCGATTTTCGGCACTCTCGCCAAGCTGCAGAAGAGCGTCTTCGTGGTGCGGGAGGAAAAACGCCGCACCGGCGATCAGGCGAACGAAATCGCCGGCCGTATGGCAGACGGCGAAATCGTCGTGCTTTTTCCCGAGGGAACGACCTCTGACGGCAATCGCCTGCTGGAGGTCAAATCGTCGCTCTTCGGTGCAGCCGCCATGGCCGTGCCGCATTCCCCGACCGGTTCTGTCATGGTCCAGCCGGTTTCCATTGTCTATACGCAGGTGCACGGTATCGCCATGGGCCGCTATCACCGCCCGCTCGCCGCATGGCCGGGCGATATCGAGCTTTTGCCGCATCTCAAAGACATCTTCAAATGTGGTGCCATCGATGCCGAAGTCTCCTTCGGCGAGGCGATCGAATATGGCGAGAAGACCAATCGCAAGGACGTCAGCGCGACGATCGCCGCCCGCATCCGCAACCTGCTGAACAGCAGCCTTCGCGGCCGCAACGTCGGCTGAGGCAAGAGTCCCTTTTCTCGCGCGCCAAAAACCACTAGATAACGCGCCATGACCCAGGACAGCGCCCTTCTTCAGGCCCCGGAGGTTTCTCTCCGCGATGGCTCCAACAGCCGCAAGGTTTTCATCAAGACCTATGGCTGCCAGATGAACGTCTATGACTCGACGCGCATGAGCGATGCTCTTGCCCGCGACGGCTATGAGCCAACCGAGGACATGGAAGAGGCCGACCTCGTCCTGCTCAATACCTGCCATATCCGCGAGAAGGCTGCCGAGAAGGTCTATTCCGCGCTCGGGCGACTGCGCGAGATGAAGAAGCGCAAGGCTGCCGACGGCCGCGAGATGATGATCGGTGTTGCCGGCTGTGTGGCACAGGCCGAGGGCGAGGAAATCCTGCGCCGTGCGCCGGCTGTCGATGTCGTCATCGGCCCGCAGACCTATCACCGCCTGCCGGAGGCGCTGCGCCGCGCCAAGGAAGGCCACCGCGTCGTCGATACGGAATATGCGATCGAGGACAAGTTCGAGCATCTGCCGATTGCCGAGGCGCCGAAGATCCGTGCCCGCGGCGTGACCTCCTTCCTGACGGTGCAGGAAGGCTGCGACAAATTCTGCACCTTCTGCGTCGTGCCCTATACGCGCGGCTCGGAGGTTTCGCGACCGGTCTCGCAGATCGTCGAGGAGGCGATGAGGCTGGTCGATGGCGGCGTGCGCGAAATCACCCTGCTCGGCCAGAACGTCAATGCCTGGCACGGCCTCGGCCCGAAGGGCGAAGAGTGGAGCCTTGGCGACCTGCTCTACCGGCTTGCCGATATCCGCGGCCTTGCACGGCTTCGATACACGACTAGCCATCCGCGCGACATGGACGACCGGCTGATCGAGGCTCATCGTGACCTTAGCACGCTGATGCCTTACCTGCACCTGCCGGTCCAGGCCGGTTCGGACCGCATTCTCAAGGCGATGAACCGCCGCCACACGGCAGCTGAATATCTTTCCCTCATCGAGCGCATCCGCAAGGTCCGCCCCGATATCGCGCTCTCGGGCGACTTCATTACCGGCTTTCCGGGGGAGACAGACGGCGAATTTGAGGATACACTAAAACTCGTTGAGGAGGTTCGTTATGCACAGGCCTTCTCGTTCAAATATTCGACGCGGCCGGGTACGCCCGGTGCGGAATTGAAGGACCAGGTGCCGGAAGAAATCAAAGCAGAACGGCTGGAACGCCTGCAAGCGCTGCTTCTCAAGCAGACGCAGGAATTCAACGAGTCCTGCGTCGGCAAGGAAATCGATCTTCTCCTGGAAAAGCCCGGCCGCATGCCGGGCCAGCTCATCGGACGTTCTCCCTGGCTTCAGTCTGTGAATGTTGATGCAAAAGCATCGCAAATCGGTGACATTATTAAAGTGCGAATCACAGGAACCGGAACCAACAGCCTGTTTGCCGAACGCGCAGAGGCTGAGGTCTAACCCAAGGAGCTCGACCGCTTGAACGGACAGGAATTGGTTTCATCTTCACCGCGCCACCCACGCATTGCGAGCGACGCCAATCACTTCGTCCTGACGTTCGAGAACAACCGGTTCGCCAGCGAACTTTTCGGACAGTTCGATCAGAACCTGAAGCTCTTGGAACAGCGGCTCCATATCGATGCGCGGGCGCGTGGCAACTCCGTCGTCATTACGGGCGATGTGCTGGCGACCAATCAGGCGCGACGCACACTCGATTACCTCTATGAAAAACTCCAGAAAGGCGGCAGTGTGGAGCGTTCAGACGTGGAAGGCGCAATCCGCATGGCGGTTGCAGCCGACGACCAGCTCACGCTGCCGACGATGGAGAAAAAAGCCAAGTTGACGATGGCGCAGATTTCTACGCGCAAGAAGACGATCATCGCGCGCACGCCGACACAGGATGCCTATATGCGGGCGCTTGAGCGCTCGGAGATGGTGTTCGGCGTCGGCCCGGCCGGTACCGGCAAGACTTATCTCGCCGTCGCCCACGCAGCCCAGCTTCTGGAACGCGGCGCCGTCGAGAAGATCATCCTTTCGCGGCCGGCCGTGGAAGCCGGCGAACGCCTCGGCTTCCTGCCGGGTGATATGAAGGAGAAGGTCGATCCTTACCTGCGCCCGCTCTACGACGCGCTTTATGACATGATCCCCGGCGACAAGGTCGAACGGGCGATCACCGCCGGCGTCATCGAAATCGCGCCGCTCGCCTTCATGCGCGGACGCACGCTCGCCAACGCCGCCGTTATCCTCGACGAGGCCCAAAACACCACGGCGATGCAGATGAAGATGTTCCTGACGCGTCTCGGCGAGAATTCGCGTATGATCATCACCGGCGACCCGAGCCAGATCGACCTGCCCCGCGGCGTCAAATCCGGCCTCGTGGAAGCGCTGCACCTGCTGAACGATGTCGAGGGCATCTCGATTGTGCGCTTCAGGGATGTCGACGTTGTGCGCCATCCGTTGGTCGGCCGCATCGTCAAGGCCTATGACGCGACCTATGTAGCGGCAAACGAAGAGGCCAGTCGGCAGGACTGATGGCCGAGCTCGACATACAGATCAGCATCGAGGACACGGGCTGGCCCGCTGAAGATGTGTTGCATGCCCTTGGCGAACGCGTGCTGGGTGCGGCGGTCACCTACTTGCGGGAAGAAGAACAGCAGCCCTTCCCGACGATGCCGCCGGAAGTTTCGCTCGTCTTTACCGACGATGCCTCCATCCAGGACATCAATGCGGAATGGCGCGGCAAGGACAAGCCGACCAATGTGCTGTCGTTTCCAGCCTTCCCGGTCAAACCCGGCAAAATGCCCGGCCCGATGCTCGGCGATATCATCATCGCCCGGGAAACGGTAGAGCGCGAGGCGCATGAGCTCGAAAAGAGCTTTGACGATCATCTCACTCATCTTATGGTGCATGGTTTCTTGCATCTGCTCGGCTACGACCATATGAATAATAACGAAGCCGAAATTATGGAGGGGCTGGAGACTCGCATTTTAGCAGTACTCGGCCTATCTGACCCCTACGAGGGTCAAGACCTTAAAATGGAACCATGAGCGACTTTTCAACGAAGCCGGCGTCAGACGCCAAGGACTCCGACCAATCCTCCTCTTCCGACGAGGGTGGCAGTAGTCGACACCGACCGCCATCCTTCTGGTCACGCGCCGCGCGCATCTTAAGACCGCAACAGGGCTCGCGCCTACGCGAAGACATCGCCGATGCGCTGATGACAGACCCGGCAGCGGCCGATGCCTTTGCGCCCGACGAACGCGCGATGCTTCACAATATCCTGCGCTTCCGCGAGGTACGCGTCGCCGACGTCATGGTGCCGCGCGCCGATATCGAGGCGGTCGACCAGAACATCACGATCGGCGAGTTGATGATCCTCTTCGAGGAAAGCGGCCGCTCGCGCATGCCGGTCTATGCCGAAACGCTCGATGACCCGCGCGGCATGGTGCATATCCGCGACCTTCTTTCCTATGTTGCCAAGCAGGCGCGCAACAAGCGCCGCAGCGGCACGAAGCCTGTAGCAGGCACGCCGGCCATCGAGGTCTCTCCGGAAAATATCCAGAAGGCGCCACGCTCGGCCAAACCTAATTTCGATCTTGGACGCGTCGACCTGCAGAAGACGCTCGCCGAAACCGGTATCATCAGACAGATCCTCTTCGTGCCGCCCTCAATGCTCGCCTCCGATCTGCTGCGTCGCATGCAGGTAAACCGTACGCAGATGGCACTGGTCATCGACGAATATGGCGGCACCGACGGTCTTGCCTCGCATGAGGACATCGTCGAAATGGTGATCGGCGATATCGACGACGAACATGACGATGAAGAAGTGATGTTCAAGCGCGTTTCGGAGGACATGTTCGTCGCTGATGCCCGCGTCGAACTCGAGGAAATTGCCGAAGCCATCGGCCCTGATTTCGACATCAGCGAGCAGATCGACGAGGTCGACACATTGGGCGGCCTGATCTTCTCGGCGCTCGGGCGTATCCCGGTGCGCGGCGAAGTCGTGCAGGCTTTGCCCGATTTTGAATTCCACATTCTCGACGCCGATCCACGCCGCATCAAGCGGGTACGCATTACCCGTAAGCGCCAGGCGATCCGCCGCCGCGCCAAGGCGGATGGTGACGGGCCGCTCATCGGCGACGGAAACGACGATCGGCCGGCTGAATCGACCGCAAACTGACCTTTCCGTAAGACGACAAGCGCGCACTTTTTTGAAAGACTGCGATTGGATTGATTCGCGGCTTTGATGGGAGTGCGCATGGAGCGGCTTGCGGACAGGGTTATCCTCGTCTGGGGTTTCAAACGGTCATTGCTTGCGATCGCAGCAGGTGCCTTTGGCGTGCTGGCGCTACCTCCCGTCGGCTTCTTCGCCGCGATGTTCGTTTCCTTCACGCTGCTCGTCTGGCTGATCGACGGGGCGGCCGCCTCGCCGGAGAGTGGTCTGCCAGGTCGGCTCTGGCCGGCATTTGCGACCGGCTGGCTGTTCGGCTTCGGCTATTTCGTTGCCGGGCTCTGGTGGCTTGGGCATGCGCTGCTGATCGATTCAGAGGAATTTGCCTGGGCTTTGCCGCTCGCCATCCTCGGGCTCCCGGCCTGTCTTGCCATCTTTTACGGGTTGGCTGCAGGACTTGCCCGTATCTTCTGGTCCGACGGCATGGGGCGGATTGCAGCACTTGCTGCCAGCTTCGGCCTGCTTGAGTGGGTGCGTAGCTTCATCTTCACCGGCTTTCCGTGGAACGCCATCGGCTATGCCATGATGCCCGTGCCTGTCATGATGCAGTCCGCGCATGTGATCGGCACCATGGGGGTAACGGCTCTCTCGGTCTTCGTCTTTGCCGCCCCCGCTCTGCTCGGAACCCGGCAGGGAGCGAAGCTCGGTATCAGCCTCGCGGCAATCCTCTTTGCAGCGCATCTCGGTTACGGCGCCTATATCCTCTATCTCACGCCGAAACCCGAGCCCTTGCCCGAGGACAAGCGGCCTGTGGTTCGCCTGGTGCAGCCTGCAATCGACCAGGCCATCAAGATGGACAATGATGCAGATCGCGAGGCGATCTTCGAGACACATCTCAAGCTTTCGACGGAGGCTCCCAAAGACGGTGGCAAGAAGCCTGACATCATCGTCTGGCCGGAAACCTCGATCCCATTCATCCTCACCGATAACAAGGATGCGCTGACGCGGATCGCCGATACGCTCGACGACGACCAGATCCTGATCGCGGGCGCCGTGCGCGCCGAAGAACTCGGTCCCGGCTACCCCACACGCTATTATAACTCGATCTATGTCATCGACGGACGCGGGCAGATCGTCGCCGCCTCCGACAAGGTGCACCTCGTTCCCTTCGGTGAATATCTTCCCTTCGAAGACATGTTCAACGAACTCGGTATCCAGAATGTGGTGGAGATGCCGGGTGGTTTTTCGGCCGCCGCCAGCCGTCATTTGCTCGAGCTTCCTAGCGGGCTGAAATTCTATCCGCTCGTCTGCTACGAGATCATCTTCCCAGATGAAATGACAGGCGACATCGGCCAAGCGAATGCCATTCTCAACATCACGAATGACAGCTGGTTCGGGTCAACACCCGGTCCCTACCAGCATTTTCAGCAGGCGCGCGTACGAGCGGTCGAAACCGGTTTGCCGCTGATTCGCGATGCGAATAGTGGAATTTCGGCGGTTGTAGACCCGCGCGGCAAAATCGTGTCAGGCCTAAAATTGGACGAAATTGGCTTTATTGATGCAACTCTCGATGGATTTGAAAAAAGCAACTGGAGATCATACCCCCGCCAAACTTACTTCTGGTTGACTGAAACGTTACTGATACTGATTGCGCTAATTTCACGCAGGGGTTTTATTTTCAGGTTGAATTGACCAAAAACCCCTAAAATTGCATAGTGGCAGCAATCGGCGTTAGTAACGTATGCTTCAAGGTGGGTTATCGCGACTTGCAACGTGGCGTTACGGAATGAGGTCAGGGCATGCCGGTTAGAACAAGGTTGAATTTTTCTTTGCTAGGGCACGACCATGATTGAAAATAAGAAGAAGCCGAATCCTATCGACATTCATGTCGGCAGCCGCATTCGACTTCGCCGTACTATGTTGGGAATGAGTCAGGAGAAGCTCGGCGAAAGCCTCGGCATCACCTTTCAGCAAATCCAGAAATACGAGAAGGGCACCAACCGCGTTGGCGCCAGTCGACTCCAGAATATTTCAAGCATCCTCAACGTCCCCGTTTCCTTCTTCTTCGAAGACGCTCCCGGCGAACATTCCGGTGCTCTGAGTGGCATGTCGGAAGCCTCGAGTTCGAACTATGTCGTCGATTTCCTCTCCTCTTCGGAGGGACTTCAGCTCAACCGCGCATTTGTAAAGATCACCGATCCCAAGGTTCGTCGCAAGGTCGTCGAACTGGTGAAGGCACTGGCGGCGGAGGCCGACTCCGACTGAGCGTCCCCACGCTCAGGAAAACTCAAGGGCGGCTCAAAAGGCCGTCTTTTTGCGTTTTTGGGGCAAAATTTGTCATTTCGCCGTAGATATAAAGATATATTTATGTCCTTCTGTGCTTGTCATTGTGGCACGAAATGAGTACCTACTAGACCGCTTTTGTTCTTTGAGGGGAATCCCGAAATGCGCGCGAATTATTTCTTTACCAGCGAATCTGTTGCCGAAGGTCATCCGGACAAGGTGTGTGACCGCATCTCCGACGAGATCGTCGATCTGGTTTACCGCGAAGCGGCAAAGACAGGCGTCAATCCGTGGGGCGTGCGCATTGCCTGCGAAACCCTTGCAACGACCAACCGCGTCGTCATCGCCGGCGAAGTTCGCCTGCCGCCGAGCCTGATGAAGAAGGATAAGGACGGCAACGACGTCATCAATCCGTCGAAGTTCAAGGCTGCGGCCCGCCGCGCCATCAAGGACATCGGTTACGAGCAGGACGGCTTCCACTGGAAGAAGGCCAAGATCGACGTGCTGCTCCACTCGCAGTCTGCCGACATCGCGCAGGGCGTGGACAGCGCCGCCGACCAGCAGGGCGACGAAGGTGCCGGCGACCAGGGCATCATGTTCGGCTACGCCTGCAAGGAAACCCCAGACCTCATGCCGGCGCCGATCTACTATTCCCACAAGATCCTTCAGCTGCTCGCTACCGCCCGCAAGAAGGGCGAAGGCGAAGTCGCAAAGCTCGGCCCCGACGCCAAGAGCCAGGTCACCGTACGCTACGTCGACGGCAAGCCTGCGGAAGCCACCTCGATCGTTCTTTCCACCCAGCATCTCGACGACAGCTGGGATTCGAAGAAGGTTCGCAGCGTCGTCGAACCCTATATCCGCGAAGCCCTTGGCGACCTGAAGATCGCTGACGATTGCAAGTGGTACATCAACCCCACCGGCAAATTCGTCATCGGCGGCCCGGATGGTGACGCCGGCCTGACCGGCCGCAAGATCATCGTCGACACCTATGGCGGCGCTGCTCCGCATGGCGGCGGCGCATTCTCCGGCAAGGACACGACCAAGGTCGACCGTTCGGCTGCCTATGCTGCCCGCTACCTCGCCAAGAACGTCGTAGCCGCCGGCCTTGCCGACCGCTGCACGATCCAGCTCTCCTACGCTATCGGCGTTGCCCAGCCTCTGTCGATCTATGTCGACCTACACGGCACCGGCAAGGGTGTTTCCGAGGACCAGGTCGAAGCTGCGATCCGCGAGAACATGGACCTGTCGCCGTCGGGCATTCGCCGTCACCTCGACCTGAACAAGCCGATCTATGCCAAGACCTCGGCCTACGGCCATTTCGGGCGCAAGGCCGGCCGGGACGGCTCGTTCTCCTGGGAGCGCACGGATCTCGTGAAGGGCCTCAAGGACGCCGTCAAGACCAAGGCTGCTGCATGACGGACATGGAACGCCGGGGCCGCGCGACCGAAGCCTTCTTCGGTCGCCGCAAGGGGAAGGCGCTGCGCGAACAGCAGGCCGAAAGGCTCACCACCCTGCTCCCGGCATTCCTCATCGACCTTTCGGCGGCTCCCCCGGAGCCGCCGAAGAATCTCTTCCCTGATCCGGTCGAAAGAATGCGGCTGGAGATCGGCTTCGGTGGCGGAGAACATCTCATTCATCGCGCGCTGGAAACACCGCCAACGGGCTTTATCGGCGTCGAGCCTTTTGTGAACTCCATGCAGAAGCTGCTGGCGCGCGTCGACGAAACGGGTGCGCGCAACGTGCGCGTCTACAATGACGACGCTACGCAGCTCCTCGACTGGCTTCCCGATCATTGCCTCGATCAGATCGACCTGCTCTATCCGGATCCCTGGCCGAAGCGGAAGCACTGGAAGCGGCGCTTCGTCTCGAAAACCAATCTCGACCGTTTCCACCGCGTGCTGAAGCCAGGCGGGCTCTTCTGCTTCGCCTCGGATATCGACACCTATGTGAACTGGACTCTGTTGAAATGCCGCGACCATGGCGGCTTTGAATGGATGGCGGAAAATGCCGCCGACTGGCTGACGCCCTATGAAGGCTGGCCGAGCACCCGCTATGAAGCCAAGGCGCGCCGCGAAGGCCGCTCCTCGGCCTATCTCACGTTCAAGCGCGTCTGACCGATCGCCACAGCGTTCGGAACAGCCGATGACGGCGGTTGCCCTTGTCGCCGGAAGGTTTTCGAGGATCGAAAGAATGCCGGACTGCCGAGCGATACCGCACGGCTCTCAACCAAGCGCTGCTGGTCGTATGTCCCTGGAGGATTCGGAAAGAGAGCAAGATCGACGCCACGCGCATCGGCTCAGAGCAAATCGCTCGATATCGCATCGGCCGCAGTCTCAGCGTTGTCGAAAACGGGAAAACGCTGGAAGGCGGCTATACGCATGGGCAAGGGACCCACATGTGGCCCTTGCATCGCCCATTGCCCTTATTCACACATGCATTCTGACGGCCAGCCCTGCGGCAGGCCGGTCGTGATCAATGCAGGCTGACCGTCTTCAGCTCGTCTTCGGCAGCCTTGAAGAAGGTGCTGGAGCGGTTATCCGTCAGCAGGATCGGCGTACCATCGGCGCCGAACAATGCCCAGAGATCAACGCTTGGATCGATATCCGGCGCCTCAGGGAAGCACCTTGCAACCTCTTCGTTGCGTATTTTGCGGATATAGGCGACCTCGCCATTGCCGATGCCGGCAAGTTCGGACTTGGTCAAACGCGACGTGGCTTCTTTCATCAACATTCCTGTTCCTCCGGGAGAAGGGACCAACGGTTCAGCAAACCGTTGTGCTACTGTGAAACCGAAATGTTAATTTTCTTGACCATGCGGGCCGGTTCCGGGCGAATTAGATCAACCGACAGCAGACCGTTCTTGAGGCTTGCGCTTAGAACCTGCATGCCATCGGCGAGAACGAAGGTGCGCTGGAACTGCCTGGCCGCAATGCCGCGATAGAGATAATCGCGCTCGCCCTGATCGACCTGGCGGCCACGGATCAGAAGCTGGTTTTCCTCAGTGGAAACATCGAGGTCTTCTTCGCTGAAACCGGCAACGGCAAGCGTGATGCGGAGCCGTTCAGGCGCGTCGTAACCTGCGGCGATGCGTTCTATGTTATAGGGTGGATATCCGTCGCTTGCCTTGGAAATCCGCTCAAGCGTCTTTTCCATGGCATCGAAGCCCAGAAGCAGCGGGCTGGCGAAAGGGGTAATGCGACTCATGTTCCAAAGTCCTTGATGCAAGCGACCTCTCCGGACCTCACAAGCAGCATCCGGGTACCGCTAATATGGGAACGACGGTTGCCCGCTGCAAGGCGCGATGGCCACCCAACCAGGCCTCCCCCATTTTAAGGCGAAGCCTCACAAGACCGCTTCCTTGACAAAGGACGCAACGCCCCGCATCAAAACATGCCCCGGCGCGATGTGCTGATTTGTTACGGGAGCATGAAGACAATGAGAAGGTGCATGCCAGAGCGACGCGCACCAGAGGATGGAACGATTCGGATGGCAGAACCGAGAAAGATCATTATCGACACCGACCCCGGCCAGGACGATGCCGCCGCGATCATGCTGGCGTTCGGCAGCAGGCAAGAGCTTGACGTGCTGGGCATCACCACCGTCGCCGGCAATGTGCCGCTGTCTTTGACGAGCCGCAACGCACGCATCATCTGCGAGCTTTGCGAGCGGACTGACATCAAGGTCTTTGCCGGCGCCGACCGGCCGATCGCCCGCAAGCTGGTCACCGCCGAGCATGTGCATGGCAAGACCGGCCTCGATGGCCCGACCCTTCCCGAGCCTACGATGCCGCTGCAGGCACAGCATTCCGTCGACTTCATTATCGAAACGCTGCGACGCGAGCCGGAAGGCACCGTCACGCTCTGTACGCTCGGACCGCTGACCAATATCGGCATGGCTTTCCGGAAGGCGCCCGACATCATTCCGCGTATCCGCGAGCTTGTGATGATGGGTGGCGGTTTCTTTGAAGGCGGCAATATCACGCCGGCTGCGGAATTCAACATCTACGTCGATCCGGAAGCGGCCGACATTGTGTTTCGCTCGGGCGTGCCTGTCGTCATGATGCCGCTCGACGTCACGCACCAGCTTCTGACCCGCAAGGACCGGGTGAAGCGGATGGCCGAGATCGGCACCGCGCCGGCCAAGGCGATGGTGGAGATGCTGGAATTCTTCGAGCGCTTCGACATCGAAAAATACGGCTCGGACGGCGGCCCGCTGCACGACCCGACGACGGTGGCCTACCTGCTGAAACCCGAACTCTTCAAGGGCCGGGACTGCAATGTCGAGATCGAGGTGACGTCGGAGCTGACAGTCGGCATGACGGTCGTCGACTGGTGGCATGTGACCGACCGCAAGCGCAATGCGAAGGTCATGCGCCACGTGGATGCCGACGGATTCTTCGATCTGCTGATCGAGCGCTTCGCGCGGATATGATCCACCAAGGTTAGACAGGAACAGAAAAGGCCGCCAGCGCGGCCTTTTCTTAATTGTCAGGGGTCCTTATTGTCTTAGGCGTCCTTCTCGTCCAGCACCGAGTTGGCCTCGGCTTCGACGAGTTTCGGACCACCCTTGGCAACGCCGACCATGGCCGGGCGCAGCACGCGTTCGCCGATGGAGAAACCGGCCTGCACCACCTGCACGACCGTATTGTTCGGCACTTCGGTATTCGGCACTTCGAACATCGCCTGATGGAAGTTCGGGTCGAACTTCTGGCCAACCGGCTCCAGCTTGCGAACGCCGTGGCGCTCGAGAGCCGAGAGCATTGAACGCTCGGTCATATCCACACCTTCAATCAGCGTGGTCAGGCCGGCATCAGCCGTTTCCTTCACTTCGGCAGGAATGGCGTCGAGCGCGCGGCGCAGGTTGTCCGATACGGCCAGCATGTCGCGAGCGAAGCCTGCGACAGAATAGGACTTGGCATCCTTGACCTCGCGCTCCGTGCGGCGGCGCAGATTGTCCATTTCAGCAGCGAGCCGCAAATAGCGGTCGCGCAGTTCGGCATTCTCGGCCTTCAGAAGCTCAAGCGGATCTGGTTCGCTTGCAGCTGCTTCCTTCACGGCTTCATTCTCGACGTTTGCGGCAGCGTCGGCTGCGGCTTCTGCCGCAGCTGCGTCAGGTCCGTTTTGCGTCGTTTCATCAGTCATGACGGTCTCCGGTTCATATATTCTCAGATGCGCCCGATATCGATGTTTGGCCGGAAAAAATCAAGTCTGCGTGACGAAGAAGCTGAAATTCAGCCGGTTTCGCGTGAGGGATCAGAGAGATCCGCGCGAAAGGCGCGACACGAGCTGGGCCGTATAGTCCACCATCGGCACGATGCGGGAATAATTAAGCCGCGTCGGGCCAATCACGCCCACCGCTCCGACAATGCGGTCGTCGTCATCGCGATAGGGGGCAACGATCAGGGAGGAGCCGGAAAGCGAGAAGAGCTTGTTCTCCGAACCGATGAAGATGCGCACGCCGGGTCCGCTTTCAGCAAGGTTCAGGAGCTCGATCAAGCTGTCCTTCTTCTCCAGGTCGTCAAAGAGCAGGCGCAGACGGTCGAGGTCTTCCGCCCCGCCCACGCCTTCCAGCAGGTTTGCGCGGCCGCGGATGATGAGTTGCGCTGGCTTTGTCTCGTCCGAGTTGCCGGCCCATACGGCAATGCCACGCTCCACGAGATCCCGCGACAGCGCATCGAGCTCGTGGCGAACTTCATCTTTCAGTCGGCTCAATTGCAGGCGCAATTCCGGCAGCGTTTGCCCGGTCATGTGCGCGTTGAGGAAATTTGCGGCTTCGGTGAGCTGCGAAGAGGTAACGCCGGCGGGCAGCTCGATGATTCGGTTTTCCACCTGATCGTGATCACCGACAAGCACGGCCAGAGCCTTGGTAGGCTCCAGGCGGATGAACTCGACATGCTTCAGCACCGAATCGCTCTTGGACGTGATGACGAGGCCGGCGCCGCGCGAAATGCCCGAGAGCATGCGACTTGCCTCGTTCATCATCGATTCCACGGGATTGTCGCGGTTTCCGGCCCGCACCTGGCGGTCGATACTGGCGCGCTCCTCCACAGAGAGATCGCCGACCTGCATGAAGGCATCGACAAAGAAGCGCAGCCCCACCTGCGTGGGCAGGCGGCCGGCACTCACATGCGGCGAATAGATGAGCCCCAGTTCTTCCAGGTCGCTCATGACATTGCGCACAGAGGCTGGCGACAGTGACATGGGCAGAAGACGTGACAGATTGCGGGAACCCAACGGTTCGCCGTGCTCCAGATAACCTTCGACGATACGTCGGAAGATTTCCTTGGATCGTTCATCCAGCGCGGCCACGGCATCCGAAACCGATGTCGACCTGTAGCTCATGAACTTTCGCACCCGTACTGAATGATATCCGGGAAATATAGCCAAACTTACCCCCGTGGCAAAAGGGAATTTGCAAATGCACGCAGCCAATCGTAGAAGCGGGCGACAATACAGATGCAGGCATGGCATTGCCGGGAACCGCTCACGCTTTTCGGCATCATGTTTCAGGAGAAGAGAATGCGGCCTTCAGGCAGAAAAACAGACCAGATGCGCAAGGTCTCCTTCGAGCGCAATTTTTCCAAGCATGCCGAAGGCTCCTGCCTGGTGAAATTCGGCGATACGCATGTGCTCTGCACGGCAAGCCTTGAAGACAAGACACCGCCATGGCTGCGCAATAGCGGCAAGGGCTGGGTTACCGCCGAATACGGCATGTTGCCGCGCGCGACAGGCGAGCGTATGAAGCGCGAAGCCGCTACCGGCAAGCAGGGTGGCCGCACGCAGGAGATCCAACGCCTCATCGGCCGTTCGCTGCGCGCTGTGGTCGATCTGACCGCGCTCGGCGAGCGCCAGATTACGCTCGACTGCGACGTTATCCAGGCGGATGGCGGCACGCGTACGGCCTCCATCACCGGGGCCTGGATTGCGCTTTACGACTGCCTGCGCTGGATGGAAACCCGCAACATGATCAAGGCCGACCGCGTCCTGAAGGATCATGTCGCGGCGATCTCCTGCGGCATCTTCGCCAGCCAGCCGGTCATCGACCTCGACTATCTCGAAGATTCTTCCGCCGAAACCGATGCCAATTTCGTCATGACGGGCGCCGGCGGCATCGTCGAGATCCAGGGCACGGCGGAAGGCACGCCTTTCACCGAGGAAGAATTTTCTTCGCTGATGGGCCTTGCCAAGGCCGGTATCGCCGAACTGGTGGACCTGCAGAAGCAGGCAATCGCCTGAGAGCATCCGTTCGGGCCTATCAATGAATTTTCCTTGTCCCCGTTTCGGGGACAAGGCGGACCAAGAGGCGGTAATGGCCCACCCGATCGAAGGCATTCTTGAAACCGCGCTTTATGCCGCAGATCTCGATGCGGCTGAAGCCTTCTACGGGAATGTGCTGGGTCTCGAGAAGATCGCACGGTCGGGCAACCGCCATGTGTTCTTCCGGTGTGGACCGGGCGTGCTGCTGATCTTTAACCCGAAGGAAACGATGAAGCCGCCGGCACCTGACAGTCTGCAGGTTCCGCCGCATGGCACGACCGGAAAGGGCCATGCCTGCTTCAGGGTTTCGGGAGATTATCTCGATCAGATGGCCAGGAAGCTGCAGGCAGCCGGTATCGGTATTGAATCAGAGGTTCACTGGCCGCAGGGTGGCCGATCCATTTATTTTCGCGATCCTGATGGCAATAGCCTGGAATGCGCGGAAGCGAAAATCTGGGGCATGGAATAAGGATATTTTATGCGTAAGCTCGAAACCAAGACCATTGTCGTCGCCAGCCATAACCAGGGCAAGATCCGAGAGATTCAAGATCTGATCGGGCCGCTCGGCTTTACTGCCAAATCGGCTGCCGAGCTCAATTTCATCGAACCCAAGGAAACCGGGACGACCTTCGAGGAAAATGCCACGATCAAGGCACTCGCCTCGGCTGAAGCGTCCGGCCTGCCGGCACTTTCAGATGATTCCGGCCTCGTCGTCGATGCCCTCGGCGGTGATCCCGGCGTCTACACGGCCGACTGGGCGGAGACCGGTAACGGCACCCGCGATTTTGGCATGGCGATGGAAAAGGTCGAGAAGGCACTGGAAAAGGCAGGCGCCAAGAAGCCCGAACAGCGCACCGCGCGTTTCGTCAGCGTGCTCTGCCTTGCCTGGCCGGATGGCCATACCGAGCTTTTCCGCGGCGAAGTGGAAGGCACCGTCGCCTGGCCGCCGCGCGGAATGCAGGGTTTCGGCTATGATCCGGTTTTCCAGCCGGAAGGTTATGATGTGACGTTCGGCGAGATGAGCGCGGAAGAAAAGCATGGCTGGAGTATCGGCAAACCGCAGGCTCTGTCGCATCGCGCCCGCGCCTTCAAGCTCTTTGTCGAAACCTGCCTGGAAGCATAGGGCCAAGCTTTGAACATGATCGAGTCGCCTGCGCTGATGCCCGACGCAAAGCTTCTGCCCGATACCGGCGAGCCCGGTTTCGGGGTCTATGTGCATTGGCCTTTCTGCGCGGCGAAGTGTCCCTATTGCGATTTCAACAGCCATGTCCGGCATCAGCCGGTCGATCAGGAGCGCTATGTCGCCGCTTTCCTGAAGGAGATCGCCACTGCCCGCCAGATGAGCGGGCCGAAGACGGTGACCAGCATCTTCCTCGGCGGCGGCACGCCCTCGCTGATGAAGCCGGAAACGGTCGATGCGATCCTTAACGGCATTTCGCGATACTGGCATGTGCCTGATGGCATCGAGATCACGATGGAGGCCAATCCTTCAAGCGTCGAGGCCGAACGCTTCCGCGGCTATCGCGCTGCCGGCGTCAACCGTGTGTCGCTCGGCGTGCAGGCGCTCAACGACCGTGACCTGAAATTCCTCGGGCGGCTGCACGACGTCGCCGATGCGCTGAAGGCGATCAAGCTGGCGCGCGATATCTTCCCGCGCATGTCCTTCGACCTGATCTATGCCAGGCCGAACCAGACGGTGGAAGAATGGGAGCGCGAACTGAAGGAAGCGATCTCCTATGCGGTCGATCATCTCTCGCTCTATCAGCTGACCATCGAGGAAGGCACGCCCTTCTATAGCCTGCACAAGGCCGGAAAGCTGATCGTGCCTGATGGGGACCAGTCCGCTGAACTCTATGAGGCCACGCAGGAAATCACCGAGCGTGAAGGACTGCCTGCCTATGAGGTGTCCAACCACGCCCGGCCCGGCGCGGAGAGCCGACATAACCTCACCTATTGGCGCTACGGTGATTATGCCGGCATCGGCCCTGGCGCGCATGGGCGCCTGACGCGCGGCGCAGAAAAGATCGCAACCGCTACGGAACGCAAACCTGAGGCTTGGCTGGACCTCGTCGAGCGCGACGGGCACGGCATCGTCGACGAGGAGCGCCTCGGCTTCGAGGAACAGTCCGACGAACTGCTATTGATGGGCCTGCGCCTGAAAGAAGGCGTCGATCTCGCTCGCTGGCAGCAGCTTTCCGGCCGCGATCTCGATCCGAAACGCGAAGAGTTTTTACTGGAACACCGCTTCATCGAACGGATCGGCAATTCGCGGCTGCGCTGCACTCCGTCAGGCATGCTGATCCTCGATTCCGTCGTCGCGGACCTCGCCTGCTGAATCACATCAGGCAGTGCGCCTCTTCCCCAAGTTGACGAGCCTTCCATCGATCGCCGCAAGGCCGACGGCGATCAGCGCCATGCCGATCAGATGCTTGAGCTGCAACTGCTCGCCGAGCGCTAGCGCCCCTAGCAGGATCGCACTGACGGGGATCAAGAAGGTTACCAGCATCAGGTTGGTGGCTCCAGCCGTGGCCAGGATTCGGAAGAACAGAACATAGGCCACAGCCGTGGAGAGTATCGCGAGGCCGAGCAGCGCCAGCCAGGTCTCGGCAGAGGGGATGGCGAGCGTCCAGGGTTGGTCGGCAATCAGGGCGATCGGCAGCATGAGCACAGTCGAAGCCGTCACCTGTCCGGCGGCTGGGATCAAAGGCGCCAGGCCCATCCGGCGGAATCGCCGGCCCCAGATGCCTGCCAGGGAGTAGGAGAAGGCCGCACCGAGGACCGCGAGCTGGGCGAGCACGTTCGAACCGAGATCCCTCAAGACATCGAAGCCGATCATATAGGCTACGCCGGCAAAACCAACAATCACGCCGAAGAGACGGTTTGCCGTCAGCTTCTCGTCTGCCGTCAGCACGTGGGCGACGACCACGGCGAAAAGCGGCGTCGTGGCGTTGAGGATCGAGGCAAGGCCGCTCGCAATATGCGTCTGGCCCCAGACGATCAGGCAGAAGGGGATCATATTATTCAAGAGTCCCATGCCGAAGAAAGCGATCCAGCTCTGCCTGTCGCGCGGCATGGTATGTCCCATCGCCCGCACGATCAGATTGAGCGCGATGGCGGCAAGTAGCACGCGCGCGGTCACGATCGTGAAAGGCGGCAGCGCCTTCACCAGAATGCCGTTGAAGAAGAAGGAGCCGCCCCAGAGAAGCGACAAGACGATCAGCATGGCCCATTCACCGGTTCCCATGGTTCTCTGTACAGCCATGATAATCTCCTTCATCGAGCTTTGCTAAATCGTTCTCTCGAGCAAACCGACGCAGATTTGCCAGAGACATTTGTTTTTATTAGTATCTCTACGTGTCCGGCAAACGAGCATTTCTCCTCGTATAATTGAGCTGAGCTAAATCATGGTTGATCCCTTGCCTTCGCTCTCGGCCTTGCGCGCCTTCGAGGCAGCGGCGCGCCATCTCAGCATGACGCAGGCAGCGCACGAGCTGCATGTCACGCCGGGCGCTGTCAGCTTGCAGATTCGCGATCTCGAGGCCTCGCTTGGCGTGTCGCTTTTCGAGCGGCGTACGCGGCAGATTCTGCTGACGACCGAGGGCCGCGATTACTTCGCGACGCTGCGCACAGCCTTCCAACTCGTGCGCGAGGCAACGGCATCGCTGACGGCGCGGCGGCGCGGCAATTCACTGGCGCTTACCTGTACGGCCGGTTTTGCGACGCACTGGCTGTTGCCACGGCTTCAGCGGTTCGAGGACATGCATCCTGATATCGATGTGCGCATCAGTGCCTCCCATCGCATGTTCGATTTCGAACGTGACGGGATCGATCTCGCCATCCGCCACGGACTTGGCGGCTACGAGGGGCTGATCAGCGAGCGTCTGGTGGATGATGAACTGGTGCCGGTCTGCACGCCGGCGATTGCGGCGGCCCTCGGCGCTCACCCTTCCCCGGATCAGCTTGCTGGTTATCAGCTCATCCACGACGTCTACCGCCGCGACTGGCAGCTCTGGCTGGCGGCAGCGGGCGCCACCAGGGTGGATGCCTCCCGCGGCCCGATCTTCAGTGACGGCAACGGCGCCTTCGAGGCGATGAAATCGGGTTTCGGCGTGGCGCTGATGCGACGCTCCTTCATTGGGAGGGAACTTGCCGAAGGCCTGCTCGTGGCGCCGTTTCCGCTGGGGCTCGCAAGCAGGCTTGCCTACCATCTGGTCTATCCAGGCACAGCGCTGGAACGACCGGCGGTCGCTGCCTTCCGGCGCTGGCTGCTTTCAGAAGCTCACAGCTAGTTCCGATGAGTCGCGCCTGTCTTGAACAGGCTGCCCGTCGGCGTCTTCAGGAACATGTCCAGCGGAATATGCTCCTGATGCAGGAAGCCGCTGGCCGGCAGCAGGCCGTCGCGGACCATCTCGATGACGGCAACCACAGAAGCCGACGTCGTCCAGGCGATCGCCGTGCGCCGTGCGCCGGCAATCTCGATCGGATAATAGGCGCGCACGAACTCCTTGCGGCGCAGGCCGCCATTGACTGTGCCTTCGGCCGCGACATGCACGTAGACGACGTCGTCATCGACCGGCGGCTTTGCATTGGTCAGGATCTCGCCGGCAAGCTGGCGCCTGTCGCGCATCAGAAGCTCGTGGAAGAAGAAATTCATCAGCTCCATGTGGCCAGGATAACGCATCGTCTTGTAGTCGAGATTGTCGACCTTGCCGAGCATGGTGTCACACATGGTGCCTAGCCCGCCCGAGGTCGTGAAGGCTTCCAGCTTGACGCCGCCGACATAGATCGTCTCGTGCCACTCCATGGGCGAGACGAGCTTGCGTACGCCGCCCTCAATGACCTCGCAATCGTTCAGATATTCATTGACCACACCTTCCGGCGACCAATTGAAAGCATAACCCAGAAGCCCGGTCGGGTTCTGCGGCAGGGCGCCGACACGCATGCGGATCGAGCGGCAGCGGTCGAAGCCATCGGCAAGGCTTGCGCCGACGATACCGACGAAACCGGGCGCCAGGCCGCATTGCGGCGCCATCAGGCCGCGAGCGGTCTTGGAAAGCTCGATGATGAAATTGGTGGTCGGCACATCCTCGGTCAGATCAAAATAGTGGATGCCGGCGAGATGAGCCGCCCGAGCCAGCTCTATATTCAGATGATAGGGCAGGCAGGACAGGACCGCTTCGACGCTCGACAGCAACTCGCCGATGACGGAGGGACTGGTGATATCGCCGGATCGGCATTTAAACGGGAGATCGCCCTGAGGCAGTTGCGCATCGACGCCGATCACCTCGAAGCCGCCCTCATGCAACAGCGTCGCTGCCAGCCGTCCGACCTTGCCGAGGCCGACCACGGCAATTTTCTGAAAACTCATTGAGATCCTCCCGAGCGCCGGCGTTTTCACTGGCGCGTTTTTCTCACGTGGAGGCTGTATAGAATAAAATACTTATAAAAGAAAACAGCCGGGATCGCTCCCGGCTGTCGGATGGCGATGGCAATCCACCGCCTATTCGTTGATGAGGCGCTTCAGAAGCTCGATCTCATGCGAAAGCTTCGTGTCTCCCGAGATCAGTTCCTCGATCTTGCGAACGGCGTGCAAAACCGTCGTGTGATCGCGTCCGCCGAATCGGCGGCCGATTTCCGGGAAGGAGCGCGGCGTCAGTGTCTTCGCCAGATACATGGCGATCTGGCGCGGCTTGACGATGACACGCGTGCGGCGGTTCGAGACCAATTCCTGTCGCGAGACGTTGTAGTGACGCGCGACGATACGCTGGATATCCTCGATACGCACACGGCGCGGCTCACCGGAACCGACGAGATGGGCCAGAAGCTCATCCACGCGCTCGATCGACAGGTTCGGCTCGAAGGAGCGGCGGAAGATCAACTGGTTGAAGGCGCCTTCCAGCTCACGGCCGCTTGCCGTGACGTTGCGGGCGACGTGCTGCAGCAGATCGGTCGGGATTTCCAAGGACGGATCTTCCAGACGGGCGACCGCAAGACGACGATTCAGGATTTCGAGACGCATCTCGTAGTCGGGACCATCGAGTTCGATGGCAACACCACCCTGCAGACGCGAGCGGACGCGTGGATCGAGCGATTCCAGCTCCCACGGCGCCCGGTCGCCGGCGACGACAACCTGCTTGGCGCTGTCGAGCAGCATGTTCAGCAGGTGGCAGAACTCGTGCTGGATCATCTTGCCCTGCAGGAACTGCATGTCGTCGATGATGAGAAGATCGATGGCACGCAGCGAATCCTTCAGCGTCAGTGCATCATTGTCGCGGATTGCGGTCGCAAAACGCCACATGAAGTATTCGGCCGTCAGATAGACAACGCGCAGGCCACGCGGGTTCTGCACGGCGGCATTGGCGATCGCCTGCAGCAGATGCGTCTTGCCGAGACCGACGGTCGCGTGGACAAAGAGCGGGTTGAAGCGCACAGCGCCCTGACCTGCTTCCGCGATGGTCTTTGCGGCGGCGAGCGCCACACGGTTGGAGCTCCCCTCGACGAAAGTGTCGAAGGTGAAGCGGGAATCCAGCGGCGAGCCAAAGAGCGGCGAACCGACATTTGCCGGGCGCGCCGCAGCGGCGGCCGAAACAGCCTGCTGAACGATCTGCCCCGCCGGCTGGGCAGATGCCGGGCGGCGAAGCTGGGTGGGCTGGGTGACCGTCTCGACGGAGACTGCATCGTCCAGCGCCTTCGTACCGATGCGCGTTGCCGTGCGCACAAGGATTTCGACCTTCAGGATTTCGGAATCTTCGGCCTGGAAAAGACCGGTGATGAGATCGAGATACCTGTTGTTGATCCACGACTTCAGAAAGGTCGTGGGAACGGAAAGACGAACGACGCTCTTGGAAACCGAATGAAGCTTGAGCCGTGCAAACCAGCTTGCATAGACGTCAGGACCGACTTGTGCCTTCAGACGCGCGCTAACGCGGTCGAAGAGAACGCCATGCTTCATATCCGTCTTTTCTTCCTTCGCGCCCAGGTGAATGGAACCGAAAGACTGCTGTGCAGCTTCCCCGTTATCCAGTGCACCCGTCGTAATCGAATTCATCTGCATAATGCCGCCTTTCATTTCCTCGGGCGGTCATTTGCTAACAGCCGCCCGATCATTCCCCGCTTTGACAAAGCCGACGGCACCCTCATGAGCCATCCGCCTGCCGGTTCACACAAACACTGTCCTGTTTCCAGGACCGACACGGAGCCCCTGCGGTGGTCGCGTTCATGCGACAACCGTCACGAATTCTCCATGTCAGGATGGCAGCCGATCCTCGTTTTTCGCCTGCCAGCCCGAACGCAATGTTACTCTATCCCCTGCCCTTCTCCTGGCCTCGCGCAAAACGTGTGGCCACGAAGCGCACAAAACGTCCCCGTCCCGTGACAGCCACGTCACGGCACAATGTCGTCGAGTGCGTTGAGAAAACGGAAGCTGTGCGCTCCGTTGCAAGTGACACAGTGTCATCATCCCGCCGACTTGGCAGTTTGGACTGACTTCTGCAGGTGATGTCCGCGCCCTTTGCTGGACGCCATTTAGGCAGGATCAAAAGGCAAGATCAACGATGAATTTTACGCAAAATTAACAAGCGGCCATTGACTCCGGCGGGGCCTTTAGGGCGTCACACCAACGTCAAAAAAGAATCGCTTTTGAATCAAGGAGATTCCCCTGCTGGGCTATTTTGGACACGTATAAAAAGAAAAAAGAAAAAATCTTCTTGACTCATTTGGGGCCACGGGCTGCGTGACCAGAGTCGCAAGCCTTGAAAGGATCCTTGCGTAAGCCATTGTTTTAAAACAATTTTTCCTGTCATGCCTCTGACACGAAATCGTCGCCGGATTAACTATATCCGCGGCGGCCAGCTGAATCGAAAAAGCCCGGTAAAATTACCGGGCTAATCATAACGAGCAATTCGTTAATGAAATATTTAGGCGCTTGCAGAGGCCGAAAGAGCCTTCACACGAGCAGCAAGGCGCGAGACCTTGCGGGATGCCGTGTTGGCGTGAAGGACGCCCTTGCTTGCGGCGCGTGCCAGCTCTGGTTCAGCGACAATGAAGGCTTCCTTTGCCTTGGCAGCATCACCAGCCGCGAGCGCCTCTTCGACCTGGCGAACGTAGGTGCGAACGCGCGAACGGCGAGCCTTGTTGGTTGCGGTACGGCGAGCGATCTTGCGAGTCGCCTTTTTCGCCGAGGTTGTATTGGCCATGGATGCCTCTCTCAAGAATTCGAACAAAACTCCGCCATTACCGCGCTGGCCCTGCGGCCACTCAATTCAGCAATACGGGAGCATTAGCGGAAAACCAGAGCGGCTTTCCGAACCGTGGGCGGGCATATAACTCTAAAGCTGCGCGACGTCAACGCGCATTTTCAAGGAAAAGCCCCTTTCCCAGCGCCGCCCGCTCACCTGTTCCTGAAGGCCGGTTTGCGCTTCTCGACGAAGGCAGCCATGCCCTCTTTCTGGTCCTCGGTCGCAAAGAGGCTCTGGAAGAGACGGCGCTCGAAACGCAGGCCTTCCTCCAGCGTGGTCTCGAAGGCGCGGCTGACTGCCTCCTTTGCCATCAATACCGAGGGACGCGACAGCGATGCGATCTTGGCGGCCGCCTCCAGTGTCTCGTCCAGAAGCCGCTCAGGCGCCACCACACGCGAAACGAGTCCCGAGCGCTCGGCTTCGGCCGCATCCATCATGCGACCGGTCAGGATAAGGTCCATTGCCTTGGCCTTGCCGACCGCTCGCGTCAGGCGCTGCGAGCCACCAATGCCCGGAATGACCCCCAGCGTGATCTCCGGCTGGCCGAACTTCGCCGTCTCCGAGGCGATGATGAAGTCGCAAAGCATGGCAAGCTCGCATCCGCCGCCGAGTGCAAAACCACTGACGGCAGCGATGATCGGCTTGCGGGCCTTGGCGATCTCATCCCAGCCGCTGATGAAATCGCTCTTATAGACCTCGGCGAAATCGAGCGGCTGCATTTCCTTGATATCGGCGCCGGCGGCAAAGGCGCGCTCGGAACCGGTCAGCACGATCGCGCCGATGGCATCATCCGCGTGAAAGGCCGCATAAGCGCGCTTCAATTCCTTGAGCACTATCGAATTCAGGGCGTTCAGCGCCTGCGGCCGGTTCAGCGTGATCAGACCAACATTGCCGCGGGTTTCGACTACAAGGGTTTCATAGGCCATCGCGCGCTCCTATTTTTGGCAGGTGGCACAATAGAAGGTGGAACGGCCAGCCTGCACGATGCGCGAGACCGTACCGCCACAGCCCGGCGTGCGGCAAGCAAGACCTTCGCGATCATAGACGGAAAAGGAATGCTGGAAGTAACCGAGCGAGCCATCCGTCTGAATGTGGTCGCGCAGTGACGATCCGCCGGCAGCGATCGCATCGGCAATCACATCGCGGATCGAACTGACAAGCAGGTTCAGCGGCTCCTTCGGCTTGCCCGTCTTCGTCACCAGCGTGCCGGCTGCACGCGCGGGCGAGAGATGTGCACGCCACAGGGCCTCGCAAACATAGATATTACCGAGCCCGGCGATGGTCTTCTGATCCAGCAGTGCGCCCTTCAGCGGCTGGGCCTTGCCGGCGAAACGTTCGGCCAGATAGGCGGCCGACAGTTCATTGCCGGTCGGCTCCGGCCCCAGGCCAAACAGGAAGGGGTTCGCGTCGAGCTCGGAGCGATCGGCAATATCCATAAAGCCGAAGCGGCGCGGGTCGTTGTAGATGACGCGACGCGGACCACCCTCGCCTTCCAGATGGAAGACGGCGTGATCGTGCTTCTCGTCCTTGGAGCGCTCATGATGAAATTCGCCGGGCGTGCCGGTGACCGGACCCTGCTCGATCCGAAAGGAGCCGGACATGCCGAGATGGGAAATGATCGTCTTGCCGCTGTCGAGATCGATCAGCAGGTACTTGGCCCGCCGCCCAAGGCCGATGATCGTGCGGCCTGAGACCTGATTTTCGAAATCCTTCGGGAAAGGGAAACGCAGGTCACCGCGACGCAATTCCAGCCTTTCGATGCGTGCGCCTTCCATCGCCGGCGTCAGGCCGCGCTTCACCGTCTCGACTTCTGGCAATTCCGGCATCTTAACCCATCTATATCTAACGTGTTTCAACCGCCTGCGATGTGCGCTATAGCGCCAACGTGCCGCGGGCGGACCGTGGCCCACAAATAGCGCCGCAGCCACGTTTTCGCTATGGTCGCCGCGCCGAATTCTTGATGTGAACGGAGTAGCTTGATGTCAGACAGCCGTATCTCCGCCGATGGCGGCATGGAAACATCCTACGGCTTCCGCGAGGTGCCGACCGGCGAGAAGCAGGGTCTCGTCAACGAGGTCTTCCACAAGGTCGCCAAGCGCTACGACATCATGAACGACGTCATGTCGATGGGCATGCACCGCGTCTGGAAGGATGCGATGATCGCGGCGCTGAACCCGCGCAAAGAGCCGGGCTACAAAGTGCTCGACGTTGCCGGCGGTACGGGCGACATCGCCTTCCGCATCGTCGAAGCCTCCAACCGCCAGGCACATGCGACCGTGCTGGACATCAATGGCTCCATGCTCGGCGTCGGCGCCGAGAGGGCGGAAAAGAAGGGGCTTTCGGAGAACCTCACCTTCGTGGAGGCCAATGCCGAGGACCTTCCCTTCGAAGCAAACAGCTTCGATGCCTATACGATCGCCTTCGGTATCCGCAATGTACCGCGGATCGAGGTGGCGCTGTCGGAAGCCTATCGGGTGCTGAAGCGCGGCGGCCGCCTGCTCGTGCTCGAATTTTCGGAAGTGGAACTGCCGGTTCTCGACAAGATCTATGACGCATGGTCGTTCAATGCCATTCCCAAGTTCGGCAAGGCAATCACCGGCGATGCCGAGCCTTACCAGTATCTCGTGGAGTCGATCCGCAAGTTTCCGAACCAGGAGAACTTCGCGGCGATGATCCGCACGGCCGGCTTCTCCCGGGTGAGCTACACCAATTATACCGCCGGCATCGCAGCGCTGCACTCCGGCTGGAAGCTCTGATCCGCATGAGTGCTTTCGGTGCATATTTCAGGCTCGTCAGGGTCGGTTGGATTCTTGTGCGCGAGGGCGTCATTTCGGCGCTGCCTTCGGAGGGGCTGCCGCCGTCCGTCAGCCTGGCGAAGTCCTTTGTCGGTATTTTCGCCCGCAATCGAAGCAAATCCCAAAAGCGCAGCGACCGGCTGGCGAAAGCCGTCGAACGGCTCGGGCCATCCTATGTGAAGATCGGCCAATTCCTCGCGACGCGTCCCGATGTCGTCGGCGTCGATTTTGCCGACGACTTGTCGCAGCTTCAGGACCGCATGGCCTTTTTCCCGGCGGCTGCCGCCAAGGCCAATATCGAGGGTTCGCTCGGGCGACCGATCGCAGACCTCTATGCAAGTTTCGGCGATCCGATTGCTGCGGCCTCCATCGCGCAGGTGCATCCGGCCGAGGTCGATACGCCGCAGGGAGGCAAGAAGGTCGCCGTGAAGGTTGTGCGGCCAGGTGTCCGGGCGCGGTTTGCCCATGATATCGAGGCGATGTACCTCGTCGCCCATATGCAGGAACGCTTCATGCCGGGCAGCCGGCGCCTGCGACCGGTGGAAGTCACAAAGACGCTGGAACAAACCACCAAGGTGGAGATGGACCTGCGTCTCGAGGCAGCCGCTCTTTCGGAGATTGCCGAGAATACCGAGAAGGATCCAGGCTTCCGTGTGCCGAAGGTGGACTGGGAGCGAACGGGCCGCGACGTCATCACCATGGAATGGATCGACGGTGTCAAGATGTCTGACGTCGAGGGATTGCGGGCTGCCGGCCACGACCTCAACCAGCTTGCCGACACGCTGATCCAGTCTTTCCTGCGCCATACGCTGCGCGACGGTTTCTTCCATGCCGACATGCATCCGGGCAATCTCTTTGTCGATCCCGACGGCATGATCGTCGCTGTCGACATGGGCATTGTCGGGCGTCTTGGGAAGAAGGAGCGCCGCTTCCTTGCCGAGATCCTCTACGGCTTCATCACCCGCGACTATATTCGGGTGGCGGAAGTGCACTTCGAGGCTGGTTACGTGCCCGGCCATCACAATGTCGAGAGCTTTGCCCAGGCGATCCGGGCGATCGGTGAGCCGATCCATGGACAGCCGGCCGAGACGATCTCCATGGGCAAGCTGCTGACGCTGCTTTTCGAAGTGACCGAACTCTTCGACATGCAGACGCGGCCCGAGCTCGTCATGCTGCAGAAGACGATGGTCGTCGTCGAAGGCGTCTCGCGCATGCTCAATCCGCGCTTCAACATGTGGAAGGCCTCCGAGCCTGTGGTCGGCGACTGGATCAAGAACAATCTCGGCCCGAAGCGTATCGTCACCGATCTCAAGGACGGGCTGAAGGCGGCCGTGAAGCTTGCCGAAGCTGCGCCCGAAATCGCTGCCCAGACGGAGAAATTCCATCACCAGCTTGTGCATATGAGCGAGCACGGCCTGCGCTTCGACGAGCAGACGGCCGAAGCCATCGGCAAGGCGGAAGCACGCCACAATCGCTCCGCCAAAGTGGCCCTCTGGATCATTGCGCTCACACTTCTCTATATTGCCTGGATACTGAGCTGACCGGGACCAACAAATGCATGATGTGTTCGGCATTTGGGATATCCCGCCAGACGTGAGGCTCGCTTAGTCTCGCCTCCATGGAGATGAGCATATGAAGCACGAGCGTCCCGGAATCGAACTGAGCGGCCAGCCCCTGAGCTTTGCCGAGATGGTGAGGATCGGCTCCGGCAAGGCAGCACTTTCGGCTTCGGCGATCGGCATGCAGCGTGTGAAGATTGCGCGCACGATCGTGGAGGATGCCATTGCAACCGGGATGCCGGTCTACGGCGCGACCACGGGTGTGGGCGCCATGAAGGATGTCGAATGGTCGCCCGAGGATCTCGACGCCTTTAATCTAGGCCTCGTACGCGCCCATCACTTCGGCACCGGCACGCCCTTCTCCTGCAATGTCGTGCGCAATGCCATGGCGATGCGCGTCAATACGGCGCTGACCGGCCAGGTCGGCTGCACTCCTGACCTCATCGACGCCTATATGCGGATGCTGAAGGCGGACGTCATTCCAGTCGTGCGTCGCACCGGCTCGATCGGTTGCGCCGATATCGGCCTGATGGGCCAGATCGGCGCTGTGCTGACCGGGGTCGGCGAAGCGATCTATCGCGGTAATCGCATGCAGGCCGCCGAAGCCTTCCAGGCAGCCGGCATGGAACCGGTGAAGATGGCGCCGCGCGACAGCCTCGCCTCACTCAGCGTCAATGCCGTCAGTTTTGCTGCAGCCGCCGAGACGACGCGCAATGCCGCCGCCTCGATCCGCGTCCTGCTTGCGACCGGCATGATGGCGTCAGGCGCGCTCGGCGCATCGCGTGATCCCTGGCGGGCCGTGCGCCATGTCGGGACGGCACGGGAAGCGCTGATCGGCGCCTGGCTTTGCAATGCCTCGGACGAATGGGAATGGCCGGTCGCCACCCACGTGCAGGACGCGCTCAGTCTCCGCATGATCGCCCAGGTCTTCGGTGCGGTTATCGAGAACCTGCTTTCGACCGGCCATAAGATCCTTGCCGCCACCGGGCGCTCCGACGACAATCCCGTCGTCGTGGAAGGACGGGTGATGACATCGGGCGGTTCCCTGCCGCTCGACGTGACGATCCTCCTGGAATCGGCCGCACTCTGCATGGCACATGCGGCGCGCAATGCCTTCAACCGTTGCGTTCTGCTCGGCAACGGCCAGCGGCGCGGCCTGCCGGTCAATCTCGTACCTCCCGGCCGCATTGCCACCGGTTTTGGACCGATCATCAAGCTTGCGGGGGAAATCTTCTCGCGCGTACTCTCCATGTCGAATCCGGTTTCGGCGCAGTCGCTCGTCGTTGCAGCCGGCCTTGAAGACGAGGCAGCTTTCCTGCCGCTCGTCATCGAGCGTTTCGACCGGCAGATGCGGGCGCTGAAACGTCTCGCCGCTCTGGAAGCCCTGCTTTCGGCACAGGCGATCGATATTATCGGCGATACGCCGAAGGGTGTTGCGGGCATGCTCTATGGGGTCGTGCGCAAACACGCAGCCTTCTATACGGTCGATCGGCCGCTCTCGGCCGAGGTCGAGGCGATCGAGGAAGAACTCGGCTCGGATGAATTCATTTCGAAGCTGATCGAGCAAGTGCCGATCGCTTCCTTCGACGATTTCTTTGCGCTTGGTTCGCTTGAGCGCATCGAGGAGCGGCTGACGCAGGAACCGGCCATCATCTGAATTGCGACCTATCGAGGGAGACGCGGCATGGATTTCGATCTCGTTCTGCAGGGCACGGTGGTGCTACCGGAGCGCATTCTCGAAAGCGGTTATGTCGCCGTTCGTGACGGGAAGATCGCAGAAGTCGGCCTCGGCGTGCCGCCGGCGGCCAGGGAACGGCATCTTCTCGGCAAGGCGCTGATCTTGCCGGGCGCTATCGACGCCCAGGTTCATTCGTTGTCGCAGAAGGATCAGGAGGAGTTCATCTGGTCGACGCGCTCGGCGGCGGCCGGCGGTGTGACCACTATCGTCGATATGCCTTATGACGAAGGCAATCTCGTCTGCTCGGCCGAAGCGGTAAAGAAGAAGCTTGATCACGCCGGCCCGCAGGCACGTGTGGACTTTGCGCTCTACGGCACAATCGATCCTGAGGAAGGTCCTGCGCGCATCGCCGAAATGGTGCAGGCGGGCGTCGCCGCCTTCAAATTCTCCACTTTCGGCACGGATCCCAAACGTTTCCCACGCATCCCGCCTGCGCTGCTCGACGCCTGCTTTGCGGCGATTGCCCCGACCGGGCTGACGGCCGGCGTGCATAACGAGGATGACGAAGCGGTTCGCACCTACATGGAGCAGGTGAAGGCAAGCGGCATTACCGACTGGCGCGCTCATGGCCTGTCGCGCCCGCCGATCACTGAACTGCTTGCCATGCATACGATCTTCGAGACCGGCGCCAATACCGGCTGTCCCTCCCATGTCGTGCATTGCTCGCTCGGACGCGGCTATGATATCGCCCGCGCCTACCGCCGCGACGGCTTCGAGGCGACTGTGGAATGCTGCATCCACTACCTCACGCTCGATGAGGAAAATGATGTGAAGCGGCTCGGCGGCAAGGCGAAGATCAATCCGCCGGTACGTCCGCGCGCCGAAGTCGAAACGCTGTGGCGCAAAGTCGCCGAAGGCAATGTCTGGTTGGTGTCGACCGATCACGTGAGCTGGTCGGAGAACCGCAAGACCAATCCCGACATGCTGGCGAATGCATCCGGCGTTCCAGGCCTGGAGGTGATGGTGCCGCTCTTCGTCAAGGGCGCGCTGGAGCGTGGCATTCCCCTGACCTGGGCGGCAAAGCTGATGGCCGAAAATCCGGCAAAACATTTCCGTTTGGACCACATCAAGGGCGCGCTGATGCCAGGCAAGGATGCCGACATCGTCGTGCTCGAACCCAACGAGAGGGTTTATGACGCTTCTGCGAGCGGCAACAATGTCGTCGGCTGGAGCCCCTATAATGGTATCCGCCTGCCATGGACGGTTTCAGCCGCCTGGCTGCGCGGACAGAAAATCACCGAAGGAGTGAAGGTTATGGCCGAACCCGGTTCCGGCCGCTTCGTGCGCCCGCTGCCACGCCAGGTGCTCGCATGAGCCGCAACCTGCCCGTCAATCCTGGCCGGATCTCTGCCGATATTGAGGCTCTTTCCGCCATCACCGAACCCGATCATCCCTGGACGCGGCGGGCTTTTTCGCCGCTCTTTCTCGAAGGTCGCGCCTATCTTGAGGCGCGTATGCGTGCGATCGGCCTGGAAACCCGTATCGATGCGTCGGGCAATCTGATTGGTCGGCGGGAAGGCTTAAAACCGGGATCCGGCATCATCATGCTCGGTTCGCATTCCGATACGGTGCCTGACGGCGGTCGCTTCGACGGCATTGCCGGTGTTGCCGCAGCACTTGAAGTTGCGCGGTCGCTGCGGGAACGGGAAATCCACCTCGACCATGATCTGGAAATCGTCGACTTCCTGGCTGAGGAAGTGAGCATCTTCGGCGTTTCCTGCGTTGGCAGCCGCGGCATGACCGGGCAATTGCCGCAGGCGTGGCTGTCTCGCAGCGTCGATGGTCGGGACCTTGCCGAAGCCATTGCCGAGGTCGGGGGATCGCCCGGCGTCCTGACCCATGAGAACAGACCCGATATCGCCGGCTTTCTGGAACTGCATATCGAGCAGGGCCCGGTGCTTGAAAACGAGCGCAAGGATATCGGTATCGTCACAGCAATTTCGGGCATCACCCGCATCGAAATCACCGTGGAAGGCCGGGCCGACCATGCCGGCACGACCCCGATGGATTCGCGTGCCGATGCGCTGGTCGCTGCTGCGCAGCTCGTGATCGATATCCGCAATGCGGCAAGCGAGCTTGCCAAGACGCCAGGCCATTTTGCGGCCACCGTCGGCGAGTTCCGGATCGAGCCGAATGCCGCCAATGTCGTGCCGTCGCGTGTCGTTCTGCTGGTCGACGGGCGTGCCGAAATCCGCGACGACATGGAGGCCTTCTGCCATTGGCTCACCGGCCACGCCGAAAGGCTCGCCTTCGCCTTTGGCGTGACAATCGCGCCGCCAAACCGCATCTCCGACAATCTTCCGACACCGAGCGACAAGGGCCTGCTCTCCAAGCTGGAGCGGGCCTGCGAGACGGTTGGCGCCAAACACCGGCGCATGGCTTCCGGGGCCGGCCACGACACAGCCTGGATCGCGCGTGTCGCACCGGCTGCGATGATCTTCGTGCCCTGCAAGGAAGGCCGCAGCCACTCGCCGGATGAATGGGCTGAAAATGACGACATAGCGCTCGGCGCCGCCGTACTTTTTGAAGCGGTGCTTGAGATGGACCAGAACGTGATCAAGGAGATGGGCGATGGGACGGATACTGGTTGAGAAGGATGTGGAAGCCGCCGTCAAAGGCGGTTCCGTCTACGCTGCCGGTGGTGGCGGCTGGGCCGATCACGGCCGCATGCTCGGTTATGCAGCCGTCAATGTCGGCAAGCCTGAGCTCGTCTCCGTCGAAGAACTCGGCGACAGTGACTGGATCGCCACGGCTGCCGCTATCGGTGCGCCGGCCTCCACCACGCCCTGGGAGATGCAGGGCATCGATTACGTGAAATCAGTTCAGCTTCTGCAGGAGGCCCTCGGCGAGAAACTGTCCGGCCTGATCATCGGCCAGAACGGCAAATCCTCGACGCTGAACGGCTGGCTGCCTTCCGCCATTCTCGGAACCAAGGTCGTCGACGCGGTCGGCGATATCCGCGCCCATCCGACCGGCGATATGGGCTCGATCGGCATGGCGGGTTCGCCGGAGCAGATGATCCAGACCGCCGTTGGCGGCAATCGCGCTGAAAACCGATACATCGAATTGGTGGTAAAAGGCGCAACGGCGAAGATCTCGCCGGTGCTGCGTGCAGCGGCTGACCAGTCCGGCGGCTTCATCGCCAGCTGCCGCAATCCGTTGCGTGCTTCCTATGTGCGCAAGAATGCCGCACTCGGCGGCATCTCGATGGCACTGAAGCTCGGCGAGGCGATCATCGAAGCGGAAAAGAGAGGCGGCTCCGCCATCATCGACGCGATCTGCAAGACAACGGGTGGTCATATCCTCGCCGAGGGTACGATCACCAAGAAGGATGTCGTCTACACGAAGGAAGCCTTCGACATCGGCACGATCACGGTCGGCGCCGGCGAGAAAGCCGTGACCCTGCATGTGATGAACGAATATATGGCTGTCGATGACGCCAGCGGCACGCGTATCGCAACCTTCCCGGCCGTCATTACCACGCTCTCCGAGGAGGGCGAGCCGCTCTCTGTCGGCCAGCTCAAGGGTGGCATGCGTGTCTTCATTCTGCATGTGCCGAAGGACATCATCCCGCTCTCGGCCAGCGTGCTCGATCCGACCGTCTATCCGCCCGTTGAAAAGGCGATGGGCATCGAGATAGCCCGTTATGCGTTGGAGACGAGGGCTTGAGCCATGGCGCGCGACCCTGGTCTCGAAGAACTGATGCGCGATGAGCTCGGCGACCGGCCGGGCCTGAGCGAGAAATCTATGTTCGGCGGCTGGGCGTTTATGCTCAATGGCAACCTGCTCTGCTGCGCGCGCCATGACGGCATGCTTCTCCGTCTCGGCAAGGGCAAAGATGGCTGGGCGCTGGCCCTGCCCGGCATAATCCAGATGCTGTCGGGCGAGCGGATCATGCATGGCTGGGTGCGAGCCAATGCCGATGTCTATGGCGACGATGCCATGCGGCGGCGCCTTATCGATGCGGCGCTTGCCTTTGTGGAACCGATGCCAGCGAAGTGAATGAACAGGTGCTTCAGGCGCCGGCGACAAAAGACGAGGAACCCAAGATGCCCAAGGCCAATCCACGCCATCCGAAATTTCCGATCCCCGGCGGGCCGGAGCTGCGCGCCAAGGGCTGGCGGCAGGAAGCGCTCCTGCGGCTCTTGGAAAACGTGCTCTCGGTCGGCGAAGATCCGGATAATCTCGTTGTTTATGCTGCGCTCGGCAAGGCGGCCCGCAACTGGCCGGCACATCGGGGCATCGTCAAGGCGCTGACCGAAATGGACGAGGACCAGACATTGCTGATCCAGTCCGGCAAGCCGATCGGCCTCGTGAAGACCCACGCAAAGGCGCCGCTCGTCATCATGGCGAACTGCAATATCGTCGGCCAGTGGGCGAAAGCCGAAGTCTTCTACGAACTGCAGCGCAAGGGCCTGATCTGCTGGGGCGGGCTAACGGCCGGCGCCTGGCAATATATCGGCAGCCAGGGCGTCATTCAGGGCACCTATGAGATTTTCATGCGCATTGCCGAGCGCCGCTTCGGTGGCGATCTGCATGGGCGTTTCGTGCTGACGGCCGGGCTCGGCGGCATGGGTGGGGCGCAGCCGCTTGCCGGTCGCATGGCGGGGGCTGCCATCCTCTGCGTCGATATCGATGCGGAACGCGCCCGTAAGCGCCAGCAGATCGGCTACCTGCAGGAAATCGCACCCGATCTCGATAGCGCGCTTTCGATGATCGATGCGGCGGTCAAGGAAAAGCGTGCGCTTTCCGTCGGTCTCGTCGGCAATGCGGCAGAAGTTTATCCCGAGATTGTCCGGCGCGGCATTGTGCCCGATATCGTCACCGACCAGACCTCGGCGCATGACCTCGTCTATGGCTATGTGCCGAAGGGCATGAGCCTCGATCAGGTGAAGGGACTGCGCGACGACGGCCAGGGCCAGCTCATGGCCGCCAGCCGCGCCTCGATCGTCGAGCATGTCACCGCGATGCTGGAATTCCAGAAGCGCGGATCGGAAGTCTTCGACAACGGTAACCTTATCCGCACGCAGGCCCGCGAGGGCGGCGTTGCCAATGCCTTCGACATTCCGATCTTCACCGAAGCCTATTTGCGGCCGCTCTTTGCCCGCGCGATCGGCCCGTTCCGGTGGATGGCGCTGTCGGGCGAGGAGAGCGATATCGCCAGAATCGACGACCTGCTGCTGGAGATGTTCCCCGACAACAAGATCATTACCAACTGGATCCGGCTGGCGCGTGAGCACATTCCGTTCGAGGGGCTGCCGGCGCGCATCGCGTGGCTGGGTCATGGCGAGCGCACGGCGCTGGCGCAGCGCGTCAACGAACTGGTCGCGAATGGCGAGCTCAAGGGGCCTGTCGCCTTCTCGCGAGACCATCTCGATGCCGGCGCCATGGCGCATCCGAACATCATGACTGAACGCATGAAGGATGGTTCTGACGCCATTGCGGACTGGCCGCTCATCGATGCGATGATGCTTTGCTCCTCGATGGCCGACCTCGTCGTCGTCCATTCGGGCGGCGGCGGCTATGCCGGTTACATGACGAGCTGCGGCGTCACCGTCGTTGCCGACGGCTCGCAAGCCGCCGACGAACGCCTCGACCATGCGCTTACCAACGATACGGCGCTCGGCGTCATGCGCTACGCCGACGCCGGTTATGACGAGGCGCTGGACGAGGTGGCGAAGAAGGATGTGCCCTATATCCGGCTCGGCTGAAAGCCGTTGTCAGAGAAGCCGCTTTTCCGCGGGCTCGGCGTCGTAGCGGTCATGCAGGCCATCAAAATAGGCAATGGGTGCCGCGGCAAGCTCTTCAGCACCCGCATCATCGAGGCAGTTGACTGCAACGGCGATGAAGGGGCCGATCGTTTCGTTGTCGTTGCGGGCGAAGGAAGCCACGCCACAGGTCTCACAGAAGAGATGATGGATCGACCCGGAGCCAAAGAGGTATTCACGCAAATGATCGCGGCCTGACACCAGACGGAAATCGGCCGGCTGCACGATCGCCAGCCAGCTGCGCTTCTTGCGGCAGATCGAGCAATTGCATTTGAAGGTAACGGCCGAAAGGTCAAGCCCGGCCTCATAGGCAATGGCGCCGCAATGGCAGCTTCCATGGTAGGTTTTCTTCACGATGATCCTCCGACTCGTATTTAACCTATAAGTTAAATTAGTCACTACGGATCGGAAGTCAAGACGGGCGCCGGGCGAGCTGGCGTGCCGCGAGTGCCGACAGAAACGCGAATGCCATCATGACCAGCGTGAAGACCACGATCGCCGCCCATCCCTCCATCGACCAGAACCAGCCTCCGGCCGAGCCCATGATGCTGGAGCCGATGTAATAGGCGAGCATATAAAGCGAGGAGGCGTGGCCTTTCGTACCGACCGCAAGTTTGCCGACCAGACCACTCGCCACCGAATGCGTCATGAAGAAGCCGCTCGTCAGGATGATGATGCCGAGGACAATGAGCGGCAGAGAGGCTGAAAGCGTCAGCGCGCAGCCGGCTGCGGTGATGCCGATGCCTGTCAGAAGAACGTTGAAATGACCGAGCCGGTCGCCAAGGATGCCGCCGACCGACGATGCGCCGATCCCAAAAAGATAAACGGTAAAGATCAGGCCGAGCTCGGTCTGGTTCAAGTCGTAGGGAGGCGCTACGAGACGGAAGCCGGCATAGTTGTAGATCGTCACGAAGGAACCCATCGCGAAGAAGGCGATGGCGAAGATGAAGGGCAGAGCCGGATTGCCGAGATGTCCGAGCCAGGACTTCAGATGGAACTGCGGATCGAAGCCTGCACGACGCACGAAATTGCGTGACGGCGGCAGTAGAGCGATGAAGCCGATCGCCGCGGCAAGGCCGATGGCGCCGATCAGGAACAGAGCCGGTCGCCAGGAAAGATATTCGGCGAAGATGCCCGTCAGCACGCGCCCCGACATGCCGCCGAAGGCCGTACCGCCGACATAAAGGCCCATGGTGGCGCCAAGGCCGCGCGGATCTATTTCCTCCGCGAGATAGGCCATGGCCACGGCCGGAACACCGCCGAGCACGAAGCCCTGCAGGGCGCGGATGACCAGCATGAGATGCCAGTCGGGCGCAAAGGCGGTGGCGATCGTCAGCACGGCTGCGCCAACCAGCGAGATCGACATGAGGCTGCGACGACCAAGCCCTTCCGAGACGGCAGCGGCACAGACGATCGCGATTGCCAGGAATCCGGTCGAGAGCGACAAAGCCAGCGAACTCTCGGCCGGGCTGACGGAAAATTCCTGAGCGAAGATCGGCAGCAGCGGCTGCACGCAATAGAGCAGCGAGAAGGTGGCGAAGCCTGAGAGGAAGAGAGCCAGGCTGGCGCGGCGATAGGCGCCGGTACCGCGTGTCAGATAGAGTTTCTGACGGTCTTCATCGGCCGTTTGCAGGCCGGCAACGTCTTGGATTGCAGAGTCGGACATATCAATTCCTTCCTGCCTCCGATCTAGTCAGACCGCCTCCATTTGTCCAATATATGAAATAGACGATCTTGATATGTTTTGGAGATAGCGATGGAACTGCGGCATCTGAGGTATTTTCTGGCAGTGGCCGAGGAGGGTAATTTCACGCGGGCAGCCGCACGCCTCGGCATCGGCCAGCCTCCGCTCAGTCAGCAAATCCGCGATCTCGAAACGGAAATCGGCGCGATGCTCTTCCACCGCGTCCCGCATGGGGCGGAGTTGACGGCGGCTGGCGCCGCCTTCCTGCCGGAAGCAAAGGCCTCGCTGGCAGCGGCTGAAAAGGCGCGGTTGGCGGCACAGAGCGCCAATCGCGGCGAGACCGGCCGGCTGTCGCTCGGCTTCACCGCCTCTTCCGCCTTCAACCCCATCGTCAGCACGACGATCCGCCGTTTTCAGGCCCGCTGGCCGGACGTGCAGCTTTCACTGACGGAGATGAACACGCTCGGCCTGATGCAGAAGCTCGAACGCGGCGAACTGGATGCGACCTTCATGCGGCCGGGCCACGACGATCCCGATGGCGTCAAGCTGAAGCGCTTGCCGGACGAACCGATGGTCGTCGCCCTACCGGCAAACCATCCCTTGGCAAAGCAGAAGACGTTGCCGCTTGCCTTGCTGGCGAAAGAGTCTTTCATCCTCTTCCCGCGGCTGGTCGGTCTCAGCCTTTATGACGATGTGGTGCGCGCCTGCCGCGAGGCGGGCTTCGAACTGATGGTGGCGCAGGAGGCACCGCAAATCTCCTCGGTCGTCAATCTCGTCGCGGCCGATCTCGGCGTCTCTATCGTGCCGGCCTCGATTTCGCAGATCAAACTTGCCGGCGTTGCCTACCGGCCGATCGACGGACCGCCCGCTGTGGCACGGCTGGCACTTGCCGTGCTGCGCAGCCAGCGATCTCCCGTAACCGAAAACCTGATGAGCCTTCTGAATTAGAAATCCGGATCCCAATAGGGCGGATCACCGAAGGTCTTCTTCAAATGATCTGCGATGGCGCGCAGTTTGGCCGAGGGGTTTCGGCCTTCGGGATGGGCCATGTAGATGAATTCCGGTTCGGGCTTGGCAGCGACATCGATCTCTATCAGCCGACCGTCCCGAATTGTCGGACCGGCGATAAAGGTTGGCAACAGCGCGATGCCGAGGCCCTCAATCGCGGCATCATGCAGCATGTCGCCATTGTTGATGCCGAGACCCAGCATCGCTCGGATAACGACGGTGCCATCCTCGGTCTGGAAGCGCCAGTCCGCGGCACCACGGTTGGTATAGAAGACACCGCGATGATCGTTGAGATCGGACAGCGAGCCGGGTTTGCCGTGACGCTCGATATAATCGGGCGAGGCGACGAGCAGCCGGCGGCTACGGGCGAGCTTCCAGGCGACCAGCCTCGTATCGGCGATAGCGCCGTGGCGGATGATGGCATCATAGCCATCCGAGGCCGGATCCACGCGTCTGTCATCCATATCGAGCGTCAGCGCGATCTGCGGATGCGCCTTCAAAAACGGATAGAGGGCCGGACCGAGATGCAGGCGGCCGAAGCTGACGGGGGCCGCGATGCGCAGTGGCCCAGAAAGCGTGCCTCGGCGCTCCGCCATATCGGCCGCAGCGTCTTCCATCTCGCGGACAATGCGCCCGGCGCGCTCCAAAAAGGCTGCTCCATCTTCCGTCAGTGTCAGCTTGCGCGTGGTGCGGTGGACGAGCATGGCGCCCAGTGTCTTCTCCAGTTCCGCCAGCCTTTCGCTGACAACCGACTTGGACAGGCGTAGCCGCCGGGCGGCCTCGCTCACCGATCCGGCCTCCACCACGGCGACAAAAGCCGCAATCCCTTCAATCTTCATCATCGTTCGGCTTTTCCGAATTCGAGCTCCGCATTTAGGAGACTAATCCGAACGAAGGAAGAGTGCCATCTTCCAGTCATCGAAACCGGCAGCCACGCCGATCCAACCCAAAGATAGGAGATGGAACAATGAATCGTCTGATCGACAAAGTCGCAATCGTCACCGGCGCAAGCTCGGGTATCGGTCGCGTCACCGCAAAACTTTTTGCCGCCGAAGGCGCCAAGGTCGTCGTCGGTGCCCGCCGCCAGGCTGAGCTCGACAGCCTCGTCAATGAAATCAAGGCCGCGGGAGGTGACGCCGTTGCCGTTGCCGGCGATGTCAGGTCGGAAGACTATCACAAGGCACTGGTCGCAGCCGCCGTCGAGAATTACGGCAAGCTCGACATCGCCTTCAACAATGCCGGCACGCTTGGAGAAGCCGGCCCGAGCACCGAAGTCTCGGAAGCAGGCTTCAGCGACGCGCTGGCGATCAACCTGACGGCATCCTTCCTCGCCGCCAAGCATCAGGTCGCCGAAATGGTCAGGCACGGCGGCGGCTCGGTGATTTTCACTTCGACCTTCGTCGGCTACAGCTTCGCCTTCCCCGGTGTTGCCGCCTATGCCGCGAGCAAGTCCGGCCTCATCGGGCTGACGCAGGCGCTCGCCGCCGAATACGGCCCGCAGAACATCCGCGTCAATGCGATCCTGCCAGGCGCCGTCAATACGGACATGTATCGCGAAATGAACGACACCTCGGACAAGCAGGCCTTCATCACCAACCTGCACGCGCTCAAACGCGTCGCAGCACCGGAAGAGCTCGCCCGCTCCGTGCTTTACCTTGCATCCGACGACGCAAGCTTCGTCACCGGCACGGCCACGCTGGTCGATGGGGGCGCTTCGATCACCCGCACCTGACGGCAACGGTGCAAGTATCTGCTGCAGCTTGATGAACCCTCCTGAAATCAGCAGGTTATCGTGCCGGCATTCTACAGCGCAGTCCGATCATCAAAGGGCAAACGCCCGTCCCATATCCAAGGAACAACACAATGACCCGTCTTGCAAACAAAACAGCCCTGATTACCGGCGGCACCAGCGGCATCGGACTTGAGACCGCCCGCCAATTCATCGCCGAGGGCGCACGCGTCGCCATTACCGGCAGCAGCGCAAAAAGCGTGGAAGCCGCCCGTGCCGAACTCGGCGACAAGGTTCTCGTCATCCAGGCCGATGCCGGCAATGTTGCCGGTCAGGCGGCTGTTGGCGAAGCTGTAAGGAACGCCTTTGGCACGCTCGACATTCTCTTCGTCAATGCCGGTATTGCCGAATTCGGCCCGCTCGAAGGCTGGAGCGAAGCCGCATTCGACAAGTCGTTCGCGGTCAACGTCAAAGGTCCTTACTTCCTGATCCAGGCATTGCTGCCGATCTTTTCGAAGAAGGCCTCGATCGTGCTCAACACCTCGATCAACGCTCATATCGGCATGCCGAATTCCAGCGTCTATGCGCTGACGAAGGGCGCATTGTTGACACTCGCCAAGACGCTATCGGGAGAATTGATCGGCCGCGGCATCCGGGTCAACGCCATCAGCCCCGGCCCGATCGCCACGCCGCTCTACGGCAAGCTCGGCATGTCGGAGGCCGACTCCAAGGCGATGGCGGCCCAGATCCAGTCGCAAATTCCGGCCGGTCGGTTCGGCGACGTCAGTGAAGTCGCCAAGACCATCGTCTTCTTCGCCTCGGATGAGGCTGCCTACATCGTGGGCAGCGAACTGATCATCGACGGGGGCATGAGCAATCTCTGAGCCCCCTAGACTTCAGAGATATCAGCTAAAGGCCGCGGCTCCTCTCCGCCGCGGCCTTTATATTCATGCGCCGGCGACAAGCCGGCGAATGGCCGTCTCGATCGTCGTCGTGCCCTTCAGCGATTTCCCGCGGCCAGCCTCAAAGCCGATCCAGCCTTCGTTGAAGCCATCCAGCATGCGCATGCGGGGCTCCGGGTTCTTCATGCCCTGGGCACGGAACAGCTCTTCCCAGCTCTCCTGCGGGACAATTTCTGCGGTCACAGGCTTGACAAGCGCCTTGGCGAAGGCAGCAGCAATCATGGCCGGGCTGACACGCTCGGGACCTTCCAGCTCTGCCACGCGTACACCCAGCCATTCCTCGCGCAGCATCTTTGCTCCGAGCGCGCCGATATCATCCACGGCAACCATCGATACGGCACGGTCGAGCGGCTGAAGGAAGCTCGGAATGACCCCGGTTTCGCGTGCAGGCGCTACATCCCAGGCGGCGTTTTCCATGAACCAGGCGGCGCGCAGGAAAGCGACCGGTATTGATAGTGTCGAAAGCTCCTTCTCGACGATGCCGAGCTGGCTCAACAGGTTCGGCTGCGTGGCCTGTGCGCCGACCGTCGACAGGCAGACGAGCTTTCCGGGCCTTGCCGCCTCAAGCGCGGTCTTCAGCGTTGCCAGCATGCCTTTCACCTCCGGGAAGCCCGGTGTGGGATCGAAAAGCGGAGGGATAACGAGAAAGACACCTTCCGCACCTCTGAACGCTGATGTCAGCGATACCGCGTCGTTCATGTCGGCGACAGCGATCTTGCAGCCCCGCTCTTTCCAGCCGGCGGCCTTTTCGAGATTTCTCACGACGGCACGAACCTCGGCGCCATCCTTCAGCAAGTGATCGGCAACGGCGGCACCGACCTGGCCTGTCATTCCGGTTACAGCAAACATGGGACAACTCCTTTATTTGGGTTGGCCCACTATGCTGCCGCACTATTTTTGACTGAAGTGCGCTTACGTCACATGATTGATGACAGAAAGGCAGCAATTTCGACTCGTTCTGCGAAACCCGTCTCCGCTATGTCGCGGGCCGACTCTTGTTTCCGCACGTGATAGGGCATATCGGCTAGGCGATAGCTCTTCGCGACCGCTCCACATCCCCTTTCCCACCGGAGCCCAGTCCCATCTCTTCGGAGTTTCACATGCTGATCGGCATCCTCTGCGGTCTGGCCACCTGTGCGCTGTGGGGGCTGAGCTTCGTCGCCCCGCGCGTCGTCGCGCCCTATACGGCGATCGACCTGACCGTGGCGCGCTACGGGCTTTTTGCCGTTGTCAGCCTGATCATGATGATCAATCCGCGCTTTCGACCGGTGGGTCTGCGCCGGTCGCTTGTTCTGACCGGCATTGGGCTCGGCAGCATCGGATATGTCGGTTATTTCATGAGTATTTCCTATGCCGTGCGTTACGCAGGCACTGCCATTCCACCGCTCGTCATCGGCACGATGCCTGTGCTGCTCGCCATCATCGCCAATCTCAAGGACCGGTCCATCGACTGGAAAACACTGGCAATACCGCTGATCCTGATAGCCGCCGGCATCGGCTGGGTGAATGTCTCGATCTTCGCCACGACATCCGCCAGCGATCAGCCGGAAATCCTGCTCGGCATCGTCGCCGCGCTGATCGGACTGGCGCTCTGGGTCGCCTATGGCATGATGAGTGCTGCGGTCATGCAGTCGCAGGATGCGCCAAGTGCCATGCACTGGACCGCCTTGCAGGGGATCGGCGCCGGCATCGGTGCACTCGTCCTTCTGCCCTTCACCTCGCTCGGGGAGACTGTCAGTTTCACCGGCACGCAGACCTTTCACTTCGTACTCTGGGCGACAATCATGGGCACTGCCGGCTCGTGGCTTGCCACGCTGTGCTGGATGATTGCCTCGCGCCTTCTGCCGCTTGCGCTTGCCGCCCAGCTGATCGTCGCAGAAACCGTCTTCGGCCTTTTTTACGGCTTTCTGTTCGAACAGCGCATGCCGACGGTGCCCGAAGCCGGTGGTGCGGTCCTGCAACTGATCGGCGTCGGCATGGCAATTGCGCTCTTTACGCCCAAGCGGGTCAAACAAGCCTGACTGTCGCGATTGCATGTTTTCCACCAAAGGCTTAGGGTTTTGCCCAGTCAAAGAAGCGGCGGGAAAAAACCATGGCTCTCAGCGGCAAACGCATCCTCCTCATCATCTCAGGCGGCATCGCGGCGTATAAGAGCCTCGATCTGATCCGCCGCCTGCGCGAACGCGGCGCATCGGTGCGTCCGCTCATGACCAAGGGGGCGCAGGAATTCGTGACACCGCTGGCGGTCGGCGCATTGGCCGCCGATCATGTCTTCACCGACATCTTTTCGCGACAGGACGAGCAGGATGTCGGCCACATCCGGCTGGCGCGCGATTGCGATCTGGTGCTGATCGCGCCCGCCACCGCCGACCTGATGGCGAAGATGGCCAATGGACTTGCCGACGACCTCGCCTCCACCGTGCTGCTTGCCACCGACAGGCCAGTGCTTGCCGCGCCTGCAATGAACCCGAAAATGTGGGCGCACCCTGCGACGAAACGTAATGTCGAGACGCTGCGGCGCGATGGCCTCCGCTTCATCGGCCCTGTCGCAGGCGAGATGGCGGAAAGCCGCGAGACCGGCACCGGCCGCATGGCCGAGCCGCTGGAAATCGTCGCTGCAGCCGAAGCCCTGCTGGACGACGGGCCGAAACCGCTTGCCGGCAAGAGGGCCATCGTCACCTCCGGCCCGACGCATGAACCGATCGATCCGGTGCGCTATATCGCCAACCGTTCCTCCGRCCGGCAGGGACATGCCATTGCCGCAGCGCTTGCGCGGCTCGGCGCCGATGTGACGCTGGTGTCCGGTCCGGTTACCATTCCCGATCCGGCCGGCGTCAAGATGATCCATGTCGAGCGGGCCGAGGAGATGCGCGACGCCGTGCTCGCCGCCCTTCCGGCCGATGTCGCCGTGATGGTGGCGGCAGTGGCCGACTGGCGCGTCGCCTCGGCCGCCGACCAGAAGATCAAGAAGCACCCGGGCGAATCCATCCCGACGCTGGCGCTGACCGAAAACCCCGATATTCTCAAGACTGTCGGGCATCATACGACGCGGCCGAAGCTGGTGATCGGCTTTGCGGCAGAAACGCAGGATGTCGAGACCAATGCCAAGGCGAAGCTGGAGCGCAAGGGCGCAGACCTCATCGTCGCCAACGACGTCTCGCCGGCAACCGGAATCATGGGTGGCACGCATAACAGCGTGAAGCTCATCCGCCATGACGGTGTCGAACAGTGGCCCGATCTTTCCAAGGCGGAGGTTGCGGAGCGACTGGCCGCCGTGATCGCCGAGCGGCTTACGCAGGGATAGAGACGGGCTTCGGCCTTTCAAGCATGGGCTTTTCCGGCTGGAACGCCGTGATATCAAGGCCATCGGCACTGACGATCACGGCGCTGCCGTCAGGAATCTCCCGCCAGGCATCGCCATCATCGTTCAATGGTTCGGAGACAAGGCAGTAGCCGCCGGCAAGCGGCGAGGCGTAGAGCGTCGGCGCCTTGCGGTCGGTAGCATAACGAACCGCATAGAGCGATTTGCCGTCCGAGAAGGCTGCCGTAAAGCGCAGCAGCACGGAACCCAGAATATTCTCCGCCAAGCCTTCGACGAAGGCGATGGTCCGCGCCATCGCAGCGATCGGCGCATCACGCAAGCCGAACTGCAGGGCGATCAGGAACAGAAGCTCGGAATCCGTCGTGCCGCTGCGGGCGTTGAACAGATCATCATCGAGCATGGTTTCCATTGGCCGGCGCAGGCGCTCGAAGCCGGAAATCTGGCCATTATGCATGAAGGACCAGGTTTCATGCGTGAAGGGATGGCAGTTGTCGCGCCGCGTGCCGCCGCCGGTCGCAGCCCGCACGTGGGCAAGGAACAGCGGCGAGCGAATCTGCCGCGCCAGGCTCTTCAGATTACAGTCGGACCATGCCGGCAGGATATCGCGGTAGCGGCCCGGCTCAGGCCGGTCGCCATACCAGGCGATGCCGAAACCATCGCCATTCGTCGCCGTCTTGGCGCGGGTGGCGCAATGGGATTGCTCGATCAGCGAATGGGCGGGTGAAGATACCAGCTCCTCCAGATAGAGGGGATCTCCGCGATAGGCTGCCCAACGACACATGCTCTTGCTCCGGCCCACCGCCTGCTGCGGCAGGAATGCTGAAAACGTCCTGGATTGTCTGACGCTACGGCTAATAAGGGCTTAACCGCCACCCGATTTGCAAGGCGCAGGTGACGAATTCTTGACAATGGTCAAGATCACTTTCCGCAAATGCGATATGGATTTGCGTGATCGGAACGGCCGAAAATAAGGCATTAGAACGACATAGCCCCGACGCCGGCTAAAAAACAGCCATGCGTTTTCCTCTTGCATCTCGAAGGAATCGAGCTACCTTTAATTCATCGACAACGTAACGAAAGGAAGGTGATCCAATGTCTAATGAGTTTTCGGACTTCGTAACGGGCATGGAAGTGGTGATGAAGGCGAGGCAGCCCTCGTTCTAAACCCGCCTTCCTGGGGCCGCATAAGACGGTCCGGGCCAGTTACAGGCCAAACCTCATGGAAAGGGTCGCGAAAGCGGCCCTTTTTTATTGCCTTCATTCAGCCGTTGACGCTCGAAAGGAACAACACTATTCGTAAAGTCATCAGATGACTTTACGAATAGTGTTGATGCAACCTCTCAACAAGACCAATCTTGCCGACACGGCCACTGAAGCGATCCGCAGCGAGATCCTCGCCAAGCGCTGGGCTGTCGGCGAGAAACTGCCGAACGAAGCCTCGCTTTCGACCATGCTGTCGGTCAGCCGCGGCACTGTGCGCGAAGCCGTGCGCGTTCTTGTTTCGCAGGGCCTCCTGGAAACGCGGCAGGGCTCCGGCACCTATGTGCTTTCGACCACCGACAGCAGCCGGCCGCTCACCATGGCGCGGCGCGCCAGCCTGCGCGACCAGTTCGCGGCGCGCTGCGCGCTCGATGTAGAAGGCGCGCGGCTTGCCGCCATCCGCAAGACGCCAGATATCATCACCGGGCTTCGCGCACTGCTTGTCGCGCGCGGCAATTATCAAGGCGGCGATCCGGCAAGGTTTATCGAATGCGACCTTGCCTTCCACAAGGCGGTCATTGCCGCCTCCGGTAACCGGGCGATGATCGAGATCTACGATTTCTTCTCCACCTCGATTGCGGAGACCATTGCCGCCACGCTCGACAAGGCGATTCCCGAACCCGATATGCAGGCACACGAGGCAATCGTCGACGCGATCGAGTCCGGCAGCCCTGACAAGGCCGATACCGCCGTGCGCGATTTCATGGCGCCCATCCTTTCCGCCCTCGACCGGATGCTTCTTTCATGACCATACAGAATGCCACACCCTCGTTCGACGCCGTTGACGAGACGATGATCGATGCCGAAATAGACAGTGTGCCGGCACCGCTGCCACCGCAGAAGCTGAGCACGACCGCCCGCTTCCTGCTCGGTGCCAGCCTCGTGCTGATCGCGTTTAATCTGCGGCCGGTGTTTTCCAGCGCCTCCGCGCTGCTGCCGGAAATCCGCACGGAACTCGGCTTGTCGCCACTCGGCGCCAGTCTTCTGACGACACTGCCCGTCGTCTGTCTCGGCGCGTTCTCACCGCTCGCTCCGCGGCTTGCCCAGCGCATCGGCTCGGAGCGGACGCTGCTCGGCGTGCTCCTGCTGCTGACATTCGGCACGGCGCTGCGCGGCCTTTCCTCCATTCCGCTGCTGTTTTTCGGCACCGCGCTTGCGGGTGCTGCGATCGCCGTCGGCAACGTGCTGCTACCCGGACTGATAAAGCGCGACTTCGCCGCGAACACAGCTCTGATGACCGGCCTCTATACGATGGCGCTCTGTGCGGGTGCCGCCAGTGCGGCGGGCCTGACGCTGCCGATCGAACAGGCGCTCGGCGGCTCGCTGGAAGGCGCGCTCGCCGTCTGGGCCTTGCCCGCCCTCATCGTTGGGTTGATCTGGCTGCCGCAGGTCATTGCGAGCGGTCGACAGGCGCGACGCAGCGGCTTTCGCGTCGAAGGACTATGGCGGGACAAGCTTGCCTGGCAGGTCACGCTTTTCATGGGCCTGCAGTCGGCACTCGCCTATTGCGTCTTCGGCTGGCTGGTGCCGATCTTGCGTGAGCGCGGGCTTGACGGCGTTACGGCTGGCGGCATCGTCTCTGCCTCCGTCATGGTGCAGGCCGCCGCCTGCCTCGTCGTGCCGCACATCGCCGTGCGGGGCAAAGATCAGCGCCTTATCAATGTTACGCTCTGCGCCCTCGCCGTCGTGGCACTTCTCGGTCTGCTCTTCGCGCCACTTTCCACCGTCTGGTTCTGGGCCGTCCTCCAGGGGATCGGCCAGGGCGGGCTCATTGCCGCGGCCATGACAGCCATCGTGCTGCGTTCGCGCGATCCGCATGTCGCAGCCCATCTTTCGGGCATGGCGCAATGTATCGGGTATCTGCTTGCCGCAATCGGCCCGTTCATTGTCGGCCTGATCCGCGGCTGGACCGGCAGTTTCGCCTGGTGCGCCGTACTATTCGTCGCGCTCGGCCTCGGTGCAGCCTTCAATGGATGGCGGGCCGGCCGGGCACGGCATGTGAACGCACGGACCGTCGAGAGCGGCCAGTGAGCAAAGCTCACTTGCGCATCACCATCTCTTGATCTCCATCGAAGGGGTGCGGCTGCTACCCTATCTCAGCCGCATCCCGCACCCGCCGGAGGAGATATACTTGCGCTTCCGATCCCTACTTCTGTTCGCCGCACTGACCGCCACGCTCGCGCCTGCCCTCGCCTTCGCGCAAGAGGCCGGCGAACGTCGTTCTCCCGCCCAACAGGGCTCAGCCCGAGAGGGCGTGCTCAGGCTGCTGCCCGCAGATTCCGTCACCGAACACGAGCTGACGACAGCCGATGGGCGCAAGATCGCCTATACCGCGACCGCAGGCACACTCGATCTCTTCGGCCAGGATGGTGGGCAGAACGCCGCGATCTTCTATACCGCCTATGTCGCCAAGGATGCGGGGCAAGACCGGCCGATCACCTTCGCCTTCAATGGCGGACCAGGTGCGGCTTCCGCATTCCTGCATCTCGGCCTCGTCGGCCCGAAGGTGCTGGATTTCGGACCAGATGGCCGTGACGGCGCAAATGCAAAGCTCGTCGATAACACGCATAGCTGGCTCGATTTCACCGATCTCGTGTTGATCGATCCGATCGGTACTGGTTGGAGCCGCACGGTGAAGGCCGACGACGCCTCGAATTATTACAATGTCAGCGCCGATGCGCAGACCATGGCGAAAACGATCGCGCTCTACGTCGCTCATAACAACTGCGCCAATTCGCCGAAATACCTGCTCGGCGAAAGCTATGGCGGTTTCCGCGCTGCCAAGGTGGCGTCCACGTTGCAAGAGAGCCAGGGAATCATCATCGCAGGCACTGTCATGCTATCGCCGCTGCTTGAAGGGCAATTGATGTTCAATGCCGACCAGTTCGCGCTCGGTGCGGCGCTGGAATTTCCCTCGCTGGCAGCCGCCGAGGCCGACCGCCGCAGGAGCTTCAGCGAGTCCAGCCAGCGCGATATTGAGACCTTCGCGCTTGGCGAATATCTCACCACGCTTGCCGGCGCCGCGCCCACAGGCGATGCGGCAACAGCCTTCTATGGCAAGATTTCCAGTCTCACCGGCATTCCGCAGGATGTCGTTATCCGCAATCGCGGCTTCCTCGGCGATGCTTTCGCCAAGCATTCCGACCGGCAGGGCGGCGAAGTGATGAGCCCCTACGACGCCTCCTTCGCAACACCCGATCCCTATCCGGAATCCGATTACGACCGCGGCAACGACCCAATCCTCGACGGGTTCGCCCGCGCCTATGGCGGCGCCTTTGCCGATTATGCCCGCAACGAACTCGGCTTCAAGACGGAGATGACCTACACCCTGCTCGAGAACGATATCAGCCGGCGCTGGGATTGGGGCGGTGGACGTAGCGGCGGCTCGCGCTTCCAGGCAAGCGCCACCGACGATATCAGGCAGATGCTCGCCTCCAACCCGTCCTTTCACCTGCTAGTCGCGCACGGCTACAGTGATCTGGTGACCCCCTATGGCGTCAGCCGCTACGTAGTTGACCATCTTCCGCCGTCGCTTGCGGGCAATCGCGTGTCACTGAAGCTCTATCGCGGCGGCCACATGTTCTACACGACGGCCGGCCAGCGCGCCGCCTTCACGGCGGATGCGAAGGCCTTTTATGCCGAGCATCCCGCCGGTCCGCCGGCAGATTGAGGACGGTCGAGGGTTGCCGCAGAGCCGTGCTGACCTAGTTTCCCGGGCATGGCAAACAGCAATCAGCTATCAGAAGCGCCGCCATCCGGCAGCGTTTCCCAGCAGGACGAAACCCTTACCACGCTCTCTTCCTATCTCCAGCACGGCGCACTCTTTCTCGATATTGACGGCACGCTTCTCGATCTCGCACCGACGCCGGATGAAATATTCGTACCACCGTCGCTTCCCGCGCAGCTCGACGCGCTATCGAAAAGGCTCGGCGGCGCGTTGGCGCTGGTGACAGGGCGCGGACTATCCTATGCCGACCGCCTCTTCGCTCCCTTCCAGTTTCCTATCGCCGGCCTGCATGGAGCCGAACGCCGCAGCCCCGACGGCAGCATCTTCAAGGTGGAGTCTACGGCCGAATTCGAGAGGCTGAAGATCGAACTGCGGGCAGAGACGGCAGGCTGGACCGGCATCCTCATCGAGGACAAGGGCGCGGCCGTCGCCGCCCATTTCCGACTTGCGCCGGCGCGGCAGGCGGAACTTACAGAACTGATGCAGCGTTTCGCGAACCGCGCAAGACCGGACTGGACCCTCCAGCATGGCAAGATGGTTCTCGAAATCCGCCCCGCCAGAGCCAACAAGGGCGACGCATTGGAGAGCTTTCTCGCAACTTCAACCTTTCTCGGCCGCCATCCGATCGCCATTGGTGACGATGTCACCGACGAGGCGATGTTCGCCATGGCGAACCGGCTCGGTGGATATTCCGTCCGCGTCGGCCCGCCGTCAGCCGAGACCGCCGCTCGCGGCACCCTGCCTTCTGCGCAAGTGGTCCGCGAAATCATCTCGCATTTCACCAACTGATTGCATTTGCAGTTATTTCTAATGAAAGGAATTTTTCATGAGCCGACTTGTCGTCGTTTCCAACCGTGTCCCCGTCCAGGAAAAGAAAGGGGCCGCGTCCGCCGGCGGGCTTGCCGTGGCGCTGGAGGCCGCACTTGAGAAACGTGGCGGCATCTGGATGGGCTGGTCGGGAAAGATCAACGAAGAAGGCGAACCCGGCCCGCTTGCGATCGAGGAGCGGGGCAACATCACTTATGCACTGACCGATCTCACATCCAAGGATGTCGACGAATATTACTTCGGCTTCGCAAACCGCATGCTCTGGCCGATCTGTCATTACCGAATGGACCTTGCGGAATACGGCCGTACGGAAATGGCCGGCTATTTTCGTGTCAACCGCTTCTTCGCCCATCGACTGGCGCCGTTGATCAAGCCGGACGACGTCATCTGGGTCCATGATTACCACCTCATTCCGCTTGCCGCCGAGCTTCGGCAGATGGGTATCAAGAACAGGATCGGTTTCTTCCTGCACATTCCCTGGCCACCGGCAGACGTGCTCTTCGCCATGCCCGTCCACGAGGAAATCATGCGAGGGCTCGCTGCCTATGATCTCGTCGGCTTCCAGACCGATCACGATCTGGAAAATTTCGCAGGCTGCCTGCGTCGCGAGGAGATGGGAGACATGATCGGCGAAGGGCGTTTTACCGCCGGTGAGCGCACGTTCCGCGGCGGAGCCTATCCAATCGCCATCGAAACGGCCGCCTTCGCTGAATTCGCAAAGAGAGCCGACAGCCACAGCATGGTACTGAAGGCGCGCCACAGCATCGAGGACCGCAGCCTCATCATCGGCGTCGACCGGCTGGATTATTCCAAGGGCATCACGCAGCGCATCGATGCCTTCGAGCACTTCGTCACCAACAATCCGGCGCATCAGCGCCAGGTCACCTATCTGCAGATCACCCCGAAATCCCGCTCCGAAGTACCGGAATACGAGGCAATGCAGCGCATGGTCGCCGAACAGGCCGGCCGTGTGAACGGCGCGCTCGGCACTGTCGACTGGGTGCCGATCCGCTATATCAACCGCTCCGTCAGCCGGCCGGTGCTCGCCGGCCTCTATCGGCTTGCCAAGGTCGGCCTCGTCACGCCACTGCGTGACGGCATGAACCTCGTCGCCAAGGAATATGTTGCCGCACAGAACCCTGATGATCCGGGCGTGCTGGTTCTTTCCCGCTTTGCCGGCGCGGCGCGGGAGCTGAACGGCGCCCTGCTCGTCAATCCCTACGATATCGTCGGCACATCCAATGCGCTGGCACGCGGGCTTAACATGCCGCTCGACGAACGCCGTGACCGCTGGCGACGGATGATGGATCACCTCTTGGAACATGACGTCTCGCGCTGGTGCGACGACTTCCTAGGTGATCTCGCTGCCTGAACGGTTTGACGCGGAAGCCTGCCGGCAGATAATTTCGCGAGCATAACAAGGGAGGATTTTCATGAAGATCAGTGCGCGCAACCGCCTGAAGGGCAAGGTCGTGGATGTGGTGAAGGGTGCGACGACCGCCCATATCCGCATCGATATCGGCAATGGCGTTATCGTCACCGCCTCCATCACCAACGAGGCGGTTGACGAACTCGGCCTCAAGGTCGGTTCCGAGGCCTATGCCGTCATCAAGGCTTCCGATGTGATGGTGGGTGTCGACTGATTTTTTCGGTTTCGCTACGATGCGTGGCCGGTCTGGAAATCGCCCGGCTGCGGCGGGGCTATGGGCTTGAAAAAGGTGCGGTCCGGCTTCAAGTCGAGAAGCGGCGTTCCATCGAGGCAATCCAAGCCGCGGACCAGCACCGCATTGCCTTCGATCGCTTCCAGCTTGACGATGGAGGTGCCGATCGGATTGGGCCTTACGGGTGAGCGCAGCGAAAAGGTCCCGTGCGTCTTGCCGTTGCTGGCCGGGCTCTGCAGCAGCAGATCGCGCCGCGACTGATGCAGCCAGTAAAGCACTTCCAGCCGCTCGTAGGCCGCGACACCTTGCAGTGCAGGCGTCCAGGGATCGAAGATTTCGATGCGGCAGAGCGGTCCGTCATGCCGCCCCTGGCGCGGGGTTTCCATTCGCGAGGTCCAGGGCGTGAAAATGCGACCGATGAAGACGAGGCCGGCATCCGTCGCTTCAGGCGGATTGTCGAGCGCCAGTTCATTTTCACGGATCTCGTTTTCTCGCACCATAATTCCTTCTCCCAGCCGCAACGAACACAGGCGCGCGGTATGTCGCGTTGACTATAGCGACCCAGATATCAGGCAGGCAACGGATTATCCGGCCATTCCTCCGTCAGGTCAGCCTGAACCGGCCGCTCCAGATAGGTGGACAGCACCACATAGCTCTTGGTCCCTGTGACGCCTGGAACGGCATGGATCTGTGACAGAAAGGCCTCCAGCGCGACCGGACTTTCCGTACGCACCTTGAAGATGACACTCGCGTCGCCTGCCACGGAATGCATCTCTTCCACTTCAGGAAAACGGCAGATCCGCATCAGTCGCTCGCTCTTGCCCCAACCGGCCGCCTCCACATGGACGAAGGCGAGCAGCGGCTTGCCGAGTGATGCCCCGTCGAGCGCGGCGTGCGCACCCTTCATCACTCCGGATCGGCGCAGCCGCTTGACACGCTCGTGCACGGCTGGCGGCGACAGGCTGACCTTCTCGCCGAGGCTGGCATAGCTCTGCATGGCATCGACTGCCAGCGCGCCTAATATCCTTCGGTCGAATGGATCCAACTGCACGGCATCCCGCTTGCTGCGCCGAACGTCCTTCGTTTCTTTTGCCATTCGGAAAATCTGCCCTCTTGCCGAATTTTATTCGGCGATAATAACAGAAAGCTTCACTGCGTTCGATATGGAGAAACCTTGGATGGAACTGGTACGACACAATCCACGGGACGGCGTCTATGCTGCAACGCCGGATTATATTCACGCGATGGAAGTCCGGAATCCCAGCCGCCTGCTCTTCGTCAGCGGCACGATGGGGCTCGATGGCACAGGTGCGGCCGCAGATGATCTTCCTGGCCAGTTGGATCTCATCTGGTCGAACCTGCGGGCAATCCTTGCCGATGCCGGTTTGAGCGTGGGCAATATCGTACGGCTCACGAGCTATCTGCGCGACGCGGAATATGCCGAAGCCAATCAGAATGCGCGGCTGGCAGCGCTTGGCGATCACATTATCCCGACGACGGCGATTGTGGTGCAAACACTTCGGGATGACTGGCTGGTCGAAATCGAGATCATCGCAGCAGGTTGAGACTGCCGCCCCGTCCAGACGGGGCGGCAGATGGCGTCACGCAGCCTGACGCAGCAGGCCGAGTGCCTCTTCGAGGCCGACTTCGCCCAGGAAGTTGCCGGCGCTTCCGGCCTTCTCCCGATGCTCGATCGCGTGGGCGAAGCGCACGGCAGGCAGCTGAATCATGCGCTGATAGAGATCGTTCACCGCCGGAAACTGCCGGCGGTCGACCACCATGTGAAAGTCGTTCCAGCGGGCGATACCGGTGAAATAGGCATCCGCAATGCCGGGCTTGTCGCCAAGCAGCCATTTCCGGCCGGCGAGCAGACGCTCCAGCGTGCCGTGGGCCTTTTCGACCTTGGCTGTACCGTAAGCGACGAGTACCTCCTTCTCGGCAGGCCCAAGCTCATGTTCGACCGCGTGCCAGAGCGGGCCGAAGGCGCCAAAAAAACTGGTATTCAAATAGGCGAGCATCTGGTTCAGGCGGTCGAACTCGGCTGTACCCTGTGCAAAACCCAGCCCGTTGGCGAGCGACTGCGCAGCGATATGGTTCAGGATTGCCATGCTTTCGTTTATCAGCCGCCCGTCCGGCAGCAGCAGCGAAGGCGTCTCTCCGACAGTGTTGATGCGCCGGTATTCGTCGCCAGAGACAGTCTCGGGCATTTCGATCCGGCAGAGGCGGTAAGGCAGGCCGGACCATTCCAGAGAGACGATCGAACCGAAGGAGCAGCCTTCCGGTACGCCGTAGAACAATATGAGTGACATTATCGGGTCCTTTCCAGGTGGAATTTGTTGACCCGGCCAATATGATTTCGTGGACGATCAAACGGCAGTCGGCAATAATGCGCCTTAAAGTCCACAGATATGGAGGCTGAAAAATGCCGGCCGCCTTTAACCTCAACGACCTCCATCTCTTCGTGCGAGCGGTGGAAAGCGGTAGCTTCACGGCTGCGGGACGCCATCTGGGCATCCCGAAATCGACGATCAGCAAGCGCGTGGCGGAACTGGAGGAGAGGCTCGGCGTACGGCTGATCCAGCGCACCTCACGCAGCTTTGCCCTGACGGATATCGGCAGGGATGTCTTCGAACATGCGCAAGCCTCGATCATCGAAGCGGAAATGGCCGAAAGCATCGTGCGCAACCGCCTTGGAGAGCCGAGCGGCACGGTCAGACTGACCGCAGCAGTGCCTACGGCGCAATTTTCGCTCGCCGATCATCTGGCCGAACTGACAGCACGCTATCCGAAGCTGAAAGTGTCATTGCATGTGACCGACCGCTTCGTCGATATCGTTCAGGAGGGCTTCGACATCGCGCTGCGCAGTCACCGCTTTCCGCTGGCAGACTCGGCGCTCGTACAGCGGCGGCTTGCGGTTCACCCGTTCCTGATTGTCGCTTCGCCGGACTATATAGCGCAATATGGGAAGCCCGAGCGGCCCGAAGATATCGCCGGTCACAAGGCAATCATGCCCAGTCTTACGGAGGAACACTGGTCCCTTATCTCGGACGGCGGCACCAAGGCGTTGATAATGCCCCAGCCTGTGATGGCGGCGGACGAGCCAATGGTACTGCTGAAAGCAGCTGCGGCCGGCATGGGCATTACTGTTCTGCCCACCTCCGTCTGCAACGATGCGCTGCATGACGGCCGGCTGGTGCGTCTTTTGCCTGGTTGGACGGCCGGCAGCATCAGCACGACGATGCTCATGCCGCACAGACGGGGACAATTACCCTCAGTGCGCGCCGTCGTCGAGTTCCTTGCCGAGCGGCTGGCGCGGTAATCAGGCGGCCTTGGCCGCATGATATTCCTTGATTGCCACCATCTTGATCGCCGGATAGCGCTCCGCCTCGTAGCGCAACGAGAAACCGTCCTGCGCCAGGAAGACCGGGTCGCCGTCCAGATCGCGGGCGATGTCGCCACGCTTGACGGTGAGGAACTTGTCGAGGTCAGCAGCCTGATCGGACGAAATCCAGCGGCAGATGGAGAAGCGCGACATTTCGAAGGAGACCGGCAGGCCGTATTCGGCCATCAGGCGTTCCTTCAGCACATCGAGCTGCAGCGCGCCGACGACGCCGACGATGGCGGGCGAACCGTCTTCCGGAGAGAAGAGCTGGACCACGCCTTCTTCGGCCATCTGCTGCAAGGCTTCCTTGAGCTTCTTGGCCTTCATGGCGTCTTCCAGGCGCACGCGGCGCAGGATCTCCGGCGAGAAGTTCGGCACACCCTGGAAGACGAGGCTTTCGCCTTCCGTCAGCGTGTCGCCGATGCGCAGCGTGCCGTGGTTCGGGATGCCGACCACGTCGCCGGCATAGGCCGTATCGGCAAGCTGGCGCTGCGAGGCAAAGAAGAATTGCGGCGCGGTGAGGCCGAGTTGCTTGCCCGTGCGCGAAAGGCGCGCCTTCATGCCGCGCTCCAGCTTGCCGGAGCAGATGCGGGCGAAGGCGATGCGGTCGCGATGGTTCGGATCCATGTTCGCCTGAATCTTGAAGACGAAGGCCGTCATCTTGTCTTCGGCGGCATGCACGGTGCGAATATCGGCCGTCTGGTCACGCGGCGGCGGGGCGACTTCACCCAGTGCGTTGATGAGGTCTCGGACACCGAAATTGCGCAGCGCCGATCCGAAGAAGACCGGCGTCATATGGCCTTCGAGGAAAGCTTGCCGATCGAACGGACGGCAGGCCTCGATCGCCAGCTCGACTTCCTCGATGAAGGAATCGCGCTCGTTTTCCGGCAGCCGGTCGGCCACACTCTGCGGGCCGTTGACGGCAGTGACCTCGACTTCCGTATCGGAGCCGCGCACGGTGTTTTCCTTCAGGTGGTAGGAACCGCAGAAGGTCTTGGCGCGACCGATCGGCCAGGTGACCGGGGCCGTGTCCAGCGCCAGCTTTTCCTCGACCTCGTCCAGGATCTCGAAGGGATCGCGGCTTTCGCGGTCCATCTTGTTGATGAAGGTGATGATCGGAATGTCGCGCATGCGGCAGACTTCGAAGAGCTTCAGCGTGCGCGGCTCGATACCCTTTGCGGCATCGATGACCATGACCGCGGCATCCACCGCCGTCAGCGTGCGATAGGTATCGTCGGCAAAGTCTTCGTGACCGGGAGTATCGAGAATGTTGAAGACATTGCCTTCATATTCGAAGGTCATGACCGAGGTGACGACGGAGATACCGCGCTCACGCTCGATCTTCATCCAGTCCGAGCGGGTCTGTATGCGGTCCTTCTTCGCCTTCACTTCACCGGCGAGCTGGATGGCGCCGCCGAAAAGCAGCAGCTTTTCCGTGAGCGTCGTCTTACCCGCGTCCGGGTGGGCAATAATAGCGAATGTGCGGCGGCGGGAGACCGCCTCGGCGAGACTTTCGGCCATAGTGTGAATCCTGTGGAATTGCGGCGTATCTAGCGATTAAAGCGCGCCATTGCAATTGACCTTGCGGCGTGAGGCACGAAGTAATGCCGCATGACCATTCACACAGACACCCGCCCGACCCTCAATCTCGTCCGCCTGCCGAACGGCCAAGGCCTCGATCTACCCGCCTATGAAACGCGGGGGGCTGCCGGCATGGACCTTCGCGCGGCCATCGACGAGGACAAGCCGCTGGTGCTTGCGCCTGGCAAACGCGCGCTTGTTCCTATAGGCTTCGTCTTTGAAATCCCTGACGGTTTCGAGGGACAAATTCGCCCGCGTTCCGGTCTTGCGGCCAAGAACGGTGTCACCTGCCTCAATGCGCCCGGCACCGTCGACTGCGATTATCGCGGCGAAGTGAAAGTCATCCTCATCAATCTCGGCGAGGAGGATTTCACCATCACACGTGGCATGCGCATCGCGCAGATGGTGATCGCGTCTTTCATCCAGACCCGCATCACCGAAGTCTCGGAGACGACCGAAACCGCGCGCGGCGCCGGTGGCTTTGGTTCCACAGGCGTATGAGCGCCGCGGATGCGACCGGCCTTACCTTCCGACAGAACTATTTCAGCGATCCGGCAGCCTGGGCCGCGCTCGTTTCTCTCCTCGACAATACATTCGGCATCGATATCGACCCACTGCGTGCACTCGGCGGTGCGGACCCGACCAGCATGCCCTTCGGCTGGTTTACCGATGAGGGCGTGCTTGCCGCCAATCTTTCCGCCTTCGCCATGCCTTTCGTCTTCAACGGCAGGCTCGTCAATGCGGCCGGACTTCAATCCGGAGCGGTCCGTCCACCATGGCGTGGCCGCGGCCTCTACCGCGATGTGACGCAGAAAGCACTTGTCTGGTGCGAGACGCAAGGTTTCGAGGTTGTCATCCTCTCTACGGACAAGCCTGATCTCTACGAGCCCTATGGTTTCCGTTCGCTCCCGCTTCACAAGTACGTTGGCCCTGCACCAGCGGTCAGCGGCGCCACCGGGGCGCGGACGCTTCAGCCGCGCGATGTCGACGATCTTGCTTTGCTCCAGAGCCTGCTGAAAAACCGCAAACCGGTTTCTGAAACTCTCGCCGTTGCCGGCAGCTCGGCGATGTTTCTGATCAACACGCGACTCGATGCCGATGTCCGCTTGAGCTATCTTGAAGAGAGTGCGGCGGCCATCGCATGGAAAATGCCGGTCGCCGGCCACTTCGTTCTTCTCGATGTGGTCGCGACAGACATCCCTCCGCTTGCCGCAATCCTTGCCGGTCTCGGCATTCAGGCGACATCCGTCGAAACGCTCTTCCGCCCGGACAGGCTCGGCTGGTCCGGCGAGGCCGCTCCCTACGAAGGCGGGACACGGCTGATGCTGCGCGGGCTGGAAGAGATGAGCCTCGATCGTCCCGCGATGCTGTCGCCGATGGCAGATTTCTGAGGTTATTGTTTCGGACTATTTCTTTCGGATCAGCGGCGGCAGGCGACGCTTGACCGGCGAGGACTTGATCATCGAGGTATTGGTCTCCGCCCGCTCGGCCACCTTGTCGAGAATGTTGTCGAGCTCACCCATGGAGCGGACGACGAGACGGGCAATGAAACAATCATCTCCCGTCACCTTGTCGCATTCGATGAACTCCGGCGTGTCCTGGATGATGCGCTCGACGATATGGAGCTGGCCGGGCAGCGGGCGCACCCGCACGATCGCCTGAAGCGGGTAGCCGATCGTCGCCGGATCGAGATCGATGGTGAAGAGGGTAACGACCCCGCGATCCTCAAGCCGCCGCAAGCGCTCTGCCGCGCTCGGCGAAGAAAGACCTACGGCCTGGGCGAGTTCCTTTAGGGAAATACGTGAATTTCCTGCCAGCGCCTCTATCATTGCGCGGTCAATATCGTCGACAGCCGGGATCTCGTTAGCCAACATGGCAAAAACTCCTAACAAGATTAGGTTTATCCAGCCTTTCCCTTTTTTATCTTATAGAAATTGCTGCTTTGCCGCAATACAATTTCCCGATAACTGATGGAGATGGCGATGCAGGGTGAGATCAGAAGAGGCACAGCGGAGATGACGGCGGCGATGCTGATCTCCGGAACGATAGGCTGGTTCGTCGTCATGTCCGGCCAGCCGATCAGCGGCGTCGTCTTCTGGCGCTGCTTTTTCGGCGCGCTGACCCTGCTTGTCATCTGCACCGCCCTTGGCCTGCTCAGGCCCGGTATCATCAGTCTGCGCTCGCTCGGTATTGCTGTCTTCGGCGGCATCGCGATCGTTTCCAACTGGCTGCTGCTGTTTGCCTCCTATTCGCATGCCTCGATCTCCATCGCGACGACGGTCTACAATACTCAACCCTTCATGCTGCTTGGGCTCGGCGCACTCTTTCTCGGTGAGAAGATCACGAGCACGAAGCTCTTCTGGCTCGGGCTTTCCTTCGCCGGCATGGCTGTTATCGTCGAGGCGAAGCCAAGCACCGATGCCGTCTCCGGCAGCTACGGTCTCGGCATCCTAATGGCGCTGGGTGCCGCCTTCTTCTATGCGCTGGCAGCACTTGCCGCCAAGTGGCTGAAAGGCACGCCGCCGCACCTGATCGCGCTGATCCAGGTTTCGACCGGCATCGTCATGCTGGCTCCGATGACCGATTTTTCGAACCTTCCGGCCGATACCGGTTCCTGGACGATCCTGATCACCGTCGGCGTCATCCACACCGGCCTGATGTATGTGCTGCTGTATGGCGCGATCCAGAAGCTGCCGACACATCTGACCGGCGCCTTGTCTTTCATCTATCCGGTCGCCGCCATCCTGGTCGACCGTTTCGCCTTCGGCCACGCGTTGCAGCCGATGCAGATTGCCGGGGCGGCGGTCATTCTGCTCGCCGCCGCCGGCATGAATCTCGGCTGGTCGCCGGGCAGGCTCATTCGCCAGCCCGAGGCCAGAAGCTGAGCTATTACTTAGCCTGACGGGTCGTTTCGAACAGGAACCAGGTACGGCGCTCACTCTGGTCGATCCAATTCTCGATCAAGCTGGCGGTCGCGACGTCGTTATGCTCGTCGCAGACTTCGTGCACTGCGCGCAGGATTGAAACGAGGTGAAGATTGTCTTCACGCAGTTCGGAGAGCATGTCCTCAGGCGTTACATAATCTGCATCATTGTCCGGGATACGCTGCTGGCGGGCGATTTGGCCGATCGAGCGCAGCGTCGTGCCGCCGATCTTGCGGGCGCGTTCGGCAACCTCATCCGTCATGTCGAAAATCTGTTCTGCCTGCTCGTCAAGCAGCAGATGATAATCGCGGAAATGCGGACCGGACATGTGCCAGTGGAAGTTCTTGGTCTTCACATAAAGCGTGAAGACATCGGCAAGCAAAGCCGTCAACGCGGCCGAAATATCGGTAATCGCGTTGGTCGGCAGGTCGGACGGTGTCTTGAGCGGCGAACGTCTGCGGGCTTCAGCTGAGGTAGGCGACATACATTCTCTCCTTGGTGATGAAAACCTTCTGCGCCGCTGGCCGGGGGATAACCGCGGCTGGCCTGCTTGCGGCCGGTTGCAAGGGGAAAATAGCAAGGCCGGATCGCTTTCCAAGTAGATCATGGTTCAGCCGACCTATTCTTTATGGTTATGGACAGATCAGCGTGAGGCGATTGATGGAGCCGGCGATACGCGCCTATAGAGAGACTACGCAAGTCAGTGGATACGAAGATGAGCCTCACCGTCCTGATCGCCTATGCCGGAGCCCTGTTCATTGCTGCCGCCATTCCCGGCCCGGGGATCACGGCGATCGTGGCGCGCGCGCTCGGCTCGAACTTCCGCGAGACCTTCTTCATGGGGCTCGGCCTCGTGCTCGGCGACATGACCTATCTCACAGCCGTCATCCTCGGCCTTGCCTTCGTGGCGCAGACCTTCACCGAAATCTTCCTCGTCATCAAAATCGCCGGCGCGCTCTATCTCGGTTACATCGCCTGGAAGCTCTGGACTGCCGGCCTGCTGCCGCAGGATATCGCTGCGAAGAGGTCCAGCAATGCGGGCATGTCGTTCCTGTCCGGCCTGCTGGTAACGCTCGGAAATCCAAAGACCATGCTGTTCTATGTGGCACTGGTACCGACGCTGATTGATCTCGGCAGCATCGGCATGCGTGAATACCTCACCCTGCTTTTCGTCACTTTCGTGGTGCTGATGATCGTGCTCATTCCATACATGATGCTGGCGTCCCGAGCCCGCATCATGCTGAAGCAGCCGCGCGCACTGCAGGCGCTGAACCGCGTCGCAGCAAGCATCCTAGCAGGCACGGCGGCCTTCATCGCCACGCGTGCTGCGTGAAATAAACATTCGGCAACGAACGGTTTTCAAAGGATTTTTTCTCTGGCTAGAACAGTCGGCGGATGAAGCCACTCTGGTCTCATCGCCAGTTTGACCCTATTCTCTCTGCAGATTTCAAAGGGAGAGCACCCATGTCGCACAAACCGGGCCGCGGCCGCATCTATTCCTCGATAACGGACACAGTCGGCGACACGCCGCTCGTTCGCCTCGACAAACTCGCCAAGGAAAAGGGCGTGGTTGCCAACATTCTCGCCAAGCTGGAGTTCTTCAATCCGATCGCTTCGGTGAAGGACCGTATCGGCGTTGCCATGATCGAGAGCCTGGAAACGCAGGGCAAGATTTCACCCGGCAAGACCGTGCTGATTGAGCCGACCTCAGGCAACACTGGTATCGCGCTTGCCTTCGCCGCTGCCGCCAAGGGATACCGACTGATCCTCACCATGCCCGAGACCATGTCCGTCGAGCGCCGCAAGATGCTGGCGCTGCTCGGCGCCGAACTGGTTCTGACCGAAGGGCCGAAGGGCATGAAGGGCGCCATCGGCAAAGCTGAAGAACTCGCCGCCTCACTGCCCGACGCCGTCATCCCGCAGCAGTTCGAAAACCCGGCCAACCCGGAAATCCACCGCAAGACAACGGCCGAAGAAATCTGGAACGACACCGACGGCACGGTCGATATCTTCGTTGCCGGCATCGGCACCGGCGGCACGATCACCGGCGTCGGCCAAGTGTTGAAGAGCCGCAAGCCTGACATCCGGGTGGTCGCCGTCGAGCCGACCGATTCTCCGGTGCTATCCGGCGGCACGCCTGGCCCGCACAAAATCCAGGGCATCGGCGCCGGCTTCGCCCCGAAGATCCTCGATACCAGCATCTATGACGAGGTCGTCACCGTCAGCAACGACGAGGCCTTCCAGCACGCGCGGCTCGTCGCCAGGCTCGAAGGGGTGCCGGTCGGCATCTCCTCAGGTGCAGCGCTTGCGGCCGCGATCGAGGTCGGCCGCCGTCCGGAAAATGCCGGCAAGAATATCGTCGTCATCATCCCGTCCTTTGCCGAACGTTATCTTTCGACGGCGTTGTTTGAAGGGCTGGGAAGCTGAGAGAGGAATTCGTGAGTAGTGAGTAGTGAGTAGTGAATGGGGCTGCTTTCGGTGCCTGCCGCAAATCGCTTTGGCTGGCCAATCACCGATTATGAACCGCTACTCATCACTGCTCACTAATCACCCAACCTCATGCCGCTGCCGTCAGCCGCGCGCCGGCAACACGGTAGGAGATTGCCTCCGCGAGATGTATCCGGCCCACGGTTTCCTTGCCATCGAGATCGGCAAGCGTGCGGGCGACCTTGAGGACGCGGTGGTAGCCGCGGGCCGAAAACTTCATCTTGTCGGCGGCATCCCGCAACAGCTGCAATCCTGCCGCATCCGGCTCGGCGAATTTCTCGATCATTGCCGTCGAGCATCCGGCATTGGTGGAAATACCAGCAGCGCCGGCAACGGCATAGCGTTCACGCTGGATGTTGCGGGCGCGGGCGACGCGCCGGGCAACATCGGCGCTCGCTTCGGCGACCGTCGGCCGGATCAGATCGGCAGCGGAAACGGCCGGCACGTCGATGCGAATATCGATGCGGTCCATCAGCGGGCCTGAAATACGAGCCTGATAATCGCTCATGCAGCGCGGGCCGCGGGCGCAGGTGTGGCCTGGCTCTCCCGCCATGCCGCAGCGGCAAGGGTTCATGGCCGCAATGAGCTGAATCCGCGCCGGATAAGAGACGCGATGATTGGCGCGTGCGATGACACATTCGCCGCTTTCCAGCGGCTGGCGCAGGGCATCGAGTACCTGCGGTGCAAATTCAGGGAATTCATCAAGGAAAAGCACGCCGTGATGGGCAAGCGAGGCCTCTCCCGGCCGGGCGCGCAGGCCGCCGCCAACGAGCGCCGCCATGGTCGCAGAATGATGTGGCGTGCGGAAAGGCCGGCGGTCCGATAGCTTGCCGCCGGACAGCTGTCCGGCGATGGAATGGATCATCGAGACTTCGAGCAGTTCGGCAGCCAAGAGTGGTGGAAGGATGGATGGCAGCCTCGAGGCCAGCATCGATTTGCCGGAGCCGGGCGGCCCGACCATCAAGAGATTGTGGCCGCCGGCAGCCGCCACTTCCAGCGCCCGCTTGGCGCTTTCTTGTCCCTTGATCTCGGAGAGATCGGGTAGATTGGCAGCGTTCGGACGGATGGACGGCTCCGGTCGCGAGAGTATCTGTGTGCCGCGGAAATGATTGGCGAGCGCAATCAGGCTGCGAGGCGCCAGAATGTCGACGCCGGAACCTGCCCATGCGGCTTCCGGGCCGCTTTCGGCCGGGCAGATCAGCCCCTTCCCACTCGCATTTGCACCTATCGCCGCCGGCAGCGCACCGGCGATGGCGGCAATCGTGCCGTCGAGGTTGAGTTCGCCTACGACGACATAATCGGACAAGGCGTCCGCCGGAATGGCGCCGAGCGCTGCCATCAGGCCGAGCGCGATAGGCAAATCGAAATGGCTACCCTCTTTAGGCAGATCGGCAGGCGCAAGGTTGACCGTCACGCGCTTGGACGGCAGCGCCAGGCCAGACGCATGTAAGGCCGCCTGCACCCGCTCGCGGCTTTCCGCGACCGCCTTGTCGGGCAGCCCGACGATCTGGATTCCCATCTTGCCGGGAGCGACCATGACCTGGACTTCGACCGGCACACCTTCAATGCCCTGAAACGCAACCGTGCTGACGCGCGCGACCATGCCTTGCCCCGTAACCTCTAAACCCAACCTATGAAGGCGGTCACAATCTGGCATGGAACCTAGAAGAAAACAAGAACGATAAGTGAACAGATTCAGCTATTCGCTGCAATCAAATTGCAGCGGGTTGTAAAGCCGGAACGAAGGCGATCAAAGGCGGAACACTGAGAGCGTTTCCGTTTTCTTCGAATCAGGGGGATGCCCTATCTCTCTGTTTTCACCCACTTCCGGACGCAAACCGTTGCGCACTTTTGACGGGACCGCTCTAACCGCGCTTTCGTTCGATGGCATCCCATAACAGGCTTGCGATGTCGACGCCGCCGAATTTTTTCACTTCGCGGATGCCGGTCGGCGAGGTCACGTTGATCTCGGTCATGTAGTCACCGATCACATCGATGCCGACGAGCAGGAAGCCGCGTTCGCGCAGGGCGGGGCCGATGCGGCCGCAGATTTCCTTCTCGCGGGCCGTCAGCTCGGTCGGCTCGGCGCGGCCGCCCACATGCATGTTCGAGCGGCTGTCATGCTCAGCTGGGACGCGATTGATCGCGCCGGCAAACTCACCGTCGACGAGGATGATGCGCTTGTCGCCCTTGCGCACGTCAGGCAGGTACTGTTGAGCGATGAAGGGCTCGCGGAAGAGCTGGCCGAACATTTCCAGCAGCGAGGACAGATTGCGATCGTCCTTGGTGGAATGGAAGACACCGGCGCCACCATTGCCGTAGAGCGGCTTCAGGATGATGTCGCCCATCTCGTCGCGGAAGCGGCGGATCTCGCCGGGGTCCTTGGTGATCAGCGTCTTCGGCATCAGGTCGGAAAATTCGGTGACGAAGATCTTTTCCGGTGAGTTGCGCACCCAGGCCGGATCGTTGACGACAAGCGTCTTCGGATGGATGCGTTCCAGAAGATGCGTCGAGGTGATGTAGGACATGTCGAAAGGTGGATCCTGGCGCAGCAGGACGACATCCATGGTCGACAGGTCAATGCGCTCAGGCGCGCCGAGTTCATAATGATCGCCCTTGACGTCGCGCAGCACCATCGGCTCGACGGCGGCATAGAGCTTGTCGTCGCGGAAGCTCAGGCGATCGGGCGTGTAATGGAAGAGCTTGTAGCCGCGCGCCTGAGCCTCGAGGCTCATGGCAAAGGTGGAATCGCCCGCGATATTGATGCCGGAGACATGGTCCATCTGGACCGCTACGTTCTTGATCTTGGCCATTTCCGTCCCTTGAGCTGATGCCGTCCAGATGTAGGTCGGTCAGCCATCAAACGCAACGGCAATCAATGGCTTCGGACGTTTCCGCGAGCGCAATTTTCAGGCGGCAATGCCGGTGCCGCCGCCGTTACGCAAGAGGTTGCGCAGGCGGTAGGCGATGGCGAGTGGCTTCGGGAAAGGCTTGCGCAGGAAGGCCACCTTGCGGACGTAATTGTCGACCCGCCAGTTCGCCCAGGTGCCGCCGGCGAAGAAGGCGACATCGCCCGCCTGCAGCGTGCGTTCCAGGCCGTCCTCGGTGGTGACATGCACCTCGCCTTCGAGGATCATCACCGTCTCGTCCCAGCCGAAACGCCAGCGGAATTCGCCTGAGGTACAATCCCAGATCGCCGTCAGCGACGCCTCGTCATGGCCGCGGGAATGTTCTGCCGTGCGCGCCTGCGGATTGCCGCTGATGATCCAGTCCGGATTGATCGGCGTCGATTTCAGCACCATGCCCCCGCTTGCCTGTGCGATGAAGGATTTGTTGGCCGACTTCAGCGCGGCATAAGGCACGGACCGCGCAGCCATGGCGACCGCGGTTGCAAGCATCATCTTCCAGGCCATGAATTACCCCCAATTTGCTACCCCTAGCTGCGCCGTGAATAGCAAAAAAGTCGTAAAAGCCCGTTCAAGCAGATGCTAAAATTTTAATGGAAGGTTGTTCGTCGCCGACGGCTTCTTGGACACTCACCATCACAAGAACAAACTCAGTAAGATTTAGAAAGCATCCGGGAAATGACGAGGCAGCTTCCGTGGCACTATCGCAACGATATCGTAGCGTTGCGATAGCCGAGCATAGTCCCGCTGACGAGCGAGCCAGAGGTCGCTTGCGGCCCGGATCCGTTTTTGTGAAGCGTAGGATACGGCATCCACCGCGCCCGCCTCGTCGGCGCGCGCCTTGACCTCGACAAAGACGGCCAGATCGCCCTTCCGGGCGATGATGTCGATCTCGCCGAGCTTCGTCCGATGCCGCAGGGCGAGGATGCGATAACCCTTCAGCATCAGGAAAATGGCAGCGATATATTCCGCGGCCGAGCCGCGACGCAGCGCCCTTCTCCTGCGGAGCGTGGCTTCGCCGTCAGCCATTCGCCGCCTTCATGTCGAGGAGCTTCTGGTAGAGCACCTTGCGCGGCAGGCCGGTCAGGCGAGCAGCCTCGGTCGCCGCCTTGGCGGTCGGCAGTGATTTCACGAGATCCGTCAAAATCGCATCGACGTCGGCTTCGGCAACCGGCTGCTCCTGCGGTGGACCGATGACGAGCACGATCTCCCCCTTCACGTTGTCATGCTCTTCATAGTGGGCGGCGAGTTCGGAGAGCGTGCCGCGACGGAATTCCTCATAGGTCTTCGTCAGTTCGCGACAGACCGACGCTTCACGCGAACCGCCCAGCACATCGGCTGCCGCAGCAAGTGTTGCGCCGATGCGATGCGGCGATTCAAAGAAGATCAGTGTCGCCGGCGCACTCATAAATTCCGCGAGCCGGTCGCGGCGTGCCTTGTCCTTGGTCGGCAGGAACCCGGCAAAGAGAAAGGCGTCATTCGGCAGACCCGAGCCGACAAGGGCCGCGAGCGGCGCGGAGGCGCCCGGAATAGGAATAACGCGGTAGCCTGCCTCGATTGCCTGTTGCGCCAGCCGGTAGCCGGGGTCGGAAACGAGCGGCGTGCCGGCATCGGAGACGAGCGCTACCGACTTGCCGGCTTCGAGCGCCTGCAATAGCCGCGGCCCGGCCTCGTTGGCATTGTGCTCGTGATATGCGAAGGGGCGGTTCTGAATGCCGTAGCGGTCGAGCAGGACACGGGTGACGCGCGTGTCCTCGCAGGCCAGGACATCGGCGCCAGCCAACGTTTCCAGCGCCCGCAGCGTGATGTCGCCGAGATTGCCGATCGGCGTTGCAACGAGATAGAGAGCCGGTTCGAGCGGGCGCGCCGGCACCGCGATATTGTGCAGGCGAAAACCGCGCCGGGCGCCGGTTTCCACTGTCGTCTCTTCCGTCATGTCATTCGCTTTCGTCCCGCCGGGCTTTTCTCTTTATGGGCGAGCGGTGCGGCTTCGACAAGAGCCCGCAATTTCTGTGAGCATTGCATTGCAAAACGGCATTTGCTGGCCTGTGGATGGCCATGCCTCTTGCAATCGCCGGCAAAGTTCTGCCATTTTGCCCGTCCACTCCCCTCTCCCGAAGGGGAAAGCAGTGACGTGGCGTTTCCGGGCGCCCGGACAATAAAGGTCGAAAGCGGTAGCATCCCATGCGTATTACTATTGAGCGGTCAAACCTTTTGAAGTCGCTGAACCACGTGCACCGCGTGGTCGAACGCCGCAACACGATCCCGATCCTGTCCAACGTGCTGCTGAAGGCCGATGGCCAGAGCCTCGACATGAAGGCGACCGACCTCGATCTCGAAATTACCGAAGCGACGCCTGCCAATGTCGAGCAGCCGGGTGCCACGACCGTTCCCGCTCACCTTCTTTACGACATCGTGCGCAAGCTTCCCGATGGCGCGGAAGTACTGCTTGCCACCTCCCAGGATGGCGGCTCGATGACCGTTCAGTCCGGACGTTCGAAGTTCTCGCTGCAGTGCCTGCCGGAATCTGACTTCCCGGACCTGACCGCCGGCACCTTCACGCATTCCTTCAAGCTAAAGGCAAGCGATCTGAAGATGCTGATCGACCGCACGCAGTTTGCGATTTCGACCGAGGAAACCCGCTACTATCTGAACGGCATCTTCTTCCACACGATCGAAAGCAGCGGCGACCTGAAGCTGCGCGCCGTGGCAACCGACGGCCACCGTCTGGCCCGCGCCGATGTCGACGCCCCCTCCGGCTCGGAAGGCATGCCTGGCATCATCATTCCGCGCAAGACGGTTGGCGAGTTGCAGAAGCTGGTCGATACGCCTGACGCGATCGTCACCGTCGAAGTTTCCGATGCCAAGATCCGGGTGACCCTCAATTCCATCGTCATGACCTCGAAGCTGATCGACGGCACCTTCCCGGACTACCAGCGCGTCATCCCAACCAATAACGACAAGGAAATGCGCGTCGACTGCACGAGCTTCGCCCAGGCCGTCGACCGCGTTTCAACCATTTCCTCCGAGCGCGGTCGCGCCGTGAAGCTTGCTCTCTCCGACGGCCAGCTTCTGCTCACGGTCAACAATCCGGATTCCGGCAGCGCGACAGAAGAAGTTGCGGTCGGCTACGATACCGATCCAATGGAAATCGGCTTCAACGCCAAGTATCTGCTCGATATTACCGCGCAGCTTTCTGGCGACCAAGCGATCTTCCTGCTGGCCGATGCCGGTTCGCCGACACTCGTGCGCGACACCGCAGGCGATGACGCCCTCTATGTGCTGATGCCGATGCGCGTCTAGGCGCGCGTCGCATTTATTGTCGAAAGCTTTCTGATCGCGACATCTGCACTTGTTTTTGCTCCCCCCTCCTGCAATTAAGGGAAAGTTGAACGGCAGGCATGGGAGGACGGCATGGCATTGCGGCTCAAGGAACGACTCGGCAGAAAATTTGACGAGGAGATCCGTTTCTTCAAGGGCATGATGCAGGGGCCGAAGACCGTCGGCTCCATCGTTCCGACCTCCTCGATCACCGCCCGCAAGATGGCAAGCGTTGCAAATCCGCATTCGGACCTGCCCGTGCTCGAACTCGGTCCCGGCACTGGAGCCATCACCAAGGCGATCCTTGCCCATGGCGTGAAACCGGAAAAACTCGTCGCCATCGAATATTCGACGGACTTCTACGAACATCTTATGCGCCTCTATCCGGGCGTGAACTTCATCAACGGCGATGCCTTCGATCTCGATAAAACGCTCGGCTCGCTCAAGGATCAGAAATTCGATTCCGTAATCTCAGGCATACCGCTCCTGAATTTCCCCATGCAGGCGCGCATCACTCTGCTGGAGAGCCTGCTCGACCGCATGCCGGCCGGCCGGCCGATCGTGCAGATCTCTTATGGCGCGGTTTCGCCGATCGTCGCCAATGCCGATCGTTACAGCATTCATCATTTTGATTTCATCGTGCGCAATATTCCTCCAGCTCAACTCTGGATCTACAGGCGCGGATAAATGTTTGGACTTTATATCACCCATCCTCAGGTCAGGATCGACCCGCAGGTTCCCGTTCCTAAATGGGGTCTTTCCGATATCGGCGCCGAACGCGCCCGCAAGGCTGCTACGAGCGACTGGGCGAAGCGGCTGACCCGTATCGTCTCGAGCGATGAGACGAAGGCGATCGAGACGGCTGAAATTCTTGCCGCGGCTTCGGGCGTGAAAATCGAAATCGTGCATGGCATGCATGAGAACGACCGCTCCGCCACCGGTTTCCTGCCGCCTGATAAATTCGAGGAGGCCGCCAACTGGTTCTTCGCCCACCCGCAGGAAAGCTTCAGGGGCTGGGAGCGGGCCGCCGATGCGCAGGCGCGCATCGTCTCTGCAGTCGAGGCGGTCCTTTCCTCGCATGATGCGAATGCACCGATCGCCTTTGTCGGCCATGGCGGCGTCGGGACGCTGCTCAAGTGCCATCTGATGGGCGCGCCGATTGCGCGTGATCAAGACCAGCCAGCCGGTGGCGGCAATCTCTATGCTTTCAGCCTTGCGGATCGGCGCTTATCATGCGACTGGACACCCATCGAAGACTGGCGGGGATGAATTGAGATGGACGCACGCGAGCGGTTGATCGTCGGACTGGATGTTCCAACGATTGGCGAAGCGGAAAGACTGGTTTCCACGCTCGGCGACGACATTCTCTTCTACAAGATCGGCTATCAGCTCGTCTTTGCCGGCGGGCTGGAATTTGCCCGCGACCTTGCCGCAAGCGGCAAGAAAATCTTCCTCGACGTGAAGCTGCTCGATATCGACAACACGGTCGCGTCCGGCGTCGAGAACATCGCCAGGATGGGCATGTCGATGCTGACGCTGCATGCCTATCCGAAAGCGATGAAGGCAGCCGTCGAAGCTGCCAGGGGTTCCGGCCTCTGTCTGCTCGGCGTCACCGTGCTGACCTCAATGGATGCCGACGACCTTATCGATGCGGGTTATCAGTATGATCCGAAAACATTGGTCGCGCGCCGCGCCGAACAGGCGCGCGCCGCCGGCATGGGCGGCATCGTCTGCTCCGCCGAGGAATCGGCTGCTGTCCGCGAGATCGTTGGACCTGACATGGCGATCGTCACCCCCGGCATCCGCCCGGACGGCGCCGAGAAGGGCGATCAGAAGCGGGTGATGACGCCTGCAGATGCCCTGAGGGCGGGGTCCACCCATCTCGTTGTCGCCCGTCCGATCGTCAAGGCGCCGGAGCCGCGTGAAGCCGCTCGGGCAATCCTCAATGAAATGGTCGCCGCGCTCTGGCCGGCGAACCGCTGATAAAGGAGGCAATGATGGCCAAGGGATATTGGATCGCCCGCGTCGATGTGCGCGACCTCGAGCGCTACAAGGATTACGTCGCTGCCGCAAAGCCCGCCTTCGAAAAATATGGCGCAAATTTCCTCGCCCGTGGTGGCGCGATCACCGAGCTTGAAGGCAAGGCGCGCGCCCGTAACGTCGTCATCGAATTTCCCTCGATGCAACATGCCGTCGACTGCTACAATTCCCCGGAATACCAGATCGCCGCAAAAATCCGCCATGAAGTGGCCGATGCCGAAATGGTCGTCGTCGAAGGCATCTGAACCAGTTTCGAACGGGTAAGAACTGCGGCGCAATGGCCCTTTTCGTCGAGCCGGGATTGGGCTAAGACGAAACAATCACAGCATTCCAAAGCCTTTCGAGGAGCCTGCCATGACCCTTGCCAACCTGCCGCCGCTCGTCACCGTGTTCGGAGGGTCCGGCTTTGTCGGCAGGCACGTCGTGCGCGCGCTGGCCAAGCGCGGCTATCGCATCCGCGTTGCCGTGCGCCGCCCCGATCTCGCCGGCTTCCTGCAGCCGCTCGGCAATGTCGGCCAGATCTCTTTCGTGCAGGCCAACCTGCGCTACCGCAACTCGATCGACCGCGCCGTCGAAGGCGCCGACCACGTCATCAACTGTGTCGGCATTCTCTTCGAGAGCGGCCGCAACACTTTCGACGCGGTGCAGGAATTTGGCGGCCGCGCAGTAGCCGAGGCCGCCCGCAACGTCGGTGCGACACTCACGCACATTTCCGCTATCGGCGCCAACGCCGGTTCCAACTCCGACTACGGCCGCACCAAGGGCCGCGCAGAAGCCGCCATCCTGTCGCTCAAGCCGGATGCGATCATTTTCCGTCCGTCGGTCGTCTTCGGCCCGGAAGACAGCTTCTTCAACAAGTTCGCCGATATGGCGCGTACCTTCCCGGTCCTGCCGCTCGTCGGCGGCGGCAAGACGAAGTTTCAGCCCGTTTATGTCGAGGATATTGCCGAGGCCGTCGCCCGTGCCATCGACGGCAAGGTCGAAGGCGGCAAGATCTATGAGCTCGGCGGCCCTGAGGTCCTGACCTTCCGCGAATGTCTCGAGACCATACTCAAGGTTACGGTACGCAAGAATCCATTCATTTCCCTGCCTTTCGGCATCGCATCGCTGATCGGCAGCATTGCCTCGCTGGTACCTTTCATTGCGCCACCGATCACGCCGGACCAGGTGAAGCTGCTCAAGCACGACAATATCGTTTCCAAGGAAGCAGAAGCCGAAGGCCGCACGCTGAAGGGCCTCGGCATCACGCCGACGATGGCCACCTCGGTGCTCGACTCCTATCTGGTGCAATATCGTCCGCATGGCCAGTATACGGGGTCCGGCAAGGCTGCCTGATAGATCGATAGCCGACAATTTAAACGCCGTTCGCGAACTTCCGCGGACGGCGTTTTTCTTTTTCGCGAAGCGTAAATCCGGCGCAAGTCTGGCGTGTTTTGATGCGTTTCATAATGTGTAACGTTGCATAAAAGACGCATAGGAAAATTAGTGGAATTAACACCAAATTCAGCAGGAACGTTTATTGCTATTTGCCATTCCACTGACTAAACACCCCCGCGCGTCTCCAGAAGACTCAAGGCGCCTCGCAGGCGTGCGGCAATCACTGTGAAAGGCTATTTCTGATGGGCAAGTCAATCGCGCTTCTTTTTGCGTGTGCGGCACTGGTAATCCTCGCAGGCTCCTTCATTGCGCCGGGTTCCGTCGCAGCGGTGAAGGGCGGTTGCGCGCCGGCTTACGGCGTCGATCCCTGCTCTACGGCCTCCATCAGCCACTAAAAAGCCGGTCCTTTCGAACCGGCTTTATTTTATCCCGGCGCGAGCGACGCATATTCGATCGCTCGCGGGTTAACCGACTCAGCTAATAATGCCGGCCATCGCCATGCCGAGCAGTACGACACCCAAAATGATGCGATAGATCGCAAACACCGTGAAGCGGTTGCTCCTGATATAAGCCAGCAGCCATTTTACGGCGACAAAGGCGACGACGGTGGAAACGACGAAGGCAATGCCGAGCGCAGTCCAATCCTCGTTTGCCGCGCTGCCATCCTTGAAGGTTTTCAGCAGCGAAAATGCGCTTGCCGCATACATGGTCGGAATGCCGACGAGGAAAGCAAATTCGGTTGCGGCAGCTCGGTTAGCCGTGCCGGCGAGCATGGCGACGAAGATCGTGGCACCCGAGCGGGACGTTCCGGGGAAGACGCCTGCAACAACCTGCGCAATGCCCACAAGAATGGCAACGAGCCAGGTGATGTGAGTGCTCGGCGGGCGGCGGGCGGCGGCCCATTCGGCAACGATCATCCAGATGCCGCCGATGATCAGCGCCCAGGCAACCGGCGTTGCGTTCTCAGGCAGTTCGAAACCGAACCTCTTGACGATAAGCCCGAGGACCGCAGTGATCAGAAATGCGACGATCAGCTTGAGGGCATAATCGCGGTTCTGCGGATCGCGCCAACCGAGCAGCAGATCGAGCAAACGACGCCAGTAGATGATCGTAACGGCGAGGATCGCGCCTGCCTGGATGACGATGTTGAATGTATCCGAGCGGGCGCCAAGCCACTGTTCGGCAATGATCAGGTGGCCGGTACTCGAAATCGGCAGGAACTCGGTGATCCCTTCTATAATGCCCAGAATTATAGAGTTTATGTAGTCCATAAAGTGTCTCCGGTTTGGGGTTCGGTCGGACTGGAATGGCGGTCAGGTTTATATTGCACTGCACAATCATCATTCGCCAGAGCGGGAGGAAAGAAAAGGCGAGCGGGGAGTTGCGATGATTCAGGCAGCCATGTTTTGTCCCTTGTCAGCTGGGCGCGGCCCGATTCGCTTGTATTGGAGGGGCCAAACTCCTATAGCTTCAACTAATGAGTCATGACTAGGGCGGTATAAGTGGCGCGCCCTTGAGCCCATGCACCACAATCAAACGTTCGAGTATCGATGCCCACGCTTTACCATCATCCCATGTCGTCCGCATCTCGCTTCGTCAGGCTCATTCTGGCGGAATACGGCTATCAGGCGGAGTTGATCGAGGAACAGACCTGGGAAAAACGCCGCGACTTCCTGGCGCTCAACCCGGCTGGTACGCTGCCCGTCTATGTCGATGACAGCATGCGGGCGCTCTGCGGCGCGACTGTCATTTCGGAATATCTCGACGAAACGCATGGCGTGCTGAAACGCGACCGCCGGCTGCTTGCCGAAGATCCGTTCCAGCGTGCGGAGATCCGCCGCCTGACGGAATGGTTCATGCAGAAGATGGAAAACGATGTCACCAAGCCGCTGGCGCGCGAACGCGTTTATAAGCTGCAGATGACGGCGGATCAGGGCGGCGGAGCCCCAGATTCCAAAATGCTGCGCACGGCGCGTGCGAATATCCGCCAGCACATGCGCTATCTCACCTGGCTTGCGGGTTCGCGCCAATGGCTTGCCGGCGACCGAATGAGCTATGCCGATCTTGCTGCCGCGGCCTCCATTTCGATTCTCGATTATCTTGGCGAGATCGACTGGTCGGAATCGCCGCTCGCCAAGGATTGGTACCAGCGGCTGAAATCGCGCCCCTCCTTCCGCCCACTGCTCACCGAGCGCGTGCGCGGGCTGACGCCGGTTTCCCATTACGCCGACCTGGATTTCTGACGAGGGCTTTTGATGCCCGAGCCGAAAACCGAGGACACAAAAGAACGCAAGCGCCGCGACAATTTGACCGCCTTCCTGAAGGCGGAGGCGGTCGCTCTCGGCTTCGACCTCTGTCGCGTGACCCGTCCGGATTCGATCCTGGAGGCAAAGGAACGCCTTGGCCAATTCATCGATGCCGGCCGGCATGGGACGATGGAATGGATGGCAGAGACGCGCGAGCGCCGTGGCGATCCGCGCACGCTCTGGAGCGATGTACGCTCCGTCGCCGTCTTCGGCCTCAATTATGGGCCGGATGAAGATCCACGCAGTATTCTTGGCAAGAAGGATAGGGCCGCGATTTCCGTCTATGCCCGCAATCGCGATTATCATGATGTCATCAAGGGGCGGCTGAAGGAGATTGCGACGCGTTTTGCCGCCAAGGCGGGCGCAGACGTGAAAGTCTTCGTCGATACCGCACCCGTGATGGAAAAGCCGCTCGCGGCAGCAGCTGGTCTCGGCTGGCAGGGCAAACACACCAATCTTCTCAGCCGCGAGCATGGCTCCTGGCTTTTCCTCGGCTCGATGTTCACGACCGCCGATCTCAACATAGATGCCTCGGAGACCGATCATTGCGGTTCCTGCCGTGCCTGCCTCGATGCCTGCCCGACGGACGCCTTTCCGGCACCGTACCAGATCGATGCGCGCCGCTGCATCTCGTATCTGACGATTGAGCACAAGGGGCCGATCGATCCCGAGTTCAGGCCGCTAATCGGCAACCGCATTTACGGTTGCGACGATTGCCTCGCTGCATGCCCCTGGAACAAGTTCGCAAACGAAGCGTCAGAAATGAAGCTGAAGGCGCGTGAGGATCTAAAGGAACCTTCGATCGCCTTCCTCTTGACGCTCGACGATCCGACCTTCCGCACGTTCTTCAGCGGTTCGCCGGTCAAGCGTATCGGGCGCGACCGCTTCATTCGTAATGTGCTGATCGCTGCTGGCAATTCCGGCGAGCGCAGGCTGATCGAACGATGTCGTACGCTCGCCGTCGATGCCTCACCTGTCGTGCGCGGCATGGCAGTTTGGGCGCTAGCGCGACTCATGGAGGCTGGCGAATTCGAAGCCTTTGCCGCACAAAGGGAAAACGAGTCGGACGAAGAGGTCCTCAACGAATGGCGATTGGCGGGGGTGAACTGATGCACGTGATGATCTTTGGCTGCGGTTATTCCGGTACGGCGATCGCCAGAGCTTTTGGTGACAGCGGCATGCGCATCTCGGGAACGACCCGTTCGGAGGAGAAAGCGGAAGAGCTGAGGAAATCCGGGATCGAAGCCTTCATATTCGACGGGGAGACCTTGAGCGGCGACCTGCGGGCGGCCATGCCCGGCGTCACTCATCTCGTGCAATCGATCGCACCTCGCGATGCCGATCCACTGCTTGCATTGCTCGGTCAGGACAGCACGGCGCTTTTGCCGAAGCTGGAATGGATCGGCTATCTCTCCACAGTCGGCGTCTATGGCGACCACAGGGGCGCTTTGGTGACAGAGGAAACCCCTTGCGTGCCAGTCTCTGGCCGCTCGAAAGAACGGCTGGAAGCGGAGGAAGCCTGGCTTGCGCTCGGACGCAAGCGCGGCGTGCCGGCGGCGATATTGCGTCTCTCGGGCATCTATGGGCCGGGACGCAACGCCTTCGTCAATCTCGATCGGGGCAAGGCGCGTCGCATCGTCAAGAAAGACCAGGTCTTCAACCGCATTCGTGTTGAGGATATCGGCGCTTCTGCCCGCTTTCTATCCGAGCATGCGCTCGGCGGCATCTATAATGTCACCGACGACCAGCCCGGCCCGCCGCAGGACGTCATCGTCGAAGCGGCGCGGCTGATGGATGTCGAGCCGCCACCGGAACAGGCTTTCGAGACGGCAGAAATGACGCCGATGGCCCGCTCCTTTTATGGTGAGAACAAACGGGTTTCGAATGCCAAACTGAAGGCCGCAGGTTTCCATTTCGCCTTTCCGAACTACCCGATGTCGCTTGCCCAGCTCTGGCAAAACGGTCATTGGAAGGGATGATGAAATCACCCCATTCGGGTGAGTGGGCTATAACCCGTAAAGAGTAGAAATTTCCTACTTTCTAATTTTGGCGAACTGAATTTCGCTCCATATTATGGTTAACGGCCTCTAAATTTGCGCAAATGTGGCAGCAAATATGGCAGTCTGAGAAAAAAATTTTTGTGATTTCCAACGGCTATCAAATGTTTACCGTTTTTCGGGAAAAATCGTTCATATTTTAGCTGATTTCATTTGGTTTTTTCCAAAACCTGCCAATGCGGTGCCCTGCTACCGCAATGTTACCAAAATCACAAATGTTACAGACTGTAACGTTCCGTGATTGCGAACGGCACTTTTTCGCCACTTTTCCCCGGATTGAAGCCCCACCGCCTGCGAAGGCGCAAGTTCAACAGTTGAGGGACAATCCGTTTTGAAGAAAATCTGCCGTTCTCTAATCACTACCGCAGCTATTGCAGCCTGTTCATTCGCCCTTCCGGCGGAAGGATTTGCTGGTAACGGATGTGGCGGTGCTTCGTGGTACGCACTTCGCTCCAAAACTGCTTCCGGGGAACGCATGAACCCGGCCATCTATACTGCCGCACATCGTTCTCTGGCGTTCGGCACCAAGGTGAAGGTCACCAACCGCAACAACGGCCGCAGCGTCGTCGTTCGCATCAATGATCGTGGTCCGTTCATCCGCGGTCGCGTGCTCGATCTGTCACGCGCTGCCGCGCAGAACATCGGCATGGTCTCTACAGGTACTGCGAAGGTCTGCTACGAAATCATGAGCTGAGGCCAGGTCCTCCGCGAAATCCCTGCGCCGGATGCGGCGCTTGCTCTTGCCGTCAATCGCGGGTAACCACGCGGTTGGGACTTGTGAACAATCCGCCCAGTCACTCAGGTTTCCTTGGCAGGCTTCCTGGGACTCATTTGCGCGGATCGTTCACCAGCCAAGGCAATAGGAGAAGTTTGAATGCGTTTGGGCGGCCGCCTCGAAGGGGCGATTTCGGTTCTGGCTGATATCGATGCCCGCAAACGGCCTGTCGCCGATGCGCTGAAGGATTGGGGCCTTGCCCACCGTTTCGCCGGCTCCGGCGACCGGGCGGCGATCGGCAATATCGTTTATGACGCGCTGCGCATGCGCCTCTCCCACGCCTTCCTGATGGACGACGATAGTGCTGTTGCCATTGGGCACGCCGTCATGTTCCGCCAGTGGGGCTTCACGCCGGAAACGCTGGCTGCCGAACTTGCCGACGACAAGTTCGCACCAACGCCGCTTTCGACTGAGGCGCTCGCGGCCTTTACGAGCCGCTCTCTTTCCGACGCGCCCCTGCATGTACAGGGCGATATTCCCGATTGGGTCCAATCCTCCTTCGAACAAGCTTTCGGCGACGGCTGGCTTATCGAAGCGCAGGCGCTTGCCGGGCGCCCGACGCTCGATCTGCGCGCCAATATCCTGAAGGCCACCCGCGAAAAGGCCGTCAAGGCGCTGGAACGCGCCGGCGCGAAGGAGGCCAAGATCGCACGCCACGGCATCCGGATTGCCGCCGGTGAAGGTGCCTCACGTCTTCCAAACGTCACTGCGGAGCTTTCGTTCCAGAAAGGCTGGTTCGAAGTGCAGGACGAGGGATCGCAGATTGTTGCCGATCTTGTGCTGGCTGGGGATGGCGAGCAGGTACTGGATTACTGCGCCGGCGGCGGCGGCAAGACGCTTGCAATGGCGGCCGCCATGCACAACAAGGGCCAGGTTCACGCCTATGATGCCGACCGCAAGCGGCTGGCACCAATCATCGAGCGGCTGAAGCGCGCCGGCACGCGCAACGTTCAGGTCCATGACGATGTCAGGGGCCTGTCCAGCCTGCGTGGCCGCTGCGACAAGGTGCTGGTCGATGCACCCTGCACCGGTACGGGCACGTGGCGCAGACGCCCGGATACGAAATGGCGGCTGACAACCAAGAACCTCGACGAGCGCAAAGCCCAGCAGCAGGACGCGCTGACGCAAGCGAGCAGCTTTGTGCGCCCCGGCGGCGAACTGGTCTACGTTACCTGCTCGGTGCTGCCGCAGGAAAATGAAGAGCAGGTGCGGCGCTTTGCTACCGACAACGGCGATTTCGAAATCGTCAATGCCCTGCCGGCCTGGGACAGCCTGTTCGGCAAGGAAAGCACACGCCCACGCTCTTCCGACGGCAAGACGATCACCCTGACGCCGGCCTCGACGGATACGGACGGCTTCTTCTTCTGCCGCCTCAAAAGGAACCGCTGAGCGGGCCGGTCTGCCGCGGAAATCGAAAACGCGGCGTGACCGGCATGTGCCAGATGACACAACAGCAGAACGCGCTGAATTTTCGGGCAAATGTTCTTCCGCCAGCCAGGTTGAACACAGTAAATCCATCCTTAAAACCATTCCAAACTAGAGTGTTTGACACCAGTTTGCTTTTGCGCGAAGAGACGATTGCCGGATTCAGACGGAAATCCGTCACAGGAGAGGATCATGAAGCTCAACCGCACATTCCGCGCAGCCGCGCTGGCGATTGCCCCCGCCGCCCTGCTCGCCCTTCCCGCCCATGCGGCAACCGACGCAGCGGCTGTCGTGAAGCATTATGCTGAAGTCGCACATGCGAAGTACGAAGACTCGCTGACAACAGCCAAGGCGCTCGACGCGGCCATCGACGCGTTTCTGAAGTCGCCTGATGATGCCACGCTGAAGGCCGCCAAGGACGCCTGGATCAAGGCACGTGTTCCCTATCAGCAAACCGAAGTCTATCGTTTCGGCAACCCTGTTGTTGACGACTGGGAAGGCAAGGTCAACGCATGGCCGCTCGACGAAGGCCTGATCGATTATGTCGATCCCTCCTATGGCACGGAAAGCGACGAGAACTCCCTCTATGTCGCAAACGTCATCGCCAACAAGACGATCAAGATCGACGGCAAGGATGTCGACGCCTCCAAGCTGACACCGGAGTTCCTCTCCGGCACGCTTGCTGAGGCCGGCGGTATCGAAGCCAACGTCGCGACCGGCTACCACGCCATCGAATTCCTGCTCTGGGGCCAGGATCTGCACGGCACGGGGCCTGGCGCCGGCGAACGTCCAGCCAGCGACTACGACCTGAAGAATTGCACGCACGGCAATTGTGACCGCCGCGCCGACTATCTGAAGTCGGCCTCCACGCTGCTCGTTTCCGACCTGCAGGAAATGACCGACGACTGGGCGCCGGATGGAGAAGCCGCAAAGCATGTCGAAGCCGATCCGAAGGCTGGCCTCGTCGCCATCCTCACGGGCATGGGTTCACTCTCCTACGGTGAGCTTGCCGGCGAGCGCATGAAGCTCGGCCTGCTGCTGCACGATCCGGAAGAAGAGCATGATTGCTTCTCCGACAACACCTACAACTCGCATCTGAACGACGCGATCGGCATCGCCGCCGCCTATACGGGCGAATATACCCGCGTCGACGGCACCAAGCTGGCCGGCCCGTCGCTGCACGACCTCGTTTCAGCCAAGGATAAGGCTCTGGACGCCGAGATGACCGGCAAGCTCAACAAGACGCTGGATGCCATGCATGCCATGGCCAAGCGCGGCGAGACGGTCGAGAAGTACGACCAGATGATCGGCGAGGGCAACAAAGAAGGCAACGCTGTCGTTCAAGCGGCCATCGACGGCCTCATTGACCAGACGAAGTCGGTCCAGCGCGTTATTGCCGCACTTGACCTCGGCACCGTCGAGCTTGAAGGTTCCGACAGCCTGGATAATCCTAACGCTGTCTTCAAATAAGCAAAAAGGCGGGCCGCTCCGAACCCGGAGCGGCCCGGATCCTTGAAATGTCGCATAACCCGGTCGGACGTCTTTTTATCAGCGCAGCTTTCTGCGCTTTGGTTGCCGGGCTGCCCGTCGCCATAGCCGGCGCCTTCGACCTTCCGGCTGAACGTACCGATCTTTCCAGTGCGGATTTGAAGCGCGTCGCCGATGTCACGCGGCCGACCGGCGATTTCACCAAGGCTGAACCCTATGAGGCGATGCAGGCGGGTGCAGCGACCTCCATCGATCCGATCACCGAAGACAGCTTCTCGCATATCGCCGCTAATATTCCCTTCGAGGAAGAACAGAATTTCCGACTCGGCAATGCACTCTTCCGCAAACTCTGGGTCTCTGCACCCTCCTCGACGCAAGCGTCCGACGGGCTCGGCCCACTTTTCAATGCCCGCTCCTGCATGAGTTGTCACGCCAATGACGGCCGCGGCAAACCACCGGAGGGTGGTCCGAGCGCCACGTCGATGGTCCTTCGCGTAGCCCGTGCGGCAAAAACACCTGAGGAAGAAAAAGCGATCGCCGGGGCCGATGTCGTCAATTTCCCCGATCCGGTTTACGGCCACCAGCTTCAGGATCTTGCCGTTCCCGGGCTTGCCGCCGAAGGCAAGATTGCCGTCAGCTATACAGAGGAGATCGCGGCACTTGCCGGCGGCGAGACGGTGAGCCTGCGCAAGCCTGTCTATTCCGCCAATGACCTTGCCTATGGTCCGTTCGATCCGGCGACGACGATCTCTGCGCGCGTTGCCCCGGCGATGATCGGCCTCGGGCTGATCCAGGCGATCCCCGAGGCAGATATTCTCGCTCACGCCGACCCTGCCGATCTCGATCACGATGGAATCTCCGGCAAGGCGGCCATCGTGCGCGACCACCGTAATGGCAAGATTGCGCTCGGCCGTTTCGGCTGGAAGGCGCAGAACGCCACGGTACGCGACCAAAGCGCCGACGCCTTTTCCAACGACATCGGCATTTCGACGCCGGACGCGCCCAATGCGTATGGCGATTGCACTGCGGCCGAGACAAAATGTCTCGGCATGCCTGATGGCGTGCAGAAACGCCTCGGCGACGAGGAAGCCCCGGACCCTGTGCTTGATCTCGTCACCTTCTATTCAGAGAACCTCGCCGTGCCGGCACGCCGCAAGGCGAGCTTTGCCGGGACCCTGCGCGGCAAGCAGCTTTTCTACGAATCCGGCTGCATTTCCTGCCACGTGCCGAAGTTCGTCACCCGCCGCGATACCGCTGAGAAGGCCCAATCCTTCCAGCTTATCTGGCCCTATTCGGATTTCCTGCTACACGACATGGGCGATGGCCTGGCGGACGGACAGCAAGTAGGACTTGCCAGCGGACGTGAATGGCGCACGCCTCCGCTATGGGGTATAGGACTGACCCGGACTGTCAGCGGACACAGCTTCTTCCTGCATGACGGCCGCGCCAGAAATCTCACCGAAGCGATCCTCTGGCATGGCGGCGAAGCTGAAAAAGCCCGTAACGCATTCTCCTCGCTGTCAAAAGACGATAGAGAGGCCCTGATTACATTCCTGGAGTCACTCTGATGCGCCCTTGGCATACCCTCCTTTGCCTCGCCCTGACCGGCCTTGCCACATCGGCAGCCGCCCAGAGCGCCGCACCGCCCGCTTCGGGCCTCAACGAGGATGCCGTGCCCTCAGTCATGCAGCGCGCCGTCGATGAGGTCATCCGCCCCGGCTACCGCAACATGCAGCAATCGGCCGCACGCCTGACGACCGCCATGAACGATCTCTGCGCATCCGGCACGCAGCAGACGCTCGACCGCGCCAAATCCACTTTCGACGATACGATCCGTTACTGGTCGACCATCGAGATCGTGCAAACAGGCCCGGTCATCCAGGACAATCTCTTCGAACACATCCTCTTCTATCCCGACCGCAAGGGCGTCGGCCTCAAGCAGGTGCAGGCGCTTATCGCCAAGGCCGATCCGAAGGACACGGCCGTCGATGCCATCGCCGGCAAAAGTGTGGCCCTGCAGGGCCTGACCGCGCTCGAATATGTACTTTACGGCAGCGGTTCTGAAGATCTCATCAAGCAGAAGGGCGGCTTCCGCTGCCTCTACGGCCAAGCGGTCGCCGGCAATATCCAGCGAGAGGCCGGCGAAGTGGTCGCCGCCTGGGAAAAGCCTGACGGCGTGCAGGCGAGCTGGAAGCATCCCGGCCCGCAGAGCGACGATTTCATGGACAACAAGGAGGCCGTCACCGCCCTTCTCGGCATCCTCGTCCACGGCGCCGAGAATGTCCGCGATCAGCGGCTGGAGCAGTTCTACAAGGGCAAGGATACGCCTGCTCGCCCGCGCATGGCGATCTACTGGCGGTCCAAAAACACGTGGAAGTCCATGGCTGCCAATCTCGAGGGCATCCGGACGCTCTGGCAGAAGGCCGGCATGGCCGAGCTGTTGCCGCCGGAGAAGAAGCAGGTTGCCGATGCGATCGACACCAAGCTCAAGACGATCATCGACAGCGTCTCCAAGCTGAACCCGGATATCGAAATCGCCGTCAGCGATGCGGAAAAGGCCAAGCTCGATACGCTGCTGACCGAGAGCCGCGACCTCATCACCACGATCAGCGACCAGTATGGCGCCGCGATCGGCCTTTCGGCCGGCTTCTCCTTCTCGGACGGGGACTGAGCCAGTGTGGCGCAGCGCCGCCATCGACAGACGCGGTTTCATCAAGGCCGCCGGCATCGGCTTCCTGGCCGCGCTGAAGCCGCAGGCGCTGTTGGCGCTCGACCGCGCCGATGCCGTCTATGCCTCCGGCATCCGTGCCGCCAACGGCTCCTTCGCCGTGGCAACGGTCACCGAGCGTGGCGAGATCGTCGATCAGGTGACGCTTCCCGCCCGCGCCCACGGCATGGCCCATAGCAGCGCCACCGGCCGCGCCGTCGCCTTTGCGCGCCGGCCCGGCACATTCGCCATGATCTTCGATCCCCGGAACCAGGCAGAGCCCATCGTCATCACCTCGCCGGAGGACCGGCATTTCTACGGCCACGGCGCCTTTTCGCCGGATGGACGGCTGCTCTATGCCAGCGAGAACGACTTCGACAATAACAGGGGCATGATCGGCCTCTACGATGCGACGAACCGTTTTGCCCGCATCGGTGAGTATGAGACCTATGGCGTCGGCCCGCACGACATGACGGTTTCCGATGACGGCCGCATGCTCATCGTCGCCAATGGCGGCATCGAGACACATCCGGACTTCGGCCGCACCAAGCTCAATCTCGGCAATATGCAGCCGTCGCTGGCGCTCATCGATGCGGTGACCGGCGCACTGATCGAAAAACACACGCTGCCGCCGCAATGGTCGTCAGTCTCCACACGCCATGTCGATATCGACGCCAGCGGCCGCATCTGGTTTGCCTGCCAATACGAAGGTCACCGCAAGGATCTACCGCCGCTCGTCGGCCATTTCGCCAAGGGCGAGGATCTTGTTTTCATAGACCTGCCCGAGGAGACGACACGGCTACTTGCCAATTATGTCGGGGCGATCGCCGTCAACCGGAAGGAAGGGCTCGTCGGTGTCACCTCGCCGATCGCCGGTGCGTCCGTCACCATTGATGGGAAGACGGGCAAGGTACTGCGCGAGGAAAGCATTCCCGATGCCGCGGGCATTGCGCCGGCACCTGATGGTTTTGTCGTTTCATCCTATGACGGCAATTTCCTTTCCGCTCAAAGCGATGTCGCCTGGGACCAGCATATCGTGCGCATCGCTCAGCAAGCGTCCGTACGGTAAGCCTTCCAGTCCCTTTCAGTGGCTTCCGCGGTTGCCCGCGCCGCCTCGTAAAGCCAGTTCTCGCCGCGGGAGCGCAGATCATTGCGAATTGCCGCAACACTTGCTGCGTCATCTGAATGGCAGTTGGCGATCTCGAAGCCCATCAGTTCCAGCATCGAGCCGTTCAACAGGGTCTTCGCATCGCTCTTGATCTCGATCTTGCGGCTGTTGGGCGAAAGCCTGCGAACGAGAATGCGACCGGTTACAACGAAATGGGGATCGGGGCTGCGCATCCGTCCGGCGGCGATGACGCCGGTTCTGATGACGTGATCTCCTGATCTGGCCAAAGACCAGGCGGAGGGCACAAGGGCCTTGGCTTCACGCAACACCGGGCCGCCGCGCCACTCCTTCACATAGGCGATGAAACGCGGCCGCCCGAGACTTCCCGTCCCCTTCGTCACCGGTACAGGTGTGGCATTTCCCGAACCCCTCGGCAGAGCATTTTTCAAGGCCTCGACAAAACGGCCGGGTGCCGGCCTTTTGCCGGGTTTGCGCTTATCGCATTTTTCCCAGAAGTCTTTCCGCTCATCTTCCGAAAGCAAAAGCTTGTCGCGGAGCCAAGGATGATCGCGCTCCAGGATGACCGGAGCCGAGTGCTCAAGGCCGCGCACATAGCCAGCGAGGATGAGCTCGGCGATCGCCCTGCCGGAAATCCCGTCATCCGACTGAGCCAGAACGGCGCTTGCCACCAGCCGCACGAGATCCAGCCCGTAGGGCATGATCGCCGCGTCGTCGAAATCATTGGCACCCCAGACGAGCCGTCCCTCGATATCCCGCCAGGTCCCGAAATTCTCCAGATGCGTATCCCCGATCGACAGCACTTGCGGCATGTCGGCAAGCTCGGGCCTGACGTCGTAGATGATCTCGGACCAACGCCAGTAGGTGGCGCGCAAGAATGCGAAGGCCTCGTCGCACATCTTCCGGTGTTTCTCGTCGAGATCCTCCTGCACGAGCTCGCCCTGCAGCTCGTTTGCCAGCCACGCCTCATAATCGTCCACAGATTGAGAAAATCTCTTCATCGGCTCGCCCTCAGCTTCGGTCGATCATAATCCTGCGGGCCCTTATTCAGAAGAGGTTTCGGGATGATCCCAGGACGGACGCGACGAAGCGGAAATTCAGTCGTCGCGCCCATGACAAGATGTGTATCCGTCGTCTTTCTAGGCGACTAATTGCGCCGGAGCATCGAACAGGCCGAGCTTGCCGCGGATGCTGCAGGCCGTCCGTGAAACGACTGGCGTGGCTCCCTGGGCGGAAACGATCCAGTCGAATAGATGACCAGAGAGAGCCGCGTGATCGAAATTCGACCGAAAGACAAAAACATCGTAAGCCGGATTGAAACCTTGTCGAATCCGGCCGGTCATGCCACTTTCGCGGCTGCGAGAGGGACTGCGATGAACAATACCGACAGGGGCGATTTCCGGGAGCGGATCCGCCAGAATTTTTCCCGCCAGGCGGCAATGCACACGATCGGCGCGGAGCTGACACGCGTCGAGCACGGCGTGGTGGAAATCGAGCTTCCTTTCGACGTCAAACTGACACAGCAGCACGGCATTTTGCACGCGGGCATCATTTCCGCCGCGCTCGATTCGGCGTGCGGATTTGCCGCCTACAGCGTTATCGATCCTGACGCCTCGATCCTGACGATCGAGTTCAAGGTCAACCTCATGTCGCCGGGGCGCGGCGAACGCTTCCTCTTCAGGGGCGAGATCACGAAACCCGGCTCCAACATCATCGTCGCCGATGGGCGAGGTTATGCGATCAGCGATGGGCCTGCGAAGCTCATCGCATCCATGACCGGCACGATGATGGTTATCCGCGGAAGAGAGGGAATTACGGGATGAAATTCGAACTGAAGTCGGTCGCAGGCAAATCCATCCTGTTCGTCATGGCCGCAGAGGCCGAATATGGTCCGTTCCTGCGCTCACGCATCGAGCCGCTGATGACTGGCGTCGGCCCGGTCGAGGCGGCGATCGCCCTCACCAAGTCGCTCTCCCGTCTCGATGCATCCGACGATCTGCCCGATCTCGTGGTATCGCTCGGCTCGGCCGGCTCGGCGCGGCTGCAACAGACCGAGGTCTATCAGGTTACCTCCGTCTCCTACCGCGACATGGACGCCTCGCCTCTCGGCTTCGAAAAGGGCAAGACGCCCTTCCTCGACCTGCCGGCAGACCTCGATCTGCCGCTGCGCATTCCCGGTGTTCCCGAAGCCACCCTTTCGACCGGCGGCAATGTCGTCTCCGGTGCGGCCTATGCCAATATCGCAGCCGACATGGTCGACATGGAAACCTATGCAGTGCTGCGCGCCTGCCAGGGCTACAAGCTGCCCCTGATCGGCCTTCGCGGCATTTCGGATGGTGCAGTCGAGCTACAGCATATTTCCGGCTGGACAGAATATTTGCACATCGTCGACCGCAAACTTTCCTATGCCGTCGACAGTCTGTTTACTGCTCTGGAAGATGGCGTTTTCTGGTTCTAAGGGCTGAAAACAGGGACAATCGGGACAATAAAACCCGGCTTCGGCCGAATTCCCGGATTGCAAGCAGAGGCGCTTTTCATTAAAGGCTCGCCATGACCCAGACAGCACATCCCGATAGCGTTCTCATCGTCGATTTCGGCAGCCAGGTGACCCAGCTCATCGCACGACGCGTGCGTGAAGCCGGTGTCTATTGCGAGATCGTTCCCTTCCAGTCCGCCGAAGAGGGCTTCAATCGCCTCCAGCCGAAAGCCGTGATCCTGTCCGGCAGCCCGGCCTCGACGGTGGATGAAGGATCGCCAAGGGCGCCGCAGATCATCTTCGACAGCGGCCTTCCGGTGTTCGGCATCTGCTACGGCCAGCAGACGATGTGCATGCAGCTCGGCGGCCTCGTGGAGAGCGGTCATCACCGCGAATTCGGACGCGCCTTCCTCGAAGTCGATGAGGACTGCGCTCTTTTTGAGGGATTGTGGTCCAAAGGCTCCCGCCATCAGGTCTGGATGAGCCATGGCGACCGCGTGACGAGACTGCCCGAGGGCTTCGAGGTTGTTGCAACCTCCTCCAACGCGCCATACGCCTTCATCGCCGACGAGAAACGCAAATATTACGGCGTGCAGTTTCATCCGGAGGTCGTGCACACGCCTGATGGCGCAAAGCTGATCGCTAACTTCATTCACAACATTGCCGGCATCAAGGGCGACTGGACCATGTCGGCCTATCGCCAGAAGGCGGTTGACGACATTCGCAAACAGGTCGGCGACAAGCGTGTCATCTGCGCCCTTTCGGGCGGTGTAGACTCCTCCGTTGCGGCGCTGCTCATCCACGAGGCGGTCGGCGACCAACTGACCTGTATCCTCGTCGACCACGGCCTGATGCGCAAGGACGAGGCGGCGGGCGTCGTCGCCATGTTCCGCGAGCACTACAACCTGCACCTGATCCATGTCGATGCAGCCGATCGCTTCATCGGCGAACTCGAAGGCGTCTCGGACCCGGAAACCAAGCGCAAGATCATCGGTCGCCTGTTCATCGAGACTTTCGAGGATGAAGCCAAGAAGCTCGGCGGCGCCGATTTCCTCGGCCAGGGCACGCTCTATCCCGATGTGATCGAGTCCGTTTCCTTCACTGGTGGCCCCTCCGTCACCATCAAGTCGCACCACAATGTCGGCGGCCTGCCGGAGCGCATGAAGATGCAGCTCGTCGAGCCGCTGCGTGAGCTCTTCAAGGATGAAGTGCGCGCCCTCGGCAAGGAACTCGGCCTGCCTGACAGCTTCATCGGCCGCCACCCCTTCCCGGGTCCGGGCCTCGCTATCCGCTGCCCCGGCGGCATCACCCGCGAAAAGCTCGAGATCCTGCGCGAAGCCGATGCGATCTATCTCGACGAGATCCGCAAGGCCGGCCTCTATGACGCCATCTGGCAGGCCTTCGCCGTGCTGCTGCCTGTCCAGACCGTCGGCGTCATGGGCGACGGCCGTACCTACGAATTCGTCTGCGCACTGCGCGCCGTCACCTCCGTCGACGGTATGACGGCGGATTTCTACCATTACGATATGGAATTCCTCGGCCGCGCCGCCACCCGCATCATCAACGAAGTCCGCGGCATCAACCGCGTCGTTTATGATGTGACGAGCAAGCCGCCGGGCACGATCGAGTGGGAGTGAAGGGGAGTAGTATCGGAAGCAGAGGACATTCGAGCGAACCCTGGGGCCATCGATAGCAGTCGATAGGTTCCAGGCGCCCCGCAGATCTGCCGCTCCGTCGGGCGTCTCCCCGCTCTTCGAACGGCGCCCATGCGCCGTCAGGCCCACCCCAACCTACGCGACTTTGTGGCCTTCAAATACTCGGTCGCGCGCTGCTAGAAGAAGCTAGCGCGCGACCAATTCTCGGCGTCGATCACACGGTCGCAGATCGATTACTGCTCCTTCTTGAACAAATCCTGGAAGATGAGCTGGCCCCAAGTGCGGCCGCGTGCGTGCACCAGCGCGCCACCCTCGCTGAGCTTTCCGAGCGTGACGGGTGCGAACCCGAGTCGTTTGGCCAAGGCCGCCACGGGAGCAATCGCGTCCTCGTCGTCGCTCGACAAAAAGACGACCCGGTGTCCGCCCTCGACGATCGGATCGGCGGCCAAGGTGGCCGCAACCAGGTGATTGAAACCTTTGACGAGCTTGGCGCCGGTGAACGCCTTCGCGACGAAGGCGGAGGACGGGAGACCGTCCAGCTCTTCAACGAGAACTCCAAAGGCGTTCGTGGCGTCGATGACTGTCTTGCCTTCCCAGCTCGGCAGGGCCTTCGCAACCTCGCGATGCTCACCGAACGGGACCGCCAAGATGATTGTGTCGGCCTCGAGTGCATCCCGCAGCGACTTGGCGACGACCCCGGGTCCAATCGCCCGAGCCTGCAGCGCCAACGCCTCGGCCGGCCGGCGGCTCGCGACGGCCACGTCGATGTTTTTACGGGCGAAGGTATGGGCGAGAGCCTGGCCTACCGCACCGAATCCTATAATCGCATAGCTCATAATACTTCTCCGTGTTGATATTGATCCCCCGGCCTAGCCCGGCGGAACGCGTCAGAGTTGCGCGAGGCCGCCGTCTACCGCGACCTCGCTGGCGGTCATGAAGCTGCTGTCCGGCGACGCGAGAAATGCAGCCACCGCTCCGATCTCCGCCGGATCGGCCATACGCTGAAGCGGGGTCATCGAGGCGAAGACCTTCTGGCCCTCCTCGCCGAGCGCTTCCTTCGCCAGTTCGGTCGCCGTTGCCCCGGGCGACAGCACATTTACACGGATGCCGGTGCCTTTAAGGTCTTCCGCCCAGGTCCGCGCGAGGTTGCGCACTGCCGCCTTGCTCGCGCTGTAGGCGCTGAATGCCGGGGCGCCCGTGGTGCCGGCGCTAGAGCCGGTCAGGATGATCGAACCGCCTTCCCCCATCAGCGGCAGCGCCTTCTGGACCGTCATGATCGTACCCTTCACATTGGTGTCGAAAGTTTCATCGATGTGCTCGGGGGTGATCTTGCCGAGCGGAAGCGGGCTTCCCGCCCCGGCATTGGCAAAGACGATATCGAGGGTTCCGCGCTCGGCCGCCACCGCCGCGTAGAGTCGGTCGAGGTCGGCCAAATCGGAGACCGAGCCCTTCACCGCGCGGGCATTCGGCCCGAGGTCCGCCAAAGCCGCGTCGAGCGCATCTTGCCGGCGGCCGAAGATGAAGACGAAGGCGTCCTCGTCAATGAAGCGCTTTGCTGCGGCGCGGCCGATGCCGGTAGCGCCACCGGTGATAACGGCAGTCTTTCCATTCAGTCTGTTCATGTCATGCATCCTTCGTTGCCCCTGGTCGTTCGGGGACGCCCCGAGACCCTCAACATAGGTCCGCAGGATTCAGGCGGTGAGTGCGGAAGCGCGCACATCGGTGGTGCAAAATCGATCCGGCCGGACGAATGATGCTGGCCGCGACAGTCGATATCGCGCTTGTCAACATGGCCTTTGATGACCACCAATACTGCAGTACGATGCAGTAGAGACGGCTTTGGAAGGCGCACCGGGCGGTGCAGGATTGCACCATGATCGACTGGGATGACATTCGCTACTTTCTGGCTGTGGCGCGCGGAGGCTCAGTGCGGGCTGCCGCCGAGAGCCTCGGGGTGTATCACTCGACCGTGCTGCGACGCATCGCACAGCTCGAAGAACGCCTCGGGGCGCGGATGTTCGAAAAGCTGCCTTCGGGCTATCGCCTGACGGCTGCGGGCGAGGAGGTCCTCGAGCTTGCCAACCAGATGGAAGCGTCGTCACACCAGCTGGAGACGCGCGTCTTCGGGCGCGACCAAAGCGTGCGCGGGCTTCTGCGGGTGACGTTGGCTCCGACACTCGCGACACACCTGCTCATGCCGGATTTCGCCGATTTCGCGCGCCTGCATCCGGACATCGAGATGGAAATCTCGTCGTCCGGCGAGCTGGCAAATCTTACGAACAGAGAGGCCGACGTGGCGATCCGCGTCGTTTACGACCGCAAAACGCTGCCGCTCAATCTTCACGGCCTGAAGGGACCGGAGCTGTTCGGTGGAGTCTACATGTCCCGCGACCGACTAGCCGCATGGCGTGCGGGCGCGCCTGATCCCATCCGGTGGATCGTCATAAGCATTCATGGAATTCCGGATTGGGCCAGCGAGGGTGAGGTTCGCACCGCGGGGGGTCCATTCAGGATTACGGACGCCGAGGCGCAGATCGTTGCTGTGCGGCAAGGGCTCGGGATCACAACACTGCCGTGCTTCGTCGGAGATGCCGACCCCTTACTGGTGAGGGTGCCGGGCACCGACCTGCACATGTATGGAACGCTCTGGCTTCTCACACAGGGGGAGACGCGCAAGACGAAGCGCGTGCAGCTCTTTACCGAGTTCGTATCCCGCAGGCTCGCCGCCTCCGCTCCGCTTCTCGCGGGGCTGTGCATATCGCGCGACTGACGCCCGGCAGGTCGCAGGCGACGCTTGCCGTAATCCGATCGGAAGCCGAGCTGCGATCGCTTCGCGGCGGCTACGCTATCAAATAAGGCGCCGAGAAGGGTTACTGCCCGCCACCAACCGATTACACCCAGAAAAAATCAACCTCGGACAGCAGGATAAAACAGCGCCACGCAAGGTTGCTGTTTGACCTTTTCAACTCATCACTGCGAAAGCCGCTGTCCTTTAAGCCCGAGACGCGTCTCTCTCAGGGATGAGTGCCGCCAACTCATCAACCCGAGGTAATCGATGCCAACACTTACTTTTGCGAATACGAAAGGAGGCGCCGGCAAAACGACGGTCGCCCTCGTTCTTGCCACAGAACTGGCTCGCCGTGGCCATCGCGTTTCCGTTCTGGATGCAGACCCTCAGCAATGGGCCACACGCTGGCACCGCCTGACAGGGGAAGCAGCCAATTTCGCCGTCATGCCAGGCGTCAGTGAAGATACGATCGAACAGCAGATCAAGGACCTCAAGAAACGGGGCGGTTATGTCATCATCGACCTGCCGGCCGGGATGACCCCGCTGATGGCGAAGGCCATCGGCTTTTCAGATCATGTGATGGTTCCGGTGCAGGGCTGCGCCATGGATGCCGTCGGCGGCGCGCAGGTGCTTGAGATCTTGAAGCAGCTTGCGGCCCAGCATGATATTCTCATCCCGCATTCGGTCGTGCTGACCCGCATCAGCTCGATCATCACGACGCGCGCATTGCTCGCCGTAAAGGGTCTGCTCGCCAAGCAGGAGGTGAACGTCATCGACACGGCGTTGATCGAGCGCGCGGCCTATCGCGACATGTTCGTTTCCGGCGGCAGCCTCTACACGATGGATCCTGCCCGTGTCAGCAATCTCGACAAGGCGCAAGACAATGCCCGCTTGCTGGCAGACGATGTTCTTCGTCTCGCGCCGCCGAAGGCAGCCCGCACCAGGTCTCCCAAGAAGGCGGCTGAGCTCGTCAAGAACGCTGCATAAGACTTGTCTCAACGCTCGATTGACGCCAACAAACGGCTGCCTTGCGGCAGCCGTTTCAGTCTTTAATATCCCCAAAAAATATTTTGTTCATGTTTTGTTCTTGACTATAATGTCAATCCGGGTATGCTCCTCCTTGTCGAAACAAGGAGGCGGGCGATGTAGTCCGTAGTTCAAATGCCTCATTTTCCACTCGATCCGAATAGCGCAGGCCCGCAGAAGAAATCCGATCTTGTCGGAGAATTTCACGACAGGATTTTCTTCGCGCTTCGTCCAACCATCGAAGCGGCATCCGAGGCGCTGGACATCGCGCAAGTGTATCGCAATAGACATTCTCTGACCGGGCCCTCGCGGCCCAACGCAGTGCTTCATGTCACGCTGAACGGCATTGGCGCCTACCGTCGGCTCCCGGATGATATCGTGTTCGCCGCTGAACAAGTCGCCGCGACAGTCCGTGCCCAGCCGTTCGAAATTGTTCTCGACGAGGCCATGAGCTTCAAGCATCCTGGCCAAGCGCAGGCTTTCGTCATCTGTGGCAGGCAAGAAAACGAAGGCCTGCTGGATCTTCGCAACCAAATTCAAGAAGGTCTCTACGAGGCCGGGCTACCCTATAATGTTGGCGGACATCTGACGCCGCACATGACGATGGTCTATGATCGCAAGACCGTGCTGCCTGAAAAGCTTGACCGACCTGTGCGCTGGACCGTCCAGGAGTTCCTGCTGATTCACAGCATCTATGGGAAGAGCGAGCATCACGTCATCAACCGGTGGCCTCTCATCGGCTGAGCTGCGCTTGCACCGCGGGTGGGGATTCGCCTAAAACTCCCCACTCAATATGCACATGCGGAGCAAGACAGTGGACGTTTCAGAGATCATCATCCCCGGCGATACGCCCGGCATCGAATGGCGGTTGCCGGTCATGCGCTTCAGAGGAAGCGATCCGGCGGCGCCCAAGGTCTATATCCAGGCCGCGTTGCATTCCAATGAACTGCCGGGAACGGCGCTTGCGCATTTTCTCTGCCTTCAACTCGGGCAAGCAGAAAGCGAAGGACGTATCGCCGGCGATATCACGCTCGTGCCGCAGGCAAATCCGATCGGGGCGGCGCAATCGCATTTCGGCGAGTTGCAGGGCCGCTTCGATTTGGGATCGCGGACCAATTTCAATCGGGATTTTCCGCTGATCTCGGTTCGCGACCGGGAGGAGTTGCTTGACGGTCTCGATGATTATCCGGCTACAGATCGATTGAAGCGAAAGCTGATTGACATGGCACTCGGGGCCGATCTGGTGCTCGATCTGCATTGCGATGATGAATCGCTGCAATATGCCTATATCGATGAGGCCTTCTGGCCGGAGGCAGCGGACCTTGCCAATGCGCTCGACATGGAAGCAGTGCTGCTTTCTGATGGCGAAAGCTCCGCCTTTGAAGAAGCGGTCGGTTTTGCCTGGAAATATGAGGTGCCAGGCGAGCGCAAGACAAAGCTTCCGGGCAAGCTTTCGGTGACGGTGGAGCTGCGCGGCCGGCGCGACGTCTATCCCGATATGGCCGCAAAAGACGCCGAAGGCCTGCTGCAATTCCTGATCGGGCGTGGTGTCGTCAACGGCCGGGCAGGCGGTGACAAGACCTTCTTCGGACCGGCCGTGCCGCTCGACAATGTCGAGATCGTGCGCGCGCCGCAGGGTGGCACAGTGTTGTTCCATCGCAATATCGGCGAACGTGTTTCTGAAGGAGAGCTTCTGGCGACGATCATCACCCGACCCGGCTTTGCCGAAGGCGATATCCACATCCTGGCGCCGCAGGGCGGGCTGCTGCTGACCCGCACGTCCGATCGGCTGGTGCGCCGGCGAGGCGACCTAGTGAAGATCGCGGCCGACCGGCCGAGCAAGGCGACGCGGAGGGCCGGCGCGCTGGAAAACTGAACCGGCGTTCTTTTCCACACGCGAATGTAAGGCTCCGCGCAACTGTCACACAGGCTTCAAGATAATCCGCCAAGCCGTTGCAGACATGTTGCGAAGGAGCTTTCATGCCGCAATACGACGTTGCGATCGTCGGCGCAGGAATTATCGGGCTGGCGCATGCGCTGGCGGCGGCAAAGCGCGGCAAACGCGTTGTGGTTATAGACCGCGACGCACAGGCAAACGGCGCCTCGGTGCGCAATTTCGGATTTGTGACGGTGACCGGCCAGCAGGCTGGCGACTGCTGGGGCAAGGCACGGAAGGCCCGTGATATCTGGGCCGAAGTGGTGGACGAGGCCGGCATCGATGTCCTGCAGCGCGGGCTTTTGCTGGCAGCGAGGCTCGACGAATCCGAAGGCGTGATCGATGCCTTTCTGCGGACCGAAATGGGCGAAGGCTGCGAAAGACTGACGGTCGACGAAGCACGGCGGCTCGTGCCGGCGCTGCGGCCGGAGGCAGCGCCGTTTACACTCTACAGCCCGCATGAGCTGCGCGTGGAGTCCCGAACTGCCATTCCCCTGCTCGCGCGGTATCTTGAAGTCAAATACGGCATCGAGTTCCGCCGCTCCACGGCGGTGAGTGCCGTCGAACCGCCGCGAGTCGAAACGACTGCAGGGGTGATCGAGGCGGAAACAGTGGTCGTCTGCCCGGGCGATGATTTCAAGAGCCTGTTTGCCGACCGGATCGCTGCTTTCAACGTAACGCGCTGCAAACTGCAGATGATGCGCGTCGTTCCGGCGCAACGGGTTTCGCTCGGCACAGCCGTCATGTCCGATCTCGGGCTTGGACGCTATCTCGGCTATGCCGAGTTACCGGAGGCGACTGTGCTCAAGGCGAGGCTCGACCGGGAATTCAAGCCCGAGCGCGAAAACGGCATCCATCTGATCGTCACGCAGTCGGAGGACGGCTCGCTCGTCGTCGGCGACAGCCATCATTATTCCGAAACGCCCGATCCCTTTGGGCTGGAGCGGGTCGACAGGCTGATCCTCGACGAGTTGGACACCGTGCTCAACCTGCCGGGACGCTTCATCACCGAGCGTTGGATCGGCACCTATGCCTCCGCCCCGGACCGCTGGCGGTTCACCGACAAGCCTTTCGACGCGTTGCGCATCGTCGTGGTCACGGCGGGCTGCGGTGCATCCACTGCTTTCGGCATCGGCGAGGAAACCATCGAAGATCTTTACGGGAGCGCAGCATGACGCAATTCAAGGCAGTGGTCTTCGACTGGGCCGGCACGGTCATCGATTTTGGCTCCTTCGCGCCGATGGGCGCCTTTGTGGAAACCTTCGGCAAGTTCGGCATCGAAGTGACGATCGCCGATGCCCGCAAACCGATGGGGCTCCCAAAGCGCGCGCATATTGCGGCAATGCTGGCCGAGCCGCATATTGCCGCCCGCTGGCAGGCTGCATGCGGTACCTCCCCTGACGAATCGGCAATCGATAAGGTCTACGAACTCTTCGTGCCGCTCAACGAGGCGGTCGTGAGCAATTACTGCGCACTGGTACCGGGCGCACTGAGGACGATCGAGTACTTGCGTGAGCGGCAGATGAAGATCGGCTCAACCACCGGCTATACGCGCTCGATCATGGAGCGCGTGCTGCCGCTTGCCGCCGAACAGGGCTATGCGCCCGACAACCTGATCTGCGCCGATGACCTGCCGCTCGGCCGGCCGACGCCGATCGGCATGTACAAATGCTTCGTCGATCTGATGGTCTATCCGGCCTCTGCCGTCCTGAAGGTCGACGATACGGAACCGGGTATTGCCGAAGGTGCTGCCGCCGGCTGCGTGACGGTCGGCGTAACGCTCTCCGGCAATGAAGCCGGCCTGACGCCCGAAGAAGTGGATGCGCTTTCGCCGGAGGCGCGGGCCGAGCTGCACAAAAGGATCGGCGAGAAACTGATCGCCGCCGGCGCCGACTACATTATCGAGACCGTGGCCGACCTGCCGGCGCTCATCGAAGAGCTCGAGGGATAAACGCCGAACGACGTTTGCAGCGCTTATCCGCCGTGATATCTCCCTGCCGAAACAGGGAGATCGAACCCCATGGTCGCTACCATCTACGGTATCAAGAACTGTGACACGATGAAGAAGGCCCGCAGCTGGCTGGAGGACCACGGCGTTGCCTATGACTTCCATGACTACAAGGCTGTCGGCATCGACCGCGCGCATCTGGAACGCTGGATCGACGAGGCAGGCTGGGAAACGGTGCTCAACCGTGCAGGCACGACCTTCCGCAAGTTGCCGGACGCTGCTCGCGAGGACCTCAACCGCGAGAAGGCGATCGCGCTGATGCTCGACCAACCCTCGATGATCAAGCGTCCCGTGCTGGAAGCTGATGACAAGCTGCTGATCGGCTTCAAGCCGGAGATTTACGAGCGGACGTTCGAGGGCTGAGTCATGTCCAGGACCACCCGCGCCACGCAGGTTCTCACGCAGGCAGGCATCGCCTTTACAATTCACACCTATGACTACGATCCGAATGCCGAGCGCGTCGGGCTGCAGGCGGCCGAAGCCTTGGGTGAGGAGCCGCATCGCGTGCTGAAGACGCTGATGGCGGAGGTGGATGGGAAGCCGGTCTGTGTGGTCGTGCCCTCCGACCGCGAGGTCAGCATGAAAAAGCTCGCGGGCACCTTTGGTGGCAAGTCGGCCAATATGATGAAACCGACCGATGCGGAGCGGCTGACGGGATACCATGTCGGCGGTATCAGTCCCTTCGGGCAGAAGAAGATCGTTCCGACGGCAATCGAGGAAACGGCGCTGGCCGAACCGCTGGTTTATATCAATGGCGGACAGCGTGGGCTGCAAGTGCGGCTGGACCCCAAGGACGCGCTAAAAGCACTGAAAGCGACAGCTGCGGCGCTGATCGCCTGAGGCGAGATGAATTGGCCGGAGCGCTTCATTTTCGCCGTAAAGGGGTCTAAGTCTTTCACCTCCCGTCGTAGATATCAGAAGGCAGTTGATCCCATGACGTTCATGCCCCAGAGCCACAGCTCCGTCGATCCCGTCAAACTCGAGAAGCTGGCGGAAGTCGCCATCAAGGTCGGATTGCAGCTTCAGAAGGGGCAGGATCTCGTCATTACCTCTCCTGTCGTGGCGCTGCCGCTGGTGCGCCTGATCACCAAACACGCCTATCTCGCCGGCGCCGGCCTTGTTTCGACCTTCTACTCCGACGAGGAGACGACGTTGGCGCGCTACCAATATGGCAGCGACGAGAGCTTCGACCGGGCTTCCGGCTGGCTCTACGACGGCATGGCGAAGGCCTATGAGAAGGATACCGCCCGCCTTGCTATTGCCGGTGACAATCCGATGCTCCTGTCGGAGCAAGATCCCAGCAAGGTCGGCCGTGCCAACCGCGCCAATTCCACGGCCTACAAGCCGGCGCTGGAGAAGATCTCCAACTTCGACATCAACTGGAACATCGTCTCCTATCCCAACCCCTCCTGGGCGAAGGTCGTCTTCCCCGACGATCCGGAAGCGATTGCCATCGCCAGGCTTGCCAGGGCGATCTTTGCTGCCTCGCGTGTCGACCTCGACGACCCGATCGCGGCATGGGCAGAGCATAATGCCAATCTCGCCAAACGCTCATCCTGGCTGAACGGCGAACGTTTTGCCGCACTGCATTTCACCGGACCGGGCACGGATCTCACTGTCGGCCTGGCGGATGGCCATGAATGGCATGGTGGCGCCTCGACGGCGAAGAACGGCATCACCTGCAATCCGAACATCCCGACCGAGGAAGTCTTCACCACGCCGCATGCGCTGCGCGTGGAAGGCCATGTGTCGAGCACCAAGCCGCTTTCGCATCAGGGCACGCTGATCGACAATATCCGGGTTCGCTTCGAAGGCGGCCGCATCGTCGAGGCCAAGGCCTCGCGCGGCGAGGAGGTCCTGAACAAGGTGCTGGATACGGATGAGGGCGCGCGCCGGCTCGGCGAAGTGGCGCTGGTGCCGCATTCCTCGCCGATCTCCGCGAGCGGTATCCTATTCTACAATACGCTGTTCGACGAGAATGCCTCCTGCCATATCGCACTCGGCCAGTGCTACTCGAAGTGCTTCCTCGATGGCGCTTCGCTTAGCCAGGAGCAGATCAAGGCGCAGGGCGGTAATTCCAGCCTGATCCACATCGACTGGATGATCGGTTCCGACAAGGTCGATATCGACGGCATCAAGCCGGATGGTTCGCGGGTGCCGGTGATGCGCCAGGGCGAGTGGGCGTAACCGCAGCCTTCGGCATCAGGCTGCGCTGGCTGAGCCAGACGCTGACCAGCACCATGGCAAAACCGACAAGCTGGGTTGGCGTCAGGCTTTGGCCGAGCGCCAGCCAGCCGAGCAGGGTTGCGACGACGGGGCTCAGAAAACCAAGCGATGCCGCGGCCGAGGGCTCGATGCGTGACAGGCCGCGGAACCAGAGCAGATAGGTGAAGGCTGCACCAATGAGGCCGAGATAGGCGATGCCGAATATATTGGCTGCCGTCGGTACCGGAAGCGCAGGCTCCAGAAAGAAGGCGACGGGCACGAGCAGGATGCCGCCCGCAGTCAGTTGCCATGAGGTAAAAGTCAGGCTCGATACGGGCGGCTGCCAATGGCGGGTCAGCACCGTACCAAAAGCCATGGAGACGGCACCGGCAAGACCTGCGGCAACACCGACAGGATCGAGTGCCGCTTTGGGGCTGAGCACCAGAAGTGCCACCCCACCCATGCCGATCAGGCCGGCAATGACAGCGAAGAATCGGATCGGCTTGCCAAGGAAAAGGCGCGACAGCGCGATGACGATCAGTGGCTGCACGGCGCCGACCGTGGCCGCCACGCCGCCCGGCAATCGGTAGGCCGAAACGAAAAGCATCGCCCAGAAGAATGAGAAATTCAGCGCGCCGAGAATGAAGGCGCGGCCCCACCAGATGCCCGTGGGCAGCTTCCGGACAATCAGCAGCAGAAGCAGACCGGCCGGCAGCGCACGCAGCATCGCCACCGTCAGCGGATAATCCTGCGGCAGGAAGGACGTCGTGACGAAATAGGTGCTTCCCCAGACGGCGGGAGCAACAGCGGTCATCAGCACATCGGTGGCATAGCGTGCATTTGTCTTCATTTCAAGAATCTCTACTTCAAGATAAATTTAGCATAGTGCATTTTATCTTGACGTCAAGAGATCTCCTGATATCGATGCGGCATGGGCAAAACCAATGAAGATCACGTCGACCGGATCCTGGCTCAGTGGCGGCGCGAGCGGCCAGAGCTGGATGTCGAACCCATGGGGATCTTCGGCCGGTTGAAACGGCTGACGACGCATATCGGCCGGGAAGTGGAAAACGTACTGCTCAAGCATGGCCTCTCCTCTTCCGCCTTCGATGTGCTGGCGACCCTTCGCCGCTCCGGCGCGCCCTACCGGCTTTCGCCCGGAGAATTGCTCGGCATGACCATGGTGAGTTCAGGCACGATGACGAACCGGATCGACCAGCTGGAAAAGGCCGGCTTCGTGGAACGGCTGTTTAATCCCGAAGACAGGCGCAGCGTGCTGATTGCGCTCACCGAGAAGGGGCTGGCGATCGTGGAAGAGGCGGTCGGCGCCCATGTCGCCAACCAACAGCGGTTGACGCGCAATCTGACAGATAAGGACAAGGCGGAGCTTGATCGGCTGCTGAAGAAATTCCTGTCGGACTTCGAATAGTCAGACGGCCGCGAGCACCTTGCGGATGCGCTCCAGATGCGCCCTGCGTCTGGCATCCGTCGTGCGGTCCATGTCGTGCAGGCTCAGCATACGGAATACGAGTTTCTTCGAGCAGAAATTGGCAATGCCGCGCTTCAGCAGGCGGCGGACGGGATTGCCCATATAGAAATGCACCAGCCACCAGGGTGAACCTGTCGTCGTCAGCGCATAGAGCAGCCTGATATTGGTGAGCTGCGGCACGATGCGGCCGCCGGCGGCATCGTGGGTGAAAGCGACGCCCGGCGCAAAGATGCGATCGAAGAAGCCCTTCAGGATCGCCGGGAAATTGAACCACCACTGCGGGAAAACGAGGACGAGCCCGTCAGCAGCCTGAAGACGAACCAAGATACCGGCAACGGCAGAGGTGTCGTAAGGCACGTCGAAATAGCCGCTCCGCTCGGCCTTCGATAGCCGAGGGTCAAAATCCTCGGCATAGAGATCCAGCAGATCGACAGTATGGCCGGAGGCTTCGAGTGCCTCCTGAGCGGTCCGGGCCACAGAAGCAGCAAAGCTTTCCGGCAGCGGATGGGCGAGCACGAGCAGAATGTGCATCGCTAGAACAGGCTTCCCTGTTTCGGCGGCTCGCCCCCCCTTGCAGTGCGCTTCTTAGACCCTGCCGGTGGAGTGCCGCCTTCGGTCGTCATGGCCCCGACGCGGCCATCGGCAAACTCGATGGCGATGCCCATCCCAGCGGAGAGTGCGGCAGCCTGCGATACCGGCCTGTTGTCCTCATCGCGGATGACCGCATAACCGCGCTTCAGCACGTTCTTGTAGGAGAGAGACTGAAGAACGCGGTCCTGTGCAGAAAGCTCGGCGCGCGCACGCGTCAGCTGATGGTGGATCGCAGTATCGGCATGGCGCGAAAGATTGCCGAGCCTCTCGCGGCCACGATCGGTCTGAGTCTTCAGCCGCGCCGGAAGCGAGGCGAGAATTGCTTCGGCGCGCTCAATGCGGGACTTTGAACGATCGAGCAGACGCTCGACGGTACGCTCAGCCCGGGCCATGCGCTCGTTGAGAAGCTGGCGACGCTCGGTGATGCGGTTCGACAGCACGTCCGGACGCAGATGCGAAGCGACACGCTCGAAACCGCGGCGCTTGTTGATGGTGTTGAGTTCCAGCCCGCGGCCGAGGCCGGTGGCCGCCTCATCGAAGCGGCGGCGGGGCAGCGCCAGCAATTGGTCGAGCGACGGCAGAGCGCGCATCAAAGCGCGAACGGACTGGCGGCGCTGATCCATCTGGCGGCTCATGCAGCCCTGCAGGCGGGCAGTGAGACCTGCGGTCTGCGCCTCAAGCTCGGCCTTGACGGGCACGGCCATTTCAGCGGCACCCGTCGGTGTCGGCGCACGGACATCGGCGGCGTAATCGATCAGCGTCCAGTCCGTCTCGTGGCCAACAGCGGAGATCAAAGGAATTCGGCTGTCGGCTGCGGCACGCACGACGATTTCGTCGTTGAAGCTCCAGAGATCTTCGAGACTGCCGCCGCCTCGCGCGACGATCAGCACATCCGGACGCGGGATCTCACCGCCGGGTTCCATGGCATTAAAGCCGTTGATGGCGTTCGCCACCTCCTCGCCGGAGCCCTCCCCCTGCACCTTGACTGGCCAGACGATGACATGGACCGGGAAACGATCGGAGATACGATGCAGGATATCGCGGATGACGGCGCCGGTGGGCGAGGTCACGACGCCGATGACCTCAGGCATGAAAGGCAGGCGCTTCTTGCGCGATGGATCGAACAGGCCCTCAGCGCTGAGCCTGCGCTTGCGCTCCTCGATCAATGCCATCAGCGCGCCTGCACCAGCAGGCTCCAGGGTCTCGATGACGATCTGATATTTGGAAGAGCCGGGGAAGGTCGTGACCTTGCCGGTCGCGATCACCTCCATGCCCTCTTCCGGACGGAACTTCAGGCGGGAAAAAGTGCCTTTCCAAATGACCGCATCGATGCGAGCGCGGTCGTCCTTCAACGAAAAATAGGCATGACCGGAAGAATGCGGCCCGCGGTAGCCGGAAATCTCGCCGCGCACCCGCACCTGATCAAAGGCTGTCTCGACGGTCCGCTTGATGGAACCGGACAGTTCAGAGACTGAATATTCCGCAAGATTGGTGGGCGAATCGCCGTCAAAGACATTGCTCATCCGCCCTTTCTATTTTGATCGACCCCGAACGGGAAGGTCGGCTCCGTCGAAGGGCGTATTTTTACCCGAAAATCGACGAAAGACCCTAGAAATAGGGATATCGCTACGTCCAAAAAAAACTTAGTATTATTCATGTTCGTAGGGAGTGGCGAACACTGACCCGAAAATGAGCATGCTGGTGACAGTGAAAATTCCCCGCCGATGAAAGGCGCGGGAGCGATCGCTTATCTTATCGTCGCTATTGCTCAACCTTATTGGGTATCGGCTCGCCCTCTTTCCGAACAACCAGTCGATCCGACGTCGATCGAATTGTCAGCGTGATGCTGCTTCGTTCAATGCCGGTGCCGTCACTGGAGAGTTCCGTTTACGTAAGCGAGAAAGTAACGGAACTTTTCAGCCTGTAACAGAGTTGATTTGTATCGAAACACGTACCCGGCGCGAGCCGGAGGAAATGCCGTCAGGTGAACGCATCCGTAACCATGGCCGCAATTGAAGCTTCCATGGAGGGTGGCCAATAAACTTTTGTTAGCGGAGGGCTCCTAGGCTCCTCGCAAACGACCTGAAGAAGAGGTGACGACATGATCATCCTGACAGCAACCACACTGGGCCTCACCGTCGGCCTCATGCGCTCGGCCAGCGTCATTGCGCTGGTCGCCATGCTGATCGGCGCGACCTTTGCTCTCGCCGCAATCGCTTCCGGCGGCGCGGTGTCATTCCTGGCGCTTCTCTACACGATCATCGGCTATAATGCCGGTCTGCTGCTTTATCTCGGCGGTCTCTTCACCACCGATCGCCTGCGGGCCGTACTCGTCCATTCCTGAAAAGATAGGACCTCAGTCCGACGTCGGCCGGTAACGGAAGAACTGGACGCCGCTGTTGGCGGCTTTCGGAAGCGGGTCGAGGTAGGGCGGAATAATGCCCTTGCCGAGCTGCGCATAGAGCCCATCGGGCTTCAATCTGGCAATTTCACGGGTCTGCAGATCATCCGCGCAGAACGCAAGCATCGTGACACCCGCTCCTTTCAGAAATGCTCCCGCCTCCAGCGGCTCAGCCAGACCGATATGCATCTCGGTCAGCATGCCACCCTGGTTTCGATGGTAGGGCGCCGACAGGACACGGTTGACGGTGTAGCGCAGGATTGGCACGCCCATTTCCGATGGCGCCGAGATCAGACCAGCGGGCACGGCGGCAAGCGGAGCGAGCGCCTGTTTCGATGAGCAGGAGAGACGCTCTGCCTCCTCCCCATTATTCGTCTTGTCGAGCTGCATTTCGACAAGCGCGCCGCCGACGGCCCATACCGCCGGTACGCTTGCCAGAACCGTGACGATATAGACGAGGGCAATCGCGGCATTCTCGCTATCGCCGTTCGACATGCGACGCACGTCGATGATCAGCAGGGCAAGCGGCAGGATGGACAGAAGGTTTGCGAAGACGGCTCCCCGGACCTGGACCAGGGCGACAGCCCAGCTGACGCTCAAGAGCGCCAGAAGGACGAGATGGATCTGCACGCGATCGCCCTGCACGGAGCGGAAAATGCAGACGGCGATCGCCAGCAGGCCGGGCGCATAGAATGCGCCAATGGAAAAGGGATCCGTCCGGCTGAGCGCGAGAATGGATTGCGCTTCCGAAACATTGCGAAGCCAGAGCTCGACCAGCATGGGATCAAGATCGGCAAGCGGATTGCGTAGGCATTGCGGCTCAATGACCATTGCCGAGCCGAGAACAGCAGCGCCGACGGCCGCAAGTACGGCAAAGCGCAGGCCGCGGCCGAGACGGCTGGCAAAGACTGCGGAAGCGAGCAGCAGGCCACCGCCAATCGTCGCCAAGCTGTAGAAGCCGAGCGAAAGATTGTCGCACGTCACCGTCGAATATTGTTGTGGCGGCACCGTCGCAAAGAAGAGGATGCTGATCGCAACAGCGAGGCTGAGGCCGAAAGCCTTGGTGGCGGCAGCGAACGGATCGCCTTCCCAGGCCCAGAGCAGCGCCACCACCAGACAATAGGTGGCAACGAAGGGTGTGGTTTCCGCGCCGATCGCGATCGCCAATGCCGCTGACACACCAGCGACGGCGTAGTTCCACGCGCGCTGTCTTTCATCGAACAACATCGCCACCATGGTTGCGACGAGCGCGAGCTGGGCATTGTGATGATCGACGGCGCCGGGCGCGAAGCGATTGCCGGTATAGATTGCCATACCGGCAAAGCAGAAGGACAGGTGCATACCGGCAAGGCCGCCGACACGCCTGCCGGCAAGGCCCATGGCAAGCATGGCAGGAAAAACGAGCGACAGAGGCCAGACCACAAGGGCCGCGGCTTCTGCGGCATCATGGCTGAGGAAGAGGCCGAAAAAGCGGATCAGGGCAGTGATCGGCAGGTCGATCAGCCGCGACCAATGCATGAGCGTGCCCTCGCCGAGGCCGAGCCGATACTGCATCAGATCGAACCAGCCCTGCCCATTCAGGAAATCTCTGACCTCTACGAGGCGCATGCCGTCGTCATTATCAGGGCCGACATAATCGACCGGGCCGCCGGCATATTTCATGACGGTGATAATGCCGATCAGGATCACCGTGTAGATGAGGGCGGATGGCAGGAGATGAGTGAGCATCTGCCGGATTCTGCCGATGAATCCAGTCCTGGCTGATGCGGATTGCGCCTTGGCGATCGGCTGCACTGCGTTCATCATGATAGCCAGGTGGTTGCGTGATGGGCAAACCTTAGCCTTGGCTTATCAAGAAAGTGTAAACCACAGGACGTGACGGCTTCGGTTCCTATAGCGGCTTGTTAACGCTGCATGCAGTAAATTCGCCGCGGTTTCTTTGTAACGAGTGTAACCCCATGGCGCGATCGCTCAGCGAAAGTCCTGATATTGCCGTTCTGCTTCCCTGCTACAACGAAGCGGCGACGATCGGTGCTGTTGTCAGGGGGTTCCGGGCGGCCCTGCCCGATGCGCATATCCACGTCTACGACAACAATTCCACTGACGGCACAGCGCTGCATGCCATGCTTGCCAGCGCGCAGGTCGTGCGCGAGCGGCGCCAGGGCAAGGGCCATGTGGTGCGCCGCATGTTTGCCGATATCGATGCCGACATCTACATAATCGCCGACGGCGACGGGACCTACGCGCCCGAGGATGCCGAAGAGTTGGTACGGACGCTGCTGACGGAACGGGCCGACATGGTGGTCGGCACGCGGCGCGGTGTGCATGACGACGCCGGCCGGCAGGGGCATGCCTTTGGCAACCGGCTGTTCAATATCCTCTACCGCGCGATCTTCGGGCCCGACTTCACCGATATCTTCTCCGGCTACCGGGCCTTTTCACGCCGTTTCGTCAAGAGCTTTCCAGCGGTTTCCGGCGGCTTCGAGATCGAAACGGAAATGTCGGTGCATGCATCGCGGTTGAAATTGCCTGTCAGCGAACTGGAACTGCATTATGGCAGGCGCCCGGAAGGCTCGCATTCGAAGCTCTCGACCTTCCGCGACGGCCGCAAGATCTTGTGGATGTTCGCCATGCTGATGAAGGAGACGCGGCCCTTTGCCTTCTTCGGCACGATCAGCGCGCTCTTCATGCTGGCAAGCCTCGGCTTCATGGGGCCGGTGCTGGCGGAATATTTTGCGACCGGCCTTGTCAGCCGCATGCCGACCTGGGTGCTTTCGACGGCGCTCGCGATGATCTCCATCATGTTGTTTACAGCCGGCGTCATTCTCGATTCCGTTGCGCGGGCGCGGGCCGAACAGTTGCGCATCCACTATATGAGCTTCCCTGCACCGGTCTCGCTGAAGGATAAAACCTCGTCCATAATGCCTGATGGCAACAAGGCGGATGCGGCATGAAGAAGCTCGTTCGTTTCGCGATCGCCGGCGGGCTGGGCTTCATCGTCGATGCGGGCGTACTTGCGCTGCTTCTGCATCTGACACCACTCGGTCCCTTCATTGCCCGGCTATTCGCCATTGTCCTGGCGATGGCGACGACATGGGCCTTCAACCGGACTTTCACATTTGACCGGTCCGGCCGGTCGCTGGCAGCGGAAGGCTTCCGCTACGGCTCTGTCGGCGTCACTGCCGCCCTCGTCAATTACGGGCTCTATTCGGCGCTGCTTCTATCATTACCGGCGCTGGAGCCGCTTGTCGCAATGGTGCTCGCGACCGCAGCGTCGATGTTCTTCAGCTTCTTTGGCTATTCTCGCTTCGTCTTCCGCGCGGAATAGGGGTCAGACGGCTTCCCAGCCATCCTGCTCGCTGGCCCGGTAGATGGCGTCGATGACCTTCTGATTGAGCTTCGAATCTTCCAGCGTGACGATTTCTTCCTTTTCGCCTGCTGCAGCGCGGGCAAAGGCTTCCGCCTGGCACCTGTACTGGCGGCTGTCCTGAAAGCGGATGATCTGGGATTCACTGTGACCGCGATTGGTCACTTCGATCTCCTCCGGCCCCCAGCGATTGGCATTAAAGGGCGACTTGACCTCGATATAACCGTCAGTGCCGTGGAAAACCATGATCTGCCGACCGGCCATCTGGGTGGAGATGTAAAAGCTCAGCTCGAACTCRCCGAAATCCGCCTTCACGCTGGAATAGATATCGGTGCCGAATTCCGCATCGCGCTCGGTGATCGCCTGGATCCAGGACGGCTCCTTGCCGGTGGAGAAGCGGGTGCTGATGACGGGATAGACGCCGATATCAGGCAGGCCGCCGCCGCCAAGTTCTGGAATGTTGCGCATATTGCCGGGGTCGCGGTTGTAATAGGTGAAGGCGCCCTGCACATGACGAAGCTCGCCGATCGCACCCTCCTGCAGCAGTGATCGGACTTTGCGCCAGACCGGCGAGTAGGTGACCATGAAGGCTTCGCTGATGATGACCTTGTTGCGGTCGCGGGCGGCGATCAGATCGTCGATCTCGGAGGCCTTCAGCGCGATCGGCTTTTCGCAGAGCACGTGCTTGCCGGCATCGGCAGCCTTGATCGACCACTCGACATGCTGGGCAGTCGGCAGCGGAATATAGACGGCATCGATGGTGTCGGACGCCAGCATCTCCTCGTAGGAGCCGAAGGCATGCGGCACGGAGAAGCGGTCTGCCATTTCGCGGGCACGCGCAAAATCGCGGCTGGCGATCGCGGTAATGACGCAGTTTTCCGCGTCCTGGATGGCGGGAACGACGTTGTCCCTGCCGATCTTAGCCGTTGAAATTATACCGAAACGCAGCATGAAAGGTCCTCCTGAAATCGTCTGGGCGCACCTTATGCAGCCCTGTCATGCGGCGCAATGGCGCGACGGCCGATCACGGAAGTTTGGTTTCCTTCGAGGGTACTCCGCGCTAGGTTACTTGCGAACGGCGTTCTGCCGTTTCCTCAGATTTCAATCACTTCAGCATTTTGGGAGAGCGTCATGGAAATGCGCCGGCTTGGAAAAACAGGTCTTTCAATTTCGCCGATCGTCTTCGGCGGCAATGTATTCGGCTGGACGGCCGATGAAAAAACGTCCTTCGACATTCTGGACGGCTTTTTTGACGCCGGCCTCAACACGATCGACACGGCTGACGTCTATTCGGCCTGGGTGCCGGGCAACAAGGGCGGTGATTCCGAAGAGATTATCGGCAAGTGGCTGAAGAAGGGAAAAATCTCCCGCGACAAGGCCGTCATCATCACGAAGGTCGGCTCGGACATGGGTCAGGGCAAGACGCTGAAGGCCAGCTACATCCTGAAGGCAGTCGAGGATTCGCTGCGCCGGCTGCAGACCGACTATATCGATCTCTATCTGTCGCACTGGCCGGATGCCGATACGCCGCATGAGGAATCGCTTGGTGCCTATGCTAAACTCCTGGAACAGGGCAAGATCCGTTCCGTCGGCTGCTCGAATTATGATGCGAGCCTGCTGCAGGCCTCCTTCGACGCCGCCGACAAGGCAGGTCTGCCGCGCTATCAGGCGCTACAGCCGGAATATAACCTCTACGAGCGTGCGAGCTTCGAAGGTCCGCTTGCCGATCTCTGCGCCAAGGAAGATATCGGCGTCATTACCTATTTCAGCCTCGCGGCCGGCTTTCTCTCGGGCAAGTACCGCAGCAAGGCGGATACAGAGGGCAAGGCGCGCGAGGGCCGCGTTGCCCAGTATTTGAATGACAAGGGCATGCGCATCCTCGCGGCACTCGACAAGGTCTCCGCCGAGACGGGTGCAAAACCCGCGGAAATCTCGCTCGCCTGGCTGCTGCGCAAGAAGGGCGTGACGGCGCCGATTGCCAGTGCTACGAGCCTTTCCCAGCTTGAAAGCCTGGTGAAATCCGCAACGCTTGAGCTCTCCGACGAGACAATGGCGCTGCTCGACAAGGCCGGCGCCTGAAACGAGGTGATGCCATGACCGTGACAATCCGCGATGCGAGGCCTGAGGACGAAGCACGCTGGCGTGCGCTCTGGGCGGACTATCTCGCCTTCTACGAGGTCACCGTCGATGCCGACATTACCGATTCCACCTGGCGCCGGGTCTTCGATCCGGCGTCGGCAATCTTCATGCGGATGGCGGAACTCGACGGCGCGGTCGTCGGCTTTACGCTCTGCCTGACGCATGAGGGCACCTGGATCCGCGGCAAGGACTGCTATCTGGAAGACCTGTTCGTTTCCGAGGATGTGCGCGGCAAGGGTGTGGGCCGGGCGCTGATGGACGACCTCGTGGCACTCTGCAAAAAGAACGGCTGGTCGCGGCTCTACTGGCATACGAGCGAACAGAACAAAACGGCCCGCGCACTCTACGACACATACGTCAAAAGCGACGGCCACATCCGCTACCGCATCAATTTCTGAGTTGCGGAAAACCTTCATACCATTCGGAATGATCGCCTTCCCAGTTGGTCATGCCCTGCTTGGTGAGGATGCCGCGCGGGCGTACATAACTCTGAATTACCCGCTTCGGCCGTTCATGCCATTGGATATTGAAGGCCCATAATTTGGGGAAGAAGCAGAGCGAGGCATAAGGCAGGTGGTCGTGGATCCACCAGGCGAGCCGCTGCCAGTCGCTTTCATCGCCATAGCGATCGACCATCCAGGGAATGGCGATGCAGACGGCAGCGCCCATGCAGCCGTCAAAGTCTCTGACATCCCATATGTGATGGGCAGCAGTGGCTGCGTTGGTCGAGCAATTCAGTCTGTTCTCGTTGCCGAAGCGGTTGACCGCGGGTGAACGGTAGCCGGAGCGGATATGCAGGCGTCCGAAGGTCGCTTCCAGCGGTTCCAGAAGTTGCGCGCAAAGGCGTCTGCCCACCTCGATCGCCAGATCGGGATCGTCGGGGATATTCGGGATACGGTAGAAATCGGCAATCTCGGAATGGAGAAAATCGCGAAAGAAGAAGTTCTTCGACAGGCGCACCCGGCCGAGATCCTCAAGCCCTTTCATCGATCCTGGTTTCTTCATGTGCGGGGCCTCCCGATTGCTCCCGACATCATTGCCCGGAAAATGCAGCTGTTCCACCCGAAACGCGCCGGGAACAATTAGCGCGGTATTTGCTTCTAAGAGTGTCGCCGAAAAGGGCGCGAATCCCCAATGAAGGAACGGAACAATGGCCAAGGAAAAGACGCTGGAAGATCTATTTTACGACACGCTGAAGGACATCTATTTCGCCGAACGGCAGATATTGCGCGCCCTGCCGAAGATGGCGCGCGCTGCCCAGTCGACGGAATTGAAGGCGGGTTTCGAAAAGCATCGTGAGGAAACCGAAGGCCATGTCGAACGGCTGCAGCAGGTCTTCGAGCTGATCGGCAAGCGCGCCCAGGGCAAGACATGTGAGGCAATTCAGGGCATCATCGCCGAGGGCGAAGAAATCATGGAGGAGTTCAAGGGTACGCCTGCCATCGATGCCGGCCTGATCTCTTCGGCGCAGGCCGTAGAGCACTATGAAATCGCCCGCTACGGCACACTGAAGACCTGGGCGCAGACGCTCGGCTTCAAGGAGGCCGTCACGCTTCTCGACCAGACGCTGCAGGAAGAAGGCAAGACAGACAAGTTGCTGTCACAGCTTGCGACGACCGCCGCAAATCAGAAGGCTTCGCGCGCGGCCTGAGCTGGCGCCCGAATACCGACAGGCAGAGCTGCCCCGATCGGGCGGCTCGCTTTTCTTCGAGCTTGTCTTCGCGCATGGCCCCGCTATCATTTCATTGGAAACTTGAGGCGAGGTATCGATATGGCCGACAGGCAGGCAATCGAAGCAACGGTTCATCTCTATGTCGAGGGCATGGCCTTTGCCAATGAAGCGGCCCTGAAGAAAGCCTTTCACCCGAAAAGTTCGATCATCGGGCACTATCAGAATGCGGTGGAATGGCTCTCGCGCGACGAGTTCATCGCCGCAATCCTCGAGGAAGGGGCCGCACCACCCGGCACTCAGCCTTATATGGATATCGGCAGCATCGATATTTCCGGTGACGCAGCGACCGCGAAAGTGACCGACGAGTTCGCCGGCATGCGATTTACCGACTATCTTTCATTGTTGAGGATCGACGGTCGCTGGACGATCGTCAGCAAGCTTTATCACCTTCATCTATGAAAAGACTGCAGCTTCCGGTTCCCGGGTTGATGGTCGAGGTCCGCAACAGGCTGCATGACTTCATCCGGCGCAATCGACTTTCGGAACCTTTCGTCTGCAGATTCACAAAGTCAGAGCATCGCGGGCCTGAATGGACACACGATGCTCTATCTCTCTGTTTTCACGCAATTGCGGACGCAAAACCGTTGCGCGGTTTTGCGAGAGCCTGCTTTAGCCGGCTCAGCTTCTCAGGGTACCGCCGGTGAACTTGGCGACACTGGCGACGATCTTCTGCGTTAGCGCCTCGAAATCCTCGTCGGTTAGCGTGCGCTCGGCCGGCTGGATCTGAACCTCAATCGCCACAGACTTCTTGCCCTCGCCAACAGAGGCACCTTCGAAAATATCGAAGACGTTGACGCTGGTGATAAGCTTGCGGTCGACGATGGTTGTCGCCTTGATGATAGCGCCAGCTTCCACCGACTTGTCGACGACGAAGGCGAAGTCGCGCTTGACTGCCTGGAAGGGCGAAAGGTCGAGCGCCGGCTTGGTGCGGGTCGCCTTCTTCTTGGGCTCGGCCATGGCATCGAGGTAAACCTCGAAACCGCAGAGAGCGCCCGAGACATCAAGCTTTTCAAGGGTGGTCGGGTGGAACTCGCCAAAGTAACCGAGGATCACCTTCGGGCCCATCTTGATCGTGCCGGAACGGCCAGGATGATACCATTCGGGACCGCCCTGCTCGATCTGGATATTGGCCGTCGGCAGGCCGCAGACTTCGATAACGGCCAGCGCATCGGCCTTGGCGTCGAAGACGTCGACCGGCTTGCCGCCGCCCTTCGTCGCATTCGACCACATGCGGCCGGCGCCGGAAAGCGAAGCCGTACCGCGGCGGATACCGCCGGCAACGCGACGCTGGCCTTCCGGAGTATCGTTTTCATAGGTGCCCGAGACCTCGAAGATTGCCACGTCGCCATAGCCCTTGTCGGCGTTGCGCTGGGCAGCGGTCAGCAGGCCCGGTAGCAGCGAGGGGCGCATGTCCGACATTTCTGCAGCGATCGGATTGGCGAGCTTGAGAGCCGGAGAACCGCCCCCGAAGAGCTTCGCCTGATCTTCCGGGATGAAGGACCAGGTGACGGCTTCCAGCATGCCGCGCGAGGCAAGGGCGCGCTTGGCGGCGCGGGTGCGGATCTGCAGCACCGTCAGGATTTTACCGTTGACGGCAGCATGGCTTTCGAGGGGCGCCGGCTTGATGTTGTCGACGCCGTGAATGCGCATGACCTCTTCAACGAGATCAGCCTTGCCATCCACATCAGGACGCCAGGAGGGAACGGCGACGGAGACGCGTTCGCCGGAGCCGGAGACCTTGAAGCCGAGGCGGGTCAGGATCGTGTTGCTTTCTTCCGTCGAAACCTCGAGGCCGGTCAGGCGCTTGACCTCAGAATAGGGGAAATCGACGATCTTCGGCTCGTAACCCTTGTAGCCGACGATCTCGGCCTTTGCCGGAGTGCCGCCGCAAAGCTCCAGAACCAGCTCCGTCGTGCGCTCGAGACCGGGAACCATATAGTCAGGATCGACGCCGCGTTCGAAGCGGTAGCGGGCATCGGTGATGATGCCGAGCGCACGGCCGGACTTGGCGATGTTCATCGGATCCCAGAGAGCGGATTCGATCAGCACATCGACGGTGTTTTCATCACAGCCGGAATGCTCGCCGCCCATGATGCCGCCTATCGATTCAACGCCGTTCTCATCGGCGATGACGACGTTGTTCGGGCCGAGCTTGTATTCGCGCTGGTCGAGCGCAAGTACAGTCTCGCCTTCCTTGGCACGGCGGACCGTCAGGCTTCCCTTGACCTTGGCGGCGTCGAAAACGTGCATCGGCCGACCCTGGTCGAAGGTCATGTAGTTGGTGATATCGACGAGCGCATTGATCGGACGCAGACCGATGGCGAGAAGCCGCTGCTGCAGCCAGCGCGGGCTCGGGCCGTTCTTGACGCCGCGCACGAGCCTGAGGCCGAAGCCCGGGCAGAGCTTCGCATCGTCGAGATCGAGCGTCAGCTTGACCGGGGTTTCGCCTTCGGCGGCGAAGGATGGAGCAGGCCGCGTCTTCAGCGTGCCGAGGCCGGAGGCTGCGAGGTCACGGGCAATGCCGTAGATCGACGTGCAGTCCGGACGGTTCGGCGTCAGGTTGATCTCGATGACAGGATCGTCGAGATGGGCGTAGGTAGCATAGCTCGCGCCGACCGGCGCATCTTCCGGCAGGTCGATGATGCCGTCATGGCTGTCGGAGATCTGCAGTTCCTTTTCCGAGCACATCATGCCGCGGCTTTCGACACCGCGGATATTGCCGACCGACAGCGTTACATCGATGCCCGGAACGTAGGTGCCGGGTGCCGCGAAGGCGCCGATGAGGCCTGCACGCGCATTTGGCGCGCCGCAGACGACCTGCACCGGTGCACCCTGGCCGATATCGACCATCAGCACTTTCAGGCGGTCAGCCTGCGGATGCTTTTCAGCGGAGAGAACCTTGGCGATGACGAAGGGCTTGAAGGCCGCCTTGTCATCGACATCTTCCACTTCCAGCCCGATCTGTGTCAGGCGGATGCAGATTTCATCAAGCGTTGCATCCGTTTCCAGATGATCCTTAAGCCAGGAGAGCGTGAATTTCATAGGTCCAATCCTCCCTTAAACGCTCAGGCCGCCGAACAGCGTCGGCATGTCGAGCGGGCGGAAGCCGTAGTGATTTATCCAGCGGACATCGGCGTTGAAGAAGTCGCGCAGATCGGGCATGCCGTATTTCAGCATGGCGATGCGATCGAGGCCCATGCCCCAGGCAAAGCCTTGATATTCGTCCGGATCGAGCCCCCCGTAACGCAGCACGTTCGGATGGACCATGCCGCAGCCGAGGATTTCCATCCAGTCGGTGCCTTCGCCGAACTTGACGATCGGGCCGGAGCGGTCGCACTGGATATCGACCTCGAAGGAGGGCTCGGTGAAGGGAAAGAAGGACGGGCGAAAGCGCATCGTCACGCCGTCGACCTCGAAGAAGGTCTTGCAGAATTCCTCGAGCACCCAGCGGAGGTTGGCGACATTGGCCTTCTTGTCGATGACCAGGCCCTCGACCTGATGGAACATCGGCGAATGCGTGGCATCGCTATCCTGGCGGTAGGTCTTGCCGGGAATGATGATGCGGATCGGCGGCTTCTGCGCTTCCATGGTGCGCACCTGCACCGGCGAGGTATGCGTGCGCAAAACCTTGCGCTCGCCCTTCTCATCCGGATTGAAGAAGAAGGTGTCGTGCATCTCGCGGGCCGGATGGCCCTCGGGGAAGTTAAGCGCCGTGAAATTGTAATAGTCGGTCTCGATATCCGGCCCTTCGGCGATCGAGAATCCCATATCGCCGAAGATCGCGGTGATCTCATCGACGATCTGGCTGATCGGATGGATACGGCCGCGCTCGGCAGGCGACGAGCGGACCGGCAGGCTGACATCGACCGTTTCAGCCGCCAGCCGGGCGCTGATCGCTGCTTCCTTCAGCACCGACTTGCGGTCGGTGAGGGCGTCGCTCACCTCGTTCTTCAGCGCGTTGATCGCTGCGCCGCGGGTCTGGCGTTCATCTGGGGTCATCGCGCCCAGCGTCTTCAAGAGCTCGGAAATCGAGCCCTTCTTGCCAAGCGCCGAAACACGGACGGCTTCGAGCGCGGGCTCGTCATTGGCGGCGGCAATTTCGGCAAGCAGAGCGGATTTAAGCTGGTCGATATCTGACATTGTCTTCTTTCCGTCCAGATCAGGCGGCGTTCGAAAGGCGGGCGCGGCAAGGCCGCGCCAGCAGTACAAAGAAAGAAAAACCCGCGCTAGCCCAAACCAGCGCGGGTTTCCCAAAATTCAAAAAAGCGTCAAGCTTGGGAAGCGCTGGTTACCGAACCGCGCCTTCAAACTCGTTAGCCGTGCCGGATTCCTTGAGGTATTCAAGGGCCTTCTTGGCGGCAGCAACCAGGGCGCCGAATGCTTCCGGCTCATGGATTGCCATATCGGAGAGAACCTTACGGTCGACTTCGATGCCAGCCTTGTTCAGACCGTCGATGAAGCGGCCGTAGGTCAGGCCGAATTCGCGGACGGCAGCGTTGATACGCTGGATCCAGAGGGCGCGGAAGTTGCGCTTGTTAACCTTGCGGTCGCGGTAAGCGTACTGCTTGGAGCGATCGACTGCGGCCTTGGCGGTACGGATGGTGTTCTTGCGGCGGCCGTAGAAACCCTTGGCCTGCTTCAGAACCTTCTTGTGCTTGGCGTGGGCGGTGACGCCTCTTTTTACACGTGCCATTTCATGATCTCCTTAATCTAACGCGTTACCGGAATAGTCTCAGAGACCGTTCGGCAGATAGTTCTTCACAACCTTGCGGCCATCGGGTTCTGCCAGAACCATCGTGCCACGTGCGTCGCGAATGAACTTGTTCGAGCGCTTGATCATGCCATGGCGCTTGCCAGCGGCAGCCGCCTTGACCTTGCCGGTGGCGGTGATCTTGAACCGCTTCTTGGCAGAGGACTTCGTCTTCATCTTGGGCATTTTGCTACTCCGTTTCTGTCCTCCCTGCGCGCTTCATCAAAGAAGCCCTTCTGCGCAAGCCCGGTTTTCCGGTCTTCGCCCAAGGCGCGGGAGCGTTTGTTGTTGATCTGCGGGTCAGGCGACGAAACCTGTCCGCAAGCATTCGAAACTGCCACGGCATGCCCTGCCGGTCAGTTCGGACGCGCGCTTATAACCGCAGCGTCATGAAAGTGCAACGGGGCGGATGACGAATCTTGCCGCCCAGGAAACACAAAAGCCGCCCTGTCGGACGGCTTTGAGCGAAAGAATGCGGCACCGGTCACTTCGGCGCCAGCACCATCATCATCTGGCGGCCTTCGAGCTTGGGCTCGGCTTCGACCTTGGCGATCTCAAGCGTGTCGGCCTTGACCTGCTGGAGAAGCTTCATGCCAAGTTCCTGGTGGGCCATTTCACGGCCGCGGAACTTTAGCGTCACCTTCACCTTGTCGCCTTCGTCAAAGAAGCGACCCATCGCCTTCATCTTCACCTCATAGTCATGGGTGTCGATGTTGGGACGCATCTTGATTTCTTTGACTTCGACAATCTTCTGCTTTTTGCGCGCCTCGGCGGCCTTCTTCTGGTTGGCATATTTCAGCTTGCCCAGATCAAGGATCTTGCACACAGGCGGTTCGGCATTGGGGGAAATTTCGACGAGGTCGAGGCCGGCTTCTTCCGCCATTTTCAAAGCCTGGTCAGTGGGCACGATGCCCATATTCTGGCCGTCAGCAGCAATCAGCTGAACTTTCGGAATGCGGATATCCCGGTTCGAGCGCGGTCCATCCTTTACGGGCGCGTCGGTTTTAAAGGGTCTGCGAATGGTCGTATTCTCCTCGCGTTGTTCGGAACGTTGCAGCTTCGTGTCCCAGTTCGAAAGGGGGGGCACAAACGGGTCACGCCATCACTGCAACGGATTCAATAACACCCTATAGCGGAAAAATCACCTGCTGTCAGCCTGTCAAGAATCTGTTTTATAGGCGAAAACAATAGGAGTTCTGCCCGATGTCCGACCAGATGCCTGTTCTTGAGCCCCAGTTCCTTGATGTCGGCGAAGGCGAGGCCGCGCGGCAGATCGCCACGCTGGTACGCCCGGCGCGGGCCAACACCGATCTTCCCGCCCTCGTTTGGCTATCCGGCTACCGATCCGACATGAGCGGCAGCAAGGCCATCGAAATCGACCTGCTTGCCGCGGAACTAGGCGCGGCCTGCATCCGCCTCGACTATTCCGGCCACGGGCTTTCCGGCGGAGCCTTCACCGATGGCACGATCTCGCGCTGGCTGGAAGAAGCGCTCGCGGTGATCCGTCACTGCGCCCCGGAACGAATGATCCTTATCGGCTCTTCGATGGGGGGCTGGATTGCGCTGCGGGTCGCACAGGAGCTTGCCCGGCATGGCGGACCAAAGCTCGAAGGCATGGTGCTCATCGCACCGGCGCCGGACTTCACCTCCGATCTCATCGAACCGAACCTCAAGAAAAAGGAACGCGCCTCGCTGGAGGAGCGCGGCTATTTCGAGGAACGCTCGCAGTATAGCCCGGAGCCCAACATCTATACGCGCGCGCTGATCGAGGATGGCCGCCAGAACCGGGTGCTGACCGGCATCATTGAAACGGGCTGCCCGATCCATATCCTGCAGGGCATGAAAGATGCCGATGTTCCCTATCTGCATGCCATGAAGCTCGTGGAACATCTTCCGGCAGACGACGTAGTACTGACCTTCATTCGCGATGGCGATCACCGGCTATCGCGTCCGCAGGACATCGAGAGGCTGCGCAGCGCCGTCAAAGGCCTGATCCGCTGAGCGCAAGCCAGTTCCCATCAAAGCATATGCAACTGCCCAAATAGAAGGCCATGGTTGAATAAGATCTGTTCAATCATCCAGAGGTTATGTTGCATTTTAACCATGTCTACGAGTTGTACGGCACTCCCAAGAAGTAACGATTGACTCCTTTCGGCCCTCTCCGTTAACTCTTTGTTAATAAATAAAGCGCGATGCAGGGAAGTAGGGCGTGCGGATCAAGGGTTTCCTCGTGGCCATGATGGCCGTGTTTGCAATGGCGCCGGCCGCTATTCCGGCTCCTAGCAAGAATGCATCCATGGTGACCGGCAATGCGACATCGCAGCCGGTTGGCCATTACGACTTCTGTCAGACGCACCGCAGCGAATGCGGTGCCAACCGCAATACCGGCCCGGTCGCCATGACGGGTGCCCGGTGGGCGACGGTCCGTTCGGTCAACGCGACGGTCAACCGCACCATCACGCCGATGACCGACAAGGAAATCTACGGCAAAGACGAGGTCTGGGCCTATCCGACCACGGCTGGCGACTGCGAGGATTTCGCGCTTCTGAAGCGCCGTGTCCTCATCCAGCGCGGCTTCTCGCCTGCCGATCTGCTGATGACCGTGGTGCGCAAGCCCGATGGCGAAGGCCACGCTGTGCTGACGCTGCGCACTGCTGAAGGCGATTTCGTGCTCGACAACCTCGCCTCCGACGTCAAGCCGTGGTTTGCGACGCCCTATAGCTTCATCAAGCGCCAGTCGAGCTTCAACGCCGGCCGCTGGGTCACCATTGAGAACGGCCGTGACGTTCTGGTCGGCGCTCTCAAGTAAAGAGTTTCGAGGGGACTGTGAAAGAGCCGGCGAAAGCCGGCTTTTTTATTTTGGCGTGTGGACGTCTCTCCGCACTGGCTGGGGCTGTGCCAGACCGCAATTAGGCATTGCCGATCAGAATACCGGCTGCGAGCACGAGGCTGCCGCCGACGACCACCTGGAAGGCGGCGCGCAGGAACGGCGTCTCCATGTATTTGTTCTGAATGAAGGCGATCGCCCAAAGCTCGAAGAAGACGATGACGGCGGCGGTGATGGTCGCGGTCCAGAAATGCGGGATCAGGTAGGGCAGTGCGTGACCGAGACCGCCGAGCGCCGTCATGATACCGCAGGCAAGGCCACGCTTGATCGGCGAGCCGCGGCCGGAGATCTTGCCGTCGTCATGGGCGGCTTCGGTGAAGCCCATCGAGATGCCTGCACCGACCGAAGCCGACAGACCGACGAGGAAGGTCTGCCAGGTATCCTGCGTGGCGAAGGCGGCAGCGAAGATCGGTGCGAGCGTGGAAACCGAGCCATCCATGAGACCGGCGAGACCCGGCTGCACATAGGTCAGTACGAACCGGCGCCGCGCCGTCTCGTCCTCTTCCTTCTTCACATCGTCGGGCGTGTGCTTGTCGCCCAGCATGCGGGCAATTTCCTCATGCCCCTGTTCGGCAATCGCGAGATCGCCGAGAAGCTGACGCGTGGAGGCATCAGATGTCTGCTTGATCGCCTCGACATAGAAACGATAGGCCTGCTCCTCCATCGCCTCAGCTTCCTGCCTGATGGAGTCGAGTGAGAGATTGGCGCGAAGCCAGTCCGGCTTGCGTTCGTAAAAGCCCTGAACATGCTCGCGCCGGATCAGCGGGATACGCTCGCCGAAGCGCTGGCGGTAGATTTCGATCAGCGACTTGCGGTGCGTGTCCTCCACCTCAGCCATATCCTCGAACACCTTGGCTGACGCCGGAAACTCGGCACGCAGGTGCTCAGCATAAGCGAGATAGATGCGGGCATCGTCTTCCTCGGACGCGATGGCGAGAGCCAGGATTTCCTGTTCGGAGAGAGAACGGAAGGAACGTTTCGGTGATCTGAAAAACCGGGCCAACATAGATATTCTCCAATAATTTAGAATTATTCTAAATTTAAAGAGTGATGTGGCGAGGGTCAAGATCCAAGCCCGGCAAGATTGGCGGATTGCCGCAATTCGTCCATCGCGGTTTGGCAATCCCGTGCGCGGGCCTATATGAGGGCTGCCAGCAGCAAGCGGCGCCGGGGTATACGATGAATAATGAGATACAGGGACGGGCTGCGCATGTTGCCGCGATCCGCGAAAAGGCCGAGGCCGAGATGAAGGCGATCGGCGTCGACGAGGCCTTCATTGCGAAGCTTGTGGAAACCTTTTACGGGCGTGTGCTGCAGCATCCCAAGCTCGGACCGGTGTTCGACGCGCGGCTTTCCGGGCGTTGGCCCGAACATATGGACAGGATGAAAAGCTTCTGGTCATCCGTCGCCTTTCGCAGCGGCGCCTATGGCGGCAAGCCGGTGCAGGCGCATCACGGCGTGGCGAACATGACGCCTGATCTTTTCCCGCAATGGCTTTCGCTGTTTTCCGAAACGCTCGAGGACGTGGCACCGACGCCAGAGGCCAAGGACTGGTTCATGGCGACGGCCGAACGGATCGCAAAAAGCCTGACGCTGTCGCTCTTCTACAATCCGGCGCTCGACGATCCCACGAAGAAAACAGGCTGAGGCTCATTGCCTCGCGGAAAAGGTTGCACCGGCGCTTGCGGCAACGACCAAAGCTGTTCCGGCCATCTGCAGAAGCGTCATGGGCTGTGCCAGAATGATGAAGCCTGCGACCGCGGCAATGGCAGGCTCCAGGCTCATAAGGATGCCGAATGAAGCCGTCGGCATGCGCCGCAACGCAATCAGTTCCAGCGTGTAGGGCAGCAGAGGCACGAGAACGGCGAGACCCGCCATTTCGATCAGGCCGTAAGCATCGAGCTTCGGCACGGCGCCCGAAAAACCCAGGGGTGTCGCGACCACCGCGGCGACCATAAGCGACATGGAGAGCCCCTCCAGTCCCTTGAAGCTCGCGCCGATCTTCTTCGTGAGCACGATATAGATCGCCCAACCGGTTCCGGCGCCAAATGCAAAGAGAACACCGAGCGGATCTCCAACCCAGCCCTCACCATCATGGGCAAGTGCCAGAACACCGAACGCGGCGACGAGCGGCCAGACGAGACGCCGGCTGAGGCCGTAGCCAATGGTCGCGACCGACAGGGGGCCGAGAAAATCAATCGCCACAGCAAGACCGAGCGGAATACGCGCGATCGCTGAGAAGAAACTCGTGGTCATCAGCGCCGTCGTCGTGCCGAGAACCAGCGCACTTACCCATTGATCGCGGCTATAGCTGAAGATGCGCGGGCGAACGACGATGGCCAGAATGACGGACGCAAAGGCAAGGCGCAGCCATGTGGCACCCGCCGGTCCATAAGTGGCGATGGCGGAGGAGGAAAGTGCCGCGCCGAACTGGATGGAGGACATGGACATGAGGCACATCAGCCCACCAGCCGCTACGCCGYCGAATGCTGGTGATGTCTCCGCGATCAAGGCGTCGGCTTCAGCGTTCGTTCTCTCTTCCATTGATGTCTCCGATTGCGGGCTCTTCATACGAAGGCAGTTCGCCGGCGACAAATTCAAACTTCTGATCGTGTCAGCAAAAGGCTTGATGCGATATCAGAGGCGACCAGCGAGGATCACCTCTTCGGCATCCTCGAAGCTCATCTCGAAGACCTTCCTGCCGATCTCGAAACTGAAGCCGTTGCGGGCGAAGGCGGAGAGTTCCTTTGCTTTCCGCTTGTCGTCGAGTTCGACGCGACGGAAGGGACCGAAGGCGCGCTTGCGGGCGAATATCGCTGCGGCATAGAGATCGTCAGCCTCTTCAAGCGCGGCCTCAACCCTGTCGCTGGAGACGCCCTTGACCGCAAGCTTCCGGGCGATGGCACGCTTCGATTTGCCGCTGCGCACGGCGGAACGGGTGCTGATTTCGGCATAGGCGGTATCGTCTAGCACCTTGTTGTCATAAGCGAATTTGACGGCGAAATCGGCAACCGCCTTGAGCTGTGCTCCGCTGATACCCTCGAATTTCTCCTTCGCCTTGCGGGCGATGGCATCAAAGAGCTGCTTTTCCGTCATCATGCGCCGTTCGAGGCGATAGATCGTCGAGTTGCGCGCCCAACTCAGCATGCGGGGCGTCGGGATATCGGATGGAATGGTCTCCTCGGTCATCGGCAGTGATCAGGCTTCCAGGCCCTTGAGCACATTGGCGACGTTGAGGCCGATTTCGGGCACGCCGTAACCGCCCTCCATGCAAGTGACGACCGGCAGGCCGGCAGCGGAGATCGTCTCGCCCATACGGATGAAGTCCTCCGATTTCAGCTTGAAGAAGGAGATCGGATCGCGCTCGAACGTATCGACGCCGAGGGCCACGACGATCGCTTCCGCGCCGAAGGCCTTGATGCGGGAGAGCGCATCCGACAGGGCCGATGCCCAGACATCGAAGCTCGTACCGCGTGCCATCGGATAATTGCGATTGGCGCCCTCGCCCTCCCCTTCGCCCACTTCATCGGCATGGCCGAGGAAATAGGGAAAGGCGTGGATGGGATCGCCATGCAACGAGGCGGTAAAGACATCGCTGCGGCGATAGAAAAGATCCTGTGTGCCGTTGCCATGGTGGAAATCGACATCGAGCACGGCGACCTTCCTGGCGCCATGATCGAGCAGGCGTTGCGCCGCGACGCCGGAATTATTGATGAAGCAGTAGCCACCGAAGAGGTCGATGCCGGCGTGATGGCCGGGCGGGCGGCAGAGTGCGAAGGCGAAGCGGTTGCCGGCATTCAGCCAATCCGCGGCTGTCATCGCGCAGCGCATCGAGGCAAGTGCTGCCTCGTAAGACCCCTTGGTGATGGAAGTATCGGCGGCATTCGCATAATGGCCGATCGCACCGACGATGTTCTCAGGCACGCGCTGGCTGGTGCGGCGGACGGGAAAGGAATTGGCAATCGCCTCACCCTTATAGCCTGCCGCCACCCAACGATCCCAGACCATCGCCAGAAATTCCAGATAGGCGGGATCATGCACCTTGCGGGCCGTTTCAAGGCCGTGGGCCTCCGGCGCCACGACCTCGGAAAAGCCTGCTTCTCTGACCGCAGACAGAATCCATTCCGCCCGGAACGGCGCCTCGAAGGGCGTCACAAGCTGGCCATCATGCAGCTCCGTCTTCGCATCACGCAGCTTGTGGTCTTCGGAATAGATGACGCGCACCGAGGTCCTCCGCAAATCAGTCTGTCAAACTCAAGCCTTACACAGGCTGGTCCGAAGAAAAAAGCGTTGAACACGCCTTGATCGCTGCCGCGGACGACGCCACGTTCAAGCCGATTTCAGAATGCGTTCCTTTTTCTCAAGAGATTAAGCCCCATGAAAATCCTGATGGTCGATGTCGATGGCGTGCTGGTTCACGGGCGGCCGGCGGACGGTCTGCCGCTATTTACCTACCTTGAGCGCGACCTCGGCCTGTCGCCGTCGTTGCTTCAACAGGAGTTTTTCAAACCCTTTTGGGTGGGCATTATCACCGGCCAGGAGCCGATAGAGCCCCGCCTGACGGAGGTTCTCGGCCGCATCGCCCCGCACCTTACCGCCGAGAAACTGCTCGACTACTGGTTTGAAAATGATTCCCGCCTGGACCGGCAGTTGCTTGCCGACCTCGCCCGCCTGAAGGACGAAGGCACGCTTCTCTATCTTGCTACCAATCAGGAGCATAGACGGGCGGCCTATTTGCGCGACGTGCTCGAACTCGGCGCGCTTTTCGACGGCATTTTCTATTCCGCAGCACTTGGCGCTCGCAAGCCGGCCACCGACTTCTTCCGCCTTGCAACAGAAGGCGTCGGTGTCGCGCCTGAAGACATCGGCTTTATCGACGATCTCGAGGAGAATATCGCTGCTGCCACGCAGTTTGGCTGGAAGGCATTGCACTGGACGCCGGCTTCGGCGCTTGCAGATGCCATCGCTGCCTTTACGCAGAATGCTCAGGCGACCCGCTTGTAGAAAAGCGTCGTGGCGCAAAGCCCGCCTTCCGGCCACAACGCGTAGTCGGGGATGACACCAACGCGCTCCCAGCCGAGGCGCGGGTAGATGGCTTCGGCGTCGCTGCCGGTTGCCGTGTCGAGAACGAGGATCGTCTTGCCGCGGCGGGCCGCTTCCTGTTCAGCCATGTCCATCAGCAGGCGCGCCAGACCATGGCCGCGGGCGGAGCGGTGGACGAGCAGCTTCTTCAGGTCGCCGCGATGCGGCTGATTCGGCATCTGGGCAGCGCCGACCTGCACGGTGCCGACAACCTTGCCATCCACGTCGGCGACAAAGAGCAGAGTGGCACCATCGGCCACGGCTTCGGCGACACCACGCCAATAGGGTTCGGCATCGCCAGGCGTGTAGGGCTGCATGAAGCCGACCGAGGCGCCACCGTTGACGCAATCGGCGAGCACTTCGCAAAGGTCGGGAATGGCCGCGTGGGCCTCGGCGGCGGCGAGAAGGCGAATGGTCGGCATGATGGTCCCCTGGTAAATGAGTGCGTGAATTAGCGGCCGCCGCGATCCAGCACGACGCAATAGCGTGCCGGTGCGTGACCCGGATTGTGAAAGACATGGCCGTCACCGACCGGCATGAAGAGACAGTCGCCGGGCTTGAGGCGATGAACGGTGTCGCCGACCGTCATTTCCAGCTCACCATCAAAGAGCCAGACGTGCTGAGTCATGCCGCGGCTCGCCGCGTGCGGCGGGAAGCTGACCCGTGCACCCACCGGAAATTCAACATCGACGATGTCGATATCCGAGGACGTGCCCGGTGGCGAAACGGCACGGCGCATATATCCGGTTTCGGGATCGCGCCAGACCAGTTGCTCCTGCCGGCGCGAAAGCGGCGACGCCTGCTGTCCCTCCTCGGCGAAGAAGGCAGACAGGGACAGGCCGAGTGCGGCGCAGACCCGGGCGAGCAGCGAAGCCGTCGGGCTCGCCTCCGCACGCTCGATGCGGGAGATCATCGCACGGCTGACGCCGGAAGCGGTGGCGAGGTCATCCAGCGTCAGCCCCTTCTCCATCCGCAGTGTGCGGATACGGATGCCGATCGCCTGTTCAAGTTCCAGTTCCATTTCTACGGTCCGAAATTCTACTATAAGAGAAATACATGATCCGATGGTGGAATCAAGTGCTTGTGTGCGGCCTTGCTTTCACCGTAACGCAGTCGATATATGGCAGCGGCATTCAAGAGCGGAGACCAGCATGGACGGCATCACGCAAGGCACTGAGACCGCGGAAAGCTTCACGGCTGCCGCCTGGCACCGGATCAAACCAATCATGGCCGAGATCGAGAGATTGCCGCTGCTGCAACGTCTTTCCGACGGCACACTGCCGCCGGAGGTTTTCCGCCACTATATCCTGCAGGACGCAATCTACCTGAAGCACTATGCCCGGTGCCTTGCGATCGTCGCCGCCAAGGCGCCCGATAATGCACAGGTGCTGCGCTTCCTCGGTTCGGCGCAGAAGGCGATCACCGTCGAGCAGGGGCTGCATGCCGGTTTTCTCAGCCAATTCGGTATTTCCAGCGCCGACGTGACGGCGGCCGAACCCTCGCCTGCCTGCTTCGCCTATACGAATTTCCTGCTGGCGACGGCCTACCACAACTCCTATGCGGTGGCGCTTTCGGCGATCCTGCCCTGCTTCTGGATCTACTGGCATGTCGGCGAAGACATCAAGAGCAAGCCGGCGATCGAAGGGAATGTCTTCCAGGCCTGGATCAACACCTACGGCGATCCGCAGTTCGCAGCCGGAGCCCGCGAAGTCATCGCTTTGACTGATATCGCCGCCCGTGCTGCCTCGCCGGCAGAGCGCCAGCAGATGATGGACGCCTTCGTGCGCGCCTCGCAATATGAATGGATGTTCTGGGATTCGGCCTGGCGGCTGGAGACGTGGCCGGTCTGAGCCAAGTTCCACAGGCTGCAAAATAGGGTAAACTGCAGGATAATTACCGCTTTGCGGGCGATGTGCGCGCTGCTATATGGCGCGCATGAGCACCAATCCGACGACTCCGCTATCCCATATCCGCAACTTCTCGATCGTGGCCCACATCGACCACGGCAAATCGACGCTGGCCGACCGCCTGATCCAGACGACAGGTGGCCTCGCCGAGCGCGAAATGTCCGAGCAGGTGCTCGACAATATGGATATCGAGCGCGAGCGCGGCATCACCATCAAGGCCCAGACCGTGCGCCTGCACTATCAAGCGAACAACGGCGAGAAATACATTCTCAACCTCATCGACACGCCCGGCCACGTCGACTTCGCCTATGAAGTCTCCCGTTCGCTGTCGGCCTGCGAGGGTTCGCTGCTTGTCGTCGACGCCTCGCAGGGTGTCGAGGCGCAGACGCTCGCCAACGTCTACCAGGCGATCGACAACAACCATGAGATCGTCACCGTCCTCAACAAGATCGACCTGCCGGCCGCTGAACCGGATCGCATCAAGGAACAAATCGAAGAAGTGATCGGCATCGATGCTTCGGAGGCCGTGCTGATTTCGGCGAAGACCGGTCTTGGCATTCCCGACGTGCTCGAAGCAATCGTGCATAAGCTGCCTGCGCCGAAGAGCGTCGGCGGCGAAAAGGCGCCGCTGAAGGCGCTGCTCGTCGACAGCTGGTACGACACCTATCTCGGCGTCATGGTTCTGGTGCGCGTCATCGACGGTGTGCTGACCAAGGGACAGACGGTGCGGATGATGGGCACGGATGCGAAATACCAGGTGGAGCGCGTCGGCGTGCTCACACCGAAGATGGTCAATGTCGACAGCCTCGGCCCCGGCGAGATCGGCTTCATTACCGCTTCGATCAAGGAAGTGGCCGACACCCGCGTCGGCGATACGATCACCGAGGACAAGCGGCCGACGGCCGAAGCGCTGCCGGGCTTCAAGCCGGCGCAGCCGGTGGTGTTCTGCGGTCTCTTCCCGGTCGACGCGGCCGATTTCGAGGATCTGCGCGCCGCCATGGGCAAGCTACGGCTCAACGACGCGTCCTTCTCCTTCGAAATGGAATCGTCGGCTGCTCTTGGCTTCGGTTTCCGCTGCGGCTTCCTTGGCCTTCTGCATCTCGAAATCATCCAGGAACGGCTGGAACGCGAGTTCGACCTCGACCTCATCGCAACCGCACCATCCGTCGTCTACAAGATGTACATGACAGACGGCACGGAGCGCGAGATGCACAACCCCGCCGACATGCCCGATGTCGTCAAGATCTCGGAAATCCACGAGCCGTGGATCCGCGCGACGATCCTGACGCCGGACGATTACCTCGGCGGCATCCTGAAGCTTTGCCAGGACCGGCGCGGCATCCAGGTCGAACTCACCTATGTCGGCACGCGCGCGATGCTGACCTACGACCTGCCGCTCAATGAAGTCGTCTTCGACTTCTACGACCGGCTGAAGTCGATCTCCAAGGGTTATGCCTCCTTCGACTACACACTCACCGAACACCGCGAGGGCAACCTCGTGAAGATGTCGATCCTCGTCAACGGCGAGCCGGTCGACGCGCTGTCGATGATGGTGCACCGGACAGCCGCGGAAAAACGCGGCCGCGACATGTGCGAGAAGCTCAAGGAGCTGATCCCGAAGCACATGTTCAAGATTCCGATCCAGGCCGCGATCGGCGGCAATGTGATTGCCCGCGAGACGATCTCGGCGCTGCGCAAGGACGTGACCGCGAAGTGCTACGGCGGCGACGCCACCCGCAAGCGCAAGCTGCTCGACAAGCAGAAGGCCGGCAAGAAGCGCATGCGCCAGTTCGGCAAGGTAGAAATCCCGCAGGAAGCGTTTATTGCAGCGCTGAAGATGGGCGACGAGTAAGCGCCTCAGCTTTTTACCGGCCGAGCATAATCGGGGACACGGAACCGGCGGCGATAGACGCCGGGGCTTAGTCCTGTCATGCGCCTGAAGAGCCGGCGGAAGAAGGCGGGCTCCTCATAGCCGACCTGCCAGCTTATCTCATCGACCGGAGCATCCGTGCGCTCCAGTCGCCGCTTTGCGTCCTCCACGCGCAACCTCTGCACATAGGCGATTGGGCTGATGCCGGTCGCATGGGTAAAACGGCGCTTGAACGTTCGCTCTGTCAGGCCAGCGTGGCGAAACATCTCCTCGATGGGATCGGCGACCGAGAAATGGCTTGAAATCCATTCCTGTGCCATCCGGATGGCAATATCGCCGTGATCCCTGCGCCCTTCGAAGACGATGTAGGGGGCAAGCCCATCCTGATGCCATTGCAGCGCAAAGAAGCGAGCGATCGCCTGCGCTGCCGAAGCGCCGGCATGGCGGGCGATCAGGTAGAGTACCAGATCATGCCAGGTCATCGAGGCGCCGGAGCTGATCAATTCCTCCCGCCTGCCGCAAACCACAAGCACGCGCTCGGGATGGACAGGCACCTGCGGAAAACTGGCCCGGAAGGCATCGGCGTAACCGAAATGTACGGTCGCATCCATTCCATCGAAGAGCCCGGTTTCGGCGAGCAGAAAGAGCCCCGAGCAGGCCGAGCAGATGAGCGCACCGTGCGCATGCATGGCGCGGACCCATTCGACAAGTTCCGCATGGCGACCTTTCTCCCAGCCATCCGATGGCAGCAATATAGAGGGAACGATGATGATGTCCGTATGCTCAAGCGATGAAATGCTGCGCTGAACGGTGATGGGCACGCGGCTGGCAAGCTCGAGCGGCGCTGCGGACACGCCGACGATTTCCACTCTGAAGGGCGGACCGCAGGGGATGATTTCGCCTGCTGCCGGCAAGACTGTGAAGGCATTCATGACATCGAAGATGCCACTCAGCGTCGAGACGACCGCCTCGGGAATGGCCACGAGGCTGACATGAAGCGGTTCGGATGCTGCAGGATCGACACCGGATTGCATCTCATCCCCCGGAAGAAAGCGGCTCCGTCACTTGCCCCTATTGCCTACACCGCTGCAAGGATTGGCGCAAATGGCCCGCTTCTGGTCCATACCGCTCTGCCGCTCGGCTCCGCCACCTGTCATTCAATTCGCATTCCGAATGTTTCGACAGGAGAAGACAATGGACCAGATAAGAAGCAGGACAATCGATGCGGCCAAGCTCGACCTCATCGTTTCACGGGCAATCGGCGATCTCTCTGCCGGCTATGGCGGGGTGATGGTCAGTATCGGGCACCGGCTCGGCCTTTATAAGGCGATGGCGGAAGCGGGTCCGGTCAGCTCGCATCAGCTTGCCGCCCGCACCGGATGCGCGGAGCGCTATATCCGCGAATGGCTGGGTTCGCAGGTTGCCGGTGGCTATGTGATCTACGATGTCGCCGGCCACAGCTACGAATTGCCGGCGGAAAACGCAATGGTGCTGGCGCAGGACGACAGCCCGGTCTTCATGGCGGCAGCCTGGGCGATCCCGGCTTCGATGTGGGCGGATGAGGACAAGGCGCTCGAAGCCTTTCGCACGGGGGCCGGCATTCCCTGGGGCGACCATGACGGACGGCTCTATTGCGGTGTCGCCTCGCTTTACCGCAATGCCTACAAGGCAAGCCTCATCTCCGAATGGCTGCCGGCGCTCGATGGCGTGGTCGAAAAGCTGAAGGCCGGCGCGCTGGTCGCCGATGTCGGCTGCGGCCACGGACATTCAACGGCCCTGATGGCGGCGGCCTTTCCGGCCTCACATTTCCGTGGATTCGATTCGCACGCGGAATCGCTGGACGAAGCTCGACAGGTCGTAGCGAAGGTGGGTGGGACAGAGAATGTCATATTCGAGACGGCGCGAGCGGATGCCTATCCGGACTCCGGCTATGATCTCATCTGCCTCTTCGACTGCCTGCACGACATGGGCAATCCGCTGGCTGTCGCTGATCACGCAGCCAGAACCATTGCGGCCAATGGGACAGTGATGCTGGTCGAGCCTTTTGCGAAAGACGGCGTCGGCGATAATATCTCGCCGGTCGCGCGCATGTATTATGCCGCCTCGACGACGATCTGCTGTGCCCATGCGATCTCGGATGGCGGCCATATGGTGCTTGGCGCACAGGCAGGCGAAAAACGACTGGCCGAGATTTTTCGCAAAGCAGGGTTCACACGGTTCCGTCGGGCAATGGCTACACCGTTCAACCTTGTTTTGGAGGCACGGCTCTGATCTTTGCGATCGATGCCGAAAACCTTGCTGGGCTGATAAATTCAGCCCACCGGCAGGTTTCAAAGCCCGGCCACCCAGCGGTGCCATTCATCCTCGCTGCCCCGGAAGACATTGAGGTCGATACGGCCTTCGACGCCGTGCGAGAGGCCGGAGCCGGAATATTGCCAGAAGAGCCATTTGCGGTTCGGATAGACCTTCGAAGGATGTTCCGCGACCGCACGCAGCCAGAAGTGATAGTTCTGGAAGGCGCCTTCGAGATTGTCCTCGTAGAAATCCGGGGCAGTATAAATAATGGGACGCTTGCCGTAGTGGCGCTCGATCTTCTCCATGAAGACCTGCATTTTCTCCAGCACGCGGGCGCGGGAGAGCTTCACCTTGCAGCTCGATTCGCCGTTCCATTCCACATCGATGACCGGCGGCAATGCATCCGGATCACGCGGGACGTTGCGGATGAACCAGTCGGCCTGCTCGCCGGCTGTGCGGCACCAATAGAAGAAGTGATAGGCGCCACGCTTGATGCCGGCTTCCTTGGCTCGCCGCCAATTGGTCTTGAACATCGGGTCCAGGTGGTCGCCGCCATCGGTCGCTTTGATGAAGGCGAAGTTCGCGCCGCGGGTCCGCAGCGTTTCCCAGTCAATATCTCCCTGCCAGCGTGAGACGTCGACGCCGTGGACGGCGAGCTTGCGTGGCGAGATCTTGCCAAAATTGATCGGCTTGGCATCGCGGAAACCGTAGCCATAGACGCGCGAGCGGCCGCGGGTCGGCTGCTGGATCGCAGGAGCTGCCGCCATCGCGAATTCGACCGGGCGCTCAACGGGGACAGGCATTCCAGGCTGCGAAAGAGCTGAAGGCGTCACCGCCGAAAAGGCGCGCGATTCCGGCGCCGACGCATCCCAGGCAAGGCTTTCCTGCGGGGTGGCCTCGTCCGGTTCGACCGCTGCGACCGTGGCCTGCGGTACGTGAGCCGGCGGCGGCGTGACGGAGGAGGTCATTTCCTTCGAAGGCTTCGGAGTGACACCGGCGACGAGACTTTCCGGACCGGAAGCCGACGAGCAGCCCGCCAGAGCGAGGCAGGCAAGAAGGATTGCTGGGACAGCCGTGGAACGCATGAGCACCGTTACGCAAAACAACAACTGGGGGGTGCCTCAGCTATTCCGTGAGAACACCAATCCAGCATGACTAATAGAAAATTATCAAAAAAGACTGAATCCGATCTTTCCGCCCGGCGATTTGATAGCAGACGGATTGCGAGGTCCCTTACGAGCCTCTAGATCCCTTGAATAAAAGGAGCCTCCCATGACCGAGAAAGCCCGCGTGACCATCCTCTACTGCACCCAATGCAACTGGCTGCTGCGCGCCGGCTGGATGGCGCAGGAGCTGCTGCAGACTTTTACGGACAGTCTTGGCGAGGTAGCGCTCATTCCCGGCACCGGCGGCAATTTCGAAATCCGAGTCAACGGCGATCTGATCTGGGAGCGCAAACGCGATGGCGGCTTTCCGGGCCCGAAGGAACTCAAGCAGCGGGTGCGCGACATTATCGAGCCCGATCGCGATCTCGGCCACACAGATCGGGCTTCGCTGGAGAGCTGAGGCTCAGCGATAGGGCGAGCGGCAGGTTTTGTAGATACCTTCGTACGTCACGAAGCGATCCGTGCGCGGATTGTAGGACCGGTATTCATTCCGGCACCATTCCACATGGCGACTGCTATCTTTCGCCGAAGGCTGCACCCGTTGCACCGGTGGCGGGTCATAGGTCAACCGTGGCGGCAAAGTGCCGGGCGGCTGATAATATTTCGGACCGGCAGCATTCGGCGGGCGGTAATTCGGCTGGACATAGGCCGGGCGATGCCACTGCTGCGGACCGAAACCGAAGCAACCGCGATAATCACAAATCGTCGATTGCGTATTGATAGGCCCAAGCGACGGCGAAGCGGCGTTGGCCTCAGCCAGCGGCACCGCCATAAGCAGGCCTGCGAGAAAAGCGTGGCGAAGGTCGAACATGGTGCATTCCTTTGCGGATATCCCCTAATATAGTGCGAATAGCAGGCCGTGCCATCCACTGACCCGCCGGGTGCGACAACGGCTTCATGAAGCTTTTTCACAGACTGTCAGGAAAACTTCAAAAACCCTGTTGACAGCAAAGAGCCACCCCCGTACATGGCTCTCCGTCGCCCAGATGGCGGAATTGGTAGACGCGCCAGCTTCAGGTGCTGGTACCCGAAAGGGTGTGGAGGTTCGAGTCCTCTTCTGGGCACCATTCCCATTGATCTCCAACGAGATCAAACAGATACAGGTTCTTCCTGTTATCTCGCTCACCGCAGCGTGTGTTAAGTTTCATCATTGTATTCGGAATGGCGGCCAACCCAACGTCATCGGGATTCCGTTTGCGGAAACCGTAGATTGATGCTGAAAGCTCCGCGGCAGTTGCGCTGCCGTTGTCGTACCTTCGCTCGTTTTTCTCACCAAGGCCCATGGTTGTCGCAGCCTTTAGCCCAACTCAACATTGCGACGGCGAGCACACTTATTTTTTCGCACTTTTTATTCACCGGCATATTCGAATTTGCACCGTAGCATCGCCACATAAATGCCAATATGCCGCATTTCGATGCGTGTATGCGGATCCAGGTCTACATCATCACTTTTCTGCTCAGCGCCATCATGTGGGGCGTGACCTTCGATGCTGCGCGCAACGCTTATCGTGCCGCGCATACGGCTGGCTTGATGCCCAATCTGCATATTCAGCATAAGATCGATCGGATTCTTTGAGCGCCTCGCTCCCTTCAGACGCTTTTCTCACTCCTCAAAAATCATAGTCCTGCCGCGCCGACGTATGGCGTTGCGAAACAGCAAATAATTCCAAGAGACTACCGGCAAATTATGCAGCCGAGCGGCAGAAACCGTTCGGCTGTTGGCCATTTTCGCGCGGGCTAAGGCAAGCCTCGCACAAGAACGAAATCGGATACCGGCATCACGATGAAGATACTGCCGTTACGCTCCGTGGAGATCGTTGCCCGCATGCAGGACATGTTCGCCAGGCGCACGCCGGCCGCAATGAATATTATCAGACACTTTGGAGTTGGCTTGGGATGAAAGTCGTAATTCTGGCAGGTGGTCTGGGTTCGCGCCTCGCCGAAGAGACCAGCGTGCGGCCTAAGCCTCTGGTTGAGATCGGCGAAAAACCGATCCTCTGGCACATCATGAACATCTACGCCCATCACGGCCTGAATGATTTCATCATCTGCGCCGGCTACAAGGGCTATATGCTCAAGGAATATTTCGTAAACCTGTTCCTGCATCACAGCGACATCACCGTCGACCTCGCCACCAACGCGATCGAATACCACAAGGGCTCGAAGCCCAGCTGGAAGGTGACCATTGTCGATACCGGCATGAACTCCATGACGGGCGGCCGTATCCGGCGGATCCGGGATCATCTGGATCCGGACGAGCCCTTTTGCCTGACCTATGGCGACGGCGTTGCCGATATCGACATCAGTTCGGAGATCGCCTTCCACCGCAGCCATGGGCTGAAGGCAACGATGTGTGCGGTAACACCCCCGGGCCGCTTCGGGGCGACGAATATCGAGAATGATGTCGTGACCGCCTTCATCGAAAAGCCGAAGGGCGACGGTCAGCGTATCAACGGCGGCTTCTTCGTGCTGGATCCTTCGGTCATCGACCTTATCGAAGGCGACGACACGATCTGGGAAGCCGGTCCGTTGCAGTGGCTGACATCCAACAAGCAACTGGCGGCCTTCCGTCACGACGGCTTCTGGCAGCCGATGGATACGTTGCGCGAACGCAATCAGCTCGAAGAGCTCTGGAGCTCCGGAAAGGCGCCGTGGAAGATATGGGCCTGACGGACTTCTGGAATGGAAGGCGTGTGTTCCTGACGGGACATACAGGGTTCAAAGGATCCTGGCTTTCGCTGTGGCTGGAAAAGCTCGGCGCGGAAGTGGCGGCGGTCTCGCTCGAACCCGAGACCAGTCCCTCTCTCTATGTGAGGCTTTCGCCCTGGAACGGGCAAGGCCACCACATCGCCGACATCCGCGACGTAACGGCGTTCAAGCAGCGCCTCGTCGATTTCAAGCCCGAAATCGTCATCCACATGGCAGCACAGGCGCTGGTCCGGCGCTCCTATGAAAATCCGAGCGAGACCTTCGCAACCAATGTGATGGGAACAGCAAACGTCCTTGACGCGGTCCGCGAGACTGCCTCCGTCAGGACGGTTCTCGTCGTCACCTCCGACAAGGTCTATGCCAACAATGGCAGCGGCATTCCCTTTATCGAAAGCGATACGCTCGGCGGCAAGGACCCCTACTCCAATTCCAAGGCCTGCACCGAATTCGTCGTCCAGAGCTACCGCGACAGCTTCTTCAAGGGGCGCGATATCAGCGTTGCTACCGTGCGCGCCGGCAATGTCATTGGCGGCGGCGACTGGTCCAAAGATCGGTTGATCCCGGATTTCATCCGCGCTTTTGAAAGCAACCAGCCGATCCTGCTTCGGTATCCCGAGGCCATCCGTCCCTGGCAGCATGTGCTGGAACCGCTCGGCGGTTATCTCGCCTTCGCCGAAGAACTCACGCTTTCGGATGAAAAGGAGCTGCCCGAGGCGCTCAATTTCGGCCCCGATCCGCAGAGTTTCGCAACCGTCTGTGAACTCGCCGATGCACTTGGCCTCGCCCATGGTGTCAACGACGTCTGGGCGCAGGCACCCGGAACGCATCTGCCGGAGGCGCCTGCCCTCACGTTGAGCTCGGACCTGGCATTTTCCGCCATCGGCTGGCGCCCGCGCCTGAGCCTTCAGCAGACAATCGACTGGACCGCCGCCTGGTACAAGGCCAACCGCGAAGGGGCCGACATGCGCGCCTTCTCGCTCGGCCAGATCGCGGCCTATGAGGAAGCAATATCATGACAGCGCATAATTGCCGGTTCTGCGGCGCTCCCTTGCAGCACCGTTTCGTCGATCTCGGCTCGACGCCACTCGCCAACGCCTATCTGACGGAAGAGCAGCTCAAGCAGCCGGAGCCGTCCTATCCGCTGCGCGCCTTCGTCTGCTCCGATTGCTGGCTGGTGCAGGCCGACGCCTTCGTGCCGCCTGAAGACATTTTCAGTCACTACGCCTATTTCTCCTCCTACAGCGACAGCTGGGTGGAGCACGCCCGCCAGTTCACCATCATGGCCCGCAAGCGCTTCGGCCTCGGCGAGAAGTCCCAGGTTATCGAGGTAGCGAGCAATGACGGCTATCTGCTGAAGCATTTCGTCGAGGCCGGCGTGCCGGTGCTCGGCATCGAGCCGGCCGAAAACGTGGCCGAAGTGGCTCGGCAGATCGGCGTGCCCACGGAAGCGCGCTTCTTCGGCAAGGAAACGGCGGCCGATCTCGTCTCCCGCGGCCTGGCCGCCGACATCGTCATCGGCAACAACGTGCTGGCCCACGTCCCGGACATCAACGACTTCGTCGGCGGGCTCTCAGGCGTGCTGAAGCACGATGGCGTCGTCAGCGTCGAATTCCCGCATCTGCTGCGGCTGATCGAAAATATCCAGTTCGACACGGTCTATCACGAGCATTTCTATTACCTGTCGCTGCTGGCAGTCGAAAAGGTCTTCGCGGCGCACGGCCTGAAAGTGTTCGACGTGGAAGAACTGCCGACACATGGCGGCAGCCTGCGCGTGCTTGCCTGCAGGACGGCCTCTACCGCTCATCCGACCGGCCCCGGCGTCGCCAAGGTGCGCGCCGACGAGGCGGCTGCGGGCTTCGACGAGGTCGAAACCTACGAGGCGTTCCAGAGCCGCGTGGCACCGATCAAGGACGGGTTGCTCGCCTTCCTAGCGGAAGCCAAGCGCGACGGCAAGAAGGTCGCTGCCTATGGCGCCGCCGCCAAGGGCAATACGCTTCTGAATTTCTGCGGCGTCGGCACCGACCTCATCGACTACGTGGTCGACCGCAATCCGCACAAGCAGGGCCACTTCCTGCCGGGCAGCAAGCTGCCGATCTACGCGCCGGAAAAGATGGACGAGACGCGGCCGGACTACATTCTGATCCTGCCATGGAACATCAAGAACGAAGTCGTGGCGGCCAACAGCAGGGTCGGGGCCTGGGGCGGACGCTTCGCCGTCGCCGTGCCGGAACTGACGGTGATCGGATGAAATTCGTTCCGACCGCGGTTTCGGGTGCTTTTGTCGTGGAGGTCGACGCGCGTTCCGACGACCGCGGACTGTTTGCGCGGACTTTCGACGCCAAGAGCTTTGCCGACCACGGTCTCGTGCCTGTTTATCCGCAGTGCAACGTGTCGCAGAACCACAAGCGCGGTACCTTGCGTGGCATGCACTACCAGGCCGAGCCACGGCCGGAGATCAAGCTGGTGCGCGCCACGCGCGGCAAGGTGTTCGACGTGGCGCTCGATCTGAGGCGAGATTCGCCGACTTATCTGAAATGGGCCGCCGTTGAGCTCGATGCGGCCAGCCACAACGCCTTCTACATACCCGCTGGATGTGCACACGGCTTCCTGACGCTCGAAGACGACTGCGAGCTCTTCTACCAGATGTCGGAAGTCTACGTGCCGGAGCTCGCGCGCGGCGTCCGCTGGGACGATCCCGCCTTTTCCATCGCCTGGCCGTTTATGCCGAGCGTCATCAGCGAGCGCGACGCCGCGCTTGAAAGCTACAGCCAGGAGACGAGCCTTTGAGCGGCATCAAACTCAGCATCTGCATTCCGACCTACAATCGCGAACCTTATCTCAGAAACGCGTTGGAGCATTGCGAGAGCTACAAGTTCAGCTTCCCCTACGAGATCGTCATTTCCGACAATGCTTCGACGGACAATACGACCCAGGTTGTCGAGGAGTTCATCGCCAAGGGACTGCCGATCCATTATCACCGCCGCGCCGTCAACGGCGGCTCGGGACCGAATCTTGCCTGCGCCTTCCATCACGCGGTCGGCGAATATTCGATCTACCTTGCCGATGACGATTTTCTGGTGCCTGCCGGCGTCGAGGCAGCAATGGCCTATCTGGACGCCAATCCCGATGTCGTCGCCTGCCACGCACCCTGGTATTTCTACGACGAGGTGCAGGACAAGGACGTCTCGAAGTTCTACGAGATCGCCGAGAACACGAAGTTCGCACGGCAGAATTTCGTGGAACTCTTCCAGTTCATCTACAACGGGCACATCTTCCCCGAGATCGGCATTTACCGCTCGTCCGCCCTGCGCTCCGCCTGGGTGCCGCGCGATTTCTGCTTCTGGGCCTTCGCCTATCTGGCGCATTTCGTCGATCAGGGTGCTGTCACCTTTCTTAAAGAGCCCTTCTATCGCTCGGTGACGGTTTCCAAGATCGCGCCGACGCGCCAGCAGGCCGGCAATGACGACGTGATGACCGCCTGGGACAAGTATCGCGGTGGCCTCGAATATTTCCTCTATATCGCCGCCAAGCGCGGCAAGCTGAATACCAGCCGCGAGGCGCGCGCCATCTATGACGAGATGTGCAAGATCTTCACGCTGAACCGCATGTCGGTTGCCGTCCGTTTCTGGGTGGCGCGCAAGGACTTCATCAAGGCCTACGAGCTCTATACCCGCATGGCGCTCGGCGGGCTCGGCGAGCATCCGGAAGTGGCCCAGCTTCGTCACAACTTCCCGATGGCGGTGGCGATCCAGACGCTCGCCTATCAGGTCAACGCGACCGCCGGCATCAACAGGCTCATCCTCAGCGGCATGGCCGATCCGAAATCGATCGGCGAAATGTTGCGTGACATCGGTTTGTTGCCGGAGATCGAGATCGTCGCCGACCCGCAGACGCATGATCCGGCGCTTCTGGAGAAGACGGCGATCTTTGCCGCCGACATGCCGAGGCGCGAGAACTTCCTGAAGCTCGGCTACAAGCCGAACCTCATCTTCATCGAAACCGACCTGACGCAGCACGTGCTCGTCTGATGCCTGAAGTTGTGTCCGACGCTGCAAAGCCTCGCGCCAGTTTCACCCCCTAGTTTTTACAGAGTTCAATGTGCCCCGATTGCGTGAGTCTCAGCCCCATCACAAAAGAATTAAGGCATGACAAACAGGATATTCTACACCAAACCGTCCATCACCGAGCTTGAGACGAGCTATGCAGCCGATGCTGCGGCGAACGGCTGGGGTGCCCGCTGCTACGACTATATCATCCGCTTCGAGAAGGAATTTTCTGCCTATCTCGGCACCAGCCACGCGATTGCGACGTCGAGCTGCACCGGCGCGATGCATATGGGGCTTGCCGCGCTCGGCATCGGCGCCGGCGACGAGGTGATCCTCGCCGACACGAACTGGATCGCAACCGTTGCGCCGATCAAGCATCTGGGCGCTGAGCCCGTTTTCGTCGACGTGCTGCCCGATACCTGGTGCATCGACCCCGCGGAGGTCGAGCGCCAGATTACGCCGCGCACGCGCGCCATCATCGCCACCCATATCTATGGCAATCTCTGCGACATGGATGCGTTGCTCGACATCAGCCGCCGCACCGGCATCCCCGTCATCGAAGACGCAGCCGAGGCGATCGGTTCCGTCTGGCACGGCCGTCGCGCCGGCTCCATGGGCATTTTCGGCACCTTCTCCTTCCACGGCACAAAGACGCTGACGACGGGCGAAGGCGGCATGTTCGTGACCAGCGACACCGATCTCTATGAAAAGGTGCTGACGCTCAGCAATCACGGCCGCGCCCGCAGCCAGAAGAAGCAGTTCTGGCCGGATGCGATCGGCTTCAAATACAAGATGTCGAACATCCAGGCAGCGATCGGCTGCGCCCAACTGGAGCGCATCGAGGAGCTCGTCTCCCGCAAGCGGGAGATCCTGGCAGCCTATATGGTGCGCCTCTCGACCCTGAACGGCATCAGCATGAACCCGGAATATACCGGCACGATCAATGGCGCCTGGATGCCGACAGCCGTCTTCCACCCTGCCACCGGCATCACCCGCGAAGTGCTGCAGCAGGCCTTCGAAGCCGCAGATATCGATGCGCGCGTCTTCTTCCACCCGCTTTCCAGCCTTTCGATGTTCGGAAAAAAGCCCGCCAACATCAACGCCTGGAGCATTCCGGAGCGAGCGATCAACCTGCCGAGCTACCACGACATGAGCGAGGCCGATATCGACCGCGTGGCAGAAACGCTGATCTCGGTCGTCCGCAGCCATCAGGACAACAGCGCCGTTCACCTCCGCCAATCGGCCTGAGCGCATAATATACAGAAGGTTTCATAGACTTATGACCACCAAGGACGATCGCCTCGAATTCGAAGCCCACAAGCGCGAAATGGCGCTTGCACTCGGCAAGGACGAAGATGCCTTCCAGCACGCGCTGAACACGCTGATAGTGCTCGACAAGTATGACTATGCCTATCTCTGGTCCTGGATGGGCGTGCCGATCATCCAGATGCCGGCCGACGTGATGGCCACCCAGGAAGTGGTCTGGAATACCAAGCCTGACGTCATCATCGAAACGGGTGTGGCGCGCGGCGGCTCAATGATCTTCATGGCTTCGCTGCTGAAGGTGATCGGCAAGGGCAAGGTGGTCGGCGTCGATATCGATATCCGCGCCCATAATCGTGATTCCATTGAAAAACATCCGCTCTCGCCGCTGATCACGCTGATCGAGGGACCATCGACGACGACCGAGACGCTTGCCAAGGTCAGGGCCGAAATTCCGGCTGGCGCTTCCGTCATGGTCGTTCTCGACAGCGACCACGGCCGCGATCACGTTCTCGAGGAGCTGCGCTGCTACGGCCCGCTGGTCACCCAGGGCCAGTATATCGTCGTCGCCGATACCGTGCTCGGTCGCGCAGACATGTCGCAGACGCCGACCAAGCGTTCGAAGATCTGGTATCCGGGCGACGAGCCCTATGCGGCGCTGAATACCTATCTCAAGGAGACCGACCGTTTTGAGACCGATGAGGCGCTGAACTCTAAGCTGGTGCTTTCCAGCTCGCCGGGAGGATATCTCAAGTGCATCGGCAAATGACTAAGCGCCACGGCCATGTGGCCTGGCATGACCGGCGACGCGATGCCGTGCAAGCAGCGACTGGAGACCATGCAACATGACTGCCGTCGTCATTTCGCAACCGATGCTGTTTCCCTGGCCGGGCTTCTTCGAACAGCTCATGATCGCCGACAGCTATGTCTATCTCGACGATACGCAGTTTTCGAAAGGCAGCTTCACCAATCGCATCCAGCTTCTGCGCGGCAACGATCGCTGCTGGATGACGATCCCACTTGCCGGCAAAGGCAGCTTCCAGAAGATCTCCGAGCTCGCTGCGGCAGGCGAGGACTGGAAGGCGAGCCATCGCGCGCTGCTGCGTCAGTCGCTGCTTGGCGCACCCTTCATCGACGATGCTCTTTCGATCTTCGACAGCGTCTACAGCCATTCCTCCCTGCCGGAGCTGCTGATCGCCAGCATCGAGGAGCCAGCCCGGTATCTCGGCATCGGTGCGAACCGGACGGTCGAAAGAACCAGCAATATGGGCGTCGAGGGCACTTCCTGGCAGCGCGTGCTCGACATCGTTCTAAAGGCCGGCGGCACCCGCTATCTCACGGGCCATGGCGCGGCGAATTATATGGATCACAAGGCCTTTGAACGAGCCGGCGTGCAGGTGGACTACATGGACTACAGCCGCACCCCCTGGCCGCAGCCCGGAGGCTCGTTCACCCCTTATGTTTCAGTACTCGATCTCATCGCCCGAAGGGGTCCGGAGGCACGTCACTGTCTCATCCCGACCACCGTGGCGTGGCAAGACTTCCTGAAGGAGGAAACGGTAACATCATGACCGACGCAATCCCAACGTTCAAAGACAACCTGCGCGCTGAATTCGACAGTAAAGGCTATCTCGTCATCCGCGGTTTCTACGATCCGGCGACCGATATCGCTCCTATCCAGGAAGGTATCCGGAAGATCATCGAAGCCCTCTGCAGGAAGTACGGCGTCGATGCTCCGACCGGAACCACGCTCGAGGCCATGACGATCGCCTATCCGAAGCTCATCGCGCAGAACCGTTCGTGGGGCGGCGAAGTCTATGATGCGGTGAAGCAGATTCCGGCCTTCATGCAGCTCGTCACCAAGGCGAAGAATACGACGGTTTTCGAAAAACTGCGGCCCGATTCCGTTCCCGGCATCGCTGCCGGCGGTTACGGCATCCGCATCGACAATCCCGGCGAAGAGAAATTCCGCGCGCAATGGCATCAGGAATTTCCGGGCCAGCTGCGAAGCCTCGACGGTATTGTCTTCTGGACGCCGCTGTTGCCGGTAACGGTGGACATGGGTCCGGTACAGATCGCCGAAGGTTCCCATGCCGAGGGGCTGATCCCCGTCTATCGCGATGACGCGGGGCTCGGAAAAACCGGCGCCTACGCGCTTTTCATGGACCGGGTCGACGAACGGCTGGCGAAATATAACGTCGTCGCACCGCTTCCCGAACCGGGCGACCTCATTCTGATGGACTTCCTGACCATGCACCAGGGTGGGCATAACGTTTCGAAGACGCCGCGGTGGAGCATTCAGTTCCGGTATTTCAATTTTGCCGAACCGCTCGGCGTCCGCATCGGCTGGTGCGGTTCCTTCGCCGCTGGTGTCGATTTCAGCAAGATCCTGCCGGAACTGGTGACCGATGGGGAGAACGCCATATGACAGCGTGCCGCGTCTGCGGGTCGCATATCGCCGAAGCCGCATACGAGGCTTCGGCGCCGGCGCTCACAACGACCATGGCGTTCGTCGATATTCCGACGCTCGCCTTCGTTTGCGATGAATGCGGCCATGCGCAATCGGGCGACCTGCCCGATATCGAGGCCTTCTATGATACGTCCTACCAGATATCGATGGAGTCGGACGATCACGACCAGATTTTCGCGATCGGCGCAGACAATCAGCCGATCTACCGCACCGACCATCAGGCAGCCGTGAGCCTGCGCCTGCTCGACCTGCCGCAAGGCGCCGCGATCCTCGACTACGGCGCGGCGAAATCGACGACCTTGCGTAAGATGCACAAGGCAAGGCCAGATCTTCGGCCGCACGTCTTCGATGTCAGCGCCGACTACAAGTCTGCATGGCAGGGATGGGTCGCCCCGGAAGCTCAGGCATCCTATACGATACCGGCCGAATGGGCCGGTCGCTTCCAGGCGATCATGAGCCATTTCGTCATCGAACATGTGCCCGAGCCGGTCGCCTTTCTCAAGGTCCTGCATGATCTCCTTGCCCCCGAGGGGCGTCTTCTCCTGTCGATGCCAGATGTCGTCGCCAATCCAGGCGACATGGCGGTTGCCGATCACCTCAACCATTTCAGTATCCCATCGCTGAAACGTGCCTTCAGCCTTGCCGGCTTCAGCGTCGATACGATCGACAGGGAGGTTTTTCCCGGCGCATTCTTCGTCGTCGCGAAGCGTGCCAACGATTCTGTTCCCCTGATCGTGGACAGGGCCGAGATCGCCACGGCGACCGAGAAGGCCAGGGAGATTTGTGCTTTCTGGAAACGAGCAGCCGTCCGTCTCGACGAAGCAGCGAAAGAGTTTGCCGGTCGCCGCGCGGCAATTTACGGCTCCGGCTTTTATGGAAGCTGGATCTGCAGTCGGATCGAAAACGATGTCGATCTCAGCGTCTTCCTCGACCAGAATCCCAACCTCCAGGGTGCCCGACATTTCGGCAAACCGGTCATAGCACCAGCGAACCTCGCCGAGGACATTGACGTGGTTTTTGTTGGACTCAATCCCCTTAAAGCGAGGGCTGCCATCGCACAGCAGCCGAGCCTGCATCGTCCCGGATTGAATCTCGTCTGGATCGACGGCTAGCGTCCACAGCCACCGGCAAGCCAGAGGGCATTATAAAAGGTCATGAGCCGGACGATTGTCATCGCCAACTGCGGAGCCGACGGCACCATGTTGGTACATTTAGGAACCATCGACTCGAAGGAATTTGTAGAATGACAGCAGCAGCCATAAACCTCGATGCGGTAACGTCAGAATATCGTCCGACCGGTGCGACGGCGATCGAGAACGATCTCATCCTCAACTGGTATCCCGAGCGGATCATCAGGCGCTTCGGCCATTGCGGTTCACTGCTGGAATTGGGCATCGGGCATGGATACACGCCTGGTATCTTCAACGCTGCCTGCGACCGCCACGTCATCATCGAAGGGTCCCAGGTCGTCATCGATCTCTTCAACGAGAAAAGCCCCGGCTTCTCCGGCGAGGTTGTCTTCTCCTACTTCGAGGACTTCGATACGGAAGAACGCTTCGACGTCATCGTCATGGGCTTTGTTCTCGAACATGTCGAAGATCCGGGCGTGGTTCTTGAGCGGTTCAGAAAATTCCTGAAGCCGGGCGGCAAGCTCTTTGCCGCCGTTCCGAACGCGAAGTCGATGAACCGGAGACTCGGGGTCGAGCTCGGCAAGATCGACGATATCTACAGCCTGAACGCGAACGATCTGGCACTTGGGCACCGCAGGCAATATTGCCGCGATACGTTCCGTCAGGACTTGGAACGCCACGGGTATTCGGTGACCCATCAGGAAGGCATCTATCTCAAGCCGCTTCCGCTCGGTGTTCTCCAGACACTGCCGGATTTCCAGGAAAATCTCGAAGCGATGCTGCGCGTCGGCATCGAATTTCCCGATCTCTGTGTTGCTTTGCTGATGGAAGCCGAAGCGGCATGACGACAGCCGTCGTCATCGGTCCGCGGTCCATGCTGGGAAGCCAGATTATCGAGCGGCTGCGGGCGCTCGATATCAAGATACTGACGGCGGGACGATCGGCTGCGGACGATATCGTCCTTGATCTCGGTGTCTCCGAGGCCAAGGTGCCGGAAGGGCTCTCGGCCGATATCGTCTTTCACTGCGCAGCAAGTTTTGCCGACGACGGTGACAAGGGACACAGACAGAATTTCGACATCAATACGGCCAGTGCGATCGATGTCGCAGGGCTGGTCAGGGGACTCGGCGCCGGCGCTTTGGTTTATGCAGGCTCCGCCTTTTCCGACGAGACTTCGGATCCGGGCAATTTCACATCCTATGCCCTCACCAAAGGTCTCGCCGAACAAATCCTTGCCTGGGCGGCGCAAAAACATGGGTTTCGGTTTTGCAGCCTGCACCTTCCGCAGATCTACGATGTGGAAGGACGCTGCTGCAGCCATCAACCATGGTTCGGCCGGATCATCGCGTATGCCTCGCGCGGCGAAAATATCCGCATGCCCCGGTCGCTCGGCATCCGAAACTTCCTTCATGTCAGGGATGCCGCTGACTTGATGATCCGTGCCGGTCATACCGAGGTTAGAGGCATACTGAATATCTCCCATCCGGAAGCGATGACATCGGATGAAATCGCTATGGTCGCTTACGACACGTTCGGTCTCGGCGGCAATGTCATCGACGCGCCGGAAAAAGCGCCGTTCCGTAAGATAAACTTTCCCGATGGAGCACAGGCTTTCAGCCAGCTGAACTTGTTGCCCTCGATCACGATGAAAGACGGCATTGAGATGATACGGAATGCGGGGACCGCGAAAGCCTTCGGCCCCATGGATCTAATGTGACGGCAGCAGGCATGAAGACAACTCCCATCACCGTCGTCGTGACTGCGGTCGGCGCCATCATCGGGCAAGGAATTGCCAGCTCCCTCCGGAAATCCGGGCTCTCCGTCCGGGTCATCGGCGTCGATCGGGATGCGCACGGTATCGGTCCCTACTGGTGCGACGACTTCTTCGCCAAGCCGCCATGCAGCGAAGAAAGCCCCGACTATTTCGACTTCTGGAAAAATCTCCTGATCCGGGAAAACGTCGATCTGGTATTTCCAGGGCTGGAGTCGGACGTGCTGTTCTTCAACCGAAATCGGGCTCTTACCCAAGGGACAGACGCTCGGGTCATCCTGAACAATCCCGATCTGATCGAACTTGCGCAGGACAAATGGAATTTCGGCGAAGCGCTGCAACGCCTGGGCCTGCCGGCCATACCTGGTTGCCTTACTGCAGACTGGCACGATGCGATCGATCGCCTTGGCGCGCCCCCTTTGCTTTTGAAACCGCGGCGCGGAAACGGATCGCGCGGCATCGCCGTTCTTCGGGACGAGCATGACTTTGCCTATTGGAGCCGGAAAAGCACCGACGATTTTCTCATCCAGAAATTCATCGGCAGCGACGACACTGAATTCACCGTCGGCGCCTTCGGCTTCGGCGACGGCACCAGTCTGCCGCCGATCATCTTCCGTCGCAAGCTGTCCGTCGCCGGCAATACGCAATATGCCGAAGTCGTCGAGCATCCGGTGCTGGCCAAGGCGGTCGAGACGATCGCCGGTCTTTTCAAGCCATTGGGACCGACAAACTATCAATTCCGCATGGATGGCGAGATCCCTTATCTTCTCGAAATCAATCCCCGGTTCTCCAGCAGTACGTCCTTGCGCGCCGCCTTCGGCTACAACGAAGCCCTCATGGCCGTAGAGCTCTTTCTTTGGGCCAAGCGGCCCGCAGCACCGGAGGTCCGCCCGGGCCGCGGCTGGCGCTACTATGAAGATTATGTGGTGACATGATCGCGATCATTTCAGATATTCACGGTAACCTGCCGGCCCTCGAGGCCGTGCTGGAGCGCATCGATGCGCTCGGCTGCCGCCGGATCATATCGCTCGGCGATGTCGTGGGTTACTACGCTCAGCCGGGCGAATGTATCGATCTGCTGCGTGCCCGCGGGATCGTCAATATTCTGGGAAACCACGACCACTACATCGTCAGCGGCGAGGGATGCCCGCGTTCGAAACTGGTTTCGGATATCACCGATTATCAGAGAACGATTATTTCGCCGCAGCAGGTCTCCTGGCTGGCGACTTCGAAGAGTTTCATTGCCGACGGTCCGATCCATTTCTACCACGGCGGCATGCGGGACCCTATCGACCAATATCTCTATCAGATCGGACCCGCTGATCTTCCGGACGACGCATCGATCCTCTTTGCGGGCCACACCCATGTCCAGGCTTTGCTGAAACTGGGCGGGAAGCGCTTCTGCAATCCGGGCGCTGTCGGACAACCGCGCGACGGCGACCCGCGTGCGGCCTTCGCCACGCTCGCTGGTGATGTCATCGATCTGCACCGGGTCGATTACGACATCGACCGGACGGCATTTCATATGCGGCAGACAGGTTTTCCGGCGAAATGCTACGAGAACCTCTATATCGGAGCCCAGATCGGTGGCCGGATCGACAAGATCTCGCTAGCGGCTGTCTGACGGCTGGATAGATAACTTCAGGTTAGGTCCGTCAGCAGTATCCGCTTCCGGCTTTTACCGCACCGGCTGATAATGGCCGCGCAGCGGCACGCGGCTGTCCATGGAAATCACACCGTCCCGCTCGCAGACATACATCAGGGTCGGCATGCCGCCGGAGCGGAAGATCTCGTCGTGGCGGCGGCGGATCTGCACGGTTTCGGTGTGGCAGGCGTAGGACTCTTCCACCTTCTTGTCCGGCTGGGCCTTCACGCCCGGAAGATCCTTGTAGGGGTAAAGCGGCTGCACGGCCTGCCTGCCGGAATTCTGCCAGTCGATGGCAAAGGCGGGCGCGGCCGAAGTGCCGGCAACAAGCGACAGCAGGAGAACGGCAACCAACCGCATGACAACCTCTTTCACGCATCTTCCGTTCGATGCCCACTTTCAGGATGTAGGAAGATTGGAGGCCGCCATCAAGCGGAAGCGCGGGTGGGCTTGCGGAAATAACCTCTGATGACGGGATGAGAGAAGAGGCCGGCGAGGATCGCAAAACCGGCACCGACAGCAAAGCCGGCGAGCAGGCCGCCGATGATGCCCGCGACGATGATGATTTTCTTGCTCGGTCCATCCGCCTTGACCGGAACTTCGGCAGGGGAGACGACGCGGATATTGCTCTGGTTGAGGTTCTGCTGTTCGCTGGTCTCACCGGAGCGTTTGAGCACTGCCTCGTAAAGTTCACGGGCGGCGGTCGCCTTGCGCTGCAGCTCGTTCAGCTGCACCTGCTTGTCCGACGTCGTAGCCTGAAGAGCCTTCTGGATCGCCAGTTCCTTGGCGATATCGTCTTCGGCCTTCTTGGCCTGTTCATAGTCGGCCCTTGCCGAGGTCGCGACCCGCTGCAACTCGTCCTTGATTTCCGCCCCAATACTGCCGAGCGAAGAGCGGGCGGCCTGAAGGCGCGGGTGGCGGGCACCCATCTGGCTCTGCAGGCTGCCGACAACGGCCGCCTGCGCGGAATATTGCTGGCGCAGGCTGACGAGCGGCGATGTGCCCGTGGCGCCATCCGCCTGGCTGCCGGCGACGACATCCTCGACCCGCAGATTTGCGGCGGCATCGGCGCGGGCCTTGGCCTGAATGGTCTTTTCCTGGGAGTTGACGAGCAGCGTATTCAAGGATGAAAGGCGCTGGTCGGAGATCAGATTGCCCTCGGTCGCCGCCATGTCGTTGTCTGCGCGGAAGGTCTCCACTGCCTGCTCCGCCTGTTGCACTTTCTGGCGCAGATCGTCGAGGCGGCCGTCGAGTGTCGACGACGTGGTCTCGTAGATGCCGGTCGATGCACTGCTTTCCTCCTGCATGAAGGAGGTGACGACCTGGTTTGCGAGCTTTGCCGACTTTTCCGGATCGTGGGTCGTCGCCGCAAGCGAGACGACGTAGGTGTTGTTCTCACGCGTTATCAGCAGAGCTTTCTGAAGGGCGCCGATAACGGCGGCGTCATCCGTCCTGCCGCCAGTGAATTCCGGGTCCTGATCGAGTTTCAGGGCGTTGGCTACGCGGCGCAGCACATTGCCTGAGGTCAGTATCTGGACCTGGCTGTCGATCAGCGTCGAAACCATTTCCGGCGACACGGTCGAATTCTGCGAACCGCTATCGGCAAGACCGATCTGGCGCGGATCGAAATAGAGGGCGGCAACTGCTGTGAATTTCTGTTGAATGCGGGGCGCGATTACCGCGCCGGCGGCAGCACCGAGCAAACAAAGGCAGGCAACGATCAGGCGCCTGCTCCAGACGGCGCCAACGGCGGATCTGATATCGAGAAGTGGTCCGGCAACGACTGACGCCCCTTCGGCTGGGGGTTCGGGCGTTTCTCTGACCGGGAGAATAGCGCGAGACGAAGGCGCGGGCGCCGGCTCGGAAGCGTGGCGTTCCGATACTACCGGACGAGCAGGGAGCGGCTCGGGTTCGGGCGGCGGCGGCGGAACGAAATCGGTCGGCCGGATGATCGGGCTGCGCGCACGGGTTCCTTCAGGCGCAGGCTGAGACGACTCAAAACTGCGCCAGGCAGGCAGGCGGCTTACCCTGTTCCTGTCATACTGGTTCATACACACCGCATCCGCCCGGCGAGAAAGCGTGGCCGAGACAGAGCGACTTTAGAAATTCTTAGCTAACGGACCGTTAAGATACCGGCATCGAAGCCACGTGGCGACCTGCCGCGACCCACGAGGATGGCCCATGAGACGGAAAAGACTGCTGCAGAGGCTGCTGCTTGCCGCCGTCATGACCATTTCGTCTACCGTCCATGCGACGAGCGGGCCGCTCTGCTACTACGGCGTCAATCTTTCCGGCGGCGAGTATGGCGAGCGCGGCGGCGTCTACGGCACGAACTACACCTACCCGACGGAAGAAACGATAGGTTATTTTGCCAAGAAGGGCATGACGATCATCCGTCTGCCCTTCCGCTGGGAGCGCCTGCAGCCGACACTTGGCGCACGGCTTGACGATGACGAACTGCAGCGGCTGAAAGATACTGTGGCACTGGTTCGCAAGCACAGGATGAGCGTGCTGCTCGATCCGCACAATTTCGGCTATTACGACAAGGAACAGGTCGGCAAGCCGCCGGCGACGAATACGGCTTTTGCCGATTTCTGGGCGCGGCTTTCCGTCGAGTTTGCCAATCAGGATGGCGTGCTCTTCGGACTGATGAATGAGCCGCACGACATTCCCGCAACCGACTGGCTGAAAGCCGCCAATGCCGCAATCCGCAGCATTCGGGCGGTCGGCGCCCGCAATCTCATCCTCGTTCCGGGCACGGCCTGGAGCGGGGCGGCAAGCTGGGAAAGCGATGTGATCGGCGGCGCGAATGGAACCGTCATGCTCGGCGTGCGCGATCCGCTCGATTTTTATGCCTATGAATTCCACCAGTATCTCGATGTGGATTCTTCCGGAACGCACGATACATGCGAGGGTTCAAAGGCCGCGACCGATGCCGTCACCAATGTGACCGCCTGGCTGAAGAAGAACGGCAAGCGTGGCTTTCTCGGTGAATTCGGTGCTTCGGCGAATGCGGATTGCCTCGACGGGCTGAAGACGATGCTCACCACCGTGTCCGACAACAGCGACGTCTGGTTCGGCTTCTCCTATTGGGCAGCAGGCGAATGGTGGCCGGCGACAGAACCTTTCAACGTGCAGCCGCGCGATGCGCCGGAGCGTCCGCAGATGCGCCTTCTCGAGCAGATGGTGGAGAAACACGCCCCCGTCTGTGCCGCCGTCAAACCCGCGGGGAAGTGACATGACGGCAATCGGAGAAACCAGTGCGAGGTTTGAAAGGGCGGCCGGCGCGGCCAGCACCGCTTCACGTCTCGATTACCCGATCCTGATACTCGGGCTGCTTTCAGTCCTCTACAACGGCATCCTGGCTTTCATAAACCACAACATCATGCCGCTTTCGATGACCCATGTGGCTGCCAGCGAAGGCCTGATCATGGCAAGCGCGATCCTCTATATCCTGCACAAGGGCATTTACGAGGAGGATCTTCCGGCTTTCCTCTTCATGCTTTTCACGCTGATCGTGACGATCTATGTCAGCGTGCTCAACCGCATGGCCTTTATCGACCATTTCCGCAACGTGCTGATCATTTTCTGCTTCACCGGGCTTGGAGGCTGGTGCAACGAACGGACGCTGAAGCTGGTCTTCCGTGTGGCCTGCGCCATGGTGCTGCTTTTCCTGATCTTCGAGATCATCAGCGTGCCATTCTATGTCAGTATCGTGCATCCCTCGGACTATTTCGCCAATACGCGCGGACTGTTGCCGCTCAGCTACAATAAAACCGGCCTGTTTCAGAACGCACTCGGCTTCGAGGGTCGTTTCTCCTTCGGCCTTATCGACCATCGTTCCTCGTCGATCTTCCTCGAACAGGTGTCGCTTGCCAATTTCTGCGGCGTGATCGCGATCTACCTGATTTCGATGTGGGATCGGCTGACGAGGACTGACCGGGCGCTGGCTATTGCGACAGCAGTCCTGATCCTGACGACCAACGACACGCGCACGATGCTGATCTTGTGCATCTGCTGTATCGGTGGCTATTTCGTCTTTCCGAAAATCCCCAAAGCCGTCAACCTGGCACTGATGCCGCTCATCGTTTGTGCCGGCTTCCTTGTCTACATGAAGGACCCCAACGCGATCGGCGACAATTTCACCGGGCGCATCAATCTGACGATGAAGAAACTGATGGATCTCGATCCGCTGGCGGTCCTCGGACTTTCGGTCGACAAGGTCGCCCAATTCGCCGATAGCGGCTATGTCTATCTCGTCTATGGCGCGACGGTCTTCGGCGTCATCGCCTTCTGGCTTTTCGTCTGCCTGTTCCCGGGGGGCACGAGCCCGGCCCAACGGCGCTGCGCCCATTCACTTTCTCTTTTCATTTTTCTGAATATGATGATCGGCGGGACGGCAATCTTCTCGATGAAGATCGCCGGCCTTCTCTGGCTTGTCGTTGGGTACATGCGTTTCCGCGACACGCCACGCATCCGGCAGGATCGTCCGGCAAATGTACTGAGTTGACGAAGCGGCCTGCCGAGGGGCAATCCGCAGAGCCTGTGGGAGCAAGACATCAGATGCTTGTCCAGCTGCAATATCTGCGCGCTATCGCGGCGCTTATGGTCGTCTATTTCCACGCGATCCTGCAGCTTGCCAAGGTCAATCCCGCCATCGACGCGACCTCGTTCGTCTATGGCGAAACGGGTGTCGATATCTTCTTCGTGCTCAGCGGCTTCGTGATGTGGTTGACGACGAGCGGCCGCGCCATGACGCCGGCCGACTTCGCCCGTAAACGCGTCAAGCGGATCGTGCCGCTCTACTGGCTGGCGACGCTTTTCTCAGCGACGGTGGCACTCATCGCCCCATCACTTCTGAAGTCGACCGCCTTCGACCTGCCGCATCTCATGGCATCGCTGCTCTTCCTGCCGTGGATCAACCCGGTCGATCCGACGATGATCGCGCCTGTTGTCGTTCCCGGCTGGACACTGAACTATGAGATGTTTTTCTATTTCGTCTTCGCCTTGCTGCTGCCGCTGCGCGAGGATTATCGACTGCCTGCCCTGTTCGGCGCCTTTTTAGCCATCCTGATCGTCTGCCATCTGCTGCCGGAAACGACGGCCACGACATTCTACGGCGAACCCATCATCCTGGAATTTCTGGCCGGTGCGGTGCTTGGCTGGCTCTATGGCCAGAAAATCCTGTTGCCGCAGCGCTGGGCATGGGTCCTGCTGGCCGTCGGCTTTGCCTTCCTGTTCATCAACGAGGATCTGGTGCGGCCCGAGAACCGCTATTACGGCTGGGGCATACCGGCGATCTTCATCGTCTACAGCGCTGTTTCCATCGACTTTTCGAAACTGCCAACTGTCGGCTGGCTGAACTATCTCGGTGATGCCTCCTACGCGATCTACATCACACACGCGTTCACGCTGGCGTTCCTGCGGATCATCGCCAATCATTTCCCCATCGGCGCACTTCAGCAGCCCGTTTTCTTCGTGATCCTTTGCCTTGTGCTCTCTTCTATTCTGGGAGCAGTTATTCATGAAATCACCACGCCGCGCCGAAAAGTCCGGGTTGCCAGCCGACCGGCCACGTGACTTCAACACATCAAAAGGCGAGGACGGGCTTTCCGACGGCGCAGGCAGAACGGAATCCTGCATAGCCTGTCATAAGCTTGCGGCCATGAAAGCAAATGCCGCAGGCGTGAAAGTTCGGCTTGCAGTTTATTGCAGAAATGAAAGCTTGCCGGCCTGTTCGCGGCCACGGCTTTGAACTAAGCACGGGCCGGCGCCGCAAAGAGGGAAGAGGACATGACGGACTATGTATTGACGGTAACCTGCAAGTCGACGCGCGGCGTCGTAGCGGCGATTTCCACCTATCTCGCCGAAAAGGGTTGCAACATCATCGATAGTTCGCAGTTCGACGACCTCGATACCGGCAAGTTCTTCATGCGCGTCAGCTTCATTTCGGAAGAGGGTGTGTCGCTTGCCGAGATCCGCGAAGGCTTCAAACCGATCTACGAGAAGTTCGGCATGGACGCGGAAGTGCATGACGGGAGCGAGCGCCTGAAGGTGCTTCTGATGGTCTCCCGCTTCGGCCACTGTCTCAACGACCTGCTCTACCGCTGGAAGATCGGCGCGCTGCCGATCGACATCGTCGGCGTCGTCTCCAACCATTTCGAATACCAGAAGGTTGTGGTCAACCACGACATTCCCTTCCACCACATCAAGGTGACGAAGGAGAACAAGCCGCATGCCGAAGCCCAGATCCTCGACATCGTCGAGCAGACCGGCACCGAACTGATCGTGCTTGCCCGCTATATGCAGGTTCTCTCCGATGCCATGTGCAAGAAGATGTCAGGCCGCATCATCAACATCCACCACTCCTTCCTGCCGAGCTTCAAGGGTGCCAATCCCTACAAGCAAGCCTACGAGCGTGGCGTGAAGCTGATCGGCGCGACCGCGCATTATGTGACGGCCGATCTCGACGAAGGCCCGATCATCGAACAGGACACGGCGCGCATTACCCATGCGCAGAGCGCCGATGACTATGTCTCGATCGGCCGCGACGTCGAAAGCCAGGTGCTGGCGCGCGCCATCCACGCCCATATCCACCGCCGCGTCTTCCTCAACGGCAACCGCACCATTGTCTTCCCCGCCAGCCCGGGAAGCTATGCTTCCGAACGCATGGGTTGAGCCGGGCAACCGGCCTCCACCCAAATCCGGACGGCTGAAATCTTCCGTTGCCTGTCAGCAAGTGCTTGATTATCTTTTTTATTAGGTAGTCGAATCATGCTGCGGAGGGGTGCCATGACCGAGGAAGCGCTTGTGGACCGCATGGCGCTGCCGCGCCCCGATGTGACCGCTTCCGAAGCTGCGGATATTCTGCTCACCCATTACGGGCTTTCCGGCACGCTCTCCGAACTCGGCAGCCAGCAGGACCGTAACTACAGGCTCGATACGGACGATCGCCGCTATGTGCTGAAGATCTGCCATGCCGCCTATGCGACAGAGGAGCTTGAGGCGCAGAACGCGGCGATCCGTCATCTGCGCACCAAGGAAGCCGCGCCCCGCGTCCCCGATGTGCTTGCCTCTACCGAGGGGCGGGAGATTGTCGCGGTCACCGTACGGGAGCAGGACTATCAGGTTCGGCTGCTCGAATATCTCGAAGGAGAAGGCCTGGCGCACCGGTCCTATCTGGCGCCCGCTTCGGTCGCAGCACTCGGCGCGCTCTGCGCACGGCTGGCTGAGGCACTTGCCGATTTTACCCATCCCGGGCTCGACCGCAGCCTGCAATGGGATCTGCGACGGGCCGGCCCCGTGGCCGTGCAACTGCTTTCATCCATTACCGACAGTGTCGCCCGCGACAGGATCGCCAAGACGATGGTCATGGCTGTGCGCCGCATCCAGCCGCTTGCGCCGTCGCTGCGGCTTCAGGCGGTTCATCACGACGTGACGGGCGACAATGTCGTCAGCCGCCCCGACGCGCATGGACGACCCGTTCCCGACGGGGTGATCGATTTCGGCGACATCATCCGCGGCTGGCTGGTCGGCGACCTTGCTGTGACCTGCGCCTCTCTGCTGCATCAGGCCGATGGCGATCCCTTTTACATCCTGCCGGCGGTGAAAGCCTATCACGCAATCTACCCGCTGACGGAGGAAGAGCTGAAGGCACTCTGGCCGCTCATCGTGGCGCGCGCCGTCATTCTTGTCGCCAGCGGCGAGCAGCAGATCACGATCGATCCTGACAACGACTATGTCAGAGGAAATCTGGAGGGCGAACGGCGCATCTTCGATACGGCGATGGCCGTGCCGTTCGAACTGATGGAAGCGGCAATCCTGAAAGCGGCCGGTCTCGATATTGCCGGTGCCGATACGTCGGACTGGCAGCCGCTCCTGCCGGAAATCGATCCCACATCCATCACCTATGTCGATCTCGGCGTGCAAAGCCCGCATTTTTCTGATGGCAACTGGCTGGCGACCGACATGGACTGGCGGTTGCTTGCCCGCGCGGCAGTGGAAACGGGAACTGCGGCGACGCGTTACGGCGAATATCGCCTGTCCCGCGCTGGCCTGCACCATGCAAAGGCCCAGGCGATCTATGCCCTGCACATGGATATCTGCCTTGCGGCGGGCAGCCTCGTTGCCGCGCCCTATGCCGGCCGGATCACCTGGTACGACCAGCATCTGGTGCTTACGGGCGCCGACATGAAGCTGCATATCGACGGCATCGAACTCTCAGTCGCTGATGGCAGCGAGGTTACAGCCGGCCAGGAACTCGGCACAGTCTCCGGTGAAACATCCTCGCTTGGCGGATTGCGCCTGCAGCTTTGCAGCATCGCCGGCTTCGAGCCGCCACTCTTTGCGACACCGCAACAAGCCGGGGCGTGGTCTGCGCTCTGCCCCTCGCCCGCGGTGCTCCTCGGGCCGGGCGCCGATGCGCCGAAACCCGAAACGGCAGCGCTTCTCGAACTGCGGCAGGCGCATTTCGCCAGCCCACAGAAGAATTATTACGAGCACCCGCCGCAGATCGAGCGCGGCTGGAAGGAGCATCTCTTCGATATCGAAGGTCGCGCCTATCTCGACATGGTCAACAATGTCACCATCCTCGGCCATGGCCATCCGCGCATGGCGGAAGCGATCGGCCAGCAATGGCTGATGCTGAACACCAATTCCCGCTTCCACTATGCCGCCGTCGCGGAATTCTCCGAGAGCCTTGCATCGCTGGCGCCCGACGGCATGGATGCCGTGTTCCTCGTCAATAGCGGCTCGGAAGCCAACGATCTGGCGCTGCGGCTTGCCTGGGCGCATAGCGGCCGACGCAACATGGTTTGCCTGCTGGAGGGCTATCACGGCTGGTCGGTGGCGAGCGACGCCGTATCCACTTCGATCGCCGACAATCCGCGGGCGTTGACGACACGGCCGGACTGGGTTCACGCGGTCGTTTCGCCCAACACCTATCGCGGCCAGTTCCGCGGGCCGGAATCGACGGCGGAATATCTCGGCACCGTGATGCCAGTGCTGGAGACCATCGACGCCAAGGACGAAGGGCTGGCCGGCTTCATTGCGGAATCGGTCTATGGCAATGCCGGCGGTATTCCGCTGCCCGACGGGTATCTGACGGAGGTCTACCGGCAAGTGCGGGAGCGCGGCGGTCTCTGCATCGCCGACGAGGTGCAGGTGGGTTACGGGCGGCTTGGCCATTATTTCTGGGGCTTCGAGCAGCAAGGCGTCGTGCCCGATATCATCACCATCGCCAAGGGTATGGGCGACGGCCACCCGCTCGGCGCCGTCATCACGACGAAAGAGATCGCCGCTTCACTGGAGAAGGAAGGCTATTTCTTCTCCTCGGCCGGCGGCAGCCCGGTCAGTTGCGTTGCCGGCATGACGGTTCTCGACGTGATGGCCGAGGAGCGTCTGCAGGACAATGCCCGCGCGGTGGGCGACCATCTCAAGGCGCGGCTGGCGGCACTCATCGACAGCTACCCCATCGTCGGCGCCGTGCACGGTATGGGCCTTTATCTCGGCCTCGAATTCGTACGCGACAGAGTGACGCTGGAGCCGGCGACCGAGGAGACGGCGGCGATCTGCAACCGGCTGCTCGAACTCGGCGTCATCATGCAGCCGACGGGTGATCACCTGAACGTGTTGAAGATAAAACCGCCACTTTGCCTGACCGAACAAAGTGCTGATTTCTTCGTCGACATGCTGGAAAAGCTGCTTCGGGAAGGCTGGTAGACAGGGAATTGCGGCCATTAAAGAATTCGGTCTTTTCGAGGCTTTGCGATTTTTAACGAAACGCCCCATTGCCCGAATCAAATCGGCTTCCTATGTCTGCCTCGGCGATTTCGAGGCGTCTCGAACCGTCACATTGATTGCACGAAGGCGTGATAGAATTGTTCCTGCAAATCGAGATGTGATGGAATGAATTTTTTCGGATCGTCGAGATTTTGACACGTTTCGGAATATGTTTCTTATAGGCCGTCCGCTATTCTCTACTAGGTTTGTAGATTATAGAGATGGTCTTTCACCGGCCCCGGGCTCTTCCGGGACCTCGCAAGTGCAACGCCAACGCAAGGAACGAGACATGTTTGATTTCGAAATTCTCGCCGTACTGCCTGGGCGATCTGTGCTTGGCAATGACCGTCCGGGCGCCCTCTCCCGCCCGAACTGTCGAATGTGACGTTCGTCCCCCTTTCAACGGTACCAGACAAGTCAATTCGCCATAGCCTGCGCATCCGCGCGGCAGGAGTTCTACGCATGAAAAAAGAAGTTATCGAATATGCAGGCATCCCGGTTGGGATCGTCATTCCGGATGATGATCGGCTGAAATTCATCGCCGTCAAATTCCATGTCCATGACCTCGACGAGCAGCATTTCAGCTCGCCCGCCGAGGTGAAACTGGCCATTCACGATCTGATGACCCGCCGCCACCCGAAGCCCCTTCATGCCTGACGCAGAACGCGGCTTTGATACTATCAGAGGATTTCCGACCGGCCCGGCAAAACGGGCCGGTCTTGTTTTTTGATAGTCTTGTCTTTTAAACGCATTTGACTTCCTATCGGCGCGCTTCCATTCAAGACAGGAGCCCGCGCTTGTCCGATCTTCTCAACCTCCTCACCGATATCGAAGGCGTCTCCGTCGGCCATGCAACCGACCTCTCGCTTGGTTCTGGCGTCACGGCCATTGTCTTCGATGAACCGGCAGTCGCTTCCGGCAGCGTGCTCGGTGGTGCGCCGGGCGGGCGCGATACAGCATTGCTCGACCCTTCCATGGTCGTCGATGCGGTCGACGCCTTCGTGCTGTCAGGCGGATCGGCCTTCGGTCTCGACGCGGCAGGCGGCGTTCAATCCGGATTGCGGGAGATGGGACGCGGATTCCAGGTCGGCCCGGTGCGGATCCCGATCGTACCGCAGGCAATCCTGATGGATCTGCTGAACGGCGGCGACAAGGACTGGGGGGTGCATTCGCCTTATCGCGAGATGGGATATGAAGCCGTCAAAGCGGCCAGCAAGGGCGCTTTCGATCTCGGCACTGTTGGTGCCGGCACGGGTGCCACGACCGCGACCTTCAAGGGCGGGCTCGGCTCGGCAAGCGCCGTCAGCAGCGCTGGGCATCGCATCGCAGCCATCGTCGCCGTCAACGCCGTCGGCACCGCGACGATCGGCGAAGGCCCGCATTTCTGGGCCGCACCCTTCGAGCAGAATGGAGAATTCGGCGGATTTGGCATGCCCAAGGACATCGATCATCGGCTGCGGCTCAAGGGCGCGAAGACGACGGCAACGACAATCGGTGCGGTTGTCACCGACGCGTCACTCATCAAGGCGGAAGCACATCGGCTTTCCATCGCCGCTCATGACGGGCTGGCACGTGCGGTGTTGCCCGCCCACCTGCCGCTCGACGGCGATACGGTTTTTGCGGCTTCCACCGGCAAACATAAGCGCAACGACATGGCAAGCCTGATGGAACTGTGTCATCTCGCCGGGATCGTCATGGCGCGGGCAATCGCACGCGGCGTCTACGAGGCGATGGCACTTCCGGTGCCGGGCGCTCTGCCGGCATGGCGCGACCGCTATGCGGCCGGGCGCTGATCGCCTAGATTAAATAAAATTGCCTCACGGCGGAGAACGGGTGAATGCAGATTCGGGCGCTGATGTATTTCGACGAGCTGGTGCGAACCAACTCCATGCGCCAGGCGGCCGAAAACCTGAATGTCGCGCCGACGGCCATCAGCCGGCAGATCGAGAATCTCGAATACCATTTCGGCGCGCCGCTGGTGGAACGCAGCGCCCGCGGCGTGAAGCTGACGGCAGCCGGCGAATTGCTGGCAGCACGCGCCGGGCGCACGCTGCGCGAACTCGACCATGTGCAGCAGCTGATCGAAGATCTGAAGGGCCTGCAGCGCGGCCGTGTCAACATTTACGCGAACGGCGCGACCGTCGCCAATCTGCTTGCACCTGCGCTGGCCGAATTCAGCCTGAAATATCCCAAGCTGCGCTTTGCCGTGACGATCACGAGCGCGCGGGCCGCCATCGAAGCCGTGAACAGTGCAGAGGCCGATATTGCGGTGACGCTGTTTGCGCCACCGATGTCCGGCACGAAGGTGCGGCTGCGCTCGGAGATCACCTACGACCTCATCACCTCGCCGAACCATCCGGCGGCGGCGCGTCCGGATATTCCCCTTGGGGAATTGGCCGATTATGCGCTGGCTCTGCCCGATCAATCCTTCGGCTTTCGCCAGGCCTTCGACGCGCTCTTCGAAAAGGACGGGCTGAGCCTCGATCCGGTTTTCGTGACAAGTTCGCTGGAGATGCTCAAAGAACTGGTGTTGAGCAACGCGGCGGTGACGCTGCTGCCGGCGCTGACCGTTCGCCGCGAGATCGAGGCCGGGCAGCTCTGCGCCATTCCCCTTGCCGACAAGACCGGCATCCGCACGCATGTCGATCTATGCGTGGCGCCCGATCGGCAGCTTTCCTTTGCCGCAACGAAGCTTCTCGATTTTATCGAACGCTTCATGCGCGAACGCGCCAACCGCAAGGCCGACAGCAAGCCGTAGACCCTCACGGACTTGCATTAGGCCAGGAATTGCTGTGTAGCTTTTTCGGCTACACTGAGCACACAAAATCGTCATTGTGTGTGCACTGTCGTAGTGTCACTTTACTTGCAAAAGGGATCCGCCAAGCAGCGGAACCAACAGGGGAACAGGATGATCAAGGTTTTGCTCGCGCCGTCGGCGCGCCTCATGCGGCGTCTTTCCATGGGCGTTGCGCTTTCCGCGGGCATCATGATGCTGGCGCTGACGCCTGCCGAAGCGGCCAAGACCACACTCAATCTCGGCATGAGCGTCGAGCCTGCCGGACTCGACCCGACAATCGCCGCACCTGTCGCCATCGGCCAGGTGACCTGGCAGAACATCTTCGAAGGTCTTGTTAGCATCGACGAGACCGGCAAGGTGCAGCCGCAGCTCGCCAAGAGCTGGGAGATTTCCCCCGATGGGCTGACCTATACGTTCAAGCTGCAGACGGGTGTCAAATTCCACGACGGCGAGGCCTTCGATTCGGCCGCCGCCAAGTTCGCTCTCGACCGCGCCCGCGGCAAGGATTCCGTCAATCCGCAGAAGCGCTTCTTCGCATCGATCGCATCGATCGATACGCCGGATGCCGAGACGCTGGTGCTGCATCTTTCCAGCCCGACCGGCAGCCTGATCTACTGGCTCGGCTGGCCGGCTTCCGTCATGGTCGGACCGAAGTCCGCAGCCGACGACAAGACGACGCCTGTTGGTACCGGACCGTTCAAATTCTCCACCTGGGCCAAGGGCGACCATGTAGAGCTCGTCAAGAATGCCGACTACTGGAACAAGCAGGCGGTGGCCAAGCTCGACAAGGTGACCTTCCGCTTCATCAATGATCCGCAGGCGCAGGCAGCGGCGCTCAAATCCGGCGACCTCGATGCCTTTCCGGAATTTGCAGCTCCGGAACTGATGAGTTCTTTCGATGGTGACGCGCGCCTGGCAACCAAGATCGGCAATACCGAGCTCAAGGTCGTGGCCGGCATGAACAATGCCCGCAAGCCCTTCGACGACAAGCGCGTGCGTCAGGCCCTGATGATGGCGATCGACCGGAAGACCGTGATCGACGGCGCCTGGTCCGGCCTCGGCACCGAGATTGGCAGCCACTACACGCCGAACGATCCCGGCTATCAGGACATGACCGGCGTACTGCCCTACAATGTCGAAAAGGCGAAGGCACTGCTCGCCGAAGCAGGCTACCCCAACGGCTTCACCTTCACGATCAAATCGCCGCAGATGGCCTATGCGCCACGAAGTGCGCAGGTGATGCAGGCCATGTTTGCCGAAATCGGCGTGACGATGAATATCGAGCCGACGGAATTCCCGGCGAAGTGGGTGAAAGATGTCATGACCAGCCGCGACTACGACATGACGATCGTCGCCCATGCCGAGCCTATGGACATCGACATCTATTCGCGCGATCCCTACTATTTCAACTACAAGAACCCCGCCTTCAACGATCTCATGAAGAAGGTGCAGGAGACGCCCAACCCGGCCGAACAGGCGCAGTTTTACGGCGAAGCGCAGAAGATCCTCGCCGAGGACGTGCCGGCGCTCTACCTTTTCGTCATGCCCAAGCTCGGCGTCTGGGACAAGAAACTTAAGGGCCTGTGGGAGAACGAGTCGATCCCCTCCAACGTTCTCAGCAACGTTTCCTGGGAAGAGTAAATATCGGGTGCGGGCGGCGGCTGATAGGGTGACAAAGACGATATGATCGCACTACTTTCCCGCCGCCTCGCCGGCCTTGTCATTACCCTTCTCGTCGTTTCGCTTGTGATCTTCGCCGTCATGGATCTGCTGCCCGGCGATCCCGCCTCGATTATGCTCGGCACCTCGGCAAGCCCGGAGACACTGGCGGCGCTGCGGCATGAGCTCGGCCTCGACCAGCCGCTCATCCTGCGTTACGGCCAATGGCTTGCCGGTGTCTTCTCCGGCAATCTCGGGCAGTCCTATACCTATGGCGTGCCGGTTGCCGGACTGATCTTCGAGCGGCTGGCCGTAACGCTGCCGCTTGCGCTGATGGCCATCGTGCTCTCGGTGCTGATCGCATTGCCACTCGGCGTGCTGGCAGCGGCGCGGCGCGGCGGCATCCTCGATGCGATCGCCACGATCTTCTCGCAGGTCAGCATCGCCGTGCCGGCCTTCTGGGTGGCACTGCTGCTCATCATCCTTTTTTCCACGACGCTCGGGCTGATGCCATCGGGCGGTTTCCCAGGATGGAGGTCCGGGTTTCTGCCCGCATTGCAGGCGTTGGTGATGCCGGCCGTGGCACTGGCCCTGCCGCAAGCCGGTGTGCTGACACGCGTGGCTCGCTCAGCGGTGCTCGACACCATGCATGAGGATTTTGCCCGTACAGCGCTCGCCAAGGGGCTGTCGCGCAGCACCGTACTCTGGCGGCACATCGTGCCGAATGCACTGGTGCCGATCCTGACCATCCTCGGGCTGCAATTCACCTTTCTGGTCGCCGGTGCGGTTCTGGTCGAAAATGTCTTCAACCTGCCGGGGCTCGGGCGACTTGCCTTTCAGGCCCTGTCCCAGCGCGACATCATCGTCATGCAGGATGTCGTGCTGTTCTTCGCAGCCCTCGTCATCGTCATGAACTTCATTGTCGACCTCTCCTATCTCGCGATCGACCCGCGTATGCGAAAGGCGGCATGATGGCACCCATCGTCTCTTCCGCCATTATTCCGCGACGCCGAAGCTTCAGGCTTAGCCGGCGAAAGAATCTAATCGCCGGGATCGTCATCGTCGGCTTTCTGACCGCGATTGCCCTGCTGTCGCTTTTCTGGACACCCCTGCCGCCGGCCAAGATGCAGATCATTCACAAGCTGCAGCCGCCGCTTGCCTTTGGCCTGCTTGGGACGGATCAGTTCGGTCGCGACGTGCTCTCCATGCTGATGGTCGGCTGCTGGAATTCGCTGTCGATCGCCGTCAGCGCGGTCGCCATAGGCGGGACGCTCGGCTCGATCGCCGGCATTTCCGCGGCTGCGATCCGCGGCCCCTATGAGACGCTTCTGATGCGGGCCTGCGATGTGATCTTCGCGCTGCCGCCGATCCTTTCCGCCATGATCCTCGGCGCCTTTCTGGGACCAGGGCGCTTTACCGCAATCACGGCAATCGCTGTCTTCATGGTGCCCGTCTTTGCGCGCGTGACGCTCGCCACCTCGCTGCAGGCCTGGAGCCGCGACTATGTGCTGGCGGCGCAGGCGATCGGCAACAGCCGCTTCACGATCTCGGTGCGGCATGTGCTGCCTAACATCATGAGCCAGATCATCGTGCATGCTGCGATCCAGCTTGGCCTTGCGATCCTGACCGAAGCCGGCCTCTCCTTCCTCGGCCTCGGCATGGCGCCGCCCGCACCGACATGGGGCCGGATGCTGGCAGACGCCCAGACCTACCTTTCGCTGGCCCCCTGGCTGGCGATCCTGCCCGGCCTTGCCATTGCGCTTACCGTCTTCGGCTTCAACATGCTGGGTGACGGGCTGCGCGACCTTTTCGACCCGCGCGAAGCGAGCCGCTGATGTCCTCCCGAGACAAAACGCCCGAAAGATCAGATCATGCCAGATACCGATTTCACCATCCGCGAGCTCAGGCGGCGCTTCGCCGATAAAAGCCTCTCGCCGCTCGAATACTGGCTTGCCCTCGAAAAGCATATCGAGGCCTGGGAGCCCTCGATCGCCGCACTTTACCTCTACGACCCGAAAGGGGCGCGAGAGCAGGCGAAGGCCTCGACCGAGCGCTGGATGACGGGCAGGACGCTTGGCGCGCTGGACGGCATCCCGGTCACCCTGAAGGAACTGATCGCGACCAAGGACCAGCCGGTGCCGCTCGGCACGAAAGCCGTCGAACTGAAACCTGCGGAGGCGGATGCGCCTGCTGCGGCACGTATTCGGGAAGACGGTGCTATCATCTTCGCCAAGACGACCTGCCCCGATTACGGCATGCTCTCGTCGGGCCTTTCCAGCTTCCATCATCTGAGCCGCAATCCCTGGGACATGACGCAAAACCCCGGCGGATCGAGCGCGGGCGCCTCTGCGGCAGCCGCTGCCGGCTACGGGCCGCTGCATGTCGGGACCGATATTGGCGGCTCTGTGCGCCTGCCGGCAGGCTGGACAGGCGTGTTCGGCTTCAAGCCAAGCCACGGGCGTATTCCGGTCGATCCCTATTATGTCGGGCGCTGCGCGGGGCCGATGACCCGCACCGTGGAGGACGCCGCTTATTCGATGGCAACGCTTTCCCGCCCGGACTGGCGCGACGGCACCAGCCTGCCGCCGAATGATTTCGACTGGATGGATCTCTATATCGATCTCAGCGGCATGCGAATCGGGCTGATGCTCGATGCCGGCTGCGGTCTTGCGGTCGATGAGGATGTGAGGATATCAGTCGAAGAGGCTGCGAAGCTCTTCGAGGAGGCGGGGGCGACGATTGTCCCGGTTGGCCCGGTGCTGACGCGCGCCATGCTGGATGGGCTCGACAATTTCTGGCGCTCGCGCTTCTGGGGCGATATTGCCGGGCTCAGCGAGGAACGCCGCGAGAGCATCCTGCCCTATATCTACGAATGGGCGAAGGGCGGCGCCGATATCAGCGGCGTGGATGCGGTCAAAGGCTTCAACCAGACAATCGAGATGCGCAAGACCTGCGGTCAGCTTTTCACCGGCGTCGATGCCGTGCTGTCACCGACCAATCCGATCGTTTCCTATCCGGCCGAATGGGCCTCTCCCACCAATGATCCGAAGCTGCCCTTCGAGCACATCGCCTTCACGGTACCGTGGAACATGTCGGAGCAGCCGGCGTCGTCCATCAATTGCGGCTTCTCGCAATCCGGCATGCCGATCGGCCTGCAGATCGTCGGACCGCGTTTCGACGACATGCGCGTGCTGAGGCTTTCCAAGGCCTTCGAAGATCGGACCGGTGGCGTGAAGAACTGGCCGAAGCCGCCAATCGCCTGACGCTGGCGGGTAACGCCAGAGCAATCCAGCAAGAGTGCGTAGCGGTTTTGTGTCCGGAATTACGCCAAAACAAAGAGATAGAGCATTTGCGATTCGAAGAACAAAAATGCCCTAGAACGGCCGGCGATAACCGGTCGGTCGCTCGTAGAGCCAGCCGATGCGCTCGACAGCGCCCTCGAAATTCTCGCGCGCGACGGTCATCGTATGGCCATTGGCATGGATGATGGTTTCGGGATCTTCGAAAATCGCAACATGCCCCTTCCAGAAGACCAGATCGCCGCGGCGCACATCGGAGCGCTCGATCGGCTCTCCGAGATCAGCCGCCTGCATGTCGGTATCACGCGGCGCGCTTCTGCCGGTCATCTGCAGCGCAAGCTGGACGAGGCCGGAGCAATCGATGCCGAGGCCGGAGCGGCCGCCCCAGAGATAGGGCGTCTCCAGAAAGCGAGAGGCGATATCGACATAGTCCTGGCCGTCCAGAGCACCGAGCGGCTGCAGATGCTTGGAGAAGATCGCGGTGCCGTCATCGAGCACAAGATAGTGGTTGCCGCGCGCTTCCGCCTTGCCGGCAATATGGACACGGCTGCCCATCGAGAGGACCGCCTTATAAGGTTTGCGAAGTTCCGGCTCGCGATAGAGAAACGTCCGTTGCGGAACGACGATATGGGTCGGGGCCGGTCCCGCTTCGGTGAGTGCTTCCTGCGGTAGATAGCCGACATAGCTGTCGGAAACCGCCTTGATCCAGCACCAGCCATCGGCGCGATCGAATACCGTGACATCCTCGCCGAACAGGAGTTCCGTATCGATGCCGCGCGAAAGATCCGGCTGCGGGCGCAAGGCTACGACCGGAATGGAGACGCGAGCCGGCGTGCCGCTCACAAAGCGCGTCGCCTCAACCTTGCCTTCAAGGCCGGCTTCTGCGAGATCCGGGCGGTAGGCGTGAAGGCGGCGGTCGAGCATCGTCATGGTATTCCTTTCAGATGGGCCTTTCAGAGTGGCCTTTCAGTCGGGGGCCTTTCAGACCGAAAGCTTGCGGCCCTGCTCGCGCACGAGGTCGCCGAGCTTTTCGAGATAGAGCGCACCGCCGACGGTGCGCTTGATGATGACGTTGCGCCGGTCGGCATCGTCGCGGACGCGGTCGACGAGGCCCATCTCGCCCATCGTATCGAGCGCCCGGGTGATGACCGGTTTCGTCACGTTCAGCGTCGCTGCCAGCCCGCGCACGGTATGCGGCGGCGGCACGAGATAGATATGCAGCAGGATCGCCATCTGGCGCAATGTCAAATCTCTGTTGTCGTGACGGACCTGGTTGAGCGCCACACCATGCCAGAGGCCAAGCGCCTGCGAGGCGGTCAGTTCGATCGGCACGGACCCTCCGGAAATCGTTACGCTAACGTTCCATTTTCCGGCAGTTACAGCGCGCAAGCAAGAGGCGGCACAGAATGCCGCCTCACAAGGTGAATAAAATTTTAACGATTGGCTCAGCGAAGGCTTTTGTTTTCACATGTCGTTATCGCGAACCGCTGCACACTTTTGCGCGACATGCTTTGGCGGCTCAACGGACGTTGTGGCGGATATGGTGGTAAAGCGCACGGATGGCCTGCGCCTCGCCGCCTCCCGGCGAATGCGCGCGCTCGTTCGGCGCCCAGCCGTAGATGTCGAAATGCGCCCAGCTTTTCGCCTTGCTGACGAAACGCTTCAGGAAGAGTGCCGCGGTGATGGCGCCCGCCATGCCACCCGCCGGAGCGTTGGTGATATCGGCGAACTTGGCGCGGATGTCCTTCTCGTAGCCGGTGTAAAGCGGCAGTCGCCAGAGCGGATCGTCCGTTTCGAGGCTTGCTTCCATCAGGTCGTGAGCGAGGATCGCATCATCGGTGAAGAAGGGCGGCAGATCGGGGCCGAGGGCGACGCGGGCGGCACCTGTGAGAGTTGCCATGTCGATCAGCAGATCCGGTTCTTCCTCATCGGCATAAGCGAGCGCATCGGCCAGAATCAGGCGGCCTTCGGCATCGGTATTGTCGATCTGGACCGTCAGCCCCTTGCGGCTCTTGTAGATGTCGCCGGGGCGGAAGGCATTCGACGAGATGGAATTCTCGACGACCGGGATGATGACGCGCAGATCCACCTTCAGCTTGGCATCCATGATCATGAGCGCCAGGCCCATGACATTTGCAGCACCTCCCATGTCCTTCTTCATCAAGAGCATGGAGGAAGCCGGCTTGATGTCGAGGCCGCCTGTGTCGAAGCAGACACCCTTGCCGACCAGCGTAACCTTGCGGTGGCCCTTCTTGCCCCAGCGCAGTTCCAGCAGGCGCGGCGCATCGGCGCTGGCGCGGCCAACGGTGTGAACCAGCGGGAAGTTTTCCTTGAGCAGGTCGTCACCTATGATAACCGACATCTCGGCCTTGTAGTGCGCTGCCAGGCCACGGAAAGCGGCTTCGAGCTGCTCCGGCCCCATGTCGTTGGTCGGCGTGTTAATAAGGTCGCGGGCGAGGAAGACACCGGCGAGCTGGCGCTTGATCTCGCTGCCGTCGGCATCGCGCGGGATCATCAGCGTTGCGGTGGGGGATTTTTCAGACTTGTAACGGTCGAAACGATAGCTGCCGAGACCGAAGCCGAGCGCCAGGCGGTTCGCCGTCAGCGGTGCGGTCTCGATGTGCCAGTCGCCGGCCGGAAGCGCGCGGGCGAGCCTGCCGGTGATGTAGGGCTGCTCCGACGGATTGGTGCCGAGGCCGAAGAGCGCACCGCCGAGGTGGCCCTCAGCCGTCGGGATCAAAAGCAGGGAGCCGCTTTCCGCCTTGTAGCCGGCTTTACCTGCCCAATCGAGCGCGATCGGATCAATGGTGCCGGTTTCGATATGGGCGGGCGTGACAGCAAAGATTGGCAGCGTCGACCCACCCTTGGTGTTGAAAGGCGTCGGTCTCTCGATGAACTGGAAGGGGGCCATGTTTGTCCTTAGCGGCAGGGGCAGAATCACTTCTTAACTGTCTGTTAGGGTTAACAGACTATTGCTGGAGCGAAGATTGCGTCAAACCTTTCCCTGTTCCGCTTCGAGGTCAGGCGCCGATTTATTCAGGAACGCGCAATGCCCTTCTCGGCCTCTACCCCTTTTAAGAAGCGTGTTTTTCAGGGAACCGTAGCTCTTCTCGCCATGCTCGCCCTCGGCGGCTGCTCGACAACATCAAAGGATCGGATGACGACCGGTTCGATCCCGAAACTCGACAGGCCAGTCGAGCAGATGGATGCCAACGAATTGCGGGTCGCCACCGACCGCGTCGGCCAGGCCTATGAGAAGAACCCGCGCGATCCCGTCAACGGCGTCAACTACGCCAATCTGCTGCGCATGAACGGGCGCGACGCACAAGCGCTTGCCGTCATGCAGCAGGTCGCCATTGCCAATCCCGGTGATCGCAACGTGCTTGCCGCCTATGGCAAGGCGCAGGCCGCCGCGGGGCAGCTTCAGCAGGCGCTGGACACCATCGGCAGGGCGCAGACGCCCGATCGGCCCGACTGGCGGCTGATCTCTGCGGAAGGCGCGATCCTCGATCAGATGGGCAAGCCAAACGACGCGCGTCAGCGCTACCGCGACGCGCTCGACATCCAGCCGAACGAACCGTCGATCCTTTCCAACCTCGGCATGTCCTATCTCCTGACGGGCGATCTGCGCACGGCGGAAACCTATCTTCGCTCGGCGGCAGGCCAGCCTTCCGCCGACAGCCGCGTGCGCCAGAACCTCGCCCTCGTCGTCGGGCTGCAGGGCCGTTTTCCCGAGGCGGAGCAGATTGCGCGGCGCGAACTCTCACCGCAGCAGGCCGACGCCAACGTCGCCTATCTGCGCGGCATGCTTTCCCAGCAGAATTCCTGGCAGAAGCTTGCGGCGAAAGACACGACGTCCGTCGCCGCCAGCAATACCAACTGAACTATTTGCCGCCCAACCCGGACAGGATGAGACGCAGGCCAAGGCCAGCCATGACCGCGCCTGCGGCCCTGTCGATCCAGGCCTTGGCGGCGATATAGATCTTACGCGGACGATGGGCGGAAAAGGCAAATGCCACAATCGCATACCATCCCGCCTCCACCAGGAAGACACCGACGGGCAGCGCCAGCAAAAGCTCCACCGGCACGGTTTTGGGCAAGAGTGCCGCAAAGATACTGGCGTAGACCACGATCGCCTTCGGATTGCTCAACTGCGTCAGCAGAGCGGCCGTAAAACTGCGTGCCGGCATGCTTTTGCCGGCGATATCGCCTGACAGCGCGAGTGGTTCACTCGCTCCCTTCCAGATCGCGAAGGCAATGTAAATCAGATAGGCGCCGCCCGCGATCTTCAGCACCAGATAGAGCCACTCGAATTGTGAGAGCAGCGCCGTCAGGCCCGCAAGAGCGAGAATAGCAAAGGTCACGCCGCCGACGCCCATGCCAAGTGCGGCGGCGAGCCCATCAAAGCGCGAGCGGGAAATGGCAATGCGCGAGACAACGACAAAACTTGGACCGGGGCTCATGGCGCCGATCATCAATGCACTGATGATACTGATAAAAATGCCCATGGAGGACATAGCAAAACTCCATTTTCACGCAATTCCGGCCGTAAAACCGCTACGCATTTTTGCTGGCTCAAGTTATCGAGGATTGCCCAGGCGAGCGGCAGGGACGTCCGCGCCTCCCGATGGAGACCCATCTCATTTGCCAGCTACGCGGAGGCGCAAGCTAGCGGGATTTGCGCTGAGCGGCAAGCGTCAGAACCGGTCCGCAACCTGGATGCCGGCCGGACCAAGGATGACGGCGACCAACACCGGCAGGAAGAAGAGGATCATCGGAACGGTCAGCTTCGGCGGTAGCGCAGCAGCCTTCTTTTCCGCCTCGTTCATCCGTTCGTCACGGCCTTCCTGCGCCAGCACGCGAAGCGCACTCGCGACCGGTGTGCCGTAACGGTCTGCCTGGATGAGCGCCTGGGTAACCGAACGGACAAGATCGATCTGGGTACGAATCGCCAGGTTTTCGAGCGCGACGCGGCGGTCCGGCAGAAAGGAAAGCTCGGCGGTCGTCAGCACCATTTCCTCGGCGAGCGCCGGCGACTGTTCGCCGAGCTCTTCGGAAACACGGCGCATGGCCGCTTCGACGGAAATACCGGATTCCACGCAGATCAGCATCAGGTCCAGTGCGTCTGGCCAGGCCCGCTTGATGGAGTGCTGACGCTTGCCCATGCGGTTGGAGATATAGATGTTCGGCGCGTAGAAACCCAGATAGGCGATGCCGATGACGGCCAGGAACTGTATGGCCGGACCCTTGCTGGCAAGGTTCCCAAGACCGAATACCCAGAAGGTTGCAACGGCCATAAAAATGAAAGGCAGAAGAAAGCGTGCGACGAGGAAGGTGTTCAGTGCGTTCTCCGAGCGCAAGCCCGCCGCGCGCAGTTTGTTCACCGTGTTTTCGTCGACAAGCGCCTTGCGTAGATTGAAGCGCTCGACGATCTGCCGGGTGGACCGGTTGTTCTGACTTCTGAGCGTTGCCTTGGCGCCGGTATCATTCATCCGCGCACGTTCGCGGGCGCGGATCTGCTCGCGTTCGGTGGAGACGGCCTTCATGCGCTTGTTGAGGTCGCCACGTTCGAAGAAAGGAACGGCCAGCGTGTAAAACGTAGCGAAGACAGCGATCGCGACGAGGACAGCCACAAGCATGGCGGGATCGGTCAATTTCGCTGCAAGTTCCGCCGACATGGTGCCTTCCTTCCGCTAGATATCGAAATTGACCATGTTGCGCATCACGAAGATGCCGATCGACATCCAGATGGCGGAGAAGCCCAGGATGAAGTGGCCGCGCGGGTCGGTGAACAGGACCATGATGTAATTCGGCGAGCTTATGTAGACGAGCAAAGCGACGATAAAGGGCAGTGCGCCGATAATGCAGGCCGATGCCTTGGCCTCCATGGAGAGCGCCTTCACCTTGGCTTTCATCTTCTTGCGATCGCGCAGCACCTTGGAAAGATTGCCGATCGCTTCCGACAGGTTACCGCCGGCCTGCGACTGGATGGCAATGACGATTGCGAAGAAATTGACTTCCTGCAGCGGCATCTGATTGGTCATACGGGCACAGGCATCCGGGATGCTGAGGCCGACCTGCTGTGCTTCAATGATGCGGCGGAACTCGCCCTTGACCGGTTCCACCCCTTCATTGGCGATCAGGCGGATCGCATCGTTCAGCGGCAGACCGGAGCGAATGGAGCGGACGATGACGTCGAGCGCATTCGGAAACTCGTCGAGGAATTTGTTTTGACGACGCTTGACGAGGAAGCCGACGACCCAGCGCGGCAGGCCCAACCCCGCCACGACCGCAACGCCCAGCATGACGACAAGCGATGCACCGACAATGAGCAACAGCAGAAGCAGGACAAGGGCAAAGAGCGCGCTGAAGAGATAAAACCGAGCCGGGGTGATCGGTAAGCCGGCTTGAGTGAGACGAGACTTAAGCGACAACGTCTTCTTGGTTTTCTCAAGCTGCCGCTTTTCCAGATCCTTGAGATTGTCCTGCACCGATTTGCGACGCTTCGACAGTTCCTGAACGCGGTCGCGAGCAGCCTTGACCTTTGTACGATCGACTTCGGCCGATTTGACACGGTTGATGCGGCTTGCCGACTTCTTGTCGCTCTCGATACGCGAGAACAATACGGCATAACTCACCCCGGCCGCCGCAACGGCTGCGAGAACGACGATTGCCAGTACTGTCGGATCGATGCCGAACATCTCAGTCCTTCGATTTCGCTTCCAGCTCGTCGAGCGCAGCGGCGAGGCGTTTGTCTTCGTTGTAGTAGCGGGCGCGGTCCCAGAAATGCGGCTTGCCGATACCGGTAGACATATGGCGGCCGATCAGACGACCGCTCGCGTCCTCGCCGTCGATTTCGTAGCGCATCAGGTCCTGGGTGATGATGACGTCACCTTCCATGCCGACCACTTCGGTGATCTGGGTGATGCGGCGCGAGCCATCGCGCAGGCGCTGGGCCTGGATGATGACGTCGATCGAGGAGGAGATGATTTCGCGCACGGTCTTTGCCGGCAAGGTGAAGCCACCCATGGCGATCATCGATTCCATACGGCTCAGGCATTCACGTGGATTGTTGGCGTGGATGGTGCCCATGGAACCATCGTGACCGGTGTTCATGGCCTGCAGGAGGTCGAAAACCTCCGGTCCGCGCACTTCGCCGACGATGATGCGTTCGGGACGCATGCGCAGGCAGTTCTTGACCAGATCACGCATGGTGATCTCGCCCTCGCCTTCGATATTCGGCGGGCGGGTTTCGAGACGCACGACATGCGGCTGCTGGAGCTGCAGTTCGGCCGTATCCTCGCAGGTGATGACGCGCTCGTCGCGGTCGATGTAGTTTGTCAGGCAGTTCAAGAGCGTGGTCTTGCCCGAACCCGTACCACCGGAGATGATGACGTTGCAGCGGACGCGGCCGATGATCTGCAGGACGGTCGCGCCTTCAGGCGTGATGGCCCCGAAGCGCACCAGCTGGTCAAGCGTCAGCTTGTCTTTCTTGAATTTGCGGATGGTGAGTGCCGGGCCATCGAGCGAAAGCGGCGGCGCGATGACGTTGACGCGCGAGCCGTCGGGCAGGCGCGCGTCGCAGATCGGGCTCGATTCATCGACGCGGCGGCCGACCTGGCTGACGATGCGCTGGCAGATCGACAGAAGCTGCGAATTGTCGCGGAAGCGGATTTCGGATTCGATCGTCTTGCCACCGACTTCGATGAAGGTCTGGCCCGCGCCGTTGACCATGATATCGGCAATATCGTCGCGCGCCAGCAACGGCTCCAGCGGACCGTAGCCCAGCACATCGTTGCAGATATCCTCGAGCAGTTCCTCCTGCTCGGAGATCGACATCGCGAAATTCTTGATGGTGATGATATCGTTGACGATATCGCGGATTTCCTCGCGCGCGCTTTCGCCATCCAGCTTCGAAAGCTGCGAGAGGTCGATCGTATCGATCAGCGCGGAAAAAACCTGCGCCTTGGTATCGTAATATTCGTCCGTGCGGGCCGGGCGCTTGCGCTGCGGCGTCTGCATCGGCGGCGGCGTCACCTGCTGGCGGACAGGTTCGCGCGACGGCTCGACAAGCACCGCGGGACCGGATGGGGCGGCAGCCGGCATCGGCGGCGGAGGAGCGGCGATACCGCCGGCACCGGCCTTTCCGAAACCATCATTTCCGCGTTTTCCGAACATTGAGCCGATCCAATTCTACTCGTTTACTTGCGCTTCAGAAGGCCGAGAAGGCCGCCCTTCCTGGATTTCTTGATTGCCACGCGACCGGTGACGATGTGCGAGATCTGCGAAAAGGTCTCCGCCGTCGGAGATTTCGGATCGACCTCCGAAATCATCCGGCCACTGTTGGCGGCGTTGCCAAAGAGGCCGATATCGAAGGGAATGATGGCAATCGGCTCGACTTCCAGCGGTTCGCAGAAATCGGAAATCGAGATTTCCGGCCGCTTCGGCATACCGACCTGATTGAGAATGAGATGCGGCAGCTTGTCGTTCGGGCGTATCTTGCGCAGCGCATCAAGCATGTTCTTGGTGTTGCGCAGGTTGGCGAGATCGGGAACGGCGCAGATAACCACTTCGTCAGCGCTTGACAGGACCGTACGGGTCCAGTCCGACCAGGCATGCGGAACGTCGAGCACCGTGACAGGCGCACTGCGCTGCAGCACATCCATGACAGGCTGGAAGGCCTGGCCCTCGAAATCATAGGCGCGGTCAAGAAGCGAGGGGGCGGCCAGCAGGGAAAGATGCTCCGAGCACTTCGTCAGCAGGCGGTCGAGGAAAACCTCATCCAGCCGCTCCGGCGCAAAGACGGCCTCGGCAATGCCCTGGGCCGGATCCTGATCGAAATCGATGTTCGCCGTGCCGTAGGGCAGGTCGAGATCGGCCAGGATCGTTTCAGTCGAGAACAGGTTCGAGATGCCGAAGGCACAATTATGGGCGACGGTCGACGCGCCGACACCACCCTTGGCACCGATAAAGGCAATGCTGCGGCCAAGCGGCTCGGCTTCCGGATCGACGAAGATCGTCGCCATCGCGCCCATGATATCGGGCATGGCGACAGGTTGGACCATATATTCGGAAATGCCGTTGCGGATCAGATCGCGGTAGAGGCCGATATCGTTGTAGTAACCGACGATGATGACCTTGGTCGAGGGATCGCAGACGGCAGCGAGCGGAGCCAGTTCGGCGAGCACGCCGGCGGAGTTCGCCCTGGTCTCGATGATGATCAGGTTCGGCGTCGGTGCGCCTGAGAACATGTTTGCGGCAGCAGCCGTGCCGCCGCTGGTGATGCGCAGACTGACCTTCGACATGCGCCGGTCATTGGCGCAGCGCTCCATCACCCGCTGCAGTCCTTCGCTTTCGCAGAAGGCATGAACGGAGATGCGCGGCAGCGGCCGCATGTTTTCCAGTTCGCCCATGCGCATCGCTTCTTCTGCATGGCGGAGCTCGCTGGTATTCTTGATCTCGTAGTCGACGGTGCTCATCGTTCTGTCCCGCGGTACTCCTGGATTGCCTGGTTACGCTGCTCTGCGTCGATCGGGGTCATGCCGCGCGGAGCGATGAAATCTTCCGGATTGGCGACCTGGGCGGCGAGGTTGTTCTGCGAGGCACAGCCGAAATTGTAATAATTCTGGTTCGTGAAATCGGCCGAGATATCCTTCGGCCATTGGCCGCACTGTGTCGTTACCGCCGTCATGCCGGTGAAGCTCAGGCGTATCGGCGCGGCATCGAGAAGGCCGGTTGCGGCGTAAGTCGTGTTGATGATCCTGTTGCTCGCAATGCCGCGCGAAGCAAGTTCAACGCGAACCTGGCTGCGCAGGGCGCGGGCCGCTCCCGCATTCGCCGAGCCTTCCGGAGACAGGATGTAGACGGGGCCAGACGCGCGCGACACGTAATTTTGCGCAAAGCCGCGGATCAACTCGCGCTGGGCGATCGTCAGTCGGCGGTCGCTGGAGGCAACAGGAATGTCCACGGTTTGCTCGGCTTCCGTCACGACGATCGGGTGGCGCTCCCGGTAATCGTCGGGAATACCGCCAGTGGTCAGCTGATCACGCGGGCCGGCGCAGCCGGAAAGAATTGCAACGGCGAGTGATGCAGCCACGAGCAGAGGCTTTGTCGTGCGGAAATGTTTCGCGCTCCAATGGGCCATCGCCTGATCTCTGTTCGTTTTCATCGGTCCAGACCGTGCTCCGCTCATTTGTAGATAAATCCGATAGAACCGTGGAACTGCGCATCGGCAACCGGCGCCTCGCGGCTGCCGTAAACCTTGTTGACGCGGTTCATGAAGAAGGCGGACGCATCATTCATCGGGCTGAAATTATCATCCGGCCGATTAAGCTGATTGCGCGCCACCGGACGCACCAGATAGGGCGTCGCGATGATGACGAGTTCCGTTTCCTGGCGTTCGACTCCCTTCTGGCGGAACAGCGTGCCGAGAAGCGGGATCTTCGAGACGCCGGGGGTGCCGTTCATCGTCTGGGAGATGTTGTCGCGGATAAGGCCAGCAAGAGCGATCGAGCCACCCGAGGGAAGCTCGACCGAGGTCTGTGCCGAGCGGCGCTGATAGGTGGGCGCAGCACCCGATACCGACGGCGCCGGCTCCGAGACGTTTGTGTTGATCTGCAGGCTGATGCGGCCGGATGAAAGGACCAGCGGCTTGAAGGCCAGATTGATACCGTAGTCATAGGGAACGACGGTGACGTTGCCGTTATTGTCTGTCGTCGAGTAAAGAACCTGACCGCCGGAATTGAAAGTCGCAGCCTGGCCGGAGATCGCCGTCAACGTGGGTTCGGCCAGCGTGCGGACGACCTTGCCCTGTTCCAGCGCATTCAGATAGGTCGAAATATCATACTTGCCGATCGAGTTCTTGAAGAGTGCGGCGAGGCCGCCGCCAACGACGGATGTGGCGCTATCGGCGGACGGGCTGCCGAGCTGGGCGACCGTCATGCCCGAGGAATTGGTGACGAGATTGTCGAAGCCAAGCTGTTTCAGGACTTCACGGCGAACCTCGGCGATCGTGACCTTGAGCGTGACCTGGTCTTCGCCCTCGATCTTCAGGAGGTTGACGACCTGGGACTCCTGACGGCCTTCGTTAAACAGCGCAACCGAATTGTCTCCACCGCTGCCGGAAATACTTTGCGAGCGCGTGGTGGCCTCGCCGCCTTTCAGGAAGGCCTTGGCGAGCGCTGCCGCCTGCGTGGCATCCTGAGGTGTACGAACGGTACCGGTCAGCACGATATTGTCGGAAACGATCTCGACCTTGATGGCGGAGTCCGGGATAAAGCGGCGTAGATTGGTCTCGAGACCGGAGACGTCGCGCTCGATCTCGACATCGAGGCTGACGACCTCTTCGCCGCTGGCGCCGAACACGAAAATATTGGTCTGTCCGACCTTCTTGCCGAACAGGTAGATGCGCCGCGAGGTGCGGGTCACGGCATCGGCCATGACCGGATCGGAAACGAGAATATCGTGCGCGTCGGCAGGCAGATCGACGACGACGGCCTTGTTGAGACCGAGCTTCACGCGACGATGCGCACCGGGGCCGCCCTGCGATATGCGGATGAGGCTTTCCGACGCGGCATTGGCCTGTTCGATGCCCGAGGATGCGATGAAGGAGAGCGGCGTGATGCCGGCGGCAGCCATTGCCAGGGAAAGGCAGCCGGTGAGGAAAAGCCTGGTGCGCTGTGTCGAGTTGCCCATCTGCATTTCCTTTACTCCGGCTTTACTGAGCCGGTGGCATCCGTGACGATGGAGCCGGACTTGATGACCTGGATGAGTGCGCTGCCGTTGTCGCCGCTGAGCAGATAGTCTGCCGCGCTGGTGTCCTGCTCCTGCGCATCGGCGACCGACCGCAGGGCAAGCGAAAGGCGATCGGCCATCTGCTGGGCGACGGCCAGAACCTTGGTCTGATCGGGGGTCAACTCCAGCGTTGCGGTGGTGCCGACCGCTGCCTTGGTGCCGTCTTCCTTTTCTTCGATCTGCTGGTCGATGGCGAGGACGCGAACGTTGCTCAGGACGGTTTCGGTTATGTATTTGTCGCTGCCCTGCCCCTTGCGCACCATGATGACATCGACACGGTCGTTGGGGAGGATGAAGCCACCAGCACCGGTCGAAACGGAGATTTCGGTCGCCACGGCGCGCTTGCCGGCAGGCAGCAGGGAGGACAGGATGCGGCTGTTGGAATCGGCGACCTTTTCCGGACGGATCGGCTCTCCTTCGAAGACCGGGAGGCGCACGACAGCCCCCTGCAGATCCTTGATGGCATCAGGCCGATCGGTCTCGGTAATGAAGCCCTGGACAACGCCATTCTGAGGCCAGGCCATCCAGTGGACGGCCTTCTCATCCAGTCTAGCGCCGACAGGAAGATTGGCGCTGGAGACCAGCACGTTGACGCTCGGTTCCTTCTCGATGACGGACTGGACCTTCGTCACGACGCCACGATTGCCGGCCATGTTCATCGCAAGAAGACCGGCAAGGCCGGCTGCCACCACGGCGACAGCTAGAATAATAAGGCGGGCCGGTTTCATTGATCATTCCTTGGGGCACAACGCGTTCGCCCCGCAGAATGCTCAGGAATTGGTGTAATTATGGTTAATGGAAGACTTACATTTTAAGTTAACGGCCGATTAAAATGCCGTTATTTCAAGCTTTCCAGTGCTGCGATGAACAGCGGCGAGGATGGGAACGCCATGAAGCCGCCGATCGCGATAGCAATGCCGTAGGGTATCTTCTTGGCGAGCAGGAGCGAACTCGGCAACGGCAGGCCGATGGCGAGAATGGTGTTCGATTGCGATCTTACCAGCAGAATAAGCAGTGTCAGAAGACCGCCGATCAAGCCGACATCGGCCACCAGAAAAAGAAGAGATTGGTTAAAGCCGAACCAGAGTGCCGTCGCACTCAACAGCTTGGCATCTCCGCCGCCCATCACGTTGACCGCAAAAAGAGCAAAGCAGACGCAGAAGACGATGGCAGCACCTGCGAGGTGCATGCCGATAACATCCCAGCCCAGGCCAGAGAGCGGCGCAATGACGGCGAAAGAGGCAATAAGGATCAGTGAAACACGGTTCGGGATCGTCATGGTGAACAGATCCGAGAATGCTGCGATGGCCAGACAGAGTGGCAGTATCACGAAGACTGCAGCTGCGATCATGTTTATATGCCCGATCGGAACACAATGCGAAAAAGGCTCACGGCTGTTAAGCTGCGAGCCCGATCATTGAGTGGCCGGATCATCTCCGGCCGACACTTTGTAAATAAAATTACGGCTGCACTGTAGAAGCGGTCTTGGCCTTATCCATCTGATCGCCAAGATTGTTGAACGTGTCGCCGATCTTGCCGCCGAGCGTCGTTGCACCAGCAATGAGGGCTACGGAAATGAGGGCGGCGATCAGGCCGTATTCGATTGCGGTCGCGCCGGATTCATCCTTCAGAAAACGGCTAAAAAGCTTGCTCATGGTTACCTCTAACTCCAGTTGATGTTCAGCACGTCCGCCAACTGTTTCCGTTGATCGGATGGCTGCAACCTAGCGAATGGCCGTTTCCATCGACTTAATGAAATGCGTTAACAAGGTGTAAACGAGACAACCGGACCGGTCAGAGTAAGTAATTCCTTATCGCATTGCTTACGTTTCTAGTGAAATTCCGGAGGAAACGTGGAACAATAGCTTACAGGCATCCAGAAATGGCACGAATTTCCGCAGCCAGTCGATCTCTCGCCACATCGGCTCGTGCCGAAACGATCCAATGCGTTTCACTCATGAACATGGCACGGAGAGCTTAAAGCTTCGTTCACCATTTTTTTCCATTCTATCTGCAATTTGCATATCGATCGTGAAAGAGGCCAAAATGCCATCGAACGGCAAGACCGTTTTCTTTGCCTGGGTGATTGCGGCTCTTACGGCATCCACAGCCTCCGCCCAGGAAGACATGCTGCGCGTCTATATGGATCACGCGCGCGTCCTGAAACTCGACCGGCCGGTCAGCAAGGTCATCGTCGGCAATGCCAAGGTTGCCGATGCGACGGTCGCCGACGCGAGGACAATCGTATTGACGGGCCGCGCCTTTGGCACGACCAACATCGTGCTGCTCGATGGTGACGGCAACGCCATTCTGGACGAACGCATTCTCGTTTCCATCGATGAAGGCAATACGGTGCGCGTCTATCGCCAGACGGAGCGCTCGGTTCTTTCCTGCACGCCCAATTGCGAGCAGCATTCTCAGCAAGGTGAAGCCACTTCTGCAAACTAGGCAATATCATCGGAATTCACGCGCATTCGTTAAAATAGCTGCTCCGACCTGAAACGGAAAATCAACGAACGCGCCCTAGTGTGACGCTCGAAGAACATTTTCGAGGCCAGACTATGGCGATCAGTGAGCAGGAGACGGGCAAGGTGCGTGCGTCCCTCCGTTTATCCAGACTTCGCGCCCTGGCCCGCTCGCGCGACGGCTCCGCAGCGATCGAATTCGCGCTGCTCGCCATTCCCTATTTCGTCGTCGTATTCGCCATCCTGGAAACCTTCATCGCCTTTGCTGCGGAAGAACTCGTCTCGAACGCCGTCGATACGATGAGCCGCCAGATGCGGACAGGGCAGATCACCTTCGTCGATCCCACGCGTGCGGGCTATAAGACGCAGACCCAGTTCCGGCAGGCCTTCTGCGACGAAATCTCGATCATCATCCGTTGTTCGCAAACCGAAGCGGCAACACCCGGCAAGCTTTATCTGGATGTGCAGAGCTTTCCCACCTTTGCTGCCATGCCGGTGGCGATCCCCAGAATGTCTGCGGATAAATATTCCGATCTGAAAATTTCAGCCTTTAAATTCACGCCCGGCGGCCCCGGTTCAATCAACATGCTGCGTGCCTATTATCGCTGGTCCATCATCGTCGATCTCGTGCGTCCCTACATTACGGGGCTTCGTCCGGTTGGCAGTTCCATGCCGAGCGAATATTTGATCGTCTCGACGGCCGCCTTCCAGAACGAGCAGTATCCATAGTGGCCCGCCGCGGACTTCTCATATGGCTGGGTTCGACGGCGCGGCGTTTTGCATGCGACCGGAAGGGCGTCGGCGCCATCGAGTTTGCCATCATCTTCCCGGTTCTGGTCATGCTCTATCTCGGCGCATTCGAGATCACGGTCGGGCTCAGCGTCAGCAAGCGCACGACACGCGCTGCCGGCTCGATCGCCGATATCGTCACCCAACAGCAGAGCGTCACAAAGAGTTCTCTTACAGATATCGCTAAAGCCGCGCCGCCGATCTACTCGCCCTACAACAGCTCGGATATGCTGGTGAAGGTCACCGCAATCCAGATCGACGGCAGCTCCAAACCTACTGTCATGTGGTCCTGGGCGTCAAAGGGGGCAGCGCCTTATGCCAAAAACAGCACGGTTTCCGACGTGCCGACGGAAATGAAGAAGGCCAACAGCTTCCTCATCCGGAGTGAACTCGGCATACCCTATACACTATTCGTCTTTGCGCCCAACTTCATGCCTGCGAAGATGCGCACGATCACGATCAGCCGCAGCTATTTCTATCGCCAGCGACAGAACGAAAATATCCCCTGCGGGGACTGCTAGCATATCACGATCCCTCGTATCCGCCTGCCACGCTGTCGATGAATGTCGTTATCGCAAACCACTGCACACTTTGCGCAACATGCTCTGTCTGGCGCATGTCGTCATCGCAAAACCGTTATACACTTTTGCGCGACATGCTTTCTATCTGGCGCATGTCGTGATCGCAAAACCGCTGCACACTTTTGCGCGACATGCTCTGGCGCTTCCACACCTCAAATTTGCCAAGCGGTTCCCGTCATTATATGGCTGGGCGCCAGTCAGATCGTTCCAGCTTTACGCTGGCGACAGCAGATAATACGGGTGAAAAATGGCGCGTGCCTTTCTCTTCGTTCTGGATTCCTTCGGTGTCGGCGGAGCGCCGGATGCGGCGGCCTATGGCGATGAAGGCGCCGACACGCTTGGCCATATCGCCGAATTCTGTGCTGCCGGTGCTGCCGACCGAGCAGGCCTGCGTTCCGGCCCTCTTGCGCTCCCGAACATGTCGGCACTCGGATTGTTGCATATTGCGCGAGCCGCCACCGGGCAGTTTCCTGCCGGCATGCCACTGCCGGACACGATCTACGGTGTCTATGGCGCCGCCAACGAAACCTCGCGCGGCAAGGACACACCATCGGGACATTGGGAAATCGCCGGAACGCCCGTCACCTTCGACTGGGGCTATTTTCCGAGCGAGGGCGATGCCTTTCCACAGGAACTGATCGAAGCGCTCTGCCGTGCAGCTGATGTGCCCGGCATTCTTGGCAACTGCCATGCGTCGGGAACCGATATCATCGCCCGCTATGGCGAAGAGCATATGCGTAGCGGCAAGCCGATCTGCTACACATCTGCGGATTCCGTCTTCCAGGTGGCGGCTCATGAGGTCTATTTCGGCCTCGACCGCCTGCTCAACTTCTGCCAGATCGCCCGTGGCCTTCTCGATCCCTATAATATCGGCCGCGTCATCGCGCGCCCCTTCATTGGCCAGAGCGTTGCGACCTTCCAGAGAACGGGCAACCGCCGCGACTTCTCGGTGCCGCCGCCGGAACCGACGCTGCTCGACCGGCTCGTCCAGCATGGCCGCAATGTGCATGCGGTGGGCAAGATCGGCGATATCTTCGCCCATCACGGTGTTTCCCGGGTGATCAAGGCCAATGGCAACGATGCCCTCATGGATGCGACACTGACTGCGATCGACGAGGCGGAGGACGGCGATCTCGTCTTCACCAATTTCGTCGATTTCGACATGGCGTACGGTCATCGCCGCGATGTGCCGGGTTATGCAGCCGCTCTCGAAGCCTTCGACGCACGCCTGACGGAAGTTCACAAGAAGCTGCGGGCCGGCGACCTCGTGGTTTTGACCGCCGATCACGGCTGCGACCCGACCTGGCGCGGCACCGACCATACGCGCGAGCGCGTGCCTGTTATCGCCTATGGTCCCGGCATCAGATCACGCTCGGTCGGCGTGCGCCGGACCTACGCCGATATCGGCGAGAGCATTGCGCGGCATCTCGGCATTCCCTCGGGGCCGTATGGGAGGAGTTTTCTGTGACATCGCATTTGAAGAAGGTCGAGCTGCACTGCCATCTGGAGGGGGCCGCCCCCCCTGCCCTGACCGAGGCGCAGGCGCGTAAATACGGTATCGACATCAGCGCCTATCTGCAGGACGGCGCCTATGTCTGGCACGATTTCGCAAGCTTTCTGGAATGCTATGACAAGGTTTCCGAGGTCTACAAGACCGAGGATGACTATGCGCTGCTGACGGAAACCTATCTCGAAGAGCTTGCCGGCATCGGTACGATCTACAGCGAGCTCATCGTTTCACCCGATCACGGCAAGCGTATCGGGCTCGGCGCGGACGCCTACATTGCTGGCGTCTGCGAAGGTATCCGCCAGGCGAAGGCAAAAAGCGGCATCGAAGCACGGCTGATTGTAACAGGTGAACGGCATTTCGGCCCTGAGAGCGTGATCGGCGCTGCCGAATATGCGGCGAAGGCCAATAATCCGCTGGTTACCGGTTTCAATCTTGCCGGCGAGGAGCGGATGGGTCGCGTTGCCGACTATGCGCGCGCCTTCGACATCGCCCGCGATGCAGGGCTCGGCCTGACCATCCATGCCGGCGAAGTCTGCGGTGCCTTCAGCGTTTCCGACGCGCTGGACGAGGTGCGTCCCTCGCGTATCGGCCACGGTGTGCGGGCAATCGAGGATGCCGATCTCGTCAAGCGGCTTGCTGACCAAGGCACGGTGCTGGAGGTCTGCCCCGGTTCGAATATTGCGCTCAAGGTTTTTCCAGATTTCGTCTCCCACCCGCTACGGCAACTGCGGGATGCCGGCGTGAATGTGACGATCAGCTCCGACGATCCACCCTTCTTCCACACGTCGCTCAAGCGGGAGTACGAGCTTGCCTCGGAGGCTTTCGGCTTCAGCGACGCTGAAATCAATGCGATGACGCGAACGGCCATCGAGGCGGCTTTCGTCGATGAAGAGACCCGTAAAGCGTTGCTTGCGCGCCTCTAGAGGTGGACGGGATTGTTAATGCTCCAGGCAAATTCACCTCTGCTCTTGCAGTGGAGGCAATTTCCATGGAAAAAAACAGCCGATAAGAACAAAGAACTGGAAGGTTTCCCCTATGGACGGCGTCACAGTCATCGATCACCCGCTCGTGCAGCACAAACTCACCATCATGCGGCGCAAGGAAACCTCGACAGGCAGCTTCCGCCGGCTGTTGCGCGAAATCTCGACACTGCTCTGCTATGAGGTGACGCGCGATCTGGAACTGACGATGGAGACGATCGAAACGCCGATCCAGGAGATGCAGTCGCCGATCCTCGAAGGCAAGAAACTGGTTTTTGCCTCCATCCTGCGCGCCGGCAACGGACTGCTGGAAGGCATGCTCGATCTCGTGCCTTCCGCCCGCGTTTCCCATATCGGCGTCTATCGTGATCACGAAACGCTGCAGCCGGTCGAATATTACTTCAAGGCGCCTGAGGATGTCGCCGAGCGCCTGATCATCGTCGTCGACCCGATGCTTGCGACCGGCAATTCCTCGATTGCCGCCATCGACAAGCTCAAGGAGCGCGGCGCGCACAATATCCGCTTCCTCTGCCTGCTGGCCGCTCCCGAGGGGATCAAGAACTTCCGCACTGCCCACCCCGACGTTCCCGTCTTCACGGCGGCGATCGACAGTCATCTGAACGAGAAGGGCTATATCGTGCCCGGTCTCGGCGATGCCGGCGACCGCATGTACGGCACCAAATAATTTCGATTTCCTTTACCAATTCGAAAGACTTGCAAGGCCCGGGCGCTTCGTTCCGGGCCTTTTTTATGTTCCCGTTAGCAACTTTTCAGCACTTATGGCTTAGCTGCTTGAAGCGTGAGGTCCCGCATGAGGCGGGGTTTATACAGGAAGGATTTCTGTTTCATGCTCATGCGTACGGTCATATTTGCCAGCATCGCGGCTGCGCTGGCGACACAAGTGCCTTCTTTGCTCACCCGCACGACGCAGCAGCCCGGCAATACAATTTCCGCAAATTTCGTCTCGACCGAAGATAGCGCGCCTGACGCGCCGGCCACGATCGGCGATGGCGGTATGACCCGCCTGCAGGCCGATGCGCAGGGCCATTATACCGGCAATTTCAGGATCAACGGCAAGCCGGTGCAGGGGCTGATCGATACCGGCGCCACCTATGTCGCGCTGAACGAAAGCCTCGCCCGCAGGCTGGGCTATAGCGGCAACCAGCTCGATTTCCGTTATGCGGTCAATACGGCGAACGGCCAGACCAAGGCGGCACATGTGATGCTCGATCGCATGGAAATCGGCGGCATCCGCGTTCGCAGCGTCGAAGCTTTCGTGCTGAAGGACGAGGCGCTGAGCGGCACGCTTGTTGGTATGAGCTTCCTGCAGAAGCTTGCTTCCTACTCTGTTGCCGACGGCTCCCTCAGCCTCAAGCAATAAATCCCATCAGATACGGCCGGCGATGACGGGCGGCAGCGCCGGTTTTTCGTCGGCAATGCGATAGTTTGCTGCAAGTGCGACGACGGCCCTTTCGGCCGAAGCCTCGTCGGCAGCGTGAACGAGGGCGATCGGATCGCCTTCATTCACACGCGTTCCGAGCGGCTGCAGGCCGGTGAAGCCGACGCTGTGGTCGATCCTGTCAGCCGGATGGCGGCGGCCGCCACCAAGATCGATGACGCTGACGCCCAATTCACGCGCATCGCAGGCAGCGAGCCAGCCGGCGCGGGACGCCGGAACGGGGCGCTCGACCGGTGCCCGGCGCAAATAGGCATCCGGCCGTTCCAGAAGATCGGCCGGGCCGCCCAGCATATGCACCATGCGGGTGAAAATCTCCGCAGCCCTGCCGGAGGAAAGCGCTTCCTGTGCCCTGCCCTCCGCCTCGAACAGCGAGCCGGCAACGCCGGACTGCACGAGCATTTCAGCGGCAAAGGCAAGCACCACGGTTTCGAGGCGGGTGCCGGCCTTTCGGCCTGCGAGGAAATCGAGACAGTTGCGAACTTCCACCGCGTTGCCGGCGCTGTCGGCAAGCGGCTGGTTCATGTCTGTTATCAATGCCGATGTCTTCACGCCCGCGCCATTTGCGACTTCGACCAGCGAATGCGCCAACACGATTGCCTGCTCCGGATCGGCCATGAAGGCGCCGTTGCCGGTCTTGACGTCGAGCACCAATGTCTGAAGGCCGGCAGCAAGCTTCTTGGACAGGATCGAAGCCGTTATCAGCGGGATGGAATCGACGGTTGCCGTCACATCGCGCACGGCATAGAGCCGGCCATCGGCTGGCGCCAAGGCACCCGTCGGGCCGATGATGGCGCAGCCGACATCTTTGACCACCTTGCGAAAGAGACCAGCGTCCGGGTTGATTACATAGCCTGGAATGGATTCGAGCTTGTCGAGCGTACCGCCGGTGTGGCCGAGACCGCGGCCTGATATCATCGGCACCGCCAGACCGCAGGCAGCGGCAATCGGCGCAAGCATCAGCGAAACATTGTCGCCGACGCCACCGGTCGAATGCTTGTCGGCGACCGGCCGGTCGATTCCTTCCCAGGAGAGCATGTCGCCGGAGCGCGCCATGGCGAGCGTCAGCGCAACGGTTTCGGTGCGCGACATGCCCTTGAACCAGACAGCCATGGCGAATGCGCCGATCTGGCCCTCCGACAGATTGCCGGCAACCAGCGCCGCGATAAAGGCGTCGATATCGCCCGATGGAAGTTCCGCGCCATTGCGCTTCTGGCGGATGATCTCCTGCGGGATCATCTCAATAGCTCGAGGCAGCCGCCGGCTTTGGCTCCGTGCCGCTGAGAACGGAAAGGATATTGTCGAGCAGGCCGGATGCTCCGAAACGGAAAGTTGAAGGCATGGCCCAATCCGGCGCCATGATGGTTTCGGCAAGGCTCAGATAGAGGGTTGCATCCGCAACGGTGGAAATGCCGCCGGCCGGCTTGAAGCCCACCTTGCGACCACTTTCTCTGATCGAGCGGATCATGATGTCGGCCGCCTCCAGCGTCGCATTGACGGCGACCTTGCCGGTGGAGGTCTTGATGAAATCGGCACCGGCCTCAATCGCCAGTTCGGACGCGCGGCGGATAAGGGCAACATCCTTCAGTTCGCCGGCCTCGATGATGACCTTCAGCAGAACAGGCGCAACACATTCGGCGCGCACGGCCGCGACCATATCGGTCACAGCCTTCTCGTTGCCCGCCATCAGCTTGCGATAGGGAATGACAAGATCGATCTCATCGGCGCCGTCGGCAATCGCCTCGCGCGTTTCGGCCGCGACATCGGCAATTTCCATGTCGCCGGAGGGGAAGTTGACGACGGTCGCGATGCGGACCGGATGGCCCTTGCCGAGCACGATGCGGGCATGGGCGACGAAACGCGGCCAGATGCAGATTGCAGCGCTATTGCCATAAGGCGTCTGCGCGCGGGCGCAAAGCGCATCGATCTGCTCCTGGGTGCAGTCATCCGCCAGATTGGTGAGATCGAGAAGGGAGAGGGCAACAGCGGCCGTTTCCCGGCTGGAATGGCTATTCATTTTCGCTTCCTCCGCCGGCAATCATTTACCGGCAATCATTTCTTTCAGTATAGCGGCGAGACGGGCACCGCCAACCGGCGCCATATCCTTGGTTTCCTCGTGGCTGAGCTCGTTTCCGGTCATGCCAGCCCCATAGTTGGTGATTACCGAGGCGGCGGCAACCCTCAAGCCCAGCATTCTTGCAATGATGACCTCGGGCACAGTCGACATGCCGACCGCATCGGCGCCGAGAATGCGAGCCATGCGGATTTCGGCCGGGGTCTCGAAACTCGGGCCCGAGAACCACATGTAGACGCCGCTTGCGAGCGGGATACCAAGCGTCTTGGCGGCATCTCGCATCGCAGCCGAAAGCTCCGCATCATAGGCATTGGTCATGCCGACAAAACGGCGGTCGCTCTCTTCACCGATCAGCGGGTTCATGCCGGAATAGTTGATGTGATCGGCGATCTGCATCACCGAGCCGGGCGCAATGTCGTCTTTCAGGGAGCCGGCCGAATTGGTGAGGATCAAGTTCTCGACGCCGAGGGCGTGTAACACCTCGATCGGCAGGCGCATGGCGTTGGCATCGCCCTTTTCATAATAGTGGACGCGGCCCGAGAGCATGATGACCGGCTCCGAACCGAGATGGCCGGCAACGACGTTTCCTGCATGACCGGAGACCGCACTGACCGGAAAGCCCGGCAGGTCCTTGTAGGGAATGCACACGGCATCCGTGACCTGATCGACCAATGAGCCGAGGCCGGAGCCGAGTATGATGCCGTAGCGCGGCTTGAGCCCGCCGAGCAGAGCCGCGAGCAGATCGATGGTCGCGATCATCCGAGTTCCGTCTCGAAGCTGAAGGGAAGAAGCTCTTCCATGGTCATGGTCTTCTTCACCCCGGCTTCGTCGCAGAGATAGATCCTTGTGTCCTTGGAGGCGAATTCCGAAATCTTCTGCCGGCAGCCGCCGCACGGCGGGCAAAGCGGCAGTTTTTCGGCGATGACGGCCATTTCGACGATCTTCTTCGCACCACCCATGATCATCGCGCCGATCGCCGTCGGCTCGGCGCACCAGCCTTGAGGAAAGGAGAGGTTCTCGATATTGGCGCCGGTATAGACCTTGCCGTCCTCGGCGCGGATCGCGGCGCCCACCGGAAATTTGGAATAGGGCGCGTGCGCGAAGGCCATGGCGCCGCGCGCGGCTTCGAACAGATCGTGAGACATATCAACGCTCCTTCGTATAGGGCACGCCACCGGCCTTCGGCGGGATCGCGACGCCGATGAAGCCTGCGAGCAGGACGCAGGTCAGGATATAGGGCAGTGCCTGGAAAACCTGTACCGGCACTTCGCCGATCAGCGGTACCGATTTGCCCTGCATGAAGTTCGACAGCGCATCGAGGAAACCGAAGAGCAGGCAGGCGAACATGACGGGCACAGGCCTCCACTTGGCAAAGACGAGTGCGGCGAGCGCGATATAGCCCTTGCCCGCCGACATGTCCTTGATGAAGGCGGCTGACTGGGCGATCGCAAGATAGGTGCCGGCGAAGCCGCAGAGGATGCCCGCGCACATGACGGCGCGGTAACGCAGCCAACTCACCGAAATGCCCGCCGTATCCACCGCACCCGGATTTTCACCGACAGCGCGAAGGCGCAGGCCGAAACGTGTGCGATAGAGAACCCACCAGGAGAAGGGCACGGCGAGGAAGGCAAGATAGGTGAGGATATTGTTGCCGGAGATCACGCCGGCATAAAGCGGGCCGATGATCGGCACGTCGCGCATGGCATCGGCGCCCGGAAGCGTGATCGGCGAGAAGCGGGCGTCAGCTGCCAGCTGTGGCGTGCGGCCGCCCTGCCCGAACCAGGCCTGGCCGAGCACGATGGTGATACCGGCGATGAAGAAGTTGATGGCGACGCCCGAAATGATCTGATTGCCGCGATTGGTGATTGAGGCAAAGCCGTGCACGAGGCTGAGCGCCACCGAGCAGACCACGCCGGCGCCGAGGCCCGCCCAGGCCGAACCGGTGAGATAGGCGACACAGGCAGCAGCAAATGCAGAACCCAGCATCTTGCCTTCGAGACCGATATCGAAAATGCCGGCGCGTTCGGAAAACAGGCCGGCAAGTGCGGTGAAGATCAGCGGGATGGAGAGCCGGATCGTCGAGCTCAGAACGCTGATGAAGATTTCATAATAATCCATCGTCCGTTCCTCAGGCTCGCTTGAACTGCTGGTAGATGTGCACCATCGCCGGGCGGAACATATATTCAAGCGCACCGGCAAACAGGATCACCAGACCCTGGATGACAAGGATCATCTCGCGGGTGATGTTGGGCATTTCGAAGGAGATCCAGTCGCCGCCCTGGTAAAGGATGCCGAAAAGGATTGCAGCGAAGACGATGCCGAGCGGATGGTTTCTTCCCATCAGCGATACCGCAATGCCGACAAAACCTGCGCCACCGACGAATTCCACCTGCAGGCGGGCCGACGAGCCCATGACCGGGTTCAGCGCCATCATGCCGGCGAGCGCACCCGACAGCAGCATGGCGATGATGACGGTGCGCGCATAGGGAATGCCCGCATAGGCGGCAGCCGTCGGGCTGACGCCCAGCGTGCGCATATCGAAGCCGAGCTTGGTGCGCCAGACCAGCACCCAGACAAACCAGGCGGCGATCAGCGCGATGATGAAGGAGACGTTGAACGGCGCAGCACCGAGCTTGGCTCCGAACATCGTCATGATCCAGCCGAGCTTCGGAAGCTGTCCGCCTTCAAGGAAGGTGCGGGTTTCCGGCGCCATCTTGCCCGGCACGATCAGCACATGCACCAGCAGATAGACCATGAGGGCTGCGGCGATATAGTTGAACATGATCGTCGTGATGACGATATGGCTGCCGCGCTTGGCTTGCAGGAATGCCGGAATGAAGGCCCAGGCAGCACCGAAGAGCCCTGCGCCGATGACGGCGATCGGCATCGTCACATACCAGGGCACGTAATTATCGAGCGCCAGTGCCACCAGCGCGCAGCCGAGGCCGCCGATATAGGCCTGGCCTTCCGAGCCGATATTGAAGAGGCCGGCATGGATGGCAACGGCGACCGAAAGGCCGGTGAAGATGAAACTCGTCGCATAATAGAGCGTGAAGCCGATGCCCTCGCCGCTGCCGAAGGCGCCCTCGATCAGCAGCGAGAGGGCGGCAAGCGGGCTTTCGCCGATCAGCCAGACGACGAAGCCTGATATCAGGAAGGCGATGACCAGGTTCAAAAGAGGGATCAGACCGTAATTGATCCATCTCGGTAGTGTTACGGAAGCAGTGCTCATCGAGGCCTCACGCGGCAATGCCGGCCATCATCAGGCCGAGGGTCTGTTCACCGGCATCGGGCGTCTTCTCGCCGACCACATGGCCGGCAAACATGACAAGGATACGGTCTGAAAGGGCACGGATCTCATCGAGTTCGACTGAGACGAGCAGGATGGCCTTGCCCGCATCGCGCATCTCGATGATCCGGCGATGGATGAATTCGATGGCGCCGATATCGACGCCACGGGTCGGCTGGCCGATGATCAGCATCTTCGGATCGCGTTCGATCTCGCGGGCAACAACGATCTTCTGCTGGTTGCCGCCGGAGAAATTCGCGGTCTTGAGGCGCGGGTTCGGCGGGCGGATATCGTATTTCTCGATCTTCTCCATGGCATCCTTGCGGATGGCATCGAGATCGAGCAGCGGGCCGCGGCTGTAGGCAGGCCGGCGGTGATAGCCGAGCACCGAATTCTCGTATTCCTCGAACTTGAGGACCAGGCCCATGTGATGGCGGTCTTCGGGGATATGAGCGAGGCCAAGCTCGCGCAGGCGCGCCGGATCGGCCTTGTCGATCGTCTGGCCGTCGAGCAGGATTTCGCCGGAGGCCGGCTTACGGATGCCGGCAATCGCTTCCAGCAGTTCCGACTGGCCGTTACCCGCGACACCGGCAATGCCGACGATCTCGCCGGCGCGCACATCGAAGGAGACGTTGTCGACCATCGTCACGCCTCTGTTGTCCTTGACCGTCAGGTTGCGGATGGAGAGCACGACATCGGCGGGCTTTGCCTCACCCTTCTGGACGCGCAGCAGCACGCGGCGGCCGACCATGAGTTCGGCAAGCTCTTCGACCGTGGTCTCGCTCGTCTTGCGGGTGGCGACCATCTCGCCGCGGCGCATGACGGAGACCGTATCGGTGATCGCCATGATCTCGCGCAGCTTGTGGGTGATGAGGACGACGGTTTTGCCCTGGTCGCGCAGCACGCCCAGGATACGGAACAGGTGATCGGCCTCAGCCGGCGTCAGCACGCCCGTCGGCTCGTCGAGAATGAGGATCTCGGCGCCGCGATACATGGCTTTCAGGATTTCCACCCGCTGCTGAAGGCCGACCGGAAGCTGCTCGATCACCGCGTCCGGATTGACCTCAAGACCGTATTCCGTTTCCAGCCGCTTGAGTTCGGCGCGCGCCGACGCGACACCCTTTGCCAGCAACGCTCCGCCTTCGGCGCCGAGCATGATATTCTCAAGCACAGTGAAATTTTCGACCAGCATGAAGTGCTGGTGCACCATGCCGATGCCGGCAGCGATGGCCGCCTGACTGTCCCTGATGATGATGGGCTGGCCGTTGACGCGGATCTCGCCGCTATCGGCCTGGTAAAAACCGTAGATGATGGACATCAGGGTCGATTTGCCAGCGCCGTTTTCCCCGATGATGCCGTGGATCGAGCCCTTGGCAACGGTCAGGTTGATGTCCCTGTTGGCGTGAACGGCGCCGAATTTCTTGTCGATGCCGACAAGTTCGATAGCAGGCTGGTCTGTCACAGCAGGCTCCAAATAAGAAAAGGGCGTATGGCGAAAATCCTTGTCCGCCATACGCCCGATCTCAGTTACGACTCACTTCGGGCAGGCGTTGTCCGTGGTGTAGTCGTGAACCTTGATGGTTCCTGCGATGATGTCGGCCTTGGCCTTGTCGACGGCAGCCTGCATTTCCGGCGTGATCAGCGACTTGTTGTTGTCGTCGATCGCAGCGGCAACGCCGTCTTCCTTGACGCCGAGGGACTGGACGCCAGCGGTGAACTTGTCGTTCTTGGTATCATTGTACGCGTTATAGACGGCGAGATCGACGCGCTTGACCATCGAGGTCAGAACGGAACCCGGATGCAGGTGGTTCTGGTTGGAATCGACGCCGATCGACAGCTTCTTGTTGTCGGCTGCGGTCTGCAGAACGCCGAGACCGGTCGCACCGGCTGCCGCGTAAACGACGTCGGCGCCCTGGTCGATCTGGTTCTTGGTCAGCTCACCGCCGCGGACGGGGTCGTTCCAGGCTGCACCCGTCGTGCCGGTCATGTTCTGGAAGACTTCGATGTCAGCCTTGACGGCGCGCGCACCCTGCTCGTAGCCGCACTCGAACTTGCGGATCAGCGGAATATCCATGCCGCCGACGAAACCGACCTTGCCGCTCTTGGACGCCATGCCGGCGAGAACGCCGACGAGATAGGAGCCTTCCTCTTCCTTGTAGAGGACGGAGCGGACGTTCGGCTTGTCGACGACGGAGTCGACGATGATGAACTTGGTGTCCGGGAATTCTGCAGCAACCTTCTCGACAGCCGAGGTCCAGGCGAAGGAAACGGCGACGACCGGATTGAAGCCGCGGCTTGCGAAGTTGCGGATAGCCTGCTCGCCCTGGGTGTCGCCGGTCGGTTCGAAGTCACGGTAGGCGATACCGGTTTCCTTCTTGAACTTTTCAGCGCCGTTAAAGGCAGCTTCGTTGAAGGACTTATCGAACTTCCCGCCGGTGCCGTAAACGAGAGCCGGCTTGATGTCGGCGGCAAGCGCCGTCGTCGACATCGCTGCCACGGCAAGGAGGGTGAGAAGGGATTTTTTCATGAGTGCAGCCCTGTTGTTGCTATTTGTTTGGGGTCCTCCCGCAAGCCTTTTCCAGGCATGTCTGCGGAACCACCGACCTCCCCCCGGAGGCCTGGCTGCGTGCATCCTTGCATGGCTCAACGAAAAATTCACGAGAAATTTTTCGGTTGGTAAAGATTTGCCATCATTGCCGAAAATCAGTCCTCGGGGGCTGAATTCTGGGCAAATCGACCGCTAAAATGCGGATTTTCTAACCAATGCGGGCGCGGCACCGGCGTCATTATCTTCGCGTTCTGGTAGCTGCCGGTTGCGCTCATCCACACCCTCCGGCACCCTCTGTTACGCGGTAAAGCGGCCTGCCACCGGCGGCTTCTTGTAGCCGATCATCCACAGCAGCAGCGACAATATCAGAAGCACGGCAAAGGCCGGCTGCAGCATCAGCCACTGAAAGATGAAGGCGTAAAAACGCGGGTGGACATAATAGGAGACGGACGACTGGAGCGCGACAAGCGTCGAGGGGCTGACATCCTGCCATGCATCCGCCATCGGGGTCATGATCACTTCAGAGGAGGCAACGGACTGAATCGAATCGATCGTCCCGGCAATGACCGCAACTGCCAGCGCAACCAAGCTGGCAAGACGCAACAAAAAACGCATCGATTCCTCCGACGACGGGTAAGCCTTGATGTCCGGCGAGCCGCGCCATTCTCCACCCAAACCTAGAGATAGGCTTGGCGCGGGCACGGCGCAATGGACGGCATGCGCGCAGTTTTATCGGAAGAAGTCAAAAAACTGTTAGATTTGGGTTGATCGGCAAAAATTCTTGGGTATATATCGCGCCGTTCCGACGATTTGCTCCTCTCCAAGGCGCGAACGCCCAAAAAGGACAGGTGGCCGAGTGGTTTAAGGCGCACGCCTGGAACGCGTGTGTACGTGAAAGCGTACCGTGGGTTCGAATCCCACCTTGTCCGCCATTGGTTTTCTCTACATCATTGTGATTATTGGTATTTTTGCCGATTTCCAAAGTGGAATCCTGGTGGCGATCTCAGCAGCACGAATTCGACATTCGCGATGCAGCGGGCGCCGTCGCGTGCTTGCCTCCTACCCTTTCAACAATCGAGTAATGCCTTTTACCGGCATAGCGATCTGGCTCGGGGCCGCGGTTCTGCTGGCTCTGTGGGCCTTGAAATACCTCAATCCTCACGGATAGCTTCATCCGCTGTTTATCGGATGCGCAAGTGCGAAGGTCTGCGACGTTGTTTACAAAGGGAAAAAATCCCGCTCCAAGCACTCCACACAATGGAGCGCATCTGGCATACCGACCTGATATCGACGGACTACGCGCCCTTGCCATCCTGCCGGTCGTACTTTTCCATGCTGAAATTCCCGGCATCAGCGGCGGATTCGTCGGCGTCGATGTCTTTTTCGTCATCTCCGGCTATCTGATGTCGTCGCTGATCGCCGGCGAGATGGCGAAAGGCGAGTTCAGCCTCCTGAATTTCTATCAACGGCGCATCCGCCGTATCTTCCCGGCCCTCTTTGCGATGATGGCGGCTTGCGCCATCGTCGCCTGGTTCGCCCTCATGCCTCTGGAGCTTTCATATTTTGCCAGGAGCATGACAGCCGCCGCCCTCTTCATGTCGAACGTTCAGTTTGCAAAAGAGGTGGGCTATTTCGATATTGGCGCGCAGATGAAGCCGCTGCTGCATACGTGGTCGCTTGCGGTCGAAGAGCAATTCTATATCGCCTTTCCCCTCGTCATGATCCTGTTCCAGAAGGTCGCGCCGCGGCGAATGGTTCCCTTCGCGCTTGTCGCCTTCGCCGCATCGTTCGCCGCCGGCATCGGTGTTTTGAACAGCGATTCGACAGCGGGCTTCTACCTTTCGCAATACCGGATCTGGGAACTTTTGATCGGCGTCATCATCGGCCTCAAGGCCATCCCCGAGGTGAAAAACGAGACGGGTCGGCAGGCATTGGCGGCTATCGGCCTCGTACTGATCGGCATTGCGATTTTCACCTTTACGGAGAAAACGCCCTTTCCGGGTTACGCCGCATTGCTGCCCTGCATGGGCGCCGCCTTCATCATCCATGCGCGCGCAGGCAGCGGCATCGTCGGCCGGCTTCTTTCGCGGCGGCCGCTGGTCTTTATCGGGCTGATTTCCTATTCGCTCTATCTCTGGCATTGGCCGATTATCGTCTTCACCCGCTATTTCGCGGGTCACGAGCTGACGCCGCTGCTGCGGTGCTCCGTGATCCTGGCATCGATGCTTGTTGCGGTCGCCTCCTGGCGGTTCATCGAAAGGCCGTTTCGTGGAAATTGGGGGCTGCTCACCGGCAAGCGGCTGCCGGCAATGGCGGCCGCACTGATTGGGCTTACGGCCGGCGCAGGGCTGCTTCTGGTCATGAGTGGTGGCGCACCGGGCCGATTGCCGGCCGACGTTCGGTCAATCTATGCGGCCACCTATGACCGAAGCCCCTTTTACATGGACGGCTGCTTTACCGAGTCGGATCACGAAGGCCCGTCAAACGCCGATATCGAAGCCGGCAAGGTCTGCGGCCTGGGCGATCCGAATGATGCTGGCCCCGACTTTCTGGTGTGGGGTGACTCGCACGCTGCTGCGATGGCACCGGGCATCGATGCCGCCGCCGCTGCTGCGGGCTTTGGCGGCAGGTTCGCTGCCCATGCGTCATGYCCTCCGCTGACCGACGTTGCGCTTGCGGGCAAAAACGATACGCGACGCTGCACGGCCTTCAACGATTCAGTGCGCGACCTCATCAAGCGGGAGCATATTCCACTGGTGTTCATGCTCGCCTATTGGCCGAAATACGTTCACAATTCAGAACTACCGAACCAGGGGGACTATTTCGATCCTTCAATTCCCCCGTCTGTGGCCGATTACTCGACACCGATCGCCGCGGCCCTGGACAAGACTCTCGCCGAGCTGAAGCAGGAAGGCGTCACGGTCGTGCTGGTTATGGACGTGCCGGAGATGGGGCATTTCGTGCCCGAGGCTCTTGCCAAGGCCAAGCTCGACGGCACTTCGACGGATATCGCCCCACCCCTGTTCTACGTCGCCGAACGGCAGGCGCTCGCCCGCGCGATGCTGGAGAAATATGCCGATCAATATGGTGCAATCGTCGTCGATCCGCTGCCGGCCTTTTGCAACAACGATCGTTGCCACGCCTCGCGAAGCGGCGTGCCGCTTTACATGGATGCCGACCACATCACCGCGTCAGCAGCCAAGAGCCTCTTTTATCTCTTCGCGCCAGTGTTCAAGATGGCGCAAAACATTTGAGATCGCAGCATTATTTAATGCCGGCTCGCCTATATCTTCACTTTGATCGCGACGTATAGCTCTGACTGACAGCTACTTGCTGTGAAATTGAGGTGTGTGCTCCAATCTTGCATGCGATGCAGGAGACCAGCGGTTCGATCCCGCTTAGCTCCACCAAATTTCCTAGCACTCGGTATTTACCTTCGAAATCAGTAAGTTGGGTCACTCATTGCTTTGGCCGAGTACCCAAGAAAGTACCCATCGGCAGTACCCAGCGCTTGTGAGTATCGAGGATATTAACCGGAGCAGCGTAGCTTTTTGATTCGCGCTGGTTAAAACTTCAGGCCAACCATCGGAGAGACGAGCACAATGTCATGAGCGGGGGATATGACCCACGGGCTGTAGCGAACCTCATGCTGGATGAGGCGGATAGGCTTGGCATTCAGCTCACAAACCTCTCCCTCCAAAAGCTGCTCTACTTCGCCCACGGCATCTACCTGATGCAGACCAAAACGCCCCTTGTCTCGGGCTACTTCGAGGCGTGGCAGTATGGTCCAGTGCATCCATCCGCTTATCGCGCCTTCAAAGATGCCGGCTCAGTAGCAATCACCTTTCGGGCAACAGGCCAGGACATCCTCACCGGTCGGCCCCGCGAAATAGCGGCTCCTGACGACACACGGCTCACCGGTTTGTTGCAGCAGGTCCTCAATTCTTATGGTCGAATGCCGGCGGGTCGTCTTGTGGACCTCTCTCACGCAAAGGACTCGCCATGGTCGCATGTCGTGGAACGCGGGAGGGCAGAAGTTGCATTCGGTTTGCGAATCTCAGATACTGTAATCATTGATCGATTCCGGCATCACAAGGTCTCGATCAGTGCGGAACCGTTATCTGGAGACCCAAGTGACGACACCCCTTTTGCCTGACACTGATTTGGCGCGGATCGCTCCTCTCCCGGACGACATGAAGCGGGCCGCTCTGAGGCAAATGAAGTCCGGCTTCTCTACGTTCTCCTACAAGCATGTTCGCTCCTGCTTCGGCGACCTCTTTAACATACAGCCTGCTATGTTTGGTCTCTCCGAGGCGACACCTTACGACAAGATTGATGAGCGGTTAGTTCGGGTCTGTAAGGCGGGCGCTGAGCTGAAGAATAATAGGCAAATTGCCAAGGCGCTACACGCGTTCGCCACCTCAGCCGGGATTACAGGCAGGCACCATGATTTCTTTCCGCTGGCTATGGGGATTGGCCGCAAGGTAAGCTTCTGGCTACCTATGGTCTTGGCGATCGAGGAGCGGCCTTACGCAGTCTTCATAGACCCTCGGCGGACCCGAGGTTTGACCCAAGATGCGCGGCGCTTTGCATTCTCCATGATGCATGAGCGCATTCGAGCTTCCGATGACGATTTTTCAGGCATCAACTTTGCTATCATCCGCTTCGGTGCTGATGACGAGCATGAGTGCCGCGCCGTTCGGTTTTTCAGTGATGAAGGCATTGACCTTTATTCCCTGGACGAGTTGGAAAGTTTGGTGGCCTCTACCTATCGTATTTGGCAGGAAGTCTGGGACGAACGCACTATCGAGGCCCGGCGACGCAAAGGCCCCGGGGGTTTCTTCTAGGATCAGAACCTAATCGAGTTCCTGCTGGCGTGGTCGCAAGATTCCTTAAGCAAGAATACTACCGTCGGGGCAAAAGGGGCATGGCGAGCGGGGCGGTAACCATTGCCGTTTCCTCATGTGGCTACCAACGCTACCCGTAGCATGCAGATCTGCACTCAGGTTGTTGAAATCACTTCTTTTGCAACTTGGAGCCTTGCAATTAAGTGGTTGCATCTCCTATATATATACTCGCGTTCCGCAAATGGGTCGCATCTGGCGCGAAAGTCTTCTGACTGGGGGCGTCCGAGTTTTAGTTGAAACTGTCAAGGTTTCCGAGAATATTTATGATGAGATCCATCAGGATTTCCTTGTGATGACGACGATGCCATATGCTGGATAGCATACTGACAATATAGACGATTACATCGAAGAAGTGCCTTACATCCTAAACGGTGCGGAGCAAGGTTATGACTATAAGGGCACATGGTCACCTTGCTCCCTCTCGCTCGTCTGCTTCGGACGGTTGGGCCTTCAGGCCGAAAATGTATCCTCACTTTGATTCTTTTCTAAATGAGACAGAGGCTCGTGCGCTTGCTTCGGACCCCGCAAGAGTTGCTGCTCATACCTTCTATCCATTTATCTTGTATCACCAGCGATGGACCAAGTTCACCGCAAAGGGCACGAAGGGCAAAGTCAAGGAGCGGCCCATTCGCTTCGCAGCTCGCGCCGACGCCTACATCTTCAGCTACTATCGTCACCTTCTTTCAGCTCCCTTTGAAGCTAGGCTCAAGGAACTGGACCTCGGTGACAGTGTTCTTGCATATCGTCGGATCGCGAGCCCTGGTGGTGGCGGCAAGTGCAACATTCACTTTGCGCTGGACGCCGTAAACGCAATTAGGAAACTCGGTAACTGCAGCGCAATCGCTCTCGATATCAGTAGCTTCTTCGAAAGCCTTGATCACGAGATGCTTCGGGCTCGTTGGTGCGATTTACTAAAGGTCAGCCGCCTCCCGCCCGATCACTATGCGGTGTTCAAGGCAATGACTCGGTATTCTGTAATAGATCGAGAGGAGCTCTACGAGCGCCTCGGTTATTGGGGACAAAAGCACGTCTCCAGAGATGGCGTCCAGATCAAAGGGTTTCTGGTGGATGAGAGCGCGATACCATTGCAGCTTTGCAACGGGACGGATTTCCGTCAGAACATCGCAGGCGGAAACGGTCAACGTTCGCTTATAGAAGTTCACCGCAAACCTTACGGAATACCACAAGGCTCCCCCATCTCGGACCTGCTCGCAAATTTCTATCTCATGCAGTTTGACCGGATTGTGGCAACCAGAGTGAGAGAGCTGGGGGGCATCTACTTCAGATATTCCGATGACATTCTTATTGTCGCGCCAATCGAGCCAGATGCTGCTATCGACTTGGAAGCGTGGGTTCGTCAAGAGATTGTCTGTCACGGCCCGAAGCTTCAAATTAAGGCTGAGAAGTCTGCCATCTTCCGATATTGGGGAACCGGTGGAGACCAAACTTGGATCAGAATTGCCGGTGAACAGGGTAAGAATGGCATCGAGTACCTGGGTTTCCGCTACGATGGAAACAGCATGTTCCTTCGAGACAGCACCCTAAGCGGCCTCCAAAGGAAGGCTGCGTCAAGTGCCACGAGGCTAGCGCTTTCGTTGGTCCAACGTTATCCCGGCAAATCGTCAAGCGATATTCTTACCGATGTCAATCTAAGCAGCTTCCTTCAACGATACGGCCGAGTCCACGACTTCGAGTCTAAGGCCGACAACGTCAAGAATTGGACTTTCTGGACATACGCCACCAAGGCGGCAAGCATCACTGCCCCACTTGGACTCCCGATTTTCAAGCAGCTCCGCAACTATCGACGAAACATGAGGAACCATGTGAAGAGAGCCTTGGAAAAGAAGGCTTAGCACGGCATCCAAACTCGCGTATTAACTTCTTAAGCGGATTGGTGGTGGCCGCTGACTTCACCAGCAGGCCCGAGAACAGGGTGATGATAAAGTTACGAGGGGAGCTCCGGACTTGAGCAACACATCTGACTGGCAAACGACTGAGCCGCCCATCGAGACGGATATCGAGTTTGAGCGCGACGACAATACTTTCGGCTCTGGTAAGCTGATTACGTTCGGAACTATGAGCTTGACAGGCACCAACGAGAAGCTGGGCAGCCGGCCCTCTCAACTCTATTGCCAAAAAGACAATCAAGACGCTGCGTTCGGCGTCCGCAAGTGGCGCACTGTGCAAGGCCCCATCCTTGTTGGTAGAGGATGAGCGATTGGCGGCTGACACACATATTCTGACCCTCCCCGCCGCTATGCTCCGCAGGGGCTTTTGGCTGTATGTTTGGCGTGTGGAGACTACGAAGGGTGAGATGCTCTATGTTGGTCGCACAGGCGACAATTCCAGCCCCCACGCAACCGCTCCGTTCACTCGCATGGGCCAGCATCTAGGTTATGCTCCCAATCAGAACGCACTACGCAGACACCTCAAGGCCGAAGGGATAGAAGCCGAAGAGTGTGGAACCTTTCATCTCATTTCGCATGGCCCCCTTTTCGAAGAGGTGAGGAGAAAGGACGGTGACGACCGCGCGGCGTTGATGGAATTGCATATACCGGTTCGAAATATTGTCGGTGCGTTTGAGAAGGTCCTTGCGGAGGAGCTGAAAGCCGCCGGATATAGGGTACTCAATACAGTCAAATGGAAACACCCCCACGATATCGAAGGGTGGAATGCAGTGAGGGAGGCCTTCTCCTTGCACTTCCCACGCTTAACGTCATCGTACGGTTAACTCGGCCTGCGCCATTGCCGCCAGCCGTCGAGCACACCGCGATACTTGATGCAGTTGGCTGACATGCCCAATGTTCGCGTTGGATATGGGCTAGGTCAAGCCCGAATTTCGGGAGGAAGAGCGTGCCAACAAGATCAATTGCGACGAACGGAACGCCTACCGAGGGAGAGCCCTTAGGGGTCACGCATCTCAGAGGTGATCTACGTGCCAGTGACCGCGCGACTTCCCCCCGGTAGGGGGTGGATGGGATCCATGTTGCAGCAATTCGCTTCTGGCTATACACGCGTTGCCCTCCATCTCGTTATCGTCGTCTATTCGACTGTTCGACAGTCTTCTTAGGGGTGCTTGACCATTTGGTTATATGGTTGGTGGAAAGATCGATCATAGTCTCTCCATAGAGTTTGCAGTTGGCCTCCTCATCGTCTGTGGCGTAAGCGCGTGACCCTTGTTTGAACAGCGCCGTCTCCGCCCAAAGCATGACCTGCTGTTGACGGTCCACTCTGTACAGCGCCTCGGGCGATGACGTTGCGAATAATGAATTGGCTGCACCGACAGCAGCGCTTAGCACAACAACAGCCCAGCCAAAGATCGGATCGCCATGTGACAAAACTGTTGCCGCTCCGCCGGCGCTGGTGAGCGTCATGGCAATCGTTATCAATGGCTTTAGATAGAACACGGCAAATCGACCTGTGTCCGCAAACCCCTGCGATCTAGCTATTAATCGTTCGCCCCAACGAAGGTATTCCTGTTTTGTCAATGTTGTTGGAGGCAAAGGGAATTCGTCAGCATTCTTAAATAACCGCATAGATTGCTCCCCTATCGGCTCTGCACTCGATGCTAGCCGGGTATGTGGTTTGTCTCAATAGGCCAAGCCCTTGTGAGTCTGTCGCGCAGTCGCCAAGATGCTCCGGACTTTCGATGCAAAGCCACTTCATTGCCAACAACACACACGGGAGACCAGCAATGACAAATTTCAAGGCTGAAGACGAAGCGATCGGGACGATCGTTCTGATGGAGGAACTGTTTCAAAGCATGGTCAAGTCCGGCATCGTGCCTGCAGCCGTTATGGCCGACGTCGTGCGCGGCGCAGTTGCGAGGCTGGATACGACCGATCATTTCGGCGCAGGTGCGGCTGTCCGCCACTATTTCGAAAGCTGGCTGTCGAAGTAGATAATCTTCGCTGGGTGCATAGGATGCATAGGCAGTTTTCAACTGCTCTATAGGAAATGTCAGATTCAATGCCTGTCATGTCACCATCTGACATTTCCCACACGGCGTATGGAAAATCCTATGCAAGTTATGCATCCTATGCAGAGAGGTATTTGAAAGTCCCTCATCAGAGCGGGATTCTGGTTGGCTGCCGCGATGAACATCCATTTCGGCGAAAGCATCCGTGCGGCTTAGCGGTGTCACGGAGGCAGCGCCTTTGCCTCAACTTTTCCCGGCGTTTTCGACCTTCCAAAGTGCCGCGTTCACGCGGTTTTTCCCCGCGCTGACGATCATCTGCCCGTTGACGATCCGCCCGGTGTGCTTGCGCAAAAACCCGCTGAAGCGCGCGGTATTCAGCCGGCCTCGCTCGATGAACTCTGACAGGGCATCAATCAGCCCCTCGTGCCGGCGGTTGCCGATCGGATCGAAGGCTCCTTCGTCCACCATCCTGGCAATGTCGGCCGCGACCCAGGGCTTGCCGGCCGGCAGGGCTGAAATGATCGCCGACGTGCGCTCCTTCTCCGGGTCGTTGTCCCTGATCCTGGCGGAATTGCCGAGCGGATCGGGCAATCCCAGCCAGACGAGCGCGGAGCGGACAAGGTTTGACCAGTGCTCGAAGGAGCCGAGCGCCGGCGAGACCTTGTCGGCATCATTGGCGACGAAGGCGCGCAGGAGCGTCAGGGCTGATGTGACGATCTCCACCCGCTGCCGGCGTGCATCCTCGACGACGTCGCTGTCGAAGACGCGCTCCTCCGGCCGCTCGACGCCGGCATCGAGGTTGATCAGCACGACGCGCCGCGTCAGGTCGCCGGCAAAGCGCAGGCCGTTGCCCGTGGCGCAGAACATGACAGCCGTTGCCGAATCCAGCGAGGCGGTCTTGCCGAGCGGGCGAATATTGACCTCCTCCTGGGACAGGACCTGGCAAAGGTGATCGGAGCGAAGCGTCACCGACAGGTTGTCGAGATTGATGAAACTGTCGCCCTGCAGGAGCCGCGACTCCAGGACCTTGCGAAGCTCGTTATCGTCGCCCGCATAGGAGTTGACCGCTGCGGTGCGGCCGGTCGCGAGAATGGCGGCAACGTCCACCAGCTTGGATTTGCCCGTGCCGGGCGCCGTCGCATTCACCCCGAACAGCGGGGCGGTTTTCAGGCTGGGACGGACGATCGCCGTCAGGATCATGGCGAGTGCTGCCGATTCATCGACGCCGCTGACGAAGGGGAAGCTCACGACAAGTTTCCTGATGCTCTCCAGCGCGGTCACTGCTTCAGCCCTGCCGGGGCATGCGGGGATTTCGGGCCATGCCTTGTCCGATTCGAAGAGGATGCCGGATTGCCGGTCGAATCCCTGTGCGGTGATGATGGTGCCATCGCCGCGCATCATCGGCAGGGACACGACCGCCCTGATCTGCGGGAAAGGCCATTCCCCGTGCCGCGCAATGACGGATCTGGCAACCAGCGCCGGGCAGGACACAGCCCTGTAGCCGAGCGTCGTTCTCGCGTCGGGTTTCAGCCAGCGTATGTGTTTCGTCAGTATTTCGGTCATCGCATCCTCATCGGCGGGGATCAGCACCGTCTTTTCCTTTCCCGCTACGCGGACGGCGCGAAACAGGACCGTGTCGCGGGCATAGAGCGGCGCGCCGGCATCGATTGCCAGGCGGCAGGCACGCGTGACCGCTTCCGAAAGGTCGGTTTCATCGAAGAGCAACGTCGGCCTGTCGTCTCCCTCTCGGGTCGGTGAGGGCATGTCACGGACGATCGCTTTGCGCCGCGACGCGCCGCCCGCACCCTCGCCCGTTACAGGCTTATCGTCCTCGGCACCCGGCGCGAAGGGGCGCACCGTGGCCTGTATGAAGGCATCGATCTCGGCTTGCGCCCATCCATCGTCCAGCGCATCGGCGCAATCCCAGCCGCGGCCTGGAAAAAGGCCGACGCGCCAGTCATCAAAACGGTAGGTTTCGAGCGCGCTTGCGGCATCGACATCGGCAAGGCCGACAAGCCGGATGCGAGCCCCAAGGCTCGTCAGGTGCAGGGCGATTTCATTGGCCGCCGCCAAACCCGGGGGATCGAAATCCGGCCATATCAGCACGTCACGGCCCGATAGCGGCGACCAGTTGGTGTGCCTGACGCCCTGCGTTCCGCCCGCCCAGGAAACGACGGCCCGCCCGCTCGACTTGCGCAGCCTGTCGCGGCACTTCTCGCCCTCGACAATCATTACCTGCTGATCGCCGATATCCTGCAAACCGTAGATCGGCCGCGGCTTGGCGAAGGGCAAGCGGCACCATGTTTCCGTCCCGTCCGGCAGCCGCGCAAACATCACCATTGGCGTTTCCTTGCCGCCATCGGCGAGATCATGGCGCAGCACATAGCCGAGAAGCGAACCGTCAGCGTTGCAATAGGGAAATACCATCGAGGGCGCGAACGAGCCCCATTCGGAGCGCTCGCCCTTGCGCTTGGGATTGTAGAGCCGCACGCGCTGGCCGGCCTGCAGCAGATCCGCCGGCGGCAGGGGTGTTATGCCCTCATACACATCCAGCGCCTTGACCGTTTTCGGCCGAACGTTTGGCCGGCTGCTGATGCCGCCGCCGAGAATGCTGATGGCTTCGGGCAGATCGACGCCCTTCGCCTCCCGCACGAAATCAAGGACATCGCCTTGCTTGCCACAGCCGAAGCAATGGAAACGTTCCACTCCATCGTGCGCTATGAAGACCTTGAACGACGGCGTGTCTTCGGCATGGAACGGGCAGCAGGTTTCGAACTCCCGCCCATTACGGCCGAGTTCGTAGCCGTATTGCGTGACGGTCGAAGACAGCGACACGTCACGCCGCAGACGTGCGATATCGTCAGGTTCGGCCGAGGATGCGTATGCATGTGTTCGCGACATGAAATTTTCCATGTGAGTTAAAGGCTTGATTTTCTTGGCCGGGGTCGTTGATGCATCGCCCGTGGCCCCCTCATCCGACCCTTCGGGCCCCCTTCTCCCCGCTGGGGAGAAGGGGGAAACAGGCGCCGCGGTACGTCCCTTCTCCCAGTGGGGAGAAGGTGCCCGAAGGGCGGATGAGGGGGCTACAGGCACCAGGCCAGCCATCAAAAGACGATCTCAGCCCTCTCGATGACAGCATCGAACAGCACGTCGCCGCCGCGTGGCAGCATCGTCCGTCTGCGGTCCTTATCCGACCCTTCGGGCCACCTGACCGATGAAGGCGCTAGTCCGAAACCTGGAGGTTCCTATCGACGAAATCCTGCAGATCCGCCGGGCGGAACAGGGTGCGAGAACCGAGTTTCACGAAGGGAAGCTGGCCGGCCCTCATCTGCCGGTAGATGCTAGCGCGGCTGATGCCGGTCGTCTCTGTAACTTGCCTGATGTTCAGCAGAATTTTCGGGGTGACTTCCACGGTTTCTCTCCAGATCCTGACGTATCCGTAGAGGGGATGGTTGTCGGGCCGAAGTCACGCGGATGCGGTGGGGCATCTCCTTCGGCGCAACAGACATTCGCGGCTCCCTGCCGCCATTTTCCCGAAGGCACCAAAAATGGATCGCGATGGCATGCGCTTGTCCGCGCTCCCGGTAAGGCTTGGCAAAGCAAAAGCCGGTAACGATCCGATGTGGCGCGATCCGGAGCGAGAGGGGTGGCAAGGGCTGCTGCCCGCCGGGACGCGACCATCCGGGGACCTACCATGAAGAAGCTCATCATTGCCGCCGCTTTCGCGGCATTCCTGCCTGTGATTGCCCAGGCGGAAACGCTGGAATTTCCGAGCGACGATCCGGTCGCGACCGTCACCATTCCCGACAACTGGGGGCCGAAGGAGACGGAGACCGGCATCGATGCCCAGTCCGATGATTCGGCGATCTATCTTTCGATCGACGTTGCCGATGCCAAGACGAGCGACAAGGTCATCGACGAGGCCTTCGCCTTCCTGCAGAAGAACGGCGTGACCATCGAGGAGAAGACCCAGAAGGAATCCGATGCCGAAATCAACGGCATGAAGATGAAAACCTTCGACTGGGATGGCACCGACAAGGAAGGCCCGGTCAATATCGGCGTCGCCGTGCTTTCGCCAAGCGAAGACAAGCTGCTGCTGATCACCTATTGGGGCACCAAGGGCAAACAGGACGCGCACGACGACGAGCTGATCGCCATCATCAGCTCGCTGAAGCCTGCCGGCTGATCTTGTCCGATGCGATGCGAGGCGCTGCCGGCAAGGCGGCGCCTTTTTTCATGCGGGAACAAGAGCGCACCGGCACAGTTCCCTTTCCATGGCAAAAACAGGCACGATACGGATCGGCATATCAGGATGGACCTACGCGCCCTGGCGCGGGGTCTTCTACCCGAAGGGATTGGCTGGGAAGCGTGAGCTTGCCTATGCTTCGCGGCAATTTCCCTCCATCGAGATCAACGGCACATTTTACGGGCTGCAGAAGCCGGATGTCTTCGCCAGCTGGCGGGACGAGACGCCGGATGGTTTCGTCTTTTCGGTCAAGGGCTCGCGCTACATCACGCATCTTAAACGCCTGCGCGACATCGAAACGCCGCTTGCCAATTTCCTTGCCTCCGGCGTGCTGCGCCTGGGCCCGAAACTCGGGCCGATCCTCTGGCAATTTCCGCCGGGCCTGAAGTTCGATGCCGATCTGTTCGAGCACTTTCTGGCGATATTGCCCAAAGACACAGATGCTGCGGCCGATATGGCGAAACAGCATGACGAAAGGCTCGACGGCCGCGCCTGGACGAAGAGCGAGACGACGCAGCCGGTGCGCCATGCGCTTGAAATCCGCCACGACAGTTTCCGTGCGCCCGAGTTCATCGAACTGCTGCGCAACCACAAGGTCGGGCTTGTTGTCGCCGATACGGTGGAATGGCCGCTGCTGATGGATGCGACGGCGGATTTCATCTATTGCCGCCTGCACGGATCGGAGCGGCTTTACGTCAGCGGCTACAGCGACGAGGCGCTTGATCGCTGGGCCGGGCGCATCGATGCCTGGACACATGGGATCGAGCCCGATGATGCCAACCGCATCAAGCCGCCGCTGAAACGCTCGGCAAGCGGGCGCGATGTCTATGTCTATTTCGACAATGACGTGAAAGTGCGCGCTCCAGCCGATGCGCGATCGCTCGCCGGGAAGCTCGGTGTCGCCCTGCCGCCTGACGAGAGTGTCGTCGTCAAGCCGGCACGCCGTGGGGACAGGACGGTGGTCGAGGAGCCGCGCCGGCACTGGCCGGCGCTGCGGTCGACGATCTAGAGCATTTCCGGTTTTCTTCGAATCACGAAAATTCTCTATCTCTTTGTTTTCACGCAATTCCAGACGCAAAACCGCTGCACACTTTTGCTGGAATTGCTCTAGACCAGCACGGCCTGATCGGTCCGGTCCTCGGTGCCGAAGAATTTCAGATAGCGTTCGACTTCCGCCGGTTCGCCGGTCGCCTTCTGCGGATTGTCCGAGAGCTTGACGGCCGGGCGGCCATTGGCGTCGCTCACCTTGCAGACGATGGATATCGGCAGGAAATCGGAACTGTCGTTCGGCGCACAGCCGGCGAAGTCATTCGTCAGGTTGGTGCCCCAGCCGAAGCTCATGCGGACACGGCCTTCGAAATGCTTATAGGTGTCGATGATCGCATCGACATCGAGGCCGTCGGAGAAGATCAGGAGTTTCTGGCGCGGGTCGCGGCCCATCTTCTTCCACCAGTCGATGATCTTTTCGCCGCCTTCGATCGGCGGAGCGCTATCCGGGCGGAAGCCGGTCCAGTCCGCCACCCATTCCGGCGCATCGCGCAGGAAGGCGGCCGTTCCGAAGGCGTCCGGCAGCACGATCAGCAGGTTGCCGCCATAGAGCTTGTTCCAGTCGCGCAGCACCTTGTAGGGCGCGTTTTTCAGCTGCTCGTTCGTCTCGGCAAGGGCGGCCGCCACCATCGGCAGCTCATGCGCATTGGTGCCGACGGCCTCGAGATCGGAATCCATAGCCAGCAATACATTGCTGGTGCCGGTAAAGGCAGGACCGATGCCTTCCTTCAGCGCTTCCACGCACCAGCGCTGCCAGAGGAAGCTGTGGCGGCGGCGGGTGCCGAAATCGGAAATGCGCAGGCCGGGCAGTTCACTCAGCTTTTCCACCTTGGCCCACATCTTGGCCTTGGCACGGGCATAGAGCACATCGAGCGTGAATGGCCCCATCGTCTTCATGGCGGCGCGCGAGCGCAGCTCGTTGATGATGGCAAGGGCGGGGATTTCCCACATGGTCGTTTCCTTCCACGACCCATGGAAATCCAGCACATACTGCCCGTCCTTCTTGGAGAGCTCATATTCCGGCAGCTGGAAATTGGAGAGCCAGGCGAGGAATTCCGGCTCGAAGATCTGCGCACGGCCATAGAAGCTGTTACCGGCGAGCCAGATCATCTCCTTCTTGGCGAGCCGCAGCGTGCGCGCGTGATCGAGATGCTCGCGCAATTCGCCCTCGTCGATCTGTTCGGCGAGGCGCACGCGCTTGGTGCGGTTGATCAGGGTGAAGGAGGCGCTGACATCAGGATAGAGCTTCCAGATCATCTGCAGCATCAGGAGCTTGTAGAAGTCCGTATCGATCAGACTACGGACGATCGGATCGAGTTTCCAGGTATGATTGTAGACGCGTCTTGCGATATCGGTCCTGGCCATGAAACTCCCGCCTGTCCGTCAATCCGGTCAAGTGCGGGCCGGCAACGGCCAGCGCACGAAACCGGCTCGTGCGCTTTCTTATCGAAAAATCGAGCTGCAAAGTCCAGAAAAAACAATAGGCAACGTCCCGCAGCAAGAACGGCTTCGGGACGTTGCTTAAATGTCTGACATCAACGCATTATTGTGCGGGTGCGGGTGCGGCAGGCTGGGCCGGGGCGGTGGCGCCATTCTGCGGCGCAGCTGCCGGGACCTGAGACTGCATCTGCTGGCCGGGCTGCTGAGGAGCGACATCGTCGGCTTCCTTCTGGCCCCAGATTTCGACAGGGATCCAGACGAGGAAAGCCAGTACCAGTGCGGCAATCAGCACGGCCAGAATGCGACGGCCTGTGCGGCCCTGCTTGGCCTTGACCGGTGAAATTTCTTCTTCGACATGAAGCTTCTGGTCGGACTTTTCCCAACGCGTTTCCGTTTGCGCCATGATCGTCTCCTTGCGCTGATCCGCAGGCCATGCCTGCAGAGCTTCCGAGAAGAAACGAGGAGTGGCGTCGGATGGTTCCCGAAGGGCTTTCCAGAGCATGTCGTTATCGCAAAACCGCTGCACAGTTTTGCGGAATTATGTCGCAAATGGAAAGCGCGAGGGTCGTGCACGTTCAGGCCCGAGAGCCCCAGCGGTTATTGTCTGCTTTGAAGGTGTCGTCGGCCCTCCGGGAGCCCCTGCGGGGCCAGGTCCATTGATGACGTGATCATGGGAGCCTCAAGTCCAGACCGAGCATACTGCTAAGGACGAAGGCGATGAGCCCCACGCCTAGTACCGCCAGCGCGAAGACTGCGGCCATCTTGCCGCCCGCGCGTAGTACCGCTCGCCTGTCTCCCTTCTCTCCTCGATCGTAATGCCACTTGATGGCGAAGAACATGGCCGTTCCTAAAGCGAAAACCTTGAACGTAACGAAGACTACAGGGACCCAATCCATATTAAGGACTCTCATGTGCATCAGCTACGCGCCTTATGATCTCATCTCAGGCAAACGCATACTTCCTATTATGCAACGCAGATATGTAATAGCAGGTGGCGGTTTCCTGGCCTGTATCGTTGGGTTTGGGAATGACCGCTCAGGGCAGGAAACGGACATTGGCAGCGCTTGCTCAATAGTTCCGCGCTTTTGCGCGACGCGCACTACAGCATCGGCCCGAAAATCGGAATCGATTTTCGGAAAGCCTGATGCGGTGAATCAAGGAGTTAGAGCATCCTTTGTGCGTCCGAACGGACGCACGGCGCTCTAGGGCAATTCCAGCAAAAAGTGCGAACCGGTTTTGCGTCCGGAATTGCAGAGAAAACAATAAGCTAGAGCATTGAAGGCGAAGCCGTTTTCGCCGGAGAGGCTCTAGTACCCCGCCTTGCGATCAACGACGTATTCCAGCGGCTCGCCGCGTTCGAAGCGGGCGATCTGGGTTTCGACATGACGGAAGAGCGCGTTCTCTTCCGAGATCGCAGCGTCATGCGGGGTGATGAAGACATTCTCCAGATGCCAGAGCGGATCATCTGCCGGCAGCGGCTCGACTTCGAAGACATCGAGCGAGGCGCCGCCGAGCACGCCGCCCTCAATCGCAGCAACGATATCGGCCTGCACCTGGCTCTTGCCGCGGCCGGCATTGATGAAGACCGGCTTGCCGAGCGCGCCACCCTGGCGCAGCCTGGCGAAGAAGGCCTTGTTATAGAGGCCCGTCGTTTCCGGCGTCAGCGGCAGCAGGCCGACGACGATATCGGTCTTTGACAGGAAGGTATCGAGTTGCGGGCCGTCGAAGGTTTCGATGCCAGCGACCTCTTTCTTCGAGCGCGACCAGCCGATGACGTTGAAACCCATGACGCGCAGCTTGGCGACCGCATCCTCGCCGAGAATGCCGAGGCCCATGACGCCGACGGTGATGTCTGCAGCTTCCGGCGGGACGAGCTTGCCCCAGACCCGATCGCGCTGGTGCCGGTCATGCTCGCGCTGCAGGCGCAGGTGCATGAGGCACTGCATGACCACCCATTCGCTCATGCGTGTCGTCAGGCTGCGATCGACGAAACGGACGATCGGGATATCGGGCAGATCAGCGATGGACAGGATGCTATCGACCCCGGCGCCGCCCGAAAAGAGCACTTTCAGGTTCGGCGCCCGCTGGAAGATATCCGCATCAGGCTTCCAGAGCAGCGCGTAATCGATGCTGGTCAGGTCGAGCGCCTTGCTGGCGGGATCGGCTGAATTGATGCTGCCGCGATCGGCAAAGGCGGTATTCAGAATGCGGGCGACGGTTTCGGGATCGAACTTGAGATCGACGAGAATGGGAGGTCTTGCTGACATGGTCTTCTTTACTGCTGAACCGCAGGCGTGGACACCGCCTCGATATTGAAGGCGGCGGCCATCAGCGCCTTGGTATAATCATCCTTCGGTGCACGGAAGATTTCCGCTGACGACCCCTGCTCGACGACCTTGCCGAAGCGCATAACGATGACGTCATTGGCAAGCGCCTTGACCACCTTCAGGTCGTGACTGATGAAGAGATAGGCGAGATCGTGCCTCTTCTGCAGATCACGCAGCAGGTCCACCACCTGCGCCTGCACGCTCATGTCGAGCGCCGATGTCGGCTCATCGAGCATGACGAAACGCGGCTTCAGCACCATGGCGCGGGCGATCGCGATGCGCTGGCGCTGGCCGCCGGAAAATTCATGCGGGAAACGCCAGCGGGTCAGCGGATCGAGGCCGACTTCCTCAAGCGCCCAGCAGACGCGCTGGTCGCGCTCCTCTGATGACAGCGAACGCTCGTGCACTTTCAGGCCCTCGGCAACGATATCGCCAACCGACATGCGCGGGCTGAGCGAGCCATAGGGATCCTGGAAAACGACCTGAAGCTGGTTGCGCAGGGGCCGCATTTCCGTGAATGAATAGCCTGCTATATCTCTGCCGACGAAGGAAATGCGCCCCTTCGACGAGATGAGGCGGGTGAGCGCGAGCCCGAGCGTGGTCTTGCCGGAGCCGGATTCGCCGACGACACCGAGCGTCTGGCCCGCCCTCAGCGTCAGGTCGATGCCATCGACCGCCTTCACGTGATCGACCACCTTGCGCATGAGCCCGGCCTTGATCGGGAACCAGACCTTGATATCGCTGCCTTGCATGACGACAGGCTTGGAGGGGTCGGTCACCGGCGGTTCGCCGCGCGGTTCGGAGGCGAGCAAATGGCGCGTGTAGTCATGCTTCGGATTGGTGAAGACCTCTTCCACCGGTCCGGTCTCGACGATCTTGCCCTTGGTCATGACGCAAACGCGGTCGGCGAATTTGCGCACGATGCCGAGATCGTGGGTGATGAACAGCATGGACATGCCATGCTCGCCCTTCAGCTTGCGCAGGAGTTCGAGGATTTGCGCCTGGACGGTGACGTCGAGCGCGGTTGTCGGCTCGTCGGCAATCAGCAATTCCGGCCGGTTTGCGAGCGCCATGGCGATCATCACACGCTGGCGCTGACCGCCCGAAAGTTCATGCGGATAGGCTTTCAGGCGCTTTTCCGGCTCGCGGATGCCGACCTGGTTCAAGAGTTCCAGCACGCGGGTCCGCGCCGCCTGCCCGGTCATGCCCTGATGCAGGTCCAGGATTTCGGCAATCTGCCTTTCGATCGTGTGGAGCGGATTGAGCGATGTCATCGGCTCCTGGAAGATCATGGTGACGTCGTTGCCGCGAACTTCGCGCATTTCGCGGTCGGAGGCCTTCAAGAGATCCTTGCCCTTGAAGAATATCTCGCCGCCCGGATGGCTTGCCGAGGGATAGGGCAGGAGACGCAGGATGGAGTTTGCCGACACCGACTTGCCGGAACCGGATTCGCCGACGAGTGCGACAACCTCGCCCTTATGGATATCGAAGGAGATGCGATCCACGGCGAGCGACGTTTCGCCACCCTGATGGAAGGCAACGGAGAGATCGCGGACGGAGAGCAGCGGTTCACTCATTGGAACGTCTTTCTCGGATCGAAGGCATCGCGCACCGCCTCGCCGACGAAGATCAGCAGCGAGAGCATGATCGACATGGTGAAGAAGGCCGTCAGCCCGAGCCATGGCGCCTGAAGATTGGCCTTGCCCTGGGCGATCAGTTCACCGAGCGAGGGAGAGCCCGGCGGCATGCCGAAGCCCAGGAAGTCGAGCGAGGTCAGCGTGGTGATCGAGCCTGAGAGTATGAAGGGCAGGAAGGTCAGGGTCGCGACCATCGCATTCGGCAGCATATGCCGCCACATGATGGTGCGGTTGTTGACGCCGAGCGCCCGGGCAGCCCGGACATATTCGAAATTGCGGGCGCGCAGGAACTCGGCACGCACGACGCCGACAAAGCCCACCCAGGAAAACAGCAGCATGATGCCGAGCAGGACGAAGAATCCGGGCGGCAGGATCGCGGCGATGATCAGCAGGATGTAAAGCACCGGCATCGAGGACCAGATCTCGATGAAACGCTGGAGAAGCAGGTCCGTCCAGCCGCCGAAATATCCCTGGATGGCACCGGCCGTCACGCCGATGACGGCCGAGCAGATGGTGAGCACCAGGCCGAAGAGAACGGAAATGCGGAAGCCATAGATGACGCGGGCAAACACATCGCGCGCCTGGTCGTCGGTGCCGAGCCAGTTGAGATTGCCGAGCCTGCAGCCGGGATCATCGACGCCCTGCGGATAGGCCGAGCAGCGCTCCTGCGACGACATCAGCCAGAACGGAGCGGTCGGGGCCGAATGCGGGATGTTGGAATTGACGGACTGATAGGAATAGCGGATCGGCGGCCAGATCATCCAGCCATTGGCATTGATCTCATCTGCTATGACCGAGGAACGGTAGTCCGTCTCGGCGAGGAAGCCGCCGAACTTCTCCTCGGGATAATCGATGACGACAGGGAAAAGGATCTCGCCCTTGTAGGAGGCGATGATCGGCCTGTCGTTGGCGATGAACTCGGCCATGAGGCTGAGCACGAAGAGCACGAGGAAGAGCCAGAGCGACCAGTAGCCGCGCCTGTTTGCCTTGAAGTTCTGCCAGCGGCGGATGTTGGTCGGCGACAGAAGGCCTTTGCGGGGCGGGCGGACGGGCGTGGCCGTCGTCGGATTTGCGGCGGCATCCATCAGACGTCCCTCCGCTCGAAATCGATGCGCGGATCGATCCAGGTGTAGATCAGGTCCGAGATCAGGCCGACGAAGAGGCCGAGCAGCGAGAAGATGTAGAGCGTTGCAAAGACGATCGGATAGTCGCGGTTGACGACGGAGAGGTAGCCGAGGCGGCCAAGGCCGTCGAGCGAGAAGATGTTCTCGATCAGGAGCGAACCGGTGAAGAAGGCGGAGATGAAGGCGGCTGGAAAGCTCGCGATGATGATCAGCATGGCATTGCGGAAAACGTGGCCGTAAAGCACCTGCCGCTCGTTCAGACCTTTGGCGCGCGCCGTGATGACATACTGCTTCTTGATCTCGTCGATGAAGGAATTCTTGGTCAGCAGCGTCGTCGTGGCAAATGACGCCAGCGACAGCGAGATCAGCGGCAGCGCGAGGTGCCAGAAATAATCGAGCGGCTTCTGCCACCAGGAAAGCTGGTCGAAATTATCCGAGACGAGGCCGCGCAGCGGGAACCAGTCATAGAAGGAGCCGCCGGCAAACAGCACGATCAGCAGGATGCCGAACAGGAAGCTCGGCACGGCATAACCGACGATGATGACGGCTGATGTCCAGACATCGAAGGAAGAGCCGTCCTTGACCGCCTTGCGGATACCGAGCGGAATGGAGATGGCGTAGGAAAAGATCAGGATCCAGATGCCAAGCGAGATCGAGACCGGAAGTTTCTCGATAATCAGATTGAGCACGGTCGTGTTGCGGAAGAAGCTCTCGCCGAAATCGAAGCGGATGTAGTTCCACATCATTTCGCCGAAGCGGGTCAGCGGGGGTTTGTCGAAGCCGAACTGTTTTTCCAGCTTGGCGATCAGCTCCGGATCAAGACCCTGCGCGCCGCGATATTTGGAACCGGCATCATCGAATTGCTGGCCGGCATCGCCACCGCCGCCGAGGCGCTGGTCGGCGCTGTCGGCTTGTCCCGTCAGCTGGGCAATGACCTGCTCCACCGGACCGCCGGGGGCGAACTGTATGACGATGAAGGAAATTGCCATGATGCCGATGATCGTCGGGATCATCAGAAGCAGGCGGCGAAAAATATATGCCCCCATCAGCGTGCGCCGATCCGATAGGCAGCCGCTATGCTGCGACGTTCAGTTTTCGCCAATTCCCGTCGTTCCTTTCGTCCGTCCCATGCAGCTATTGCCTGATTCGCACATAATTTGGACGCCCCAGGCATTCGATGGCAAGAATTTCCTTGTTGCCGGCCTATTTGCCGGCATTGGTGGCCCACCACACGCCAGGCATGCCGAGCCCATATTCAGGCAGTTCGGCCGGATGCGTGATGCTGTTCCAGTAGGCAAGGCGCGAGGTGCGTGAGCCATAGCTCGGAACGACGATATGCTTGGCAAGCAGCACGCGGTCGAGTGCCTTCGTCGCCGCCACCAGCTCGTCGCGGTCCTTGGCAAAGATCACCTTGGGAATGAGAGCATCGATGGCGGGATCGCTGATGCCGCTGTAATTCTGCGAGCCGACGCGCTTGGCGGCATCCGAGCCCCAATATTCGGCCTGCTCGTTGCCGGGATTGATGGATTCGGCCCAGCCATTGTACATGACGTCGAAGTCACGGGAGCGCCAACGGTTGGTAAACTGCGACGGCTCGATGCTGCGCACACTTGCATCGATGCCGATCTTCTTCAGGTTCTGCGAGAAGGCGAGCGCGATCGGCTCGATCGTCGGTCCGTTGAGCAGGATTTCAAAAGACAGCGGCTGGCCCGTCTTCACGTTGACCATACGGCTACCCTTCAGCTCGTAGCCCGCCTCCTTCAGCAGGCCGATTGCCGTGCGCAGGTTGTCGCGAAGCTTGGCCGGATCGCCGGCAACCGGATTGGTATAGGGCTTGGTGAAAACATCCGGTGGAACCAGATCCTTGACTTCATTCAGGATTTCGAGCTCACGGCCTTCAGGCAGGCCGGAAGAGGCAAGCTCGGTTCGGAAGAAGAAACTGTCGATCCGCTCATAGGAGCCGTAGAAGATCGTGCGGCGCAGCTCCTCGAAATCGAAAGCATAGTTCAGCGCCTCGCGCACCTTCTCGTCGGCGAACTTGTCACGGCGCAGATTGAAGATGAAGCCGACCATGACGCCAACCTTGCGCATCTCGTTTTCAACTTCCTCACGCTTGATGCGCCCGTCCTTGACGGCCGGAAAATCATAGGCGGTGGCCCAGCGCTTGGCGGCATTTTCCCACCAATAGTCGGTATTGTTCGACCTGAAAGCTTCGAACATGACGTCGCGATCGGCATAATAAGTGTATTCGATCGCGCCGAAATTGTTCTGGCCGACATTCACGTTGAGATTCTTGCCCCAATAGTCGTCGCGCAGTTCGTAGCGGATCTTCGATCCCGGAGTGACGGAGACCATCTTGTAGGGGCCGGAGCCCATGGGCATTTCCAGCGAGGTGCGGGAAATGTCGCGTGGTTTCCCATCCGCGCCGTTCGCCTGCCACCAGTGCTTGGGTACGATCACCAACTGCCCGACGGTCTGCGGCAGTTCCCGGTTGTTGGGTTCGTCGAAACTGAAGGTTACCTCACGATCGCCCGTTTTTTCTGCCGACTTCACGTGGCGATAATAGAACTCCATCTGCGGATCGTTCTTCTTCGCCTGCTCGAAGCTGAAAACGACATCGTCTGGCGTCACAGGCTGGCCGTCGGCCCATTTGGCCTCGGCGCGCAGGCGGAAGGTCGCCGAGGTCAGGTCATCGGGATATTTCAGGCTCTCTGCCAACAGGCCATAGGACGACGAAAGCTCGTCGAGGGCCGGGGTCAGCAGCGTATCGAACACCGTGCCCAGACCGGCGCCCACCTCTCCGCGCGCAAGCAATGGGTTCAGCGTATCGAAGTTGCCTTCGTCCGAAAGACGCAGCGTGCCGCCCTTCGGCGCCTGCGGATTGACATAGTCGAAATGGTCAAAACCCTGGGGATGCTTGAGATCGCCGACCGTCGAAGTCCCGATCCGCCATCCATCCGCATCCTGTGCAAAAGCCCCGATTGCGAGAGACAGAGACGCTGCCGCGGACAGAAGAAATTTCAGCGTCCAAGATGCCATTCACCAAACCCCTTGTTCTTTTTAGCTTCGTCGAGAATACGGGAAATGCTGGCAAAAAACAGAAAAGAGTTCCGTTTTTATGCCCCTCGCGAAATTTTGACCTGATCATTCCGGTTCAGGGCGTCACTTCCTCGAGACGCTTGCGGAGCATGCGGCGCAGCTCCCCGACGAGGCGCGGATCGCCCGAGCCATCGGGGTCATTGGCGGCCGCGACGACGATGCGCAGCAGCTCCAGGACGAGGGCGCCCAGGAGATCGACATCGCGCTCCACCGACGGTTCGGCATTCTTCAGAAGTGCGGTGATACTGGCGCGAAGCTCCGCACGCGATTTCGCCTTGCGCTCCTTGGGCACATCGCGCCGCGCAGCGAGAACCGGAAATTCCGGATGGTCCTCGATGAAGCGCCCGAGCCGCGTGAAGATCGCATCGCCGATTTCGGCAGCGCTCTTCCCCCGGGTCTTCTGCGCGAGTTCGGCAAGCCCGCTGTTCAGATGCTGCAGGCGGTCTATGTGCAGCGCCTCGGCAAGGAGAGGCTTGGTCGGGAAGAACTGATAGAGCGAGCCGATCGAGGAATTCGCCGCCGCGGCTATCTCCGTCATGGTTGCGGCATCATAGCCTTTTTCGAGAAAGACCCTGGCTGCCGCTTCGAGGAGAATGGCGACGCGCTCATGGCCGCGCTGGCGCTTCGGCACACGAGTCTGCGGTTCGGGGCTTGATTTTTGCGAGGCTATCCTCGTATTTGTCATTGTGAGGATATCCTCATATTTCCTTCCTCCGGAGATTTCCCATGTCCCTTTATGATCCCAACACCACCGCACTTATTTCCATCGACCTGCAGGGCTTTATCGTCGGCCGGCAGCTTGCGCCCCACTCCGCCCAGCAGGTGATCGAGAATACCGCCGCAATCGCCGACAAACTGAAATCCGAAGGCGGGACGGTGATCCTGGTTACCGTCGGATTCTCCCCGGACTATGCCGATGCTGTCAACCAGCCGGTGGACGAGCCAGCGGTTTTCCCCGAAGGTGGCCTTCCGGCCGCCGCACTTGCGGCACCCGCGGAAATCGCCGCGCTCGCGGTCGACGTCCATATCGTCAAGCATCAGTGGAGTGCCTTCTACGGCACGGCGATGGATCTCCAGCTTCGCCGCCGCGGCATCAGGACCGTGATCCTGACCGGCATCGCCACGAATTTCGGCGTCGAGGCGACGATCCGCGATGCATTTGCCCATAATTACGCAGTCATCGCCGTCGAGGACGCAATGAGCACCTTCTCCGCCGAAATGCATTCGCTTGCATGCGAGCGCATCATGCCGCGTCTGTCGCGCGTGCGCAAAACCGCCGAGGTTCTAGCCAATACATGATACTGCGGCGTCCCGCACCGCCTGCCAAAACATCGATTCACCAAAATTGCTTTTCACGATAGATTCGATCGCAAATCACCTTGGAGCGCCGTGCGTCCATTCGGACGCACAAAGGACGCTCTAATATTTTGGATCGACGCATCGGGCTTTCCGAAAATCGGTTTCGATTTTCGGGCCGATGCTGCGGTAATGCGGCAAGGGGACGGCATGGCTTTCAAGGCCCAGACTTTCAGGACACTCGGCAAATTGGCATTCGCCGGGGCAATGGGCGCAAGCCTTATCGCCGGCGATGTGGGCGCCCAGCAGAAGACGCCGAGCCCCGGCAGCGCCAAGGCGATTTTCGGCGCCGTGAAATTGCCGACGCAGGGGCCGGCGCAACCGATCGGTTTCTACGCCAAGGGCTGCATGACCGGTGCCGAGGCGCTGCCGGCTGACGGGCCGACCTGGCAGGCGATGCGCCTTTCGCGCAATCGCCGCTGGGGCAATCCCGCGATGATCTCCCTTCTGGAAAAATTCTCGCAGGATGCGCGTGCCAGGATCGGCTGGCCCGGTATCCTCGTCGGCGATATTGCCCAGCCGCGCGGCGGGCCGATGTTCAACGGTCATGCCTCGCACCAGATCGGCCTCGATGCCGATGTCTGGCTGACACCCATGCCCTCGCAGCGCTTGAGCTACGAAGAGCGGGAGGACCTGCCCTTCATCACCATGCTGCAGAAAGACAAGTTCCTGACCGTCGATCCGAAAGTGTGGAGCAAACAGCGGGCGGAGCTTTTGATGCTGGCGGCAAGCTATCCGCAAGTCCAGCGCATCTTCGTCAACCCGGCAATCAAGAAGAAGATGTGCGACACCTGGACCGGCGACCGCACCAATCTCGGCAAGCTGCGGCCTGAATACGGGCATGACTCGCATTTCCATATCCGCCTCAACTGCCCGCCGGGTGCCAAGGGCTGCACGTCGCAGGCGCCTGTCGCCGCCGGCGACGGCTGCGACAAGTCGCTTGCCTGGTGGTTCACCAAGGAGCCGTGGGCGGCGCCGAAACCGCCGAAGCCCGGTGCAAAGCCGCCGAAGCCGCCGCGTGAAGTCATGGTCTCGGACCTGCCGAAGGCTTGCTCTGCCGTTGTAGACGCACCGTCCGTCGCCTCCTCCGAGGCTGCGACCTATGACGGTCCTTCCGCAGCAAGTGCGCTGACGGCGGCGCCGACCGCTGCTCCGGCGGTCGACACCGGCAGCGCGCTGCCGTCCGTCGGCCCGGTTCCGAACGACAAGCCTTCCGTGCAATAGGCTGTGGGGCGGCTGTCTTTCAAATCACAAACGCCTGGTGTAAAGCCGTCAAATCGATTGAATTACGCGTGGAGGTTCCGTTCATGGCCGGCGGCAAGTGCCTAGCATTGATTGCGCATGACCAGAGGAAGGACGAGATGGCGGAGTTTGCCCGCCGCAACAGGGATCTCCTCGCCCAATGGAAAATCGTCGCCACCGGCACCACCGGCGGACGCGTGCTCGACGCCGTTCCCGACCTTCACGTGACGCGGCTGAAAAGCGGCCCGCTCGGCGGCGACCAGCAGATCGGCGCACTGATTTCCACCGGCGAAGTCAGCGCCCTGATCTTCTTCGTGGACCCGCTGACGCCGATGCCGCATGATGTCGATGTCAAGGCGCTGATGCGGCTTGCGATCGTCTACGACATACCGATGGCGCTGAACGAATCGACGGCTGAAAAGCTCCTCCCTACCCTTAACGCCTGATCTCTCGGGCCTACAGCACGGAACCGGCCATGACTGCACACTCAACTCCCTTGCCCTTTCCGATCCTGATCGGCGACATCGGTGGCACGAATGCCCGCTTCTCCATCCTGACGGATGCCTATGCGGAGCCGAAGCAGTTTCCCAATGTACGCACGGCCGACTATGAGACGATTGACGAGGCGATCCAGAAGGGTGTGCTCGACAAGACCTCCGTGCAGCCGCGCGCCGCGATCCTGGCTGTCGCCGGGCCGATCAAGGCGGATGAAATCCCGCTGACCAATTGCCCCTGGGTGGTGCGGCCGAAGAGGATGATCGAGGGGCTCGGCCTTGTCGACGTGCTTGTCGTCAATGATTTTGAAGCGCAGGCGCTGGCGGTCGCGGCCCTTTCGGATGAGAACCGCGAGCGCATCGGCAATGCATCCGGCGACATGGTGGCGTCCCGCGTCGTGCTCGGACCCGGCACGGGCCTCGGCGTCGGCGGCCTGGTTCACACCCAGTCGACCTGGATTCCGGTTCCCGGCGAAGGCGGCCATGTCGACCTCGGGCCGCGCAGCAAGCGCGACTATGAAATCTTCCCGCATGTCGAGACCATCGAGGGTCGCGTTGCAGCCGAGCAGATCCTCTGCGGCCGCGGCATCGTCAACCTCTACCGCGCCATCTGTGCAGCCGATGGCGTCGAGCCGACAATGAACGATCCGGCGGATATCACATCGCATGCACTCGCCGGCAGTGACAAGGTCGCGGTCGAAACCGTCTCGTTGTTTGCCACCTATCTCGGCCGCGTGGCGGGCGACATGGCGCTGGTGTTCATGGCCCGCGGCGGCGTCTATCTCTCGGGCGGCATCTCGCAGAAGATCCTGCCGGCACTGAAAAAGCCGGAATTCCGGGCCGCCTTCGAAGACAAGGCGCCGCATTCGGCCCTGCTGCGCACCATCCCGACCTATGTCGTGACGCATCCGCTCGCAGCACTATCAGGGCTTTCCTCCTATGCGCGCATGCCCGCAAATTTCGGTGTTTCGACGGATGGCCGGCGCTGGCGGGCTTGAGCCTGAAGCATAGTTTCAAGGCGTTAGAGCGTCCTTTGTGCGCCCCGATGGGACGCACGGCGCTCTAGCCAAAGCCCCCTCAACTCTTTATAGAGCCCGCGCATATGCGCGCCGCGCCTGCGGCATGCAGCCCTGAGACAGGAAGCCTATTTTTGGAAGCCGCCGATAGCAGAAAGCCACACGTCAACAGCGATACCGTGACGGGCATCCTGAAACGCATCATTGCGGAAAACGGCCGGGACCATCTATGGGGCTATGTCTTCGCAATCTCCTGCCTTGTCGTCATAGCGCTTTCGACGGCGTTCACGGCCTGGATCATGCGGGCGATCATTGACGAGGCCTTCGCCAACCGCCGCGCCGACGTCGTCTGGATCATCTGTCTTTCGATCTTCATCGCCTTCGTGCTGCGCGGTTTTGCGAGCTACGGGCAAGGCGTTGCCCTTTCAAGGATCGGCAACGATATCGTCGCGCGCTATCAGCGACGTATCTATTCGCATCTGATGACGCTCTCGGTCGGCTACTTCAACGAGTCTCGCTCCGCCCATATCGCCGCCCAGGTCAGCCAGAACGTTACCGGTATCCGCGACGTATTGAACCTCACCATCACGTCGACCGTGCGCGACCTCCTGACCTTCGTCTCGCTGATTGGCGTCATGGTCGTTCAGGACCCGCTGCTGAGCCTTGCCGTCTTCATTCTGGCGCCGCCGCTGCTCTATGCGCTGCGTTATGTTTCCAAGCGGCTGCGCTCGGCCACCCGCGAAGCGGTCGATCTCAACAGCCACGTTCTCGGCGCCATGCAGGAGACGATCCAGGGCATTTCCATCGTGAAAGCCTTCACGATGGAAGAGGCACTGGAAAACAAGGTCAACAAGCTGATCGGCGCCGCCGAAGGCCGGGCAAACCGTATCGCGCGGCTTTCCGAGCGCACCTCGCCGCTGACCGAAAGCTTTGCCGGCTTTGCCGTCGCCAGCGTGCTCGCCTATGCCGCCTATCGCTCGATCTACCAGGGTGTGCCGCCGGGCGCCTTCTTCTCCTTCGTCACGGCGCTGCTGCTCGCTTACGATCCGGCCCGGCGCCTCGCCCGCCTGCAGGTGCAGATGGAGCGCGCCATCGTCAACGCCCGAATGATCTACGAGCTGCTCGACATGGAACCGCGCCAGCGCGACCTGCCGGATGCCAAGCCGCTTGTTGTCACCGAAGCTAAGATCGAATTCCGCAACGTTTCCTTCGCCTATGGCAATGAACGCGTGCTTGACGGCGTGACGCTGACGGCCGAGGGTGGCAAGACGACGGCGCTCGTCGGTCCTTCGGGCGCCGGTAAATCGACCGTCATCAGCCTCATTCCACGCTTTTATGATCCGAAGGAAGGCGAGATCCTGATCGACGGACAGGATATCGCCCATATCACCAAGCGGTCACTGCGCCAGCAGCTCGCCTATGTCTCGCAGCAGCCCTACCTCTTCGAAGGCACGATCCGCGACAATATCCGTTACGGCCGTCCGGAAGCGAGTGACGAGGATATCGAGAAGGCAGCGCGGCTTGCCTATGCGCATGACTTCATCGTCGCGCAGCCGCAGGGCTATGATACGCCCGTCGGCGAAAACGGCGTGACCCTTTCCGGCGGCCAGCGCCAGCGGCTGTCGATCGCCCGCGCTCTGGTGCGCAACGCGCCGATCCTGCTTCTCGACGAGGCGACCTCGGCGCTCGATACTGAATCGGAAGCCGCCGTGCAGAAGGCGCTCGACGAGGCCATGACCGGCCGCACGGTCGTCGTCATCGCCCACCGTCTCTCGACCGTGGTGCGCGCCGACAAGATCATCGTGATGCAGCAGGGCCGCGTCGTCGAAGAAGGCAATCACGAGACGCTTGCGAAGGTCAGTGACGGACTTTACGCTCGCCTCAACAATCTGCAGAGGCCTTCGGCTTCTGATTCATACTGATCGGGATGACGGACTGACATGAGCGACGCTGCGATGAAACTGGTTGTGGTCGGAGCGGCGGGGCGCATGGGCCAGACGCTCATTCGTCTCATCCATTCCATCGACGGCGTGACGCTGCATGCAGCGGTCGCGCGGCCGGGATCGCCCTTCGTCGGCAAGGATGCCGGTGAAATCGCCGGTCTCGGCGCCAATGGTGTGATCATCGGCGACGATCCCCTGGCAGCGTTCCTGCATGCCGAGGGTGTGCTGGACTTCACGTCGCCCGCCACGTCAGTGGAATTTGCCGGACTGGCGGCGCAGGCTCGTATCGTTCATGTCGTCGGCACGACCGGCTGCTCCGATGAGCACAATGCAAAGATTGCGGCCGCCTCGCGCCATGCCCGCATCGTCCAATCGGGCAATATGAGTCTCGGGGTCAATCTGCTGAGCGTTTTCGTGCAGCAGGCGGCTCAGGCGCTCGATCCCGCCGACTGGGATATCGAAATTCTCGAGATGCATCACAAGCGCAAGGTCGACGCGCCCTCCGGAACCGCATTGCTGCTCGGCGAGGCAGCGGCAAAGGGCCGCAATATCGATCTTGCCGCGAAGTCCGTGCGCGTGCGCGACGGCCATACGGGGGCGCGGGAAGCCGGCACGATCGGCTTTGCGACGCTGCGCGGCGGCTCCGTCATCGGCGAGCATTCGGTGCTCTTTGCCGGCGAAGGCGAAACCGTTACGCTTTCGCATAGCGCAACCGACCGTTCAATTTTCGCGCGCGGCGCCATCAAGGCAGCCCTTTGGGGGCGCGACAAGAAACCGGGGCTCTATTCCATGCTCGACGTTCTCGGGCTTTCTTCCCATTGACCATTTCTCGGAGGCATTTTTCATGAGCGGTACCCTCGTCCTCGTTCGCCACGGCCAGAGCGACTGGAATCTCAAGAATCTCTTCACCGGCTGGAAGGACCCTGATCTGACTGAGCTCGGCATCCAGGAAGCCACGACCGGCGGCCAGGCGCTTGCCGACTACGGCATCAAGTTCGATATCGCCTTCACGTCCGTCCTGGTGCGCGCCCAGCACACGCTGAAGCTTGTCCTCGACAAGGTCGGTCAGCCTGATCTCGAGACGATCAGCGACCAGGCGCTCAACGAACGCGACTACGGCGATCTTTCCGGCCTCAACAAGGATGATGCCCGTGCCAAGTGGGGCGAAGAGCAGGTGCATGTCTGGCGCCGCTCCTATGACGTTCCGCCTCCTGGCGGCGAAAGCCTGCGCGACACCGGCGCCCGCGTCTGGCCTTACTATCTGACGGAAATCCTTCCGCGCGTCCTGCGCGGCGAAAAGGTGCTGGTTGCCGCGCACGGCAATTCGCTGCGTTCGCTCGTCATGGTTCTCGACCGCCTTACCCGCGAGCAGGTTCTTTCGCTGAATCTGGCGACGGGTGTGCCCATAGTCTACAAGCTGAAGGCAGACTCGACCGTCGCCTCCAAGGAAGTGCTTGGCGACATGTCCGGCGCGCACTGATCGCGACCAGGCATCGATAGGTTCAGGGCCGGGCTCGCGCCCGGCCTTTTTCGTTTTCAGTTCTCAATGGTGAACTGCACCCGGTCGGCGGCAAAGCGGCTGATCGAATATTGCACCGGCACGCCTTCCAGATCGGTGTTCATCGCCTTGGTGATCAGCAGCACGGCGCCCGGCGTCAGCTCCAGGTCGGCGATGTCGCCGGAATCGGCGTGGGTGGCGGTGATCTCGGTCGTGGCGCGCACATAGTCCGACAGTCCGAGGGCGGCAAAAGCCTTGGTGATCGATTCCGTCTTGCGATAGATCTCGCCGATGCCGGCAAAACGGGCGGCCGGGAACCAACTCGTGCCGCGGGCGACAGGCCGTTTATCCGCATCACGCACCGTTTCCAGCCGGATGACAGGCGTACCCTGTTCGATGCGCAACCAGCGGGCGACCTCGGCGTCGGCGACCTCCTCTGCATGGCCGAGCAGGAGCGCATGCGTTTCGCGCGCCTGGTCCCTGAGGCCATCTGTAAAGCGTGTCCGGCGGCTGATCGGGAAGTTCAGGCGCTCCTTGCGCTCGATCAGCGTGCCACGACCCTGCACAGCCCGCACGATGCCTTCTTGGGCAAGCGCGGCCAACGCGCTGCGCACGGTATGCCTGTTGACGCCGAACTGCGTCGCGAGAGCGGTTTCCGGCGGCACCATGCCAGTCGCATCGTATGCGCCGCTGCCGATCGCCTCGCGGATCCTGTCGGCGATCTGCCGCCAGAGCGCTACGCCCGTCTGCCGCTGCACCTGCTTTATGCCTGCCATTACACCCCTTCCCTGATCATTTCGTGGCCCGAACCTCTTCAAGCCCGGCCAATTTTGGACGTGTCGTGTCACACGCTTGTCACCTCGCCGATTTAGGGATAGGTATAACTTGTATGGTTGTCTATATCAATAGATATTTCGAGGAAAAGACGATGACGGCAGCAGAGAAGACAGACCCTGCGGCGCAGACAAACAACGGGCGCAAACGCACCGTCGATCTGCTGGCGCGCGCTGAGAGGCAGGAATTGCTGGCGGCGTGGGATGCGCTTGCCGAAAAGCCGGCGGCGCAGCCGGTGCGCGGCCCGGAAACGGGCCTCGTCATGGTTCGCGGCCGCATCGGCGGCGGCGGCGCGCCCTTCAATCTCGGCGAGGTGACAGTGACGCGCGCGACGGTGCGCCTTGCTTCCGGCTCCGTTGGCCATGCGCAGGCGCTCGGAACCGACCGCGAGAAGGCACGGCTTTCGGCGATCTTCGATGCGCTCTGGCAGGAGGAAGCCACCAAGGGCTTCGTCGAGGACAGGCTGCTGTCACCTATCGCCAGCCGCATAACCGCCGAGGCCGGTCGCAAGGCCGAGGAGACGGCCGCGACCCGCGTCGATTTCTTCACCATGGTGCGGGGAGACAACTGAATGAGCGCCAAGACCGATGTTCTGACCGGCGGCTTTGCCGAGCCGGTATTCGAGGCCCAAAGCGTGTTCAAGATGCTGATGGACGGCATGGCCCGGCCCGGCACGATCCAGACCGTCGCAGCCGAAGTGACGGCGCCCGCACCGCTCGGCATTGCCGCCGGCGCGATCGGCCTGACGCTCTGCGACCACGACACGCCCGTCTGGCTTTCGGCCGGACTTGCCAAGTCGGCGATCCCGGAATGGCTGGGCTTCCACACCAGCGCCCCGCTGACGGCCGAGAAGGCCGAGGCGCGCTTCGCCTTCGTCGAGGCCGGCACGATGATCTCCACCTTCGGCCTGTTTGCCGCCGGCACGCAGGAATATCCCGATCGCTCCACGACAGTGGTGATCGAGCTTGCCGATCTCGAAGGCGGACGCCGCCTGGCGCTGATGGGTCCGGGCATCCAGAGCGTGACCGAGATCGCGCCTGTCGGCCTGCCGGAAACGTTCCTGCGCCTCTGGACGGAAAACCGCGCCCTCTTCCCGCGCGGCATCGACATCGTGCTGACGGCGGGCAAGCGTTTCCTCTGCCTGCCGCGCACCACCAAGATCACAGCAACGGAGATCTGAGCTCATGTATGTTGCCGTCAAGGGTGGCGAGGCCGCCATCGCCAATGCTCACCGCCTGCTCGCCGACCGCCGGCGCGGCGACCGTTCCGTGCCGGCGATCGGCATCGAGCAGATCGTCGAACAGCTTGCCCTCGCCGTCGATCGCGTCATGGCCGAAGCCTCGCTCTACGACCGCACGCTCGCAGCCCTTGCCGTACGCCAGTCGCGCGGCGACATGATCGAGGCGATCTTCCTGCTGCGCGCCTACCGCACGACGCTGCCGCGCTTCGGCTATTCCAAGCCGCTCGACACCGCCAATATGCAGATCGAACGCCGCATCTCGGCCACCTACAAGGATCTTCCGGGCGGCCAGCTGCTCGGGCCCACCTTCGACTATACGCACCGCCTGCTCGATCCCTCGCTCTTGACGGATGAAGCCGTGGAAGAGCCGGCGCAGCGCGAAGCCGAGACCGGCCGCGTCATGCGCGTCTCCGAAATCCTCGGTCAGGAAGGCCTGATCGAAAATGACGGTGAGCTTCCTGAGGACCACGAAACGGGCGACCTGACGCGCGAACCGATGGAATTCCCGATGACGCGGGATCTTCGTCTGCAGGCGCTTGCTCGCGGCGACGAGGGTTTCCTGCTGGCTCTCGGCTATTCCACCCAGCGCGGCTATGGCCGCAATCACCCCTTCACCGGTGAAATCCGCATCGGGGAAGTCGAGGTGGAGTTCGATGTGCCGGAACTCGGCTTTGCCGTTTCACTTGGAACGATCCAGCTTACCGAATGCCAGATGGTCAACCAGTTCAAGGGTTCGGCCAAGGCGCCGCCGCAGTTCACCCGCGGCTATGGCCTGGTCTTCGGCCAGAGCGAGCGCAAGGCGATGGCCATGTCGCTTGTCGATCGCGCATTGCGAGCTGAAGAGCTTGGCGAGGACATCACCGCGCCGGCACAGGACGAAGAATTCGTCATTTCCCATTCCGACAATGTGCAGGCGACTGGCTTCGTCGAGCACCTGAAGCTTCCGCATTATGTGGACTTCCAGGCCGAACTCGACCTCGTCCGCCGCATGCGCCGCGAATTCGAAGCCGCCCGCAACAGCGGCGAGACCCAAAAGGAGGCAGCCGAATGAGTGATCTCGCCACCTACAATTTCGCCTATCTCGACGAACAGACCAAGCGCATGATCCGCCGCGCGATCCTGAAGGCGATCGCCATTCCCGGCTATCAGGTACCCTTTGCGTCAAGAGAAATGCCGATGCCTTACGGCTGGGGTACCGGCGGTGTGCAGGTAACAGCCTCGATCATCGGACCTGAGGACGTTCTCAAGGTCATCGACCAGGGCGCCGACGACACGACGAATGCCGTCTCCATCCGCGCCTTCTTCCAGAAGGTCGCCAATGTCGCGGTCACGACGCACACCAAGGATGCGACGATCATTCAGACACGCCACCGCATTCCTGAGGACAAGCTCGGAGCGGGCCAGGTTCTCGTCTACCAGGTGCCGATCCCGGAACCGCTGCGCTTCCTCGAACCACGCGAGACAGAAACACGCAAGATGCATGCGCTGGAAGAATACGGCCTCATGCATGTGAAGCTCTACGAGGATATCGCCCGCAACGGCCGTATCGCCACGACCTATGCCTATCCGGTCAAGGTTCATGGCCGCTATGTCATGGATCCCTCGCCGACGCCGAAATTCGATAATCCGAAGATGCACAGGTCGGAAGCGCTGCAGCTTTTCGGCGCCGGGCGCGAAAAGCGCATCTATGCCGTGCCGCCCTATACCGACGTCGTCAGCCTGGACTTCGAGGACCATCCCTTCGAGATCCAGCGCTTCGGCAAGCCTTGTGCGCTGTGTGGCGCCGAGGAGGTCTACCTCGACGAGGTGATCCTCGACGACAAGGGCGGGCGCATGTTCGTCTGCTCCGATACCGACCATTGCGAAGACCGCCGCGCGCACGGACATGCCGGCGAAATGCTGGCCCGGGAGGCTGCAGAATGACCGATATACCGCTTCTCAAAGTCAATGACCTCTCGAAGTTCTACGGCAACCGCATCGGCTGCCGGAATGTCTCCTTCGAGCTCTGGCCCGGCGAAGTGCTCGCCATCGTCGGCGAATCCGGCTCTGGCAAGACGACGCTGCTCAACTGCATCTCCACCCGGCTGATGCCGACCACCGGCAGCGTCGAGTATCATATGCGCGACGGCAACTATCGCGACCTCTACCACATGAGCGAAGCCGAGCGCCGCTTCCTGATGCGGACGGACTGGGGCTTCGTGCACCAGAACCCGGCCGACGGGCTGCGCATGACGGTCTCTGCCGGCGCCAATGTCGGCGAGCGGCTGATGGCGATCGGCGACCGGCATTACGGCAAGATCCGCTCCACGGCCATCGACTGGCTGGAGCGTGTCGAGATCGACACCGGCCGTATCGACGACCAGCCGCGCGCTTTCTCCGGCGGCATGCGCCAGCGGCTGCAGATCGCCCGCAATCTCGTGACCGGCCCGCGCCTCGTCTTCATGGATGAGCCGACCGGCGGTCTCGATGTCTCGGTGCAGGCACGTCTGCTCGATCTCGTGCGCGGTCTCGTCAACGATCTCGGCCTCTCGGCCATCATCGTCACCCACGATCTCGCGGTCGCCCGCCTTCTCTCGCACCGCATGATGGTGATGAAGGACGGCTTCGTCATCGAGCAGGGTCTGACCGACCGGGTGCTGGACGACCCGCGCGAGCCCTATACCCAGCTCCTCGTTTCCTCGATCCTGCAGGTTTAAATCATGGCAACGCCTCTCGTCGTTTCAGAAGTCGCCAAGAGCTTCATCATGCACCTGCGCGACGGCCTCAAGCTGCCGGTCGTTTCCGATGTCACCTTCTCGGTTGCATCGGGCGAATGCGTCGTGCTTGGCGGCCCCTCGGGCATCGGCAAAAGCTCGCTGCTCAAGATGATCTACGGCAATTATGCCGTCGATACCGGACAAATCCTCGTCGACCACAAGGGCAAGATCGTCGACCTCGCCGCCGCCGACCCGCGCACCATTCTCGACGTGCGGCGCCGGACGCTCGGCTATGTCAGCCAGTTTCTACGCACCGTGCCGCGCGTTGCGGCGATCGACGTGGTCGCCGAGCCGCTGCTCGCACGTGGTGAAGCCGCCGCCAGCGCCAGGGAAAAAGCCGCGGCGCTGCTTGAAAAACTCAACCTGCCGGAAGCGCTCTGGCAGCTGCCGCCCGCCACCTTCTCCGGCGGCGAGCAGCAGCGCGTCAATATCGCCCGCGGCTTCATCACCGATCACACGATCCTGCTGCTCGACGAGCCGACCGCTTCGCTCGACGCCAGGAACCGTGCCGTCGTCGTCGGCATGATCGAGGAAAAGAAGAAGGCGGGCGTCGCCCTGCTCGGCATCTTCCACGATGAGGAGGTGCGCGAGGCAGCCGCTGACCGCATTCTGGACGTCCAGCAATTCTCTCCCCGAAAGGCGATCGCAGCATGAGCCGCAAGCTGGGCATCGAGCCCTATTTCCACGAGACCGCCTCCGTCTCCAATTCGAGCTTCGGCCGCTATACGGAAGTCTCCGAGCGTTGCCGGATCAGCGAAGTGGAGTTCGGCGACTATTCCTACATCATGCAGGACGGCTCCATCTGGTGCGCGACGATCGGCAAGTTCGTCAACATCGCCGCTGCGGTGCGTATCAACGCTACCAATCATCCGACCTGGCGCGCGACGCTGCACCACTTCACCTATCGCGCCGTCGATTACTGGCCGGATGCCGACATGGAGACGGAGTTCTTCGAATGGCGCCGCTCAAACCGCGTCGTAATCGGCAACGATGTCTGGATCGGCCATGGCGCTACGATCCTGCCGGGCGTGACCGTCGGCAACGGCGCCGTCATCGGCGCTGGTGCAGTCGTCTCCAAGGATGTCGCTCCCTACACGATCGTGGGCGGCGTGCCGGCCAAACTCATCCGCGAACGCTTCCCGAAAGAGGTTGGCGAGCGCATGGACAGGCTTGCCTGGTGGGACTGGGAACACGACCGGCTGCGCGACGCACTGGCGGATTTCCGGGCGCTCGGAGCCGAAGACTTCCTCTCCCGCTATGGTGGCTGAGCTCAATGCTGCGGTGCAGAGTTTTGTGACAGGACTTACACAAAACTGACATGCGAGGTTCATGAAGCGGGACTAATGCGATCCCAGAGCAAGCCTGCAATGCGAAGGAAGAGCATGATGTTCGAGCTGAAGAATGTCACACGCCGGTTCGGAAAGAAGCTCGCTGTCGATTCCGTAACGCTGGACATTCCTCAGGGCCAGATGGTCGGGATCATCGGCCGTTCGGGCGCCGGCAAGTCCACCCTCCTGCGCATGATCAACCGCCTGCAGGAACCCTCCTCCGGCACCATCCATTTCGGTGGTGTCGAGGTTTCCGGCCTTCGCGGTCAGCCACTGCGCAACTGGCAGCGCGACTGCGCGATGATTTTCCAGCAGTTCAATCTCGTGCCGCGTCTCGACGTGCTGACCAACGTCATGCTCGGCCGCCTGAACCACCGCTCGACGATCCTCAGCCTGCTCAACGTCTTCAGCCGCGAAGAGCGCATCCAGGCTATCGCCGCACTTGAGCGCCTCGGCATCGAGCAGACGGCGCTGCAGGCAGCCGGCACGCTTTCGGGCGGTCAGCAGCAGCGCGTGGCGATTGCCCGCGCGCTGATGCAGAACCCGAAGATGGTTCTGGCCGACGAGCCGATCGCCTCGCTCGACCCGCTGAATGCGAAGATCGTCATGGATGCACTGCGTGACATCAACGAGCGCGAAGGCATTACCGTCGTCACCAACCTGCACACGCTCGATACGGCCCGCAACTATTGCGAACGCATCGTCGGCATGGCAGGCGGCCGCGTCGTTTTCGACGGCAAGCCCTCCGAACTGACCTCCGAGGCCGTGAAAGAAATCTACGGCACGGACAAGGATGGCGCGGGCATCGACGAAACGATGACCTCGACCGCAATCAACATGGCTCCGGAAGGAGCCGAAAACCAATCCGCCGGCAATCAACCGCTGGCGCTGGCCGGTCTGTGAGAGGGGCGGCCGCGATCGAATGCCCGCGTCAAGGGCACATTTCTTCGTAACAAAAACGACCGGACCCCCGGTCATTCTGGAGAGAACCCATGTTGAAGAAAGCACTTTTTGCTGCAACGGCGCTTCTGTCGCTCGCAGCTGGCGCTGCCAATGCCGCTGACCTCAAGGAATTCCGCGTCGGCATCCTCGGCGGCGAAAACGAAACCGACCGCCTGCGCAACTATGCCTGCCTTGCAGACCACCTGAAGCAGGAATTCGGCTTCGAGAAGGTTTCGCTCTTCCCGGCTGCCGACTATGACGGCGTTATCCAGGGTCTCCTCGGCGGCACGCTCGACTTCGCCGAACTCGGCGCTTCCGGCTACGCGTCCGTTTACATCAAGGACTCGAAGGCTGTTACGCCGATCCTGACGACGCAGCAGAAGGACGGCTCCACGGGTTACTACTCGATCGGTCTCGCCCTGAAGTCCTCCGGCATCAAGACGATCAAGGACGCCAAGGGCAAGAAGCTCGGCTACGCCGATCCGGACTCCACCTCGGGCTACCTCGTTCCGCTGACGCAGATCCCGAAGGACACCGGCATGCCGAACGACAAGTTCTTCGCTTCCACGCAGTTCAACGGCGGTCACGAGAACAACCTGCTTGCCGCCTATGACGGCAAGGTCGATGTTGCTGTCGACGACTCTTCGGGCATCGGCGACTTCAAGGACGGCTACACCTCCGGTACCTTCCGCAAGGAAGTCGACAAGGGCGCCGTCGATCCGAACAAGCTCGTTGAAGTATGGCGTTCGCCGCTGATCCCGAACGGCCCGCTCGTCGTTCGCAACGCTCTCGGCGAAGAGTGGCAGAAGAAGCTCACCGCCTTCTTCACGGCCCTGCCGGAGAAGGACCACAAGTGCTTCGCAGCTATCGAAGGCGGCGACTACAAGGGCTACGCCCCGGTCAAGCACGACTTCTACAACGCTGTCGTAGAAGTTCGCAAGGCTGCTATCGGCGGCTGATTGCGCCATCCGTATGCGGGGCGGCCGGCGACGGCCGCCCTTTTCTTATGACTACAGCGCCGCGCGTCAGACGCGCAGAGGACGCTGTAGCACTTTAAATTGCGGCATAATTTCATCCTTAAATCGAGCCCGATTTAAGGAATTATGCAGTGGGCGAGGCGTTCATGACTATTGCCGATACACAGCCGCATGTGCCGACGCAGAGCACGAAGGAAATCGCCACCGCTTGGGACAAGATGATCGCCAGACGGCGTTTCTACACCATCCTCGGCCTGGTGATCCTCATCGCCGCCTTCGTCAGCTCCGTACGCTTTGCCGACGAGAGCAATGCCGGTCACTTCTTCGACCGCCTGCCGCATCTGTTCGACTTCCTGAGCTGGCTTATCCCGAAAGACTGGACCGATGTCTGGCGCGCGCTTTTCGATATTGCGAGCCCGAACGACAAGGGTGGCGAGGAATTCAACTTCGCCAATGGCCGTGTCTATGTCTGGGGCAGCTTCTACATTCCCGAATATTTCGAGCTGATGATCATCACGATCAATATCGCGCTCGTCTCGACCATCATCGCCTTCGTCTTCGCCGTTCCGCTCAGCTTCTTTGCGGCGCGTAATCTGACGAAGAATTGGCCGCTGCGCATCTTTACCAAGCGCATCATGGAATTCCTGCGCGCCTTCCCGGAAATCGTTATCGCCGGCCTGTTTTCGGCGATCCTTTCGATCGGACCGGTGGCGGCCATCATCGCGATCACGCTCCATACGATCGGCGCGCTCGGCAAGCTCTTCTACGAAGTCGCTGAAAACATCGACATGAAATCGGACGAGGGTATGCGTGCGGTCGGCGCGAACTGGCTGGAGCGCGTGCGTTTCGCCGCGCTGCCGCAGGTCATGCCGAACTATGCGTCCTATGCGCTGCTGCGCCTCGAGATCAACGTACGTGCATCGACCATCATCGGCGCCGTCGGCGGCGGCGGTATCGGTGAAGAGCTCAAGCTCTCCATTTCCCGTGGCTTCGGCGCGAAGACCGTGGCCCTGGTGCTGCTGCTCTTCATCACGATCGTCGCTGTCGACCAGTTCTCTGCCTGGCTGCGCCGCCGTCTCGTCGGCGAACACGCCTTCCTCCTGCAACATTGAGGCTGCCATGACGGTCATCGACGCAAACCGCATGCATGAGATCGAAACGCGTTATCCGGAATATTTTCACAAGTCCTTCCGCCAGCGTTTCGGCGGCCTGCTCATTGTCCTCGCGACAATCCTCTACGGCATCTATGCCGTCTGGTTCTTCGACCTGCCGAAGCTCATCGCCGAAGCCCATTGGGAACGCTTCGGCATCTATATGAGCCAGTGGATCAGCTATGACGTGCAGCCGGAATTCCGTATCCAGGACGATGGCACGATCCAGACGCGCTACCCGCGCTTCTCACCGCTTGGCGACGATCCTCATCCGGATTGGCTGAAAGCCAATGCGGATGGCAGCATCACGGTTCTCGTCAGCGGCAGCGGTCGCACGGTGACGGTCAGCAAGAGCCAGACGACGATCGTTGCCCATGGCATGACGGTGCCGGTCGATGTTTCCAGCGGCGCGCCGAAAGTCGTCGGTCCGGTTCCAGGCTGGATGACGGTCTATGACGACAACGTGCTCGCCAATCTTGGATTTGCAGGGGATGTCAGCATTTCCGTCGACCGTGTGAAGGTGCGCAAGCGCTTCATCGGCTGGGCGAATTTCGTCTTCGATACTCAGTCGCCGTTCTTCGACAAGCCGGTAGGCGAGGTCATCAGTCTCATCGTCTCCGGCCCGCGGATCCATCCCGACCAGTCGAACCTGTCGCTTGCCTTCGACAATATCTGGAACAACAGCGAATGGCAGCACGGCGATGTCTGGACCAAGCTGTTCCAGACGATCGTGATGGCTTTCCTGGGCACGCTGCTCGGTTCGCTTGCCGCCTTCCCGCTCGCCTTCATGGCGGCGCGCAACATCACGCCGAACCGGCTTCTCAACCAGGTGCTGAAGCGCTTCTTCGACTTCCTGCGTTCGGTCGACATGCTGATCTGGGCGCTGTTCCTGACGCGCGCCTTCGGCCCCGGTCCTCTCGCCGGTTCCGGCGCCATCTTCCTCACGGAGACAGGCACGCTCGGCAAGCTGTACTCGGAAGGTCTCGAAAACATCGACAACAAACCGCGCGAAGGTGTGAAGTCGACGGGCGCCTCGACCGTGCTGGTGCATCGTTATGGCATTATGCCGCAGATCGTTCCCGTCATCGTCAGCCAGACGCTCTATCAGTGGGAATCGAACGTACGTGGCGCGACGATCATCGGTGCCGTTGGTGCCGGCGGTATCGGGCTCAAACTCTGGGAAGCCATGCGCACCAATTCCAATTGGGAAAACGTCGCCTACATGGTCATCCTCATCCTGATCGTGGTCTTCCTGTTCGACATGGCTTCGAACGCGCTTCGCCAACGGTTGATGGGTGCCAAGCCCGGTCATTGACGTCAAAGTAAAAGATGATGGCGGCCCTGCCGTCATCATCATTCTGTCATGGAAATCTTTTAGCCGGAGCGTGCTTGCGGTTCGCCGCCAAATCACTGCACATTGCGCTCCCCGTTCGGACGATCTCCAGGATAAAAGCCTTGCGCTACGCTCTCTATTTTTCGCCGCCTAAGGATGATCCCCTGACCGGCGCGGCCTCCGTCTGGCTCGGCCGCGATGCCTTTACCGACGAGGCCTATCCTGCGCCTGCGTACGAGACGCTGCCGGCTGGCGAACAATTCGAACTGACGGCAGACCCGCGCCGCTATGGCTTCCATGCGACGATCAAGGCGCCCTTCGAGCTTGCCTCCTCCGTGACCGAAAAGGACCTGATGGCGGTCGTCGAAGATTTCACCGCCAACACGCCGGCCTTTGAAATCCCCGAACTGGTGCTCGGCCAGCTCGGTCGCTTCTTTGCGCTTGTGCCGGGTTCGCTGCACCAACCGCTTCAGGATTTCGCGGCAAAGGTGGTAAAGTCTTTCGAGCCATTTCGGGCGGCACTCTCCGAGGCCGATATTATCAGGCGCAAACCGGAAAGGCTCTCTGAGAGCCAGCGCAATAATCTCATGCGCTGGGGCTATCCATATGTCATGGATGACTTCGGCTTCCACATGACGCTGACCGGCCAGGTGCCGGAAGAGCGCGCGGAAGTGATGAAGGCGATCCTGACGGAGCGTTTCGCAGGTTTCACCGGCAGGCCGCTTCGCATTTCCGGCCTTGCCGTCTTTCGTGAGGAGGCGCGCGGCGCGCCTTTCAAAGTCCACACATGGCTGCCTCTTGCTGGCGCCAGAAGCTGAAAGATTTTCTGACATGAGCAAAGAAACCGTTCTTTCAAACGCCCGGATCGTTCTCGAAGACGATATTCTTTCGGGCTCCATTCTCATCCGTGACGGCAAGATCGCCGATATTTCGAACGGCAATTCGGTAGCCGGCGAAGACTTTGAGGGCGACTACATCATTCCAGGCCTCGTCGAGCTGCACACCGACCACCTGGAAGGCCACTATTCGCCGCGTCCGGGCATTCGCTGGAACAAGACGGCGGCCATACAGGCCCATGATGCGCAGATCGTCACCTCGGGCATCACCACGGTCTTCGACTGCCTGCGCATGGGTGCTGACGAAGACGGCGGCTTCGAACATGGCGAGATGCGCGAGATGGCCGACGCCATCCAGTCCGCTGAAAAGGAAGGGCGTCTGCGCGCCGAACACCTGATCCATCTGCGCTGCGAGGTCTCGGCCGACAACGTGCTGCAGCACTTCGCCGATTTCGAGAACGACCCCTATGTCCGTCTCGTTTCGCTGATGGACCATGCGCCCGGCCAGCGTCAGTTCCAGACGATGGACCAGTACATCTTTTACTATCAGAAGAAGCGCGGGCTCACGGACGAGGAGTTCGCCCGTTTCTGCGCCAGACGCATCGCTGAATCCGATCGCAATTCGACGCCAAATCGGGACGCGATCTCCAAGGTCTGCGCCGAACGCGGCATCACCGTCGCCAGCCACGACGATGCCACATCTGTCCATGTCGATGAGGCGATCGAAAACGGCGTACGCCTGGCCGAATTCCCGACCAGCATCGACGCAGCCCGGCTGTCGCATGAAAACGGCATGAGCGTGCTCATGGGCGCGCCGAACATCGTGCGCGGCAAATCGCATTCCGGCAATATCGCCGCGCGTGATCTGGCGCAGCTCGGCGTTCTCGATGTGCTTTCGTCCGACTATGTGCCGCTCAGCCTGCTGCATGCGCCCTTCATTCTTGCCGACGAGGTGGAGGGCATTACGTTATCGAAGGCAATTGCAATGGTGACGGCCACGCCAGCACGCACCGTCAGCCTCAACGATCGCGGCCGCATCGAAACCGGCCTGCGTGCCGATCTCGTTCGTGTGCACCGCTCGCATGGCGTGCCGGTGACACGTTCCGTCTGGCGTGAAGGACGCCGTGTCGCATGATGATGTCACACGAACCCCATCCGGGCGCCGGCGCCGAACACGGCATCATGGTCGTCGTCGTCGGCCCGAGCGGTGCCGGCAAGGACACGCTGATGAACCTTGCCGCCCGGCATTTCGAACGCCGTGAAGACGTGCATTTCGCCCGCCGCGTCATCACCCGCCACGGCGATGCCGGCGGAGAGGATCATCTCGCAGTTTCGGATGCCGGATTCGCCTCGATGGAGCAGGCCGGCGCCTTTGCCGTCTGGTGGGAGGCGCATGGTCTCAAATACGCCATTCCGGCAGAGGTTTCCGTCGCCCTTTCCAAGGGCCACATTGTCGTTGCGAACGGTTCGCGCTCGGCGCTGCACCGTTTCCAGGCCGCGTTTCCGCGGCTGAAGGTCATCAATGTGACGGCCCGCCCGGAAGTGCTCGCCGGCCGGCTCGAGGCTCGCGGCCGCGAGACGCATGAGGATATCATGGCCCGTCTTGCGCGCGGCCCGCTGACCGTGCGTGGCGATTATGATGTCGTGGAATTGGACAATAGTGACTCGCTTGAGGAGGCCGAACGCAGGATGATCGATCTCCTGGACGGCTTCCTGAAGGAAATCGCCTGAACGAGACAAAGGATATGAGAATGGCCATTCACGTCGTCGACTACGACCCGGAATGGCCGTCTCTCTTCCGTCAGATCGTCGGCGATCTCGAGCCGTTGTTTACCGGTCTCCATCCGATCTTTCATCACGTTGGCAGCACGTCCGTCCCCGGACTGGCCGCCAAGCCGAAGATCGACCTGCACGCAGCCTTTGCGAGCGCGGATGTCCTTCCCGAGGCGATCGAACGCGCGCAAGCGCTTGGCGCCTTCACCTTTCACGGTGACAAATACCAGCAACAGACCTGGACCTTCACCAGCGGCAAGGGCTCACACGGCGCCCGGCTCTATCTCTGCTCGGCTGACAATGCCGTGTTGCGAGACCGGATCGCTTTTCGGGATTATCTCCGCTCCCATCCAGAAAGAGCGAACGCCTATGCCGCCCTCAAGCTGAAGCTCATGGACGAGGCGAATGACGATTGGGATTATTATACCGGGGGCAAGCGCAACTTCGTGCTGGAGACGTTGCGGCTGGCTTCTGAGAAGCAGTAACCAGCCGCGCTCCGATTATTCGTTATCGCCGCGGCCTGAGACGATCTCGCGTTTGCCGACATGGTTTGCCGGGCCGACCAGCCCTTCCTTCTCCATGCGCTCGACGAGCGAGGCCGCTCTGTTATAGCCGATGCCCAGACGGCGCTGGATGTAGGACGTCGAGCACTTCTTGTCGCGCATGACGACCTTGACGGCCTGCTGGTAAAGCTCGTCGCCATCCTCGGCGCCCATGGCGCTCTTGTCGAAGACGGCGCCGTCCTCTTCATCCTCGCCTTCCTCTTCCTCGCCGGCCGTGACCGTATCGAGATATTCCGGCCGACCCTGCGTCTTCAGATGCGCCACAACCTTCTCGACTTCCGCGTCGGAAACAAAGGGGCCGTGGACACGGGAAATGCGGCCGCCGCCCTGCATATGCAGCATGTCGCCCTGGCCGAGGAGCTGTTCAGCGCCCTGTTCGCCAAGGATCGTGCGGCTGTCGATCTTCGAGGTGACCTGGAAGGAAATGCGGGTCGGGAAGTTCGCCTTGATCGTGCCGGTAATGACATCGACCGAGGGACGCTGCGTCGCCATGATGAGGTGGATGCCGGCGGCACGCGCCATCTGGGCGAGACGCTGGATCGCGCCTTCGATCTCCTTGCCGGCAACCATCATCAGGTCCGCCATTTCGTCGACGATGACGACGATATAGGGCATCGGCGCGAGATCCAGCTCCTGCTGCTCCTCGATCGGCGCACCCGTCTGCCGGTCGAAGCCGACCTGGACCATGATATGGATGGTCTCGCCCTTTTCGCGGGCCTGGGAGACGCGGCCATTATAGCCGTCGATGTTGCGCACGCCGAGGCGCGACATCTTGCGATACCGCTCCTCCATCTCGCGCACGGCCCATTTCAGCGCCATGACGGCCTTCTTGGGATCGGTGACAACAGGCGTCAGCAGGTGCGGAATGCCGTCATAGACGGAGAGTTCGAGCATCTTCGGATCGACCATGATGAGGCGGCACTGCTCCGGGCTCATGCGGTAGAGCAGTGACAGGATCATCGTGTTGATGGCGACGGATTTGCCCGAACCGGTCGTACCGGCGACCAGCAAATGCGGCATCTTGGCAAGTTCGGCGATCACGGGTTCGCCACCGATGGTCTTTCCGAGGCCGAGCGCCAGCTTGTACCCGCTCTTGTCGAAATCCTCGCTCTCGATCATCTCGCGGAAATAGACGGTTTCGCGCGTCGCATTCGGCAGTTCGATGCCGATGACGTTGCGGCCGGGAACGACAGCCACACGGGCCGATAGTGCCGACATGGAGCGGGCGATATCATCCGCAAGCCCGATGACGCGGGAGGATTTCACACCCGGTGCCGGCTCGAATTCATAGAGTGTAACGACCGGACCGGGGCGGACATGGATGATCTCACCCTTGACGCCGAAATCCTCCAGAACGCTTTCCAGGAGGCCGGCATTCTGCTCGAGCGTTTCCTGCGACATGATCTCGCCGAGCCGTTCCGGCGGCTCCTGCAGCAGGGCGCGCGGCGGGAATTCGTAGCCGGAAGCGTCGATCTTATCGACGACAATGCGTGACGGCCGAACCGGGGACAGTGCAGGGGCGACGATCTCGACGCGGGACGCCGGCGGCACTTCTGCCGCTACCTGCTTCGGCCGGATCGCCGGAGCTTGAACCACTTGAGCCTGAACGACTGGGACTTCAACGATCGGAGCCTGGACCACCGGAGTTGTGACAACCGGCTTCTCGGCAACGCGGGCTACCGGCGACCGTGCGGGGCGGACCGGCGCGGAGGAAACGGGCAGCGCGACGCGCGGCGTTACCGGCGCCGGATTATGCCGACCCGGGCGCCATTCCATGATGCGGAAGCGTGAGGTGATCGATTCGGGCTCAGCATGCTGCTGCAATGCGATGACCGGGGTACGCGACGGCTCGGCATCCGTCTCTTCGAAGGCCATAACCTCCCAGAAGGCGAAATCCGAAATGGAGGAAAGCTCCGCCGCAGCCCGCAAGGTCGTTTCGATGGGAGCCATGGCGACGGGCTGCGGCTGAGGTTCAGGCTGCGGCGCGACGACCGGCTCGGTCACTTCGGGCAGATAGATGTCGAATGGCACGTTCACCATGATCGGCGCGCGCATCTGCGGCGCTGCTACGGGTCGCGGTGCCGGCACTACCACGGCCTGCGGGGCCGGAGGAACAACGATTTCCTCACGAAGCTGCTTCTCCGGCGCATGGCGCTTGCTGATCAGCGTTTCAGGCGTGCGCGTGAAACGGACATTCGGGGCGAGCGAGAAATTGCTCTGCCAGAGCGGCGGAACCGGTTTTTCGCCTTCATACTCCAGGGGCGCATTTTCCGCGGGATGTTCGTCTTCAAGTCCGGCAGAAAAATCTCCGGCATCCGTCAAATTGGTTCTTGGAAAACGCATGCGACAGCTACTCACTCATGCCTAATAATTTCTGACATCCCTCCGGATAGAAAATGAAGGTTAATAAGTTCCTTCCAACCGTCTCGTTCCGGGACGGCCAAAAAGACGAAACCTCATTGGTTTCAGATATTTGACTCTTCAGGAAAAATCTTTGGGGTAATCTGACGAAGCGCCTAAAGCGCGTCGCGATCTTTCAGATTCGCTGCCACACTTTAGGCTTTCGTTTTCGCATATCGTTACCGCAAAACGGCTGCAGTTTTGCGCGACATGCCTCAGTGCGCTTCGTCCCAATTGGAAGCCGCGCGTGCATCGACCCGAAGCGGCACGCGCATTTCAAGCGCCGGCGAGGTGGCGTTTTCCATGACCGAGACGATGATCGGCATCGCCTTTTCGACATCCTCGTCCTCGACCTCGAAGATCAATTCGTCGTGCACCTGCAAGAGCATGCGCACCCGATCGGCAAGCCCGGCCTCGGCGAGCGCCGGCTCGATCTTGATCATGGCGCGGCGGATGACGTCGGCCGCGGAACCCTGGATCGGCGCGTTGATGGCAGCACGTTCGTTGAAGGCGCGCACCGAAGGATTCGACGAGCGGATTTCCGGATAATTGATTCGGCGGCCGAAGATCGTTTCGACATAGCCCTTGTCACGGGCCATCTGCTTGCGGCTCTCCATGTAATCGCGGATGCCGGGGAAGCGTTCGAAATACTTCTTGATGTAGTCGCCGGCCTCCGAGCGCTCGATGGAAAGCTGGTTGGCAAGGCCGAAGGCGGAGATGCCGTAGATGATGCCGAAGTTGATGGCCTTGGCGCGACGGCGCACCTCGCCCGGCATGCCTTCGACGGGCACACCGAACATTTCGGAAGCGGTCATCGCGTGGATGTCGATGCCGTCTTCGAAGGCACGCACGAGCTGGGGGATTTCGGCGACATGGGCGAGTACGCGCAGCTCGATCTGGCTGTAGTCGGCCGAGATCAGCTTGTGGCCGGGTGACGAAATGAAGGCGGTACGGATCTTGCGACCTTCGGCGGTGCGGACCGGAATGTTCTGGAGGTTCGGCTCCGAGGAAGAAAGACGGCCTGTTGTCGTCGATGCCAGCGAATAGGAGGTATGTACCCGTTTCGTCTCCGGATGGATGTAACCCGGAAGCGCATCCGTATAGGTCGACTTCAGCTTGGTGAGCTGGCGCCAGTCGACGATCTTGCGCGGCAGCTCGAAACCTGCTGCCGCCAGGTCTTCCAGCACGCTTGCCGAGGTCGACCACTGGCCGGTCTTGGTCTTGATGCCACCGGCAAGGCCCATCTTGCCGAACAGGATGTCGCCGAGCTGCTTGGGAGAGCCGATGTTGAACCTCTCGCCGGCGAGCTGATAGATTTCATCCTCGAACCTGGCTGCACCCTGGGCCAGTTCGCCCGAGAGGCGCGACAGGATCTGGCGGTCGACGGTGATGCCACGTGATTCCATCCGAGCCAGAACAGGCAGGAGCGGACGTTCCAAACGCTCATAGACGCGCGTCAGCTGCATGGCGGCAAGGCGCGGCTTCAGCACCATCCAGAGACGCAGCGTCACGTCGGCGTCTTCGGCGGCATAGTGTGTCGCGCGCTCGATATCGACGAGGTCGAAGGTGACGTTCGACTTGCCGGAGCCGGCGACATCCTTGTAGGCGATCGGCGTGTGGCCGAGGAATTTTTCTGACAGCGGGTCCATGCCGTGCGCGCCGGTTCCGGCGTCGAGCACGTAGGATATCAGCATCGTGTCGTCGAAACTCTTCGTCTCGATGCCGTAGCGCTTCATCAGCAGGTAGTCATATTTCAGGTTCTGCGCCACCTTGAGGATCGATTCATCCTCCAGCAGCGCCTTCAGCCGCGACAGCGCATCGCCCATCGGGATCTGGTTGTCGGCAAGACCGCCGCCGAGCAGGTCCCCAACGCCCGTCTTGTGGCTGACCGGCACATAGGCGGCACGAATGCGCATGCCTGTCGGATCGGTCGCATTATCGGCAATCGCAAGGGAGAAACCGACGAGCTCTGCCTGCATGGCATCGAGGGAAGTCGTTTCCGTATCGAAGGCGACGAGGCCCGTATCCTTCGCATCGGCGATCCATCGATCGAGGGTGGCAAGATCGCGGATCGTCACATAGGAAGAATGGTCGAACGGCAGGGTCGCAAAAGCCTCGGCACGCGCCTTGGCCAACTCGGCCGGCGCGAACGTGCCCTCGACCGCAGTCTTCGCCTTTGCGCGCGGCGGAACCGCGACGGCTTCGCCGCCGACGTCAGGGACAACACCGGCGACAGGCTCAGCTTCGGCCTTATCAAGATCCGGGCCATGCGCTTCAGCACCCCATTCGACCTTTACGAAGGCAGGTTCGATCTCGCTGGCGTCGCAATTACAGAATTCCGCTACACGGCGTGTCAGCGTGGTGAATTCCATGGTCTTCAAGAAGCCGATCAGTTTAGGGCCGTTCTGCGGTTCCAGGACGAGAGCGTCGAGATCGAGCTCCAGCGGCACATCGGTGCGCAGGCGCACCAGCTCTCGCGAGAGCTTTGCCTTGTCGATGTTTTCGAGGATCGTCTGGCGGCGCTTTTCCTGCTTGATCTCATGGGCGCGTTCGAGAAGCGTGTCGAGATCGCCATATTCGGCGAGAAGCTGGGCGGCCGTCTTGGGTCCGATGCCGGGAATGCCCGGAACATTGTCGACGGAATCGCCTGTCATGGCCTGCAGGTCGATCATCTTTTCCGGAGGCACACCCCATTTCTCGATGACATCGGGGATGCTGATCTGCTTGTCCTTCATGCTGTCGTACATGTGGACATTCGAGGTGACGAGCTGCATCAGATCCTTGTCGGAAGAGACGATCGTCACATCAGCGCCGGTGGCTTCGGCCAAGCGGGCATAGGTCGCGATGATATCGTCGGCCTCGAAACCTTCCGTCTCGATGCAGGGCAGATTGAAAGCGCGCGTCGCCTCGCGGATCAGACCGAATTGCGGCACCAGCTCCTCAGGCGGGGCAGAGCGGTTCGCCTTGTAGGCGTCATAGAGATCCTTGCGGAAGGTCTTCGACGAATAATCGAAAATGACGGCGAGATGGGACGGCGTGGCACCTACGTCTGTCGCGCGCGCATCCCTCAGCAGCTTCCACAGCATGTTGCAGAAACCCGAGACGGCCCCGATCGGCAAGCCGTCGGTTTTGCGCGTCAGCGGCGGCAATGCGTGAAAGGCTCGGAAGATGAAGCCCGAACCGTCGATAAGGAAGAGATGATCGCCTTTTTTCATGGCAGCATGGATAGCGCGGCGGCTTTGCGAGGTCCATATAAACTTGATTGCACAAAAGCACTCCGCCTCACCAAACTGTTACCAATTTGTAATAGGCGGTTTTTTCCGTTTCCCTTGAAAAACCACATTCTCAATCACAAATCACAGTCACCGGCGTTTGATCGCGCCGCGGGTCTGATAGCCGGCTTGTCCCCCGCCGCGTCAGGCTTGGACAAAGGCCTCATCCCCCTCTCCGGGCCTTTGTCCCCATTTTCAAGCCGCCATGGCCTTTCCTCCAGGCCATGGCGGCTTTTGTTTTTCGGCGATTCGCTCCGGCACTCAAAAATTTATGAGCTCGCGCCTATGTTTTGATGCATCGTATGCGATTTGTTGCATTGTCTACTCGACGATTTTGAGCCTAACTTACAATCATGGGATTTAATCGAATGGATTCCGGCGCCTACCTTGCCAGCCAGCTGGCCAAGGGTTTTGCCCGCTCGCTGCATCAGCGCGCGGCAGGACTTGGCTTTTCTCCCGGCCAGTTCCCAATACTGCTGGAGCTTTGGGCCGAAGACGGGTTGACCCAGAAGCAGCTTCTGGAGCGTGTCGATATCGAGCAGGCGACGATGGCCAACACGCTTTCCCGCATGGTGCGCGATGGGCTGATCGAGCGGCGCCCGCACCCCACCGACAAACGGGCCCAACTGATCTTCCTCACAGAGAAAGCCAGGGCGATGGAGGCCGAAGCCATCGACACGGCACGCGAGGCCGATCTTGCGCTGTTCAAGGGCTTCCGGACCTTCGAACGGGAACTGATGCTCGAATATATCCGGCGGCTGATCCAGAACGCCAAGGCGCTCTGAATTTATCCCGCGGCGCGCGGTTCAGCTTGAGCTTTACCGGCTGGCGCAGCGTTTAGCGTCGACGCGGGAATCGGAAAATTTGCCGCTCGAAACCGCAGTCAATTGGGTCTATCGTCCGGCCGAATTTCAGAAGGAGTGGAAATGACCGAACTAAATCCCATCCTTGCGCGTGCGGACCAGAATCTCGATTCAAGCCTCGAAAAGCTGTTCGAGCTCTTGCGCATCAAGTCGATCTCGACCGATCCGGCCTACAAGGCCGAATGCCGCGAGGCAGCCGAGTGGCTGGTGGCCTATCTCAAGACGCTGGGCTTTGATGCTTCGGTTCGCGACACGCCCGGCCACCCGATGGTTGTCGCCCATCAGGAAGGTGCCGCGGCTGACGTGCCGCATGTCCTGTTCTACGGTCACTATGACGTGCAGCCGGTCGATCCGATCGAGCTCTGGGAAAACGACCCCTTCACTCCCGCCGTCAAGGATGCCGGCAACGGCCGCAAGATCCTGACCGGCCGCGGCACTGCCGACGACAAGGGCCAGCTGATGACCTTCGTCGAGGCCTGCCGCGCCTACAAGGAAATCAACGGCGCGCTTCCCTGCCGTGTCACCATTCTTTTCGAAGGCGAGGAGGAGTCAGGCTCGCCGTCGCTGAAGCCGTTCCTCGAAGCCAATGCCGCCGAACTCAAGGCCGATTACGCCCTTGTCTGCGACACGAGCATGTGGGATCGCGATACGCCGGCAATCGCGGCTGCTCTTCGCGGCCTTGTCGGTGAAGAAATCGTGGTAACGGCTGCCGACCGCGACCTGCATTCCGGTCTGTTCGGCGGTGCCGCCGCCAACCCGATCCATATTCTCGTAGAGGCGCTTGCCGGCCTGCATGACGAGACCGGCCGCATTACGCTTAAAGGCTTCTACGACGGTGTGGAGGAAACGCCCGCCAACATCAAGGCATCCTGGGAAGCGCTCGGCAAATCGGCGGAAAACTTTCTCGGCGAAGTCGGCCTCTCCATTCCCTCAGGCGAAAAGGGCCGCTCGGTCCTGGAGCTCACCTGGGCGCGCCCGACTGCCGAGGTCAACGGCATCTGGGGCGGCTATACCGGTGAAGGCTTCAAGACTGTCATTGCCGCAAAGGCATCGGCGAAAGTCTCCTTCCGCCTCGTCGGTACGCAGGATCCGGCAGCGATCCGCGAAAGCTTCCGCAACTACGTTCGCTCGAAGATCCCGGCCGATTGCTCGGTCGAGTTCCATCCACATGGCGCCTCGCCGGCCATTCATCTTTCCTATGATTCGCCTGTTCTGACCAAGGCGCGCAATGCGCTTTCCGATGAATGGCCGAAGCCTGCCATTGTCATCGGCATGGGCGGCTCAATCCCGATCGTCGGCGATTTTCAGAAAATGCTGGGCATGGAATCCCTGCTCGTAGGCTTCGGTCTTTCCGATGACCGGATCCATTCGCCGAACGAAAAGTACGAGCTCGCCTCCTACCACAAGGGCATCCGCTCCTGGGTGCGCATCCTTGCGGCATTGAAGGCCTGAAACGAAAAAGGCGTGCCCGCGGTCTGCGCGGCACGCCATCCGAAATCTGCAAACAAAAAGGCCGGAGCAAACCGGCCTTCCGTTATCCGCCTCATCTCAGTGCCAGTACATCCGTGGTCAAAGGAGAAGCGGATAGTGCACAGCCAGAGTGATCCCGAAAGGTTTAGGGCCGGTAAACGGCCAACTCAACCAGATCGCGGAAACGGCACGACTGAACGTATGCTACATTTCCGGGCTGCGATTTCTGAAACCTTATATCGGAAGCCGTCTTTCACATTTCAAGGCGCCGTTGTGAACCTTGACAGGCGGTGTGCTGCTGCCGCGCCGCGGGCGGATCTCGTCATCCCTCAACAAAAAAGGACCCGACGCATCTGGTGATACGCCGGGCCTGATATCGATCGGCGCGTGTTGAGGGGAGACGGCCGATCTGAGCGGGACGTGAGGGGTATGTCCCGCTGCTGATAAAACTGCGGCAAAGCCTATTGGTTCCCTCACCAGGCGGAAGATATGCGGCGCTGGGGTCGCCGGCATCTCGCGCATCTCTGCATAGGGGCCGAGCGGCATCTTCGGCCGGCTCTCCTCCACCCTGTCGAGGCAAGGCATGCACGCCCCAGACCTCGCGCAGGCGAGCTTCATTCATTCTGTCGAGATTGCGCATCTCCAGCGAAGCGGAAAGTCGGCTGGTTAACGGAGAAAAGGCAGGCATAGGGGGTACTTGGCCGTCTTGGTGTTGTTCTTAACAGCCCGTTAATTCGCCGCATTTACAGTTCAATCGGATAAAACCGTTGCCTGGGGGCGCGGTCTTACAGCAAGGGTGCAGCCGCTCCACGATGGTAGCCAGACGCAGATCAGACGACAGGATCGAACCGTCCTTCAACGGCCGCGGCGGCCGTGAGGAGGATGACGAATTCGCGCTCGATGCCGATGATCGCATCGACGGGCGGCACGGTTCCAAACGCACATCGAGATCGCCCGCTCCCCGCCGCGCACCGGCAAAGCGCCGTCCCGAGCCGCGCGAACGCGGCGGCCTGTTCGCATTCCTGCGCAGGGTCGTCTACTGGTGCATCGTGCTCGGCATATGGGCCGGCATCGGCGTGGCCGGGCTTGTGTTCTATTACGGTTCGCGCATGCCGAACGCCAGCACCTGGGCAATTCCGGAGCGGCCACCGAACGTCAAGATCACCGCCGTCGACGGTAGCGCGATCGCCAACCGCGGTGCGACCGGCGGCGAGGCGTTGTCGCTGGACAATATGTCGCCCTATATTCCGGAAGCGATCATCGCCATCGAAGACCGGCGCTTCTATTCGCATTTCGGCGTCGATCCGTTCGGGCTGGCGCGCGCCTTCGTCAACAATGCGACCGGTCAGCCGATCCAGGGCGGCTCGACGCTGACGCAACAGCTTGCCAAGAACCTGTTCCTCTCGCCCGAGCGCACGCTCGAGCGCAAGGTGCAGGAGGTACTGCTCTCCTTCTGGCTGGAACAGAAATACACCAAGGACCAGATCCTGGCGATGTATCTGAACCGCGTCTATTTCGGCTCGAACGCCTATGGCGTGGAAGCGGCCGCCCGGCGCTATTTCAACAAGTCGGCGCGCGATGTGAACCTCGGTGAAGCAGCGCTGCTGGCCGGCCTCGTGAAAGCGCCGTCCCGTCTTTCTCCCGCCCGTGATCCGGAAGCAGCAAACGCCCGTGCGCAGCTCGTGCTGCAGGCGATGAGAGACCAGGGCTATATCAATGACGGCGAGATCAAGACGGCAATGTCGCAGACGCCGGCTTCTGCCCGCAGCTACTGGTCGGGCGCCGGACAATATGTCGCCGATATGGTGATGGACGAGCTGCAGGGGCTGGTCGGCGAGGTGAAGGAAGACGTCATCGTCGATACGACCATCGACAAAAATCTCGAAAAGAAGGCCGAGCAATCGCTGGTCGACGTGCTCGACAAGGAAGGCGGCAAGTTCGATGCATCGCAGGCCGCCCTCGTCTCGATCGACGGCACGGGCGCGATCCGTGCGGTTGTCGGCGGCAGGGATTATGCGACGAGCCAGTTCAACCGCGCCGTGAAGGCCAAGCGCCAGCCGGGCTCCTCGTTCAAGCCATTCGTTTATGCTGCCGCGCTTGAAAAAGGTCTGACGCCGGATTCCGTCTTTAACGACGCTCCGATCCGCATCGGCAACTGGACGCCTGAAAATTACGAGAAGAAGTACAATGGCGAAGTGACGCTGAGGACCGCGCTCGCAAAGTCGCTGAACACGGTGGCCGCCCAGCTCGTGATGTATGACGGGCCGGATCAGGTGATCAAGCTCGCTCACCGTCTCGGCATCGAATCAGACCTGCAGCCCAATGCCTCGATCGCGCTCGGAACCTCGGAAGTCTCGCTCATGGAACTGACGGCCTCGTATGCCGCCTTCATGAACGGTGGCTACAAGGCGACGCCGCATGTGATCCGCCGGGTGACCACCACCGATGGCAAGGTGCTCTACGAGAACACCTACGACAATCCGCCGCGCGTGCTTTCCGAGCAGATCGTCGCCGAGATGAACATGATGATGATGGGCGTCATCAACGGCGGCACAGGCTCGAGCGCCAAGCTTCCCGGCTGGCAGGCAGCGGGCAAGACCGGTACGACGCAGAATTCGCGCGATGCGCTGTTCGTTGGCTTCACCAGCAACCTGACGACGGGCGTGTGGTTCGGCAATGACGATGGCAAGCCGATGAAGAAGGTGACCGGCGGCGGGCTGCCGGCCAAGGCCTGGAAGGAATTCATGGTCGCTGCGCATAAGGGGCTTTCGCCGGCGCCGCTTTTCGGCATGGGCCAGACATATTCCGACCCTGGCACCGATCCCGGCAATGGCCAGCCGATGGCGCAGGCGCAGCCGGCGCCTGAGCAGCCTTCGACGGTCGGCAGCATCATTTCCGGTGTTTTCGGTGGGAATGGCGACCTGAACCGTTATCCGCCGGCCCCGGGGCGACCGCAGACGGCAATGCCGGTGAATGGCGGACCTGTGCCGCCCGCCGATGTGGCCGGCGGCGGTTACGACGACATGGTGCCGCCCGGTGACGTGGGCGGGCCTCAGGCAGCATCAGGGGCGCAGCCACGACGCACGACCCTGCTCGATCTCATCATGGGGCAGTAGGGGGCAGGAGACAGTATTGGGACGGGACGCGAGCATCTTTCGGGAACACGTTTCGCGCAAGTTCAGCGTGCAAGATTTGCACGGTTTGAAGGTGCAAAGCACACCCTTTTCCGGCTACTGTAAAAATTGAAGGCAACACATTCGTTTTGCTGGATTCCGGGCCATTTCTCGCCTTGCAGTCCAGAAAACCGCTCCTTATATACGCCGCATCACCGCAATCACGATTGCGTAATCTTAGTAGACCCATCCCGTAAGGGGCTGTCAGGGAAATGCCTTACCGGGGTTCCGACAGCTTGCTTCAAGGAGAGAATGACATGGCAAAAGTAATTGGTATCGACCTTGGAACGACAAATTCCTGCGTCGCGGTCATGGACGGCAAGGACGCGAAGGTCATTGAGAACGCGGAGGGCGCGCGCACGACCCCTTCCATGGTGGCATTTTCCGATGACGGCGAACGCCTCGTCGGCCAGCCGGCCAAGCGTCAGGCGGTCACCAACCCCACGAATACCCTCTTCGCCGTCAAGCGCCTCATCGGCCGCCGCTACGAAGATCCGACCGTCGAGAAGGACAAGCACCTCGTTCCCTTCACGATCGTCAAGGGCGACAATGGCGACGCCTGGGTCGAAGCCAATGGCAAGGGCTACTCGCCCGCACAGATTTCCGCGATGATCCTTCAGAAGATGAAGGAAACCGCCGAATCCTATCTCGGTGAAAAGGTCGAAAAGGCCGTCATCACCGTTCCGGCATATTTCAACGACGCACAGCGCCAGGCAACCAAGGATGCCGGCCGCATCGCCGGTCTTGAAGTGCTCCGCATCATCAACGAGCCGACCGCAGCCGCTCTCGCCTATGGCCTCGACAAGAAGGAAGGCAAGACGATTGCCGTCTACGACCTTGGCGGCGGCACCTTCGATATCTCGATCCTCGAAATCGGCGACGGCGTCTTCGAAGTGAAGTCCACCAACGGCGACACGTTCCTCGGCGGTGAAGACTTCGACATGCGTCTCGTCGAATATCTCGTTGCCGAGTTCAAGAAGGACAACGGCATCGATCTGAAGAACGACAAGCTCGCCCTGCAGCGCCTCAAGGAAGCCTCCGAAAAGGCAAAGATCGAGCTTTCGTCTTCGCAGCAGACGGAAATCAACCTGCCGTTCATCACGGCTGACGCTTCCGGCCCGAAGCACCTGACGCTGAAGCTGACCCGCGCCAAGCTCGAAAGCCTGGTCGATGATCTCGTTCAGCGCACGATCGCTCCGTGCAAGGCAGCCCTCAAGGATGCCGGCGTCACCGCTGCCGAAATCGACGAAGTCGTTCTCGTCGGTGGCATGAGCCGCATGCCGAAGGTGCAGGAAGTCGTCAAGCAGCTGTTTGGCAAGGAACCGCACAAGGGCGTCAACCCGGATGAAGTCGTCGCTCTCGGCGCTGCCATTCAGGCCGGCGTTCTGCAGGGTGATGTCAAGGACGTTCTGCTTCTCGACGTAACGCCGCTGTCCCTCGGCATCGAGACCCTCGGCGGCGTCTTCACCCGTCTGATCGAGCGCAATACGACGATCCCGACCAAGAAGAGCCAGACCTTCTCGACCGCTGACGACAACCAGCAGGCCGTCACCATCCGCGTCTCGCAGGGCGAGCGTGAAATGGCCGCCGACAACAAGCTGCTTGGCCAGTTCGACCTCGTCGGCCTGCCGCCGTCGCCGCGCGGCGTGCCGCAGATCGAAGTCACCTTCGACATCGACGCGAACGGCATCGTCCAGGTTTCGGCCAAGGACAAGGGCACCGGCAAGGAACAGCAGATCCGCATCCAGGCTTCTGGTGGTCTTTCCGACGCCGACATCGAAAAGATGGTCAAGGACGCCGAGTCCCATGCTGCCGAAGACAAGAAGCGCCGCGAAGGTGTGGAAGCCAAGAACCAGGCCGAAAGCCTTGTTCATTCGACCGAAAAGTCGCTCAAGGACTATGGTGACAAGGTTTCGGAAGCCGACCGCACCGCGATCTCTGATGCGATTGCCGCTTTGAAGTCCGCGACCGAGGCAACCGATGCCGACGCCGAAGACATCAAGGCCAAGACCCAGACGCTCATGGAAGTTTCCATGAAGCTCGGTCAGGCGATCTATGAAGCCCAGCAGGCTGAAGGCGGCACGGCCGACGCTTCGGCTGAAGATGACAATGTCGTCGATGCCGACTACGAAGAAGTCAAGGACGACGACCGCAAGAAGTCCGCGTAATTCGCGAGCTGGTTGCATACGCTAGACGATAGACATCCGGCTGCTCACCATGGCAGCCGGAAATCCATTTCCGGGGCTTAAATTGGCAAAAGCGGACTTTTACGAAACTCTGGGTGTAGCCAAGACGGCGGATGAGAAAGAGCTGAAAAGCGCCTTCCGCAAGCTGGCAATGAAATACCATCCGGACAAGAACCCGGATGACAACGACGCCGAACGCAAGTTCAAGGAAATCAACGAAGCCTACGAAACGCTGAAGGACCCGCAGAAACGCGCGGCCTACGATCGTTATGGCCATGCAGCCTTCGAACATGGCGGCATGGGCGGTGCAGGCGGCGGCGCCGGATTTGCCGGCGGTGGATTTTCCGACATCTTCGAGGACATCTTTGGCGAGATGATGGGTGGCGGCCGCGGACGGCAGCGCTCTTCAGGCGGCCGTGAACGCGGTGCCGACCTTCGCTACAATATGGAAATCTCGCTGGAAGAGGCTTACTCCGGCAAGACGGCGCAGATCCGTGTTCCGACGTCGATCACCTGCGACGTCTGTTCCGGCTCCGGCGCCAAGCCCGGCACGCAGCCGAAAACCTGCGGTACCTGCCAGGGCTCGGGCCGTGTGCGCGCCGCACAGGGCTTCTTCTCGATCGAACGCACCTGCCCGACCTGCCACGGCCGCGGCCAGATCATTCCCGATCCGTGCCCGAAGTGCCACGGCCAGGGCCGTGTGACGGAAGAGCGTTCGCTCTCCGTCAACATTCCCGCCGGCATCGAGGACGGCACGCGCATTCGCCTGCAGGGCGAAGGCGAAGCAGGCATGCGCGGCGGCCCGTCCGGCGATCTCTATATCTTCCTGTCGGTGAAGCCGCATGAGTTCTATCAGCGCGACGGAGCCGATCTCTATTGCGCCGTGCCGATCTCCATGACGACGGCGGCGCTCGGCGGCACTTTCGATGTGGCAACGCTCGACGGCACCAAATCGCGTGTCACGGTTCCCGAGGGCACGCAGGCCGGCAAGCAGTTCCGCCTGAAAGGCAAGGGCATGCCAGTGCTGCGTTCCAGCCAGACGGGCGATCTCTACATCCAGATCCAGATCGAGACGCCGCAGAAGCTTTCCAAGCGCCAGCGCGAGCTTCTGCAGGAATTCGAGCAGCTCTCCTCCAAGGAGAACAATCCGGAATCGACGGGTTTCTTTGCCCGGATGAAGGAATTCTTCGAGGGCTAACCTCGATATCCCTCAAGATTAAAAAGAGCCGGAGGTTCCGCCTCCGGCTTTTTCATGCGCGCCAATCCGGGACATATGTACCAGGCCGGGACGCAGGCCAACGCGCCGATGTCTTGTGTTAACGCAGAGCTCTGATGATGCTTGCACGTTCGCGAGATTCATACTGTCTTTGTCCCGCAGTCCGGGACTAACAGAGGGTATCTCCATGTCGGCAACGAACTTTTCCAACGGCCTATCCGACGATGTCGATGCGCTGGCAGGTGCGCTCTATACCTGGTGCGCCGAACGCAACATCAAGCTCCGCAGCCAGCAGGGCCTTTCCATCGCCAGCATCGCGATCGACCTCTATCATGCCGGTCATCAGACGCAGGATTCGCTGCTCGTCGCACTGCACGAGCGCGAGCTTCACTGAACTCCCATCATTTCAAGGATGGGTAAAACGCTTCAGGCAGCGTTTTCGGTGGCCTGACCGCACATGAGGTTGAGGATCGTCTTGACCGCCTGTTTACCGGCAATCGAATTCAACCTGTCATAGCTGACCGCCAGCTCGTAGGCCTCGGGGCTCAACTCGACACGGTTGGCAAATTGCGAGATTCCCGTGCCTTCGAAAAGCTCGGAAATATCGACTCCAAGGAAGACTGCTATCTGATGCAGCTTGCTGGCTGAGACGCGGTTCGTCCCCTTCTCGTATTTCTGGATCTGCTGGAATGTAAGGCCAAGCGCGTCACCGAGCTCCAGTTGAGAAACACGTCCGCGAGCGCGCAGCTGTCTCACGTTGCGACCGACAATGATATCAATCGGATCTGGCACTGCCACACTCTCTCCCAATAAACCCTTTATTTACCATATAGCGTCAGCTGAATATCTCAACCCGGAAGTTGCAAATTTCAACCGACTTTTTTTGGGCATTATGCCGCCCAAACAGCTGCTCGCTCCGTGAATTCTACAACTTCTATTCCTCATTTAGTGCCTGACGGCGATGTAGCAAAAAATTGAACACCCTTGAGTTGACTTAACTGCATGTGGCGATAGTTAGTCGCGCCGGAACCCCTGTAACACCAGTCTGACAAGAGGCTTCGAATACTGCATGACATCCGCTCCCCCCGGGAAATCTGATGCCGACAGTATCGTCATCGACACGCGCCGCCAGAAACTGACGATGATCCTCGATTCACTGACGTCGCTGCGCGGATCGATCGAAGACCGGCCGGATCTCCTCTATTGGATCGAAAAGGCGATTGCGGAGACCGAGGCGCAGCTCCAGGCTCCCGCTCCTCGCAAGCATTAGCGACAGAGGCGGCTCTCAGCCTTGATATCCTCATGGCTTCGGCGTAGCTGTCAGCCTTAATGATTCCGGATATCAGATGCCGCACAAGGTTTCCCTTTCCCGTCTGAAGCTCACTGATTTTCGCAATTATGCTGCGGCCTCGCTCGTGCTCGACGGGCGGCACGTGGTGCTGACCGGGGACAATGGCGCCGGCAAAACCAACCTGATGGAGGCGGTTTCCTTCCTGTCGCCAGGACGGGGAATGAGGCGCGCAGCCTATGGCGATATCACCCGCGTCGGTGCTCAAGGCGGATTTTCGATCTTTGCCGAGCTCGATGGCATGGAAGGCGATGTGGAGATCGGCACCGGCATCGATACCAGCGACGAGGTGACAACGCGCCGGCTGCGTATCAATGGAACGACGGCGAAGACGGTCGACGAACTGACGGATCATCTGCGCGTGCTGTGGCTGACCCCGGCAATGGACGGGCTCTTTACCGGCGGCTCGTCCGACCGCAGGCGGTTCCTCGACCGGCTGGTCTTGTCGCTCGACCCCGAACATGGCAGGCGGGCTAGCGATTTCGAGCGCGCCATGCGCAGCCGCAACAAACTGCTCGACGAAGGCCGTTTCGATCCGTCCTGGCTTTCCGGCATCGAGGAGCAGATGGCAAGCCTCGGCATTGCCATGGCGCTCGCCCGGCAGGAAATGCTCGGCCTGCTGACGCGCCTCATCGAGGAAAGCCGCGAGACATCCCCTTTCCCCTCAGCATCGCTGCAACTCTCGGGCTTCATGGATGGCCAATTTTCCCGGCCCTCGGTCGACTTGGAAGATGAGTATACGGCAACCCTCGCTGCCAATCGCTACCGCGATGCCGGGGCCGGACGCACGCTGGAGGGGCCGCATCGCGCCGATCTCATCGTGCATCATCGGGAGAAGCAGATGGAAGCGGCGCGCTGCTCCACCGGCGAGCAGAAAGCCCTGCTGGTGGGCCTCGTGCTGGCCCATGCGCGGCTCGTCGGCAACCTTACGGGCCATGCGCCGGTCCTGCTCCTGGACGAGATTGCCGCCCATCTCGACGAGGGACGCCGCGCCGCACTGTTCGACCTCATAGACGGGCTCGGCGGCCAGGCCTTCATGACGGGAACGGACCATCAGATGTTTGCGGCCCTTGCAGAACGGGCGCAGTTTTTCACGGTGGCCGAAGGAAGGGTTTTCGAATGAGTGATAGCGCTTCTCGTGGCGGTTCGGGGCGTGATAGCATCACGTCCATGGAACCCCTCGGCCCTGACGAAATCGCACGCTATCACCGCCATATCCTGCTGCCGGAAATCGGCGGTGCGGGCCAGCAGAAGCTGAAGGCCGCGCGCGTGCTGGTAATCGGTGCCGGAGGGCTCGGCGCACCGATCCTGCAATATCTGGCGGCCGCCGGCGTCGGCACGCTCGGCATTGCAGATGACGACCGTGTTTCGCTCTCCAACCTGCAACGGCAGGTGATTCACGATTCCGGCACGATCGGCGAATTGAAGACTGAAAGCGCGGCCGTCGCGATCGCGCGGCTGAACCCGCATATCAAGGTCATCCGCCTCACGGAGCGCTTTTCGCCGGAGGCAGCGCGCCGGGACCTCTCCGGCTTCGATCTCTTGATCGACGGCTCTGATAATTTCGACACGCGTTATGCGGCAGCCGATGCGGCCGAAGAAGCGCGTATTCCGCTCGTCACCGGTGCCGTCGGCCGCTTCGACGGATCGCTGACAGTGCTGAAACCCTATGAGAGCGCCGAAGACGGCACGCTCAACCCCGGTTATCGCGATCTTTTTCCCGAAGCCCCGCCTGCCGGGCTGATCCCCGCCTGCGCGGAGGCCGGCATCATCGGCGCACTGACCGGCGTGATCGGCACGCTGATGGCTATGGAGGCGATCAAGCTCATTACCGGCGCCGGCGAGCCGCTGATCGGCCGCTTGCTGCTCTATGACGCCCTGTCGGCCCGTTTCGATACGATCCGTTACAAGCGCCGGCGTGCGAGGCAGAGCAAGACCGCATGACGCCTTTTCGCATCGATGAGAGTTTTGCCCGCTGGAGCGAGCTGCTCGATCTCATTCTCGCATCCTTCGCCTATATGGAAGGTCGCATCGATCCGCCCTCCTCCGCAATCCGCCTGACGGTGGAGGCTCTGGCGGAAAAAGCCAAGGTGGAAATCGCTTATGCGGTGGAGAACGAGGGGCAGCTCGCCGGCTGCATTTTCCTGCGCCCGGAGGCAGACTGTCTCTATGTCGGAAAGCTCGCGGTTCTGCCATCCGCCCAAGGCAAAGGCATCGGCCGTCGACTGCTTGATATCGCCGAGGAGAAGGCCTGCGATCTCGGTCTCCCGGCGCTAAGGCTCGAGACGTGGATAGAGCTCGTCGGCAATCACTCGACCTTCGCCGCCTGGGGCTTTGCCAGGACGGCCGAAAAGTCCCATCCGGGTTTTACGCGCGTGACGTTTATCGAGATGAAGAAAGCGCTCGCCCGCTAATCTGACCGGCTAAAGATGGGCGTGCTCCGGCCGTCACCGGCCTGGCAGCACCCGATTCGGTGGGCGATGACCATCGATGAAGGCGCGGATGTTGATGATGACCTTGTCGCCCATCTCCGCACGTCCCTCGATCGTCGCCGAGCTCATATGCGGCAACAGCACGACCTTGCCCTCATTGGCGAGCTTCACAAGCTTCGGATTGACCATCGGTTCGTTCTCGAAGACATCGAGCCCGGCGCCAGCGATCTTTCCTTCCCGCAGGCATTTGATAAGGGCCGCTTCGTCGATCACGTCACCGCGGGCGGTGTTGACGAGATAGGCGGTCGGCTGCAACAGCGCCAGGCGCCGCGCTGACAGGAGATGGAAGGTTGCTGGCGTCGAGGGGCAATTGACCGAGACGATGTCGACACGGGCAAGCATCTGATCGAGGCTTTCCCAATAGGTCGCCTCCAGCTCGTCCTCGGTCGCCGGATTGACGCGCTTGCGGTTGTGATAATGGATCGACAGGCCGAAGGCCTTGGCGCGTCGCGCAACGGCCGTGCCGATCCGACCCATGCCGACGATGCCGATACGCTTTCCGTGGATACGCCTGCCGAGCATCCAGGTGGGAGACCAGCCGGCCCATTCGCCGGGTGTGTCGGTCAGCACGCGCGCGCCTTCGCCGATCCGCCGCGGCACAGCGAGAATCAGCGCCATCGTCATGTCGGCTGTGTCCTCGGTCAGCACATTCGGCGTGTTGGTGACGGTGATGCCTTTGCGCGCGGCGGCTTCGACATCGATATGGTCGGTGCCGTTTGAAAAGCTGGCGATCAGCTTCATCTGCGGCCCAGCCTGATCGATAAGGGCCGCGTCGATCCGATCCGTCACAGTCGGGACGAGCACGTCGCAGCTTTTGACAGCTTCAGCGAGCTCAGCGACGGATCGCGGCGTATCGTCAATATTCAGCTCTGCATCGAAAAGCTCGCGCATGCGGGTTTCGACGACATCAGGCAACTTGCGGGTTATGTAGACCTTCGGTTTTTTCTTCGTCGTCATAGCGGCTTGCGGTGCCTTGTTCAGAGGTCTTTAACCAAGTTGGGCGATCATTTCCCCGTTCCGGGCATTTTCTACCAGACCCGCACGCGAAGACAAACAAAACTCGCGAGGCGACCGGGGATTCCCGGAAAACGAGCGGGCAAGGCCTGCTTCGAATTCGAGCTAATGGAAGCTTCCATGCGTCGCACTGTTCTGAAGTCCTGCCTCGTCCTGGCGATCGCCCTTGCCGTATCGGCAGGCAGCATCGAATTTGCCCAAGCACAGGCCGCCAAGGGGCCGAGCGGCCTGCCGCTGCCGCGTTTCGTGACGCTGAAGTCCAAGCGCGTCAACCTGCGGATCGGACCGGGAACGGATTACGCCGTTTCCTGGCTCTATCTGAAGTCGGGGCTGCCGGTCGAAATCATCCAGGAATATGACAACTGGCGCCGTATCCGCGATGCCGACGGCACCGAGGGCTGGGTCAACCAGTCGCTTCTCTCAGGCCAGCGTGCCGCCATCGCCGCGCCGTGGATGAAGGGCAAGGGCAAGAGCGTCTTTGTGAACCTCCGCCGCGAGGCGCAACCATCCTCCTCCATCGTCGCCAAGCTAGAGCCCGGCGTGATGATCACGATCGGTGAATGCAGCGGAGAGTGGTGCTTCGCAAAAACCGACGGCGCCGAGGGTTGGGTGGCGCAGTCGGAAATCTGGGGTGCCTATCCGGGCGAGGCTTTTAAATAAGACCCGCCTCCTTGGCCGCCTCGGACAGCGACTTCATCGGCCGCGGGCCGATCTGCTGGATGACGATGCCGGCGGCAAGGCAGCCGAGCTTACCGCAATCTTCCAGCGTCCGGCCCTGCGTGTAGCCGTAGAGGAAGCCCGAGGCGAAGAGATCGCCGGCACCGGTCGTGTCAACGACTTCATTGATCTTGATGGCATCGACGTAATGGCGCTCGTTGCCCTTCAGAATCACGGCGCCGTCCTCGCTCACGGTCACAGCGGCAATCTTGCAATCCTTGGCGATCCTGTTCAGCGCTTCCTCGAAATCGTCGGTCGCGTAAAGCGACAGGGCTTCCTGACGATTGGCGAAGACGATATCGACCTTGCCGGAGCGCATCAGATCCAGGAACTCGCCGCGATAACGATCGACGCAGAAGCTGTCGGACAGCGTCATCGACATTTCGCGGCCGTTCTCGTGGGCGATGCGGGCGCAATCGAGGATTGCCTCCTTGGCGCGCGGCGGATCCCAGAGATAACCCTCAAAATAGGTCACCTTGGCCTCGGCCACGACATCCGCTTCGACATCCTCCGGCCCGAGTTCGACACAGGCGCCGAGATAGGTGTTCATCGAGCGTTCGCCATCGTCGGTAACGAAGATCATCGAGCGTGCGGTTGGCGGAAACGTGCCCTTGGCCTCCGTCTGGTAGTGAACGCCCTGGGCACGGATATCATGCGAGAAGATCTCGCCGAGCTGATCCTCCGCCACTTTGCCGAAATAGGCGGCCTTGCCGCCGAGGCTGGCGACGCCTGCAGCCGTGTTGCCGGCGCTGCCGCCGGACGCTTCGAGCGCCGGACCCATACGCGAATAGAGCAATTCGGCGCGCTCGGCATCGATGAGGTTCATCGCCGCCTTGGTGATCTTGTTGTCAATGAGGAACTGGTCGTCGCAACGGGCGATGATATCGACGATTGCGTTGCCGACTGTCAGAACATCGAATTTGGTCATGAAATGGGAAGTCCCGGATTTGTGATAGCCGGTAATCGGTCTTAGCGAAATCTGCCGGCATTGAAAGGATAAAGAGCAGATCATCCTCTAAGTCTTCGTAAAACTGCCGCCTATTCGTCATGCCGCTGTCACTTTGCCTGCCTAAAAAGAGCATCAGGAAGACCGGCATGCAGGTATCTCGTATGGCCGGTTACGGAAGGGATGATCCCTTCAGTCTTACCGGAACGAGCCTGACCACGGATGAACTGGCAGTATCGTAACCGGATATCCGGCAAGGCCGGATGCGGAAAAGCGGGCTAGGCCCGCTTTTTTTGTTGCGACGCAAAAGAAATCGTATCCGCTGCATTTGTCATGGCCGCCAATTTGCTGCTAGACCTCGGCAATCCCGCGCAGAGCAGCAGTTTATGTCAGCCATCATTTTCGACGTTCTTCCGATCTTCCTTCTCATTCTCATCGGCTGGCTGATCGTCCGCATCGGGGTGCTGACGGCAAATGTCGGCGATGCCTTGAGCGAGTTCGTCTTCAAGATTGCCGTACCGCTGCTGCTTTTCCGTACCATCGCCGGGGCAGATTTCCACGGCGCTTCGCCGTTCCGGCTCTGGATCGTCTATTTCTCTGGCGTCGCGGTGACATGGACGGCGGGGCACATCGTCGCCACGCGTTTCTTCGGTCGCGACGAGCGGATCGGCGTGCTCGCCGGCGTATCCTCGGCCTTCGCCAACAATATTTTCATTGGCCTGCCGCTGGTCGAGCGCACCGTTGGCAGCGAGGGGCTTGTCGCTCTTTCCATCCTGCTGGCCGTGCATCTGCCGATCATGATGGTGGCCGGCACGATCATGATGGAACATGCCGAACGCAAGATCTCCGGAAAGAGCGACCGCAGCATGATCCTGGTACTGAAGCAGATCGGCCTGAACCTGCTGCATAATCCGCTGGTCATCGGTATCGTTGCCGGCGCCGTCTTTCATGTCTCGGGCCTGACCATGCCGGCAACCATCAGCTCCGTCGTCGGCCAGATCGCCAGCACGGCCGGACCGGCCGCGCTGATTTCGCTCGGCATGGCACTGCAAAAATATGGTGTCTCCGGCAATGTCGGGATTGCCAGCGTGACTTCCGCCTTCAAGCTTTTGCTGCTGCCCGGTTGCGTCTGGGCGGCGAGCCACGCGCTCGGCCTCAGCGCTGAATGGACGGCAGCACTGGTGCTGACTTCGTCGGTACCGACGGGGGTGAATGCCTGGCTGATCGCCAACCGCTTCGGCGTCGGTCACAGCCTTGCGGCCTCCACGATCACGGTGACCACGGCGCTCGGCGCCATCACCGTTTCCTTCTGGGCCTATATTCTCGGCGCATGAGGCAACAAAAAAACCCGGCTTGCGGCCGGGCTTCTTGAAAAATTTCGAGGGCTCTTACTGCGTTGCTGTCGGAGCATTCGGATCCGGCAGCGGAGCCGGTGAATCTGCCAGCGTGTGCAGGTAAAGGATGACGTTGGCGCGATCCTGATCCTTCGGCAGACCGGCAAAGCCCATGGCGGTGCCTGGAACGTCCTTCTTCGGCGCGAGCAGGAACTTGTTGAGGTTCTCGAAGGTCCAATGTTCGCTGCTGCCCTTGGAGAAGTCCTTCATGGCAGAAGAATAGGCGAAGCCTTCATGCGAGGCGATCGGGCGATCTACGACACCAAAGAGATTCGGGCCGACTTTGTTCGGTCCGCCTTTGGTGCCGTCATGACAGGCCTGACACTTCTTGAATACGGTTTCGCCGGCCTTGGCGTCGGCACTTGCAAGAAGCTTTGCGATCGGAACGGCAACGGCAGCAGGTGCGCCTTCACCGCCGGCGGCGGGTGCCTCCTCGGCGACGATGGCAAAACCTTCCTTCTCCGGTGCCTCGGAATGGAAGATCCCCTCGGAGGCAATGGAGACTGACATCAGAACGAAAACCGTTCCAAGCAGCGCCCCCACGGCCGTATTGACGTATGAATTCATCTGCAATGCTCCCCTTGCAGCCGGCAGACCAGAAACCGGACCATCTTGAAATTGCGCGGAACCTATGTCTTTTGGCTATTCGTTGCAACTGTCTAAATGGTCTTGTGCGTGAGACTTTTTGCCACTTTTCAGCCCGGATTAGAAGGCCCGAACAATGACTGATTCAAAATTAGATAACGTGCTGGTGCTGATCCCCGCACGCATGGCCTCCACCCGCCTTCCGGGCAAGCCGCTGGCCGATATTTGCGGTTTGCCGATGATCGTCCAGGTGGCAAAACGGGCACAGGAAGCGGCGATCGGGCGCGTCATCGTGGCCGTCGACGACCAGGAGGTTTTCGACACTGTGGCCGCAGCAGGCTTTGAAGTGATCATGACGAGCAAGGACCATCAGGTCGGTTCGGACCGCATCTTCGAGGCACTGACGATCGTCGATCCGGACAAAAAGGCGAAAATCATCGTGAACGTCCAGGGCGATCTTCCGACAATCGATCCGGAAACGGTGCGTGCAGCATTGCGTCCCCTCGATAACCCGGAGGTCGATATCGGCACGTTGACGACCGAGATCGACAACGAGGAGGACAAGACAGCGCCACACATCGTCAAGGTCGTAGGCACGCCTGTCTCCGAAAGCCGTCTGCGCGCGCTTTACTTCACGCGCACGACCGCGCCTTATGGCGAAGGGCCGCTCTATCACCATATCGGGCTTTACGCCTATCGGCGCGCAGCACTGGAGCGCTTTGTCTCCCTCGACCGTGGGACGCTGGAAAAACGCGAATCGCTGGAGCAGTTGCGGGCGCTCGAAGCCGGTATGCGGATCGATGTCGAGATCGTTGACACTGTTCCGCTCGGTGTCGATACTCCCGCGGACCTCGAAAAGGCGCGGCGCATTCTCTCTGCAAAGGCCAACTGACGGATTTCCCCATGAACATCAAGACCAACAGAATCGCCTTCCAGGGCGAATTCGGCGCAAATTCCGACATGGCGAGCCGCGACATGTTTCCGACCATGGAGCCGCTGCCCTGCCAGACCTTCGAGGATGCCTTCACGGCGGTCGACAATGGTGACGCCGATATCGGCATGATCCCGATCGAAAACACGATCGCGGGTCGCGTCGCCGACATCCACCACCTGTTGCCGGAATCACGCCTGCATATCATCGGCGAATATTTCATGCCGATCCGGTTTCAGCTCATGGTGTTGCCGGGCGTGACGAAGGATGAAATCCGGACCGTGCATAGCCATATCCATGCGCTCGGCCAGTGCCGCAAGATCGTACGGGCCAACGGCTGGAAGCCCGTCATCGCCGGCGATACGGCAGGGGCTGCCAAGCTCGTCAAGGAAACCGGCGACCGCTCGATGGCAGCGCTCGCGCCGCGCCTTGCCGCCGACCTCTACGGGCTCGACATCATCGCTGAAAATGTCGAGGATACGGAAAACAACGTGACACGCTTCGTGGTGCTGTCGCGTGACGAGGAATGGGCAGAACGCTCGACCCATGACGAGAAGATCGTCACCACCTTCGTCTTCAATGTCCGCAACATTCCCGCAGCACTCTACAAGGCGCTCGGCGGCTTTGCGACGAACAACATCAACATGACCAAGCTCGAGAGCTACCAACTCGGCGGCAAGTTCGTGGCGACGCAGTTCTACGCCGACATCGAGGGCCACCCGAACGACGCGCATGTGCGCCGCGCGCTGGAGGAATTGCGTTTCTTCTCCGAGAAGGTCCGCATCCTCGGCGTCTATAAGGGCCATCCGATGCGCGGGCTTCTATAGATTGCAAAAAGCCCCTCTGGCAGATGGCCGGAGGGGCTTCATGTTCAAACTTATTTATCCGGCTCACAAACACGCAGCCGGTGCCCATCCGGATCGAGCACGACGAAGGTTGGGCCGAAGTCGAGTTCGGTCAGTTCCTGGGCGACGGGCAGGCCGCGACTGCGCCAGTCTTCGTAATGCCTGGCGACGGCATTTTCGCCTGCTACCATGAAAGCGACTTCGCCACGGTTGCCGATGGCCGAGGGTTGCGGTTCGACCTTGCTGCGGCGCCAGAGGCCGAGAGTGAAGCCGCCATCGAGAGGGAAGGCGACGAAATTCGGCGCCTCCACGGCCGGCTCGCGGCTCAGGATATTGCGGTAAAAGGCGGCGCTTTCGGCGGGATCCTTGACATAAAGGATAATAAGATTGGGGCTGGTCATTTCGGTTCTCCATCGGGGTTGAAAGATGCACGGCCGAAAACGGCTACTGCCAAGTTATGGCAGTAGTTCTCCTGTCACGGTTCTGCAGAGAGCGCCGCTTCGTTACCGGGAAGAATGTCGATGATGTCGGCGTGCGGCCTTAGCGGAAGAGATCGTCACCGACGCGCCAGTCCTGCCCATCGCTGAAGCCGAGATCGCGCTTGTGCCATAGCGGCATCGTCTCGATATCAAGGCGCGGACGGCGCAGTGACGGCGTTACGAAGCGATCCGAAAACAAGCGTACCAGGCGAGAGCGAAGGGTCTTTCCGGCTTTGACGGAAGTACGACGGCCGGCATATTGAACGACTTGGGGCATTCCCATGATCAGTACTCCTTTCCTGCTGGACTGGTACTGATAATAGCGCTTCCTGCTGACAGTTTATGGCAGCAGTGTCACTGCTCGATCGGAGTATCCTGCGTGGCCCGCCACTCTTTGAGAAGTGCCGTGCGGCGGCGTGGATAACGCGTCTCATCGATCGCCATATCGATGATGCGATCGGTGCGGAAATGGCGGAAATCCTGGCGCAGCTCGCACCAGGCCATGATGATGCGCACATGCTCGAAATAGCCGAGCGCGAAAGGCCAGACGCGCCGGCGGGAGACGCGGCCCTGCTCGTCGCCATAATGCAGTTCGAGGATACGCTCGAGACGGATCGCCTTGCGGATGGCTGAGACATCCGCCTTATCCTCATCCTGCCGCTTCCTGCCGACAAAAAGTGTGGCCGAATCGACCATGTCGCGCATGTCGGGGGGCAACACGGCGGCGATCTTCGCAAGCGCATCCGCGCCGGCACTGGCCAGGCGTGGCTCGGCAGCGCGCGCCACCCATCTGGAGCCGAGCACGAGAGCTTCCAGTTCCTCTTCGGAAAACATCATCGGCGGCAGCATGAAGCCGGGCTTCAGCACATAACCTATGCCGGCCTCTCCCTCGATCATCGCACCTTGCGCCTGGAGGCTCGCAATGTCGCGGTAGAGCGTGCGCAGGCTGACGCCGGTTTCCCCGGCCAACACAGTGCCGGTGACCGGCCGCCGGTAGCGCCGGAGCGTCTGAAGCAGGGCCAACAGCCGTTCCGAACGGGCGACCATGATTATACCTTCTTGCAGCATGGCCGAGGCCGGGTGACGACCACCCGCGCGTTTCGGCTCCTGCTCAGCGTTTCCACTCCACCCAGTCGCGCATCAGACGATGGGCAATCGCGCCCTTTGGCGGCGGCGCTTTGCCGTTGGCGCCAGGGCGCTCCAGCATTTCGATGGTTTCCTCACGGGTGAACCAGCGGCAATCCTCGAGTTCGGCCTCATCACGGTGAATCTCGTGCGATTTCGCCTCGGCATAACAGCCGATCATCAGGGAATGCGGCATCGGCCAGGGCTGCGAGGCATGATAGCGGATGCGGCCGGTCCTGATGCCGGATTCTTCCAGCGTTTCGCGGCGCACCGCATTTTCGATGGTTTCGCCGGGCTCCAGAAAGCCTGCCAGACAGGAATACATGCCCGGCGCAAAATGCGGGCTGCGGCCAAGCAGGCAGAGATCACGCTCCTCGTCGATCGTCAGCATGATGACCACGGGATCGGTACGCGGAAAAATCATATGCTCGCAGGCAGTGCAGACGCGCTTGTAGCCGCCGATGCGGATTTCCATGGCCGCGGCGCAGCGACCGCAGAAGCGATTGTCGCCGTTCCAGCGGATGAGGCTTGCGGCCTGGGCGAACTCGCCGAGCAGTATCTCATCCACCAACTCGTCGCGGAAAAGCGCACGGCCGTCGACCGGCTTGTACTGGCTTGCCATATCTTCGACGTCGATACCGACGGGCACAGCAAGGCGCGGCTCCCCGGTTTTGCGATAGCCGAGCAGCACAGTCTCGTCCCAGTCCGGTTTCAGCTCCTGCAGCTCGTAGCGGGCAAAGAGCGGATCGAGCACCTGACCGTCGTGCTTCAGCACGAGCTTGTCCTTGGCGAATGCGAAGATATGCGTGCCTTCGCGGGCGAGCGCCTTTTCGACCGAGGCTTCATCGCGATGTTCGCTGTCACGGTTAAGGTCATTGGCGGCAAAGGCGGTGAGATTGCTGGGTTCGGGATGCGGTACGTCCGAATCGAAAAGCGAATGACTCATGATGAAAGGGCTTCCCGCAGCTTTGCTATGAATTCGTTTCTTGTTCCGTCCTCGTAAGGCTCGGCCTTGCCGAAACCCCAGACAGGCCCCGGCCAGTTCGCATCACCTTCGGAACGCGCAATGACATGAACATGAAGCTGGCGGACGATATTGCCAAGTGCCCCGACATTGATTTTTGTGGTACCCGTAATCGCCTTGAGCGCCGTGGAGACGAGATCGATCTCGAAGGTGAGCAGCACCTGGTCGAGCGGCGTCAGCTGAAAGATCTCCGTGATATCGGCGCGGCGCGGCACCAGGATCAACCAGGGCCAGCGAGCGTCCTTCGACAGCCTGACATCGCACAGGCCAGTCACCATGATACTGGTGCTGTCGTTTTCGAGCCTGGGGTCCAGCACGAAATCGCTCAAGGGCATTCTCCTGATGTTTTCCAATGGACTAGCAGTTTTTTTTGAGCTTGGCTTGCTTTTGATGTCGATTTTGCCGATATGTGCATTCGGGAGGTTGGTGGTGGACGAGCCACTCGCCAACCGGGTCAGGTCCGGAAGGAAGCAGCCCTAACGAGCCCGGCACGGGTCATCGTGCCAGCCTCCCACCTTCTCTTCCAAGAAGCCCGGCCTTTCCGGGCGCAAGCAGGGCGATGAGCGACACCGAGCGACAGTCACAAGATGCCGCCTCGACGGGCACCGGGTACCGGGTGCTGGCACGCAAATACCGCCCCAAGGATTTCACGGACCTGATGGTCGGCCAGGAGCCGATGGTCCGCACGCTCACCAACGCGTTCGAGACCGGCCGCATCGCGCAGGCCTATATGCTGACCGGTGTGCGCGGGGTGGGCAAGACGACGACGGCGCGCATCCTGGCGCGGGCGCTGAACTACAAGACGGCCGAGATCGACAAGCCGACGATCGACCTTCGGGTGCCCGGCGAGCATTGCCAGGCGATCATGGAAGGCCGCCATGTCGATGTGATCGAGATGGATGCCGCTTCGCATACCGGTATCGACGATATCAGAGAGATCATCGAGCAGGTGCGCTACCGGCCGGTTTCGGCGCGTTACAAAGTCTACATCATCGACGAAGTGCACATGCTGTCGACACAGGCCTTCAACGGGTTGTTGAAGACGCTGGAAGAGCCGCCCGAACATGTGAAGTTCATTTTCGCGACGACGGAAATCCGCAAGGTCCCTATCACCGTTCTCTCGCGCTGCCAGCGCTTCGACCTGCGTCGCATCAGCGCCTCGGATCTCGTCGGCCTGTTCACGACGATCGCCGCCAAGGAAGGCATCGAGGCGGAACCGGACGCGCTGGCGATGATCGCGCGCGCTGCCGAAGGTTCGGCGCGTGACGGTCTGTCGCTGATGGATCAGGCGATCGCCCATGGCGGCGGCGCGGTGCAGGCGGAAGCAGTGCGCGGCATGCTCGGCCTTGCCGACCGCGCCCGCATCGTCGATCTCTTCCAGCATGTCGTGCGCGGCGATGTTGCAAGTGCGCTCAATGAATTCCAGAGCCAATACGAGGCAGGGGCCAATCCCGTCGTGGTTCTGACCGATCTTGCCGATTTCACGCATCTGGTGACTCGGCTGAAGTATGTGCCCGATGCGGCAAACGACCCTTCGCTCAGCGAAGTGGAGCGTATCAAGGCGGCTGAATTCGCACAGAGTGTCGCGGTCACGACACTTTCGCGCATTTGGCAGATGCTGCTGAAGGGCATTCCGGAGACGGAAAACTCCTCGCGCACGGCAGGCGCGGCCGAAATGGTGCTGATCCGGCTGGCGCATGCAGCGCATCTGCCGGCACCCGAGGATGCAGCGCGGCGGCTTGCGGAATTCTCCAATGAAGGCAGTGCGTCACGTCCGTCCTCGCCTGCGCCTTCGGGCAATGGTGGTGGCGGCACGCGCGTTCCCTACCAGACAAGCGTACAGGCACGGTCTCCCGAGCCGGCACCGCGGCCGCAACCGTCAGGCCCGACGGCCATGTTGCGCGCCGTGCCCAATCCGGAGCCGCAAAATATCGGCCGCGTCGAGACGAGGCCAGCGGAAGCACCGAAGCCACTCGTATCGGTCAATTCGATCAGCGATATCGTCGATCTCGCCGCTGAAAAGCGCGACCCGAAGATGAAGGCGCTGCTGCGGACCTTCGTGCGCCCCGTGCGCATCGAGCCCGGTCGGCTGGACGTCAGCCTCGCTGAAGGCGCTCCAAACACGCTGCTCAACGAACTTGCCGTCAAGCTCAGGGAGTGGACCGGCATACACTGGATCGTCAGCCTCAGCCGCGAGGAAAGCCAGCCAACTATGGTCGAGGCGGAGGCCAAGGCTCAGGAGCAGCGTGTTAGCGATGCACGCCAGGATCCTGATGTCGCCGCAATCCTCGCCCAGTTTCCGGGTGCCAAGATCATCGACGTGCGCGTGAGGGCACCGACGCCGGAGGAGGAAGCGGAGGAAATCAAGCCGCCCGCCGCAGCCGAATCCGAAGAGGGCGATATCCTGCCGGGCGACGACATAGAATTCTAGTTTCAAGAAGGAGAAGACGATGCGCGACATCATGGGCATGATGGGCAAAGTCAAGGAAATGCAGGCCAAGATGGAGCAGATGCAGGCGGAAATCGCCGAGCTGACTGCCGAAGGCAAGGCAGGCGGCGGGCTCGTCACCGTCATCATCTCCGGCAAGGGCGAACTGAAGAGCCTGAAGATCGACCCTTCCCTCTTCAAGGAAGACGACGTCGAAATCCTCGAAGACCTGATCGTTGCCGCCCACAAGGACGCCAAGGATAAGGCCGAAGCCATCGCCGCGGAAAAGACCAAGGCGCTGACGGCCGGCCTGCCGATCCCGCCTGGTTTCAAGCTGCCCTTCTGATTTCCCGACGACTGTTCCGGTAATCGACTGACCCCGGAGGAGACGAGACACGATGACGTTGACGACGTTGCTGGTTTTCGCCGGCGCTCTTTTCATTGCTGCGGGAACACCGGGACCGAGCGTTGCGGCGCTCGTCGCCCGCGTCATCTCGAAGGGCGCGCGCGACGTGCTGCCCTTCCTGTTCGGCATGTGGGCGGGGGATGCGATCTGGCTGACCTGTGCCATTGCCGGCCTCTCGGCGATCGCTGAAAGCTTCTACCACGTCTTCGTCGTCATCAAGTGGCTGGGCGTGCTCTATCTTCTTTATCTCGCCTGGAAAATGTGGTTTGCCAAAGCCGAGGTCGAAGAAGACGAACTGCCGCAGGAGCGCTCACGCGGCCGTATGTTTCTGACCGGCCTGGCGATAGCGCTTGGCAATCCGAAGATCATGATGTTCTACGTGGCACTTCTACCGTCGATCATCGACATCCCCTCGGTGTCGCCTGCCGGTTGGGCCGAACTCGTCGTCACGTTGTTCGTCGTTCTGGCTGTTGTCGATTTCAGCTGGATGCTGCTTGCGGCCAAGGCCCGCGGTTTCCTGAAGAGCCGGCGTGCCGTGCAGATCGCCAATCGGGTGAGTGCTGGAACGATGGCGGGTGCTGCCGTCACGATCGCGATCCGCTGAACTATCGCTGTGCTTCCAGCACGGCTCGCAGCTTGTAGTGAACGGGCGCTGCCAGATAGCGCTCGCGGTCCGCGGCTGACAGCCGGCGCCCGAACGTTTCCATCATTTCCGGCATCGTGACCGCGGCGCCCGGAAATGGCTTATATTCAACCGGCATTCCGGCTTCCACGATCCCATTTGATATCACCCGGCAATAAATGCCGGGGCGTGCCGACTGGGTGTACCGCTTGACGAATTTGGGATCGTTCATCCTTGCTGCGAAGGTGGCGCAGGGAATGCGGCAGGACGTGACTTCAAGGATCAGTTCGCCTGTCATGAAGCGGTCACCGACCGAGACATCGCGGTTATCGAGCCCTTCGATGACGAGATTCTCGCCGAAGGTGCCGGGCTCGACGGGATGCCCGATTTCGTTCGACCACCAGTCGAGGCTGACAGAACCCTCCAGATAGACGGCCTGATCGACGCCGCCGTGATGTTTCCTGTTGCAGATGGCATCGCCGACGAGGCCTTCGGCATCGATCATGACGCCACCGGTGACGGCGTGTTTGAAGATACCGGTCTTGTAGCTCTTGCCCGGCAGCCTTTCGGCGCTCCCGCGGCAGACGGCGAGTATTTTCATCAACCAGGCAATCCTTCTGCGATTCCGTTTTCGTTCCATATCAGTTAAGAACGGCGCATGGCAAAGCGAGTCACCGGCCCGGAAATCGAAAAACTGATCCAGCTTCTGGCGAAAGTGCCGGGCCTCGGGCCGCGTTCGGCACGGCGGGCGGCACTGCATCTCATCAAGAAGAAAGACCAGCTTCTCGGCCCCCTCTCACATGCGATGGGTGAGGCCTATGACAAGGTGAAAATCTGCTCGCGTTGCGGCAATGTCGATACTGTCGACCCCTGCACGGTCTGCACCGATGCGCAACGCGACCAATCCGTGATCATCGTCGTCGAGGATGTCTCGGATCTCTGGGCTCTGGAGCGCGCCGGCGCGCTGAATGCCGCCTATCATGTTCTTGGCGGCACGCTATCGCCACTTGATGGTGTCGGGCCTGAAGATCTCAATATCCGCGGGCTGATCAACCGCGTGGGCGAAGGCGGCATCAAGGAGATCATTATCGCGGTAAATGCGACCGTCGAGGGGCAGACGACGGCGCATTACATCACCGACCAGCTTGCCGATCTCAAGGTGAAGATCACGCGGCTGGCGCATGGGGTGCCGGTCGGCGGGGAACTCGACTATCTCGATGAGGGAACGCTGACGGCAGCGCTTCGAGCGCGCACAGCAATCTAGGGGGATACATGATTAGGGGTTTCTTCGGCAGGCTTCTTCTTGCAGGCGCCGCCTTGCTGGCGTTTTCCGCGATCCCGTCATATGCAGCTCCGTCGAAAGCCGACGTCGAAGCGCAATTCGAAAAGTGGGTTCAGGCCGATCTCTGGCCGGAGGCGAAGAAGAACGGCATTTCGGAGAAGACCTTCCGGGCTGCCTTTTCCGGCATCGAACTGGATTGGACCCTGACGGATCTCGCCCCTCCCGGCTTTCCGCCGCCCAAGGAGCAGAAGCAGACCCAGGCCGAATTTTCCTCGCCGGGGCCCTATTTCAACGAGGACCGGCTGAAACGGCTCGCCATGACCGGGCGCGGCTTTGCCTCGCAATATGCCTCGACGCTCAGCCGCATTGAAAAGACTTATGGCGTGCCCGGTTCGATCGTGCTGGCAATCTGGGGACGCGAGACGGGCTTCGGTGCGGCGAAGATCCCCAATTCGGCGGTCGAGATACTTGCGACAAAGGCCTTCATGTCGACCCGCAAGGACATGTTCCGCATGGAGCTGATCGCCGCGCTGCACATTCTCGACGGCGGCGACGTGACCCCTGCGGACTTCAAGGGATCGTCGGCGGGTGCGCTCGGCCAGCCGCAATTCATGCCGACGAGCTATCTGAAATATGCCGTCGATTTCGATGGCGACGGTCACCGCAACATCTGGACATCGGTTCCCGATACGCTGGCTTCGATCGCCAATTTCCTTGTGAAGAAGGGTTGGCAGCGCGATCGCGACTGGGGGTTCGAGGTGACGATCCCGCAAGCCGTCTCCTGCGCGCAGGAAGGGCCTGACCTTGCCAAGCCGCTCTCTCAATGGGCATCACTCGGCATCGATCGCATTTCAGGCAAGGGCTTTCCGTCCGGCGAGCTGAAAGCACAGGGCATGATGCTGGTGCCGGCCGGGCGCGACGGGCCGGAATTCATCGTCACGCCGAACTTCTACATCATCAAGGAATACAACAACTCCGACCTCTATGCCCTCTATATCGGCAACCTTGCCGACCGCATCGCTTTCGGTTCCGGCGCCTTCCAGGGACAATGGGGCGATGTCGGAAAGATGCTGCGCTCGGATGTCGCCGCCATGCAGCGGGCGCTGGAACGGCAGGGTTACGATGTCGGCGGTTCAGACGGACTGCCCGGCTACAAGACGCGCCGAGCGATCGGCCAATGGCAGGAAAAGAACGGGATGAAACCGACCTGCTTTCCCGAGGCGTCGATGAAGGGCAAGCTGAAGTAAGAGCCTACGCCCGGCGGATGCTTTACAGGTTACGCTTCAGCCCCTCATGGCTCGCCACGAAACCGAGCTTTTCGTAGAACCGAATCGAATCCACGCGCGTCTTGTCGGATGTGAGCTGCACGAGACCGCAACCATGTTCCGCGCAGCGGGCGATCGCCCATTCGATGAATTGCGAGCCGAGCCCGGAGCCGCGATGATCCTTCGCAATGCGCACGCTTTCGATCTGGCCGCGCCACATGCCCGCTCTCGAAAGGCCGGGAAGAAAGCTCAGCTGCAGGCAGCCGATGACCCGATCAGCTTGGTCGCTTGCAACGGCGAGCAATTGGTTGGGATCCGCGTCGATTGCGGCGAAGGCTGCGAGATAGCGCGCATCTGGGGGATCCGAGACGACCTCCCGCGTGCTGCCAAGATCATCATCGGCGAGCAGTCGGATGATGTCGGCGAGATCGGATTGCCGGGCGCTTCGGAAGACGTGCATAATGGGCCTTAATGGTGCAGATCGATCGGCGCCTTGTGGAAGACGTCATCGACTGGCGGAATGGCCTGGCGCTCGATCATGCGATGAACGTGCGGCAAGCCCTCGCCGCGGTGCAGGACACGAAGCCGGTCGGTATTTTCGGCATCGGCCTGTGTGCGGCGCTGGTTGTGCCTGATATATTCAACCCAGGTCGGCGTATGATAGGTTTCCGTCCAGAGACCGGGATTCTCAAGATCGCGCATCAGCGCCCAGTTGCGGGCGCCGTCGCGGATGCGGATGCGGCGGCGCTCTTCCATCAGCGTCATGAATTCGGCCAGGTCATCATCGGCAATCTGGTAATCGACCTGGATGACGATCGGGCCGCTGCGTGGCGTGATATCGAGGCCGAGAGCTGGTTCGATGAAGCGGTTCAGCGGATCGAGATTGAGCGTGGCGAAAGCCGGCATGGAAAAGCGCAGGCCGATCACGACTCCAAACAGCAGGACCGCGGCCGACATCAGCAGGGCGTTCGAAAGACCATACCGGTCGGCGGCAACACCCCAGAGCCAACTCCCGCCGGCAATGCCGCCGAAGGTGACGGTCTGGTAAAGCGACAAAGCGCGGCCGACCACCCAGCGCGGCGTCGAAAGCTGGACGATGATATTGAAGAGCGACAGTGCCGAAACCCAGCAGGCACCGGCAACGAGCAGCCCGGCCGAGGTGAGCACGGCACTTGGGCTGAGAGCTGCAATCACGGCGCTGAATGCAAAGCCTGAAAAGGCCAGGCGGATGATCGTCTCGCTGGAGAACATGTCGCGCAGCCTGGTGCTGAGGACGGCACCACCGATCGCGCCGATGCCGAAGGCGCCGAGCATGAAACCATAGGTCAGCGGCCCGCCAGAGACGAGATCGAGCGCAACGACCGGCAGCAAAGCCTGGATGGAGCTTGCCCCGATACCGAATACCAGCCCTCTCAGGAGGATCTTTTCAAGGTTGGGCGACATGGAGACATAACGCAGGCCGGCAAAAATGGCACTGCCGAGTGTTTCGCGCGGCAGCGTCGAGGCAGGCGTACTCGGCCGCCAGCGAAATAGCACATAGAGGAGCGCAATGTAGCTCAGCGCATTCACTGCAAAGGCCGCAGCCGCACCGGCCGCCGCCACGATGGCGCCACCGATCGCCGGACCAACACTGCGGGTTATATTGAAACCCATACTGTTCAGCGTGACCGCCTCTGGCAAATCGGCGCGCGGCACCATGTCGCCGACCGAGGCCTGCCAGGAGGGATTGTTGAGCGCCGTGCCGCAGCCGATCAAAAACGTAAAGAAGAGCAGCAGTCCGGGTGTAATCCAGCCGATGATAGCGCAGGCCGTCAACAGGATCGAGACCACGAGCATTGCGGATTGCGCCGTCAGCATGATCCGGCGCCGATCATAATTGTCGGCGAGAGCGCCCGAGATCAGAGAGAACAGCATGATCGGCAGCGCGGTCGAGGTCTGGACCAGCGCAACCATATCCTCGGACGAGGTGATGACCGTCATCATCCAGGCGGCACCGACGGCCTGAATCAGGCCGCCGAAGTTCGAGGCGAGGCTTGCAAACCAGATGGTGCGGTAGGTCTCATGCCGCAAAGGCGCAAATGTCGATGAAGTATAGGCCACGCTTCCCCCCGCTTTTATCGTTATGCCTCAATAGCAATATATGCGGAAGATAAGTGCTCGCCATAGGTTAGCTCGCACCTCCAGGGGCGAAAGAGGCGGAATCGCCCCTGACCTTGCAATTTCTAAAAAACGGGACTATATGGCACTCAAATTCTTGATCGTACGATGAAGAGTGGGCCGCGAGGACCCGCTCTTTTTTATTAGCGCGATCACCCCGAATGCCAGAAATCGCAGGGAGCGCACCGCTTGTCGGATCTGACAAACGCAGACAATCAACATGAGCCGCGGCTGATTACCGAGACCGGGCTTGACCAGCGTCTCGCCGACATCATCGAACCCGTGATCGTCGACATCGGCTTCCGTCTCATTCGTGTCCGGATGCTCAATCAGAACGGCATGACGATGCAGGTCATGGCCGAGAAGAACGATGGCACGATGACCGTCGAGGACTGCGAGCAGGTCTCCATGGCGATTTCTCCTGTGCTCGATGTGGAAGATCCGGTCGATAAAGAGTATCATCTCGAAGTGTCTTCGCCGGGCATCGACCGCCCTCTGGTGCGGAAGTCCGATTTCGTTCGCTGGCAGGGCCATCTTGTGAAGTGCGAAACGTCGATCATAATCGGCAATCGTAAACGCTTCCGCGGAAAGATCGTCGAAGCGGACGCCGATGGGTTCACGATCGAACGCGATCAAGTTGCCTACGGCGAGGAGCAGAAGGTTGTCATACCCTTCACAGCGCTCAGCGATGCCAAACTTATTCTGACCGACGATCTGATCCGCGATGCACTGCGCGCCGACAAGCTGGCAAAAGCGCAGGCTGCGAACCAGAACGAAGCGGAAGACGAAGAATAACCGATCAACGTAAGCTCCAGGGACGGGAACCCGGGTAGTCAAGGACGGAGAAACAGTACAATGGCAGTCAGTGCAAACCGGCTCGAACTTCTGCAGATCGCAGATGCAGTGGCGCGCGAAAAGGTCATCGACCGCGAGATCGTGCTTGCCGCGATGGCCGATGCCATCCAGAAGGCGGCGCGTTCCCGTTACGGTACCGAATCCAATATCCGCGCCGACATCAACCCGAAGACCGGTGAAATCCGCCTGCAGCGCCTGCTCGAAGTCGTCGAGAAGGCCGAGGACTATTCCACACAGATCCCGCTGGAGCTTGCTCGCGACCGCAACCCGGATGCCGCCATCGGCGACTTCATCGCCGATCCGCTGCCGCCGATGGATTTCGGCCGCATCGCCGCACAGTCTGCCAAGCAGGTGATCGTGCAGAAGGTGCGCGAAGCCGAGCGTGACCGCCAGTTCGACGAATTCAAGGATCGCACCGGCGAAATCGTCAACGGCACGGTCAAGCGCGTCGAATACGGCAATGTCATTGTCGACCTCGGCCGTGGCGAAGGCATCATCCGCCGCGACGAAATGATCCCGCGCGAAAACGTGCGCTATGGCGATCGTGTCCGTGCATACGTATATGATGTCCGTCGCGAACAGCGCGGCCCGCAGATTTTCCTGTCGCGCACGCATCCGCAGTTCATGGTGAAGCTCTTCACGATGGAAGTGCCGGAAATTTACGACGGCATCATCCAGGTGAAATCGGTTGCCCGCGATCCGGGTTCACGCGCCAAGATCGCCGTCATCTCGAACGATAGCTCGATCGATCCGGTCGGCGCCTGCGTCGGTATGCGTGGTTCGCGCGTCCAGGCGGTCGTCGGCGAGCTCCAGGGCGAGAAGATCGACATCATTCCCTGGTCGCAGGACCCGGCGACCTTCGTCGTCAACGCCCTGCAGCCGGCTGAAGTCGCCAAGGTCGTTCTCGACGAGGATGCGGAGCGCATCGAAGTGGTCGTTCCGGATGAGCAGCTTTCGCTCGCCATCGGCCGCCGCGGCCAGAACGTCCGTCTCGCTTCGCAGCTGACGGGCTGGGACATCGACATCATGACGGAAGCGGAAGAATCCGAGCGCCGTCAGAAGGAATTCAACGAGCGCACCAACCTCTTCATGGACTCGCTCGACGTCGACGAGATGGTCGGCCAGGTTCTGGCTTCGGAAGGCTTCGCCGCCGTCGAGGAACTGGCTTATGTCGATCTCGACGAAATCTCTTCGATCGACGGTTTCGACGAGGATACGGCGCAGGAAATCCAGACCCGCGCCCGCGAATTCCTCGAGAAGCTCGAGGCCGAAATGGACGAGAAGCGCAAGGCGCTGGGTGTTGAAGACGAGCTGCGCCAGATCGAAGGCATTACTGCCCAGATGATGGTCGCGCTCGGCGAAGACGGCATCAAGACGATCGAAGACTTTGCAGGCTGTGCAGCGGACGATCTCGTGGGCTGGACCGAACGCAAGAACGGCGAAACGAAGAAGTTCGAGGGTCTGTTCTCGAAGTTCGACATTTCGCGTGTCGAAGCCGAACAGATGGTCGTGCAGGCTCGCCTGATTGCCGGCTGGATTACTGAAGAAGACCTTGCGAAGGGTGCTGAGGCTGTCGAGGCCGATGCTGCCGAGCAGGACGCATAATGACGCTGAAGCCGGACACATCTCCTGAGGACGACGATCTTGCAGGTTACGACGTGAACGGCCGCATGTGCATCGTGACACGCGAAAGCGGATCGCCGGACGAGTTGATCCGCTTCGTGGCCGCCCCTGACGGGACGGTGGTGCCAGATCTGAAACGCGAGCTGCCGGGACGCGGCTGCTGGGTGAAGATCGACCGGTCACTGGTCGAAAGGGCGGTGGCGAAGAAACTCTTCGCCCGCGCGCTCAAGACCGATGTGAAGGCAGCCGAGGACCTCGGCGAGCGTGTGGAGCGGCTGTTTCTGCTGCAGCTCTTGCAGATGATGAACATGGCGCGCAAAGCGGGCCAACTCGTCACCGGCTCGGCCAAGGTGGATGCCGCGATCCGCAGCGGAGCTGCGCTGGCGGTGTTCCATTCGACGGATGCCGCCGCCGATGGAGTGAGAAAAATTGACCAGGCCCGCAAGGCCTGGCACCTCGGAATGGAAACCGAGGATGAAATACCTTCCTTCCGTCTCTTCTCGGAGAGCGAAATGGAAGGGGTGATGGGCCAGAATGCTTTTATCCATGCCGCAGTGCTTGCAGGGCAGGCAGGTGAGGGTGTAGTGAAGCGCGCAAAGATGCTCGAACAGTACCGTAGCGGCGGTCAGTCCCGGGCACCGGGCGGCGCTGGCCAGCAAAAACAATGATGCGGTCACCGGCGCAAGCCGGCCGCAATATCATTGATCGATTTTATGTGATTGACAGGGTGTGATGGTCTCATCGTTCCCTGTCCGAAGGAACGGGAACGAATGACCGACAGCAACGACGACAAGACAATCAGCGCAACGGGGAAGAAGACCCTCACCCTGAAGCCTTCAGGGATGAGCCAGGGTACCGTTCGCCAGGATATGGGTCGCGGTCGCACGAAGGCGGTCGTCGTCGAGACCCGCAAGCGGCGCCCGATGCGCCCCGAAGACGAAAAGCCGATAACACCTGCTCCCGCAGCTCTAGTGCGCGCGCCCGAACCGGCGCCGGCACCCGTGCAGGCTCGCCCGCAGCAGTCGGCTCCGGCCCCGCGCATTCAACAGCCCGGCGGCCAGAACAACCAGCGCCCGCAGCAGACCAACCAGCGTCCGCAGCAATCCTACCAGCCGCAGCGCCAGCAGGATCGTCCGCGCCCCGTGGTGCTGAACCATCTTTCGCCCGAGGAAATGGACGCCCGCCGCCGAGCGCTTGCCGAAGCGCAGGCTCGTGACGCGCAGGATGCCATCCGTCGCGCGGAGGATGAAAAGCGCCGCGCCGCAGAAGAGGTCGTACGCCAGGCCGCAGAAGCGGAAGAAGCCAAGCTGCGCGCCGCCGAAGAGGCTGTCCGCCAGGCTGAGGCCGCAGCAGCAGCCCTGGCCGAACCACCCGCCGCTCCTGTAGCAGAAGCACGTGTTGAAACTCCGCGTCCGCAGCAGGCGGCGCCGGCATCCGCGCCGGCCGCTCGTCGTACGGAAACCGCGCCGTCGCCCTCGACCGCCCGGCCGGCACCTGGTACGCCGGCAGGTGTGCGTGGTCGCCGTGGTGAAGGCGAAGAGGAAGACCGCGGCGCTGCTTCGCGCAGCAGTCCGGTGCGCGGCCGTCCGGTTCGTCCGGAGCCCGCAAAGCCGGTGACAACCCGCCCGAAGAGCGAAGAAGATCGCCGTCGCGGCAAGCTGACTGTGACCACGGCAAACGTCGATGACGACGGAAATGCACGTGGGCGCTCGCTTTCGGCCATGCGCCGCCGGCAGGAAAAATTCCGCCGCAGCCAGATGCAGGAAACGCGCGAGAAGATCACTCGCGAGGTCCAACTGCCTGAAACCATCACCATTCAGGAACTGTCGCAGCGCATGTCTGAACGTGCCGTCGACGTCATCAAGTACCTGATGAAGGAAGGCCAGATGATGAAGCCGGGCGACGTCATCGACGCCGACCTCGCTGAACTGATCGCCGGTGAATTCGGCCATACCGTCAGACGCGTATCCGAATCCGACGTCGAACTCGGCATCTTCAACCTGTCCGACGAGCAGGGCGAACTGGTTTCACGCCCGCCTGTCGTTACCATCATGGGCCACGTCGACCACGGCAAGACATCGCTGCTCGACGCCATCCGCCATGCCAACGTGGTCTCCGGCGAAGCCGGTGGCATCACGCAGCATATCGGCGCCTATCAGGTGGAGCAGAACGGCCAGAAGATCACCTTCATCGATACTCCCGGTCACGCGGCCTTTACGGCGATGCGTGCCCGTGGTGCGCAGGCTACCGATATCGCGATCCTGGTGGTCGCGGCTGACGATAGCGTGATGCCGCAGACGATCGAATCCATCAACCACGCCAAGGCGGCCGGTGTTCCGATCATCGTGGCGATCAACAAGGTCGACAAGCACGAGGCCGATCCGCAGAAGGTTCGCAACCAGCTTCTGCAGCACGAAGTCTTCGTGGAATCCATGGGCGGTGAAGTGCTCGACGTCGAAGTCTCGGCCAAGACCGGCAAGAACCTCGACAAGCTGCTCGAGGCAATCCTGCTGCAGGCCGAAATTCTCGACCTCAAGGCCAATCCGAACAGGACGGCTGAAGGTACTGTCATCGAAGCCCAGCTCGACCGCGGTCGTGGTGCGGTTGCGACAGTGCTTGTCCAGAAGGGTACCTTGCGTCCGGGTCAGATCATCGTTGCCGGCGACGTATGGGGCCGTGTGCGCGCCCTGGTCACCGATAAGGGCGACCATGTGAAGGAAGCCAGTCCGGCGACCCCGGTCGAGGTTCTCGGTCTTTCCGGCACGCCGCAGGCAGGCGACAAATTCGCCGTCGTCGAGAATGAAAGCCGCGCCCGCGAAATCTCGGAGTATCGTCAGCGTCTCGCCCGCGACAAGGCGGCTGCCCGCCTGTCGGGACAGCGCGGTTCGCTGGAACAGATGATGACGCAGCTCCAGTCCACCGGCGTCAAGGAATTCCCGCTGGTCATCAAGGGCGACGTGCAGGGCTCGATCGAAGCGATTGCCGGCGCATTGGACAAGCTCGGTACCGACGAGGTTCGTGCCCGCATCGTTCATTCGGGTGCAGGCGGTATCACCGAGTCCGACATCTCGCTCGCCGAAGCATCGAACGCTGCCATCATCGGCTTCAACGTGCGTGCGAATGCGCAGGCACGCCAGTTCGCCGAACGTGAGGGGATCGAGATCCGCTACTATAACATCATCTACGACCTCGTGGATGACGTGAAGGCAGCGATGTCGGGTCTTCTTTCGCCGGAACGTCGCGAGACCTTCATCGGCAATGCCGAGATCCTGGAGGTGTTCAATATCACCAAGGTCGGCAAGGTCGCGGGTTGCCGCGTCGTCGAAGGCAAGGTCGAGCGTGGCGCGGGCGTCCGCCTCATCCGCGACAACGTCGTCGTGCACGAAGGCAAGCTCAAGACCCTCAAGCGCTTCAAGGACGAAGTCTCCGAAGTGCCGATGGGCCAGGAGTGCGGCATGGCCTTCGAGAACTACGAAGACATGCGTAAGGGCGACGTCATCGAGTGCTTCCGCGTCGAGCACATCACGCGCACGCTCTGATTGGGCGACGATTGAAATCTTGAACGGGCGCCGGATGATCCAGTCCGGCGCCCGATCCATTTGGGATAAAGAACAATGGCAACAAGACCCACAACCTCGGCACCCTCGCAGCGCATGCTGCGCGTCGGCGAGCAGGTTCGCGCAGCGATCACCCAGGTGCTGCAGCGCGGCGAAGTGCGCGACGACATCATCGAGGCAACCGTAATCTCGATTTCCGAAGTGCGGATGTCGCCCGACCTGAAGATCGCGACGGCCTATGTCACGCCGCTCGGCGTTTCCGACCACAGCGTCGTCATTGGTGCGCTGAACCGTAACGCGAAATTCATCCGCGGCAGGCTCGGACCGCAGCTGCGGCAGATGAAATACATGCCGGAAGTGCGCTTCCGCGACGATACAAGCTTCGACAACTACAAGAAGATCGACGAGCTGCTGCGTTCGCCCGAGGTGAGCCGCGACCTCGACAGTGACGACGAATAACAGAAGAGATTGATGTCCAGACCACGTAAACCCAAGGGCCGCCCGATTTCCGGCTGGCTGATCCTCGACAAGCCGGTGGATTTCGGCTCGACGGAAGCCGTTTCCAAGATCAAGTGGCTCTTCAAGGCGCAGAAATGCGGCCATGCCGGTACGCTCGATCCGCTCGCATCCGGCATGCTGCCGATTGCGCTGGGCGATGCCACCAAGACCGTTCCCTATGTGATGGACGGCCGCAAGATATACGAATTCACCGTCAGCTGGGGCGAAGAGCGAGCGACCGACGACCTTGAGGGCGAGGTTACGCAGAGCTCGGAGGAGCGCCCAAGCGAAGAGCAGATCCGCGAGATCCTGCCCGCCTATATCGGCACGATCAGCCAGGTTCCGCCGCAGTTCTCGGCGATTAAAATCGCCGGCGAACGCGCTTATGATCTGGCCCGCGAAGGCGAGGCGGTCGAGATCCCCTCACGCGAGGTCGAGGTTCACCGCCTGACACTTCTCGCTTGCCCGGATGCCAATACGGCGCATTTCGAGGTCGAATGCGGCAAGGGCACCTACGTGCGGGCGCTGGCCCGCGATTTCGGCCGTGAACTCGGCTGCTACGGCCATGTTTCCGGTCTGCGCCGCACTTTCGTCGCGCCCTTTGCCGAGGAGACGATGGTGCCGCTTGCAAAGCTCACGGCCCTTGAAGAAATCGAGGACATGGATGAGCGCCTTGCCGCGCTCGACGCGCTTCTGATCGACACATGCGAAGCGCTGTCGGCCCTGCCCCACCTTGTTATCAGCGATGATCAGGCACACCGGTTGAAGATGGGCAATCCGATCCTGGTTCGCGGTCGTGACGCGCCCGTTGCCGAAAGCGAGGCCTATGCGACTGCCCGTGGCCGCCTGATTGCGATCGGCGAGATCGGACAAGGCGAATTCCGGCCCAAGCGCGTTTTCGGCTGACCGCCGTTGGCCCCGCCGTAACAATGGCGGCGGTTGTCAGCCGATAGCCATGCGATATGCTCTCCCGCGGGCCATGAAGGCCCGTCAAAGGGGAAGAGTATGCGCAGAATTACAATCGGAATGCTGACGTTCTTTTCATTGTTTCTGGCGGTTGCCAGTGCTCAATCTGCCGAGCGCTGGGCTGAACTGCCGGCCTTCCCGCCCATGCCGACGCCGAAGACGAGCGGCATGACCGATGTGAACGACATCAAGATGTATTTCGCCGAATATGGCGAGGGCGACCCGATCCTCTTCATCCATGGCGGCTTGGGAAATGCCGATGTCTGGGGCCATCAGGTCGCCGATTTTGCCAAGGACCACCTTGTTATCGTTGCCGACAGCCGCGGGCATGGGCGTTCGACGCGCAGCCAGCAGCCCTTCGGCTATGACCTCATGACATCGGATTATGTGGCACTTCTCGACTATCTGAAGATCGGCAAGGTTACGCTGGTCGGCTGGTCGGACGGCGGCATCATCGGCATCGACATGGCGATGAAGAATCCGGAGAAGCTGACCCGCGTCATCGCCCAGGCGGCCAATGTCACGACCGACGGCGTGAAGGCCGACGTCATGAACAACAAGACGTTCGCCGACTACATCAACGTCGCCGGCGAATATTACAAGAAACTATCGCCGACCCCGAACGAGTACGATGCCTTCGTCAATCAGATCTCGGAAATGTGGGCAACGCAGCCCACCTGGACTGCCGCGGACCTCGGGAAGATCACGGTACCCGTCACGCTCGCCATCGGCGACCATGACGAGGCCGTAAAGCTCGATCACACGGAGATGATGGCGAAACAGATCCCTGGCGCAAAGCTCATCATCCTGAAGGATGCCAGCCATTTCGCCATGCTGCAGGATCCTGCGGGATATGATGCGATGATCCGAGACTCCATGGCGGGGCGCTGACCCGCCACCACGGAAGCCCCCTCTTTCCATCGCTGCTTATTTGGTTTATAGGCAGCGCCAGCGTCTGGGGTATCCCCCGATTGCATTCACGGCCAAAGCTGGACGACATCCCGGCTTTTGGCGACCTAGTCTCCTATTACGAAAGGATCCCCGATGTCGATCACTGCTGAGCGCAAGACTGCGCTGATCAAGGAATATGCAACCGTCGAAGGTGATACCGGTTCTCCGGAAATCCAGGTTGCGATCCTGACAGAACGCATCAATAACCTGACGGACCATTTCAAGGACCACAAGAAGGATAACCATTCCCGCCGTGGCCTGCTGACGATGGTTTCGACCCGCCGCTCGCTTCTTGACTATCTCAAGAAGAAGGATGAAGGCCGTTACTCCAAGCTGATCACCAGCCTGGGTATTCGCCGCTAAAATTCTCCGGCGGGCGCTTCCGGGCGTCCGCCGGATGTATTTCGGGACGACGCACCCGATGAAATCTTCCATCCGCGCACTATTTCCCGCGATGGAAGACCGGCGGACCCGGATGGGCCGGATCTGCCAGACCAACCGTTGACCTGTCATGGGGCAGGATTGCCGGATGCTTTCGGCCAAGGCTTCACAAGAGCTTTGGCCCGGTTTCCTTGAGGAAATCGGCCGTTCAAAGCTTCCCGTTGTCTTGCCCGTGATACGTCACATTGAATTGCGGTCGACCCTGCGCTGCTCCAGTTGGAGACGGCGCGTTGGCTGCATTGAAGGACAAGACATGTTCGATACACATACCGTAGAAATCGAGTGGGCCGGCCGCCCTCTCAAGCTCGAAACCGGCAAGATCGCCCGCCAGGCTGACGGCGCCGTTCTCGCCACCTATGGCGAAACCGTGGTTCTTGCGACCGTCGTTTCGGCCAAGGCGCCAAAGCCGGGCCAGGACTTCTTCCCGCTGACGGTCAACTACCAGGAAAAGACCTACGCAGCCGGCAAGATCCCCGGCGGCTACTTCAAGCGCGAGGGACGTCCAAGCGAAAACGAAACCCTCGTTTCCCGCCTGATCGACCGTCCGATCCGCCCGCTCTTCCCGGAAGGCTACAAGAACGACACTCAGGTCGTCGTCACCGTCGTCCAGCATGACCTTGAGAACAATCCGGACATCCTGTCGATGATCGCCACCTCGGCTGCCCTGACGCTGTCGGGCGTTCCCTTCATGGGTCCCGTCGGCGGTGCTCGCGTCGGCTACATCAACGGCGAATATGTTCTGAACCCGCATCTCGACGAAATGGACGAGTCGACCCTCGACCTCGTCGTTGCCGGTACCTACGATGCCGTTCTGATGGTTGAATCCGAAGCCAAGGAACTCAACGAAGAAGTCATGCTCGGCGCGGTCATGTTCGGCCACAAGGGCTTCCAGCCGGTTCTCGACGCGATCATCAAGCTTGCTGAAGTGGCTGCCAAGGAGCCCCGCGATTTCCAGCCGGAGGACTACTCCGAGCTGGAAGCCGAAATGCTCAAGCATTTCGAAGCTGAACTGCGCGAAGGCTACAAGATCACCCAGAAGGCCGACCGCTACGCAGCCGTCGACGCCGTCAAGGCAAAGGTCAAGGCTCACTTCTTCCCGGAAGGCGTTGAGCCGAAGTACTCTGCCGAAGTCATCGGCGCCGTCTTCAAGCACCTGCAGGCCAAGATCGTTCGCTGGAACATCCTCGACACCAAAAGCCGCATCGACGGTCGCGACCTGTCGACCGTTCGCCCGATCGTTTCGGAAGTCGGCCTCCTGCCGCGCACACATGGTTCGGCACTCTTCACCCGCGGTGAAACGCAGGCGATCGTCGTTGCCACGCTCGGCACCGGCGAAGACGAACAGTATGTCGATTCCTTGACGGGCATGTACAAGGAGCGCTTCCTGCTCCATTACAACTTCCCTCCCTACTCGGTTGGTGAGACCGGCCGCATGGGCTCCCCGGGTCGCCGTGAAATCGGCCATGGCAAGCTCGCATGGCGTGCCATCCGTCCGATACTGCCGACGCCTGAGCAGTTCCCTTACACGCTGCGCGTGGTCTCCGAGATCACCGAGTCGAACGGCTCGTCCTCGATGGCTACCGTCTGCGGCACCTCGCTCGCTCTGATGGATGCAGGTGTACCGCTCGCCAAGCCGGTTGCCGGTATCGCCATGGGCCTGATCCTGGAAGGCGACCGCTTCGCCGTCCTTTCCGACATTCTGGGTGACGAAGACCACCTCGGCGACATGGACTTCAAGGTAGCGGGTACCGCCGACGGTATCACCTCGCTGCAGATGGACATCAAGATCGCCGGTATCACCGAAGAGATCATGAAGGTCGCGCTTGGCCAGGCACAGGGCGGTCGTGCCCACATCCTCGGCGAAATGGCGAAGGCCATTACCGAAAGCCGCGGCCAGCTCGGCGAATTCGCTCCGCGCATCGAAGTCATGAACATTCCGGTCGACAAGATCCGCGAAGTCATCGGCTCGGGTGGCAAGGTCATCCGCGAAATCGTCGAAAAGACCGGCGCTAAGATCAACATCGAGGACGACGGCACCGTCAAGATCGCCTCCTCCTCGGGCAAGGAAATCGAAGCCGCCCGCAAGTGGATCCACTCGATCGTTGCCGAGCCGGAAATCGGCCAGATCTACGAAGGTACTGTTGTCAAGACCGCCGACTTCGGCGCCTTCGTCAACTTCTTCGGCGCCCGTGACGGTCTCGTCCACATCTCGCAGCTTGCTTCCGAGCGTGTCGCGAAGACACAGGATGTCGTCAAGGAAGGCGACAAGGTCTGGGTCAAGCTGCTCGGCTTCGACGAGCGCGGCAAGGTTCGCCTGTCCATGAAGGTTGTCGACCAGGCCAACGGCCAGGAAATCCCGGCTGCCGAAAAGGGCGACAAGAAGAAGGATGAAGCGGCCGAATAAGCCGCGCCTTCTCCGTTGATATTCGGGCGCGGGACTGTTTCCGCGCCCTTTTTGTATTCGACCTTTGCGCAACTGCGGATCAAAAACCGCCGCGCACTTTCCCTGGAATTGCTCCAGATGACGGGACCAGACCATGAGCCGCGAAACGCTTAAAACTCTTTTTCACCCCTTTGCCAGCGAAACAGTAGCGTCGCCCGGCGAAGGCGAGCGTGTGCTCTTCCTTGGCGCAGAGGCAGGCTTTGTACTGCCCGAGGGCTTTGCCGCGTCTCTGGCTGCCGTGCAGGGCTTCAAGCCGCTCTACAGGCAGCTTCTGGCGCAACGCGTCGAGGCAACGCCGGAGATCGACGGTGAAGACTATGATGCGGGCCTTGTGCTCTGCAACAAGCACAAGGGCGAAAACGAGGCCAATATTGCCGCTGCCCTTTCCCGCGTGAAGGCCGGCGGGCTGATCGTCGTCGCCGGCGGCAAGGAAGACGGTATCCAGCCGTTGCGCAAGCGCGTGGAAGGTTTCGGCCTCGATACCGAGCATATGCCGAAATATCATGGCGTTGCCTTCTGGTTCGGCCGGCCGGCCGATGTCAGCGAGATCGTTTCGAAGTTCGGCAAGTCGCCGGTGCGCGTCGACGGACGCTTCATTGCCTCGCCTGGCATGTTCTCGCATGATCGGCTCGATGCCGGTTCGCAGCTTCTCGCCTCACGCCTGCCGACCGATCTTACCGGCGATGTGGCTGATTTCGGCGCCGGCTGGGGCTATCTCTCCGTTGAAATGGCGCAGAAGTCTCCGAACCTTGCCCGCCTCGACCTCTACGAAGCCAGTTACGAGGCCCTGGAGGCCGCCAAGGCCAATCTGGCGGAGAACTGCCCGCACGCGCCCACACGCTTCTTCTGGCACGATGTGGCGGGCGAGCCGGTGCGGGATAAATACGATCTCGTCATCATGAACCCGCCCTTCCATGAAGGTCACGCGGCCGAGCCTTCGCTCGGCCAGGCAATGATCAAGACCGCCGCCTCTTCACTGCGCGGCGGCGGACGGCTCATGCTGGTGGCCAATCGCGGCCTGCCGTATGAACCGGTTCTTGCGGAGCATTTCAAGGACAGCGGCGAGACCTGCCGCAATGCCCGCTTCAAGGTGTTGTGGGCACGGAAATAAAAAAGGCGGCCGATGGCCGCCTTTTCTTTTTAAGCCTTGTCGGCCTTACTCGACGTCTGCCCTGCGCAGCGTCTCCAGCGTCGGCATGGAGGTAATGTTGTAGCCTGCATCCACGAAATGGATTTCGCCCGTCACACCCGTCGAGAGATCCGAAAGCAGGTACAGCGCGGAGCTGCCGACCTGATCGATGGTGACGGTCTTGCGCAGCGGCGCATTGCGCTGGTTCCACGACAGGATCGCGCGGGCATCGGAAATACCGGCGCCGGCGAGCGTGCGGATCGGGCCTGCCGAAATGGCGTTGACGCGGATGCCGCGCTGGCCGTAATCCGCCGCCAGATAGCGCACGGAGGCTTCCAGAGCGGCCTTGGCGACGCCCATGACGTTGTAGTTCGGAATGACGCGCGTGGAGCCGTTATAGGTCAGCGTCAGCATGGTGCCGCCATCTTCCATCAGCGGAGCGCAGCGCTTGGCGATCTCCGTGAAGGAGAAACAGGAAATAACCATGGTACGGCTGAAGTTCTCGCGCGTCGTATCGGCGTAGAGGCCCTTCAGCTCGTTCTTGTCGGAAAAGCCGATGGCATGGACGATGAAATCCAGCTTGCCCCAACGCTCCTTGAGCGCGTCGATGACCGTATCGACCGAAGCAATATCCTCGACATCGCAGGGTAGAATAAAATCGGAATTGACTTCGGCGGCAAGCGGCTTGACGCGCTTGCCGAGTGCATCGCCCTGGAAAGTGAAAGCCAGTTCCGCGCCCTGGGCAGCGAGCGCCTTCGAAATCCCCCAGGCGATAGAATGGTTGTTTGCGACGCCCATGATGAGGCCGCGCTTACCCTGCATGATTCCGGTCATATTGTTATCCGTTATAGCGCTGGAACACGAGCGTGGCGTTGGTGCCGCCGAAGCCGAAGGAATTGGAGAGAGCGATGTCGATCTTCGCATTGTCGATGCGTTTGCGGACGATCGGCACGCCTTCGAATTCCGGATCGAGTTCCTTGATATGCGCGCTTTCGCCGACGAAGCCTTCCTGCATCATCAGCAGGGAATAGATCGATTCCTGAACGCCGGCAGCTCCCAGCGAATGGCCCGTCAGTGACTTGGTGGACTGAATATGCGGAATCTTGTCGCCGAAAACTTCACGGATGGCGCCGATTTCCTTGCTGTCGCCGACCGGCGTCGACGTGCCGTGCGTGTTGATATAATCGACATCGCCCTTCACGGTCGCCAGCGCCTGACGCATGCAGCGAATGGCCCCTTCGCCCGAGGGTGCGACCATGTCATAGCCGTCGGAGGTCGCGCCGTAGCCGATGATTTCGGCATAGATCTTGGCACCGCGCGCCTTGGCATGTTCCAGTTCCTCGAGGACGAGCACACCGGCGCCGCCGGCGATGACGAAACCGTCACGGCTGACGTCGTAGGCGCGGGAAGCGGTATCCGGCGTGTCGTTGTACTTGGAGGACATGGCGCCCATGGCGTCGAAGAGGTTCGACATCGTCCAGTCGAGATCTTCATGGCCGCCGGCAAACATCATGTCCTGCTTGCCCCACTGGATCATTTCCACGGCGTTGCCGATGCAGTGCGCAGAGGTCGAGCAGGCAGACGAGATCGAATAGTTGACGCCGTGAATCTTGAACCAGGTGGCGAGCGTCGCGGATGCGGTCGAAGACATGGCCTTCGGCACGGCAAAGGGGCCGATGCGCTTCGGGCTGTTGTTCTTGACGGTGATCTCGGCCGCTTCGATGAGCGTGCGCGTTGACGGGCCGCCGGACCCCATGATGATGCCGACGCGCTCGTTTTCGCTGTAGTCTTTGTCTTCCAGGCCGGAATCGGCAATCGCCTGCTTCATGGCCACATGATTCCAGGCGCCGCCCTGCGAAAGGAAACGCATGGCGCGGCGGTCGACCAGTTCAGCCAGTTTCTCCGAGCCGAGCTTGGGGCTGCCCCAGACCTGGCACTTGAAGCCGTGCTCGGCGAAATCGTTGGAGAAGGAAATACCCGACTTTGCCTGCCGCAAGGATTCGGTGACTTCGGCCGCGTCGTTTCCGATCGAAGACACGATACCCAGACCCGTGACAACTACCCGTCTCATCTGCTCAAACCCTTGTTGTTTCGTGAGCCGCTCGAAATGCGGTTTTTAGGCCGTCTTATCTTTCGAGAGACCGACGCGAAGGTCGGTCGCCTGGTAAATGGTTTCGCCATCCGCCTTCAGCCAGCCGTCGGCGGTGCCGAGCACCAGACGTCCGCGCATGACACGCTTGAAGTCGATACCGTATTCAATCAGCTTCGTATGCGGACGGACCATGCCCTTGAACTTCACTTCGCCCGTCGAGAGGGCCATGCCGCGGCCCGGTTCACCGAGCCAACCCAGATAGAAACCGGTCAACTGCCACATGCCGTCAAGGCCGAGGCAGCCCGGCATGATGGGATTGCCTTCGAAATGGCAGGGGAAATACCAGTCGTCGGCACGAACATCGTATTCGGCTCGCAGATAGCCCTTGTCGAAGGCGCCACCTGTTTCAGAAATGTCCGTGATCCGATGAACCATCAGCATAGGCGGCAAAGGCAGCTGCGCATTGCCAGGCCCGAAGAGCTTGCCATGTGCGCAGGCGATAAGTTCTTCATACGAGTAGCTGGACTGTCTGGTCGTCATAAATCTCTGTTTCCCCCCGCGTTCTTGGCGATGGATGTGTGTCTTTAGTCCAAGTTCACCAGAAAATGAAGCGCAAGCATGGCGGCTTCATTTCTTGGTTCCGGACCCGGCTTGAGCCAGTATTTGGTGGTCGCATACAGGAAGGCCAAGGCCTCGACCAGACCTAATTGCGTCAAAAGCCCGTTTTTGCGGCCTTTCGAAGGTTCTTGTCCCCATTGAACTATTGAAAGGCTTTTGCGCAAAAGTTATATCGCTTGAACAAACATGATTGCTTTTCGCCAGAATAACCGGAGTTGGTGTTAATGACGGGTGAAGCCCCGATCGCCATTGAGGTCAGGCTGCGCAGTGCAGGCCTGCGTCCCACCCGCCAGCGCGTTGCGCTTGGCGATCTCCTGTTTGCCAAGGGCGACCGGCACTTGACCGTCGAAGAACTGCACGAGGAAGCGGTTACTGCCGGCGTGCCGGTGTCGCTCGCGACGATCTACAATACGCTTCACCAGTTCACGGAAGCCGGCCTGATCCGCGTTCTCGCCGTCGAGAGCGCCAGGACCTATTTCGACACCAATGTCTCCGATCACCATCACTTTTTCGTCGAAGGCGAAAACGAGGTGCTCGATATTCCGATCAGCAATTTGACCATCGCCAATCTGCCGTCGCCGCCCGAGGGCATGGAAATCGCCCATGTCGACGTGGTGATCCGTCTACGGCAGAAGCAGAGCTGATTTTCACATCACATCGTCAGGATGCCGGCCGGGCATGTGCTTGTAGGTCGGGAATGTCCAGCCGAACCACAGGGCGCCGCCGCGCACCGCGAAGGCTGCCGCGACCCCGCAGGCCGATGCGATGTAGAGCTCGGCGCCAAGCGCATTGACGCCGGTAAAGACGCCAGACCCCACCAGGGCCGCCGTCACGTAGATTTCCGGGCGCAGCAGCACGGACGGTTCATTTGCCAGGAGATCACGCAGGATGCCGCCAAAGGTTGCCGTGAGCGCACCGGTGACAATGGCGATCGTCGGCGAGCCGGTGGCGGCCAGCCCCTTGGCGGCGCCGAGCACGCAATAGGCGGCAAGACCGACCGCATCGAGCCAGATCAGGAGGCGATAGCGCGATTCCAGGAGATGGGCGGTAAAGAAGACGACGACACCCGCAATACAGCAGATGACGATATAGAAAGGGTTCAAGACCCAGAAGACCGGCACGCGGCCGAGAATGATATCGCGCACGGTGCCGCCGCCCGTCCCCGTGACGATCGCGAAAAACAGGAAACCGATCAGGTCGAGCTGCTTGCGCGAGGCGGCCAGCGCGCCGGTTGCGGCAAAGAGGGCAATGCCGGCGTAATCGAGATAGACGAGCAATGACATCGAGGCCTCCAGACCGGCGGAACGAGGCACACTGAATCATTGCGGCAAGGGCGGCGCAAGGCGGCGCATACAGAATGGAAGGCCAGAGAGCCTTTATCCATAAGAGGAAAGCCGTGAAGCTGCTGCCCGTACTCCTGAACGTCATTTTGCTGCTGGTCATGCCGGTTGCGGCCTTTGCACAGCAATCGCTGATCTCCGACCCGGAGATCTACGAGAAGAAGCATTTCCAGGAAAAGTGCACGGAAGCATCCTTCGGTGACGGCTTCCTCATCCGCCAGGATATCAATAATGACGGGCTCATGGATGTCGTCATTAACGAGGGCGAACTCACCTGTGACGGCCAGAAGGGTCCGCAGTGCAATGAAGACGGTTGCACCTATAATTTCTATCTGCAGGTGGCTGAAGGCGGCTACTTCATGATCGCGACCGCGCAGATCTTCGGCTACGACTTCGTGCAGCGCTTCGGCAACATGGTACTCGCCATGAAAATGAGCCCGCGCTTCTGCGACCGTACCGGCGGCGACCCGTGCATAGTCACCACCCGCGTGCGCGGCACGAAGTTCGTTACCATTTCCAAGAAATAGTCCTCAGCTCGGAAAGAGCAGCGTGGTGCGGCCGGCGAGGTAGTAACCGACGAGGCCGTACCATTCGCGAAGGGCGGTCCCGAAGTTTTGGGCGTTCAAGCTCGGCTGGGTAAAATCCAGGCCGAGGCTGACATTGCCGGTCGTGCGATAATCCGTTGGCCAAGGCACGATAGCGATGCCGAGTTTGCGGAAGAGGCCAACCGAGCGCGGCATGTGGAAGGCCGAGGTGATCAGCAGGCAATTCGAGAGGCCCTGCTGCGCCAGAAATTCCCTGGTGTTAACAGCGTTTTCGTAGGTCGTACGCGACTGCGTTTCCTCGACGAGACGCTCTTTGCCGATGCCGAAGATCGGGAAGAAGCGTTTGGAAGCGGCCGCGTCCCCTTCATAGGTTCCAGAGAGCGACCCGTCGCCACCCGACACCAGGATGCGGGATTGCGGATATTTCTGCGCCAAACGTAGCGCTTCGATAAAGCGGTCCGCACCATCGGCGAACTCGATCCCGTGACGAGCGGTATTCACGTCGTTCTCAAATGCGCCGCCGAGCACGATCATGCATTTGACGTCGTCAGGATCGCTGCCCGGCTTCGGGAAACGTTCCTCCAGCCCCTGCAGCAGATAGTTGCCTGATGTCGTAAAGAGCGTGACGAAAAGGATGATGACCGCCCCCGCTGCGCCGAGTGCACTGAAAATACGCCAACGCAATAGCCCGGCGATCAGGGCAAGCAGAGCGCAGAAAAAAGCCAGCGACAGAGGCTGGCCAAAGATCCAGACGAGCTTGGAAAATACGAACACGTTCAACTCCTCGCCAGGTAGCGTCTGGCCTTCCTACCCGATTCGAGAGCGATCGCAATGATTGCCGTTACCTGGCGCGCGCCGGATGTGGTTGGGGAGTTGCGATCTTTTGATTGAACCGCCGCTGCAGCGGGCGGGGAATGAACAGGGCCGCAATCGCCAGCGCCATTGCGAAAACGGAAACCAGCCACAGCGCCTGCGCGCCCACAAGATGCGTCATGAGAGCTCCGCTGATGGCGCCGAGCACCATGCCGCCCCATGGCACGACCTGGATCGTCCAGTCGAGGCGCCGGTCGCCGATGATCCAGCGGCCTATGCCGCGGCCGAAGCGCGAGAGCGCGCCGGTCACATAGGTCAGACCGATCGGCAGGCCCTCTATATGCTCGACCGCGGCATTCACCATGCCCATAGCAAGCACGATCAAATAGAAGCGTGGCATCAGCAGATCCTGCAGCGTCATCATCGAGGCGAGCGCCAGCATGAGGCTGACGCAGCAGAGCACCACGAAGATACGCCGCACGGCGCGGTGAGCGACGACGATACCGGCGGCATTTCCCAGCACGAAGACGATGATGGCCGACACGAGCACGGCGGCATGCCTGATGTCGCCACTGCTCAGCGCAAGGGCCGCCCGTGTCGTATTGCCGGTCATGAAGGAAACGAAGTCGCCGGTCAAAAGCAGGCCAGTCGCATCCGTCATTCCAGCCAGAAAGGAGATCGAGCCAACCAGCGCCAGCCCGGTTGTGGTCCTGCGGGTTCTGATGATGCGGCGGCGTCTTGCTCGTGTCATGGGTTCTGGTCCGGGAAGCCCCGAATCGGCAGGCTTCGACGACAGATATGAAAACCCGTTTTTAGCTGTTGGCAAACCGACAACTGAGCAATCGCTGACAAATGTCAGTTATGCTGACCTGAAATACCCATTAAAATGTATTCGGAGAAGTTTGGTGGAGCTAAGCGGGATCGAACCGCTGACCTCTTGCATGCCATGCAAGCGCTCTCCCAGCTGAGCTATAGCCCCATCAGGGTGGTCCAGCTTGCGCCGGTCCTGGGATACTCCGGAGGCGTTTCCTCTGGAGTGGCGGCTTATTACTTGCGGTTTTCGCAGATGGCAAGCCTAAAAAATCCGGCCCGGAATATTTTTGTCATCCGGGCCGATATTCGTCCGATCAGACTTCGTCTTCGTCGCCGGTGACGCCGATGATGTCGCTCATGTCGTCATCTTCGTCATCTTCATCAACTTCGAGGAAAGTATCGTCGTCATCGCCTTCGACTTCGACATCGTCGTCGCCGATATCAGGGATATCGTCGCCGGAAGCGGCATCATCGGCGTCTTCAAGCGAAACCAGTTCGACTTCGGTGTTTTCGGTATCGACTTCGGCAACCTCGTCATCATCCTGAACTTCGGCGAGTGCCGAGGTTTCCTGGAAGAAGGACAGGGGATAGGATTTGCCGGTATAAGGGGAGACGATCGGATCCCGGTTCAGATCGTAGAACTTCTTGCCGGTTTCCGGATCAGTGCGCTTTGTACCAAGTTCCGCTTTCGCCACTATAAGCCTCGTGAGAATGGCCGAATGAGAAATTCGGCAAATGCCGTCAAACCGGCGTTCTATTCGGAATTTATAAGCCGGTCCCCATAATCGCTACGGCTTCCTATGTCAAAGCTAAACTTCATAGGGCACTTCAGGCTTTTCGCGGCCATTCCGGATGACCGTTCGGCAAGTTTGTGCTAACCAGCCGCGATTGCCGCAAGGCCGGTCGGAAAAACACCCCGGAACCGGGGCGTAAGCGATCTGAATGTATTGCCTTTGCAAAGGGTTAACCCATGTCGCAGGGTTTCGCATCGAAGCCGGCCCTCACTCGCAAATCCTCCGGCCTTTCCGGAACCGTCCGTATTCCGGGCGACAAGTCGATCTCGCATCGCGCTTTCATGCTCGGCGGACTGGCATCGGGGGAAACGCGCATCACCGGGCTCCTCGAAGGCGAGGATGTGTTGAATACCGGCAAGGCGATGCAGGCCATGGGCGCCATAATCCGTCAGGATGGCGACGCGTGGATCATCAACGGAACAGGCAATGGCGCATTGCTTGCACCTGAAGTACCGCTCGATTTCGGCAATGCCGGCACCGGCGCGCGCCTGACCATGGGCCTTGCTGGCGTCTACGACTTCGACACAGTCTTCACCGGCGACGCCTCGCTCTCTCGGCGGCCGATGGGCCGCGTGCTCGATCCCTTGCGCAGGATGGGCGTGCAGGTGAAGGCCATGGAGGGTGACCGCCTACCGGTCATGCTGCGTGGGCCTGAAACGCCGGCTCCGATCCACTACACCCTGCCCGTGGCCTCCGCGCAGGTGAAATCGGCGGTATTGCTGGCCGGCCTCAATATACCGGGTGTGACGACGGTCATCGAGCCGGCGATTACGCGCGACCATACGGAAAGGATGCTGATCGGCTTCGGCGCGGACCTATCCGTGGAGACCGACACGCACGGCACGCGGACGATCCGGCTGCAAGGCCGCGGCAAGTTGACCGGACAGACCATCGACGTACCCGGCGATCCCTCCTCTGCCGCTTTCCCGCTCGTCGCGGCTTTGCTGGTGCCGGGCTCGGACATCACCATTTCCAATGTGCTGATGAATCCGACCAGAACCGGGCTGATCCTGACGCTGCAGGAAATGGGCGCCCATATCGAAATCCTCAATCCACGCTTTACGGGCGGCGAGGATGTTGCTGATCTGCGCGCGCGCCATTCCGAGCTGACCGGCGTCACCGTGCCGGCAGGGCGGGCACCTTCGATGATCGATGAATATCCGGTTCTTGCCGTCGCCGCCGCCTTCGCCAAGGGCCGGACGGTCATGAATGGCCTGCAGGAACTGCGGGTCAAGGAGTCCGACCGGCTCTCAGCCGTCGCGGAAGGGCTGAAGCTCAACGGCGTCGAATGCGAGGAAGGCAAGGATTGGCTTTCCGTCACCGGCAGGCCGGATGGCAAGGGGCTCGGTTGTGCCGCAAGTGAGCGGGTAAGCACACATCTCGACCATCGCGTCGCCATGAGCTTCCTTGTCATGGGGCTGGCTTCGGAGCATCCTGTCGGCATTGACGACAGCAGTATGATCGCAACCAGCTTTCCGCAGTTCATGGCTCTGATGGAGAGCCTTGGGGCGAAGATCGAGTAGGCCTGACATGTACCAGCCACCACATTTCCGCGAGGAAGACCTTGGCATACAGCATGCGCTGATCCGCGCCCATCCGCTTGGCCTGCTGATTACGGCGGGCAATTCCGGGCTTATCGCCAATTCTGTGCCCTTCCATCTCGATGCCGAGGCCTCTGAGAAGGGAATGCTGCGGCTGCATCTGGCACGGGCGAACGGGCAGTGGCGCGATATCGCGGCCGGCGCGCCGGTGCTTGCCGTCTTCCAGGGCGCCAATTCCTATGTCACGCCATCCTGGTACAAGACCAAAGCAGAGACCGGCAAAGTCGTGCCGACCTGGAACTATGCGATCGTGCAGGCGCGCGGGGCCGCCCGGGTGATCGAGGACGAAGGCTGGCTGCTTTCGCAGATCAACGCAATTACCTGCGAACAGGAAGGCCAGCGCGCAAAGCCCTGGTCGGTCGGTGATGCGCCTGACGATTTCATCCGTGCCCAACTCAAGGGCATCATCGGCGTCGAAATCGAGATCGCCGAGATCGAGGGCAAGTGGAAGGTGAGCCAGAACCGACCTATCGCCGACCGCGAAGGTGTTGCCAAGGGCCTGGACGAGATGGCAGAGCAGGCCGAAATGCAGGAACTGGTGCGCCGCTACGGCGGCCTTGGCACGGAATGAACTGATGACCGACAGCTTTATCATCGCCATCGACGGCCCGGCCGCGGCGGGCAAGGGCACGCTTTCGCGCCGGATCGCGGAGCAATACGGCTTCCACCACCTCGATACCGGCCTCACCTACCGGGCGACGGCCAAGGCGCTCATCGATGCCGGGCTGCCTCTCGACGACGAGACGGTTGCTGAAAAGATGGCGCGCGAGGTTGAACTGGCCGGGCTCGATCGCGATATACTCTCGAGACACGAGATTGGCGAAGCCGCCTCGAAGATTGCCGTGATGCCGGCGGTTCGCCGGGCGCTGGTCGAGGCGCAGCAGCGGTTTTCCGGGAAGTTGCCGGGAACGGTTCTCGACGGTCGCGATATCGGCACTGTCGTCTGCCCTGGCGCACCGGTGAAACTTTACGTGACGGCATCGCCGGAGGTTCGCGCCAGACGCCGCTACGACGAGATCGTCGGCAAGGGTGGCTCGGCGAATTTCGATGCGATTTTCGAGGACGTCAAACGACGCGACGATCGCGACATGAACAGGGCGGACAGCCCGATGAAACCGGCGGTCGATGCGCACTTGCTTGACACGTCGGAAATGAGTATAGAAGCCGCGTTTCAAGCTGCAAAGTCGTTTATCGACGCCGCTTTGAACCGAAATGCCTAAGACAAGCGATTTTCCGTGCTTCGTGCGCGGGACGCTTATGCGAAAGCAAGCCTGAAATTCCGTCCAAGCGCCGGATTGCCTTCTTAAAAGAGGGCGGACTGGGTTCAGGCCCATTTAACTCGAACCAACCGGCGCATACGTGAGCCTTGAAGCTATCGAAGGCCACGCAGGAGATTTTATGTCAGTAGCTACTCCCTCTCGCGAGGATTTCGCGGCCCTTCTCGAAGAGTCCTTTGCCAAGAACGATCTGGCCGAAGGTTATGTTACCAAGGGTATCGTCACGGGCATCGAAAAGGATGTCGCCGTTGTTGACGTCGGCCTGAAGGTCGAAGGCCGCATCGCGCTCAAGGAATTCGGCGCTCGCGCCAAGGATGGCCAGCTCAAGGTTGGCGACGAAGTCGAAGTCTACGTTGAGCGTATCGAAAACGCGCTCGGCGAAGCAGTTCTGTCGCGCGAGAAGGCTCGCCGCGAAGAAAGCTGGGTCAAGCTCGAAGCCAAGTTCGAAGCTGGCGAGCGCGTCGAAGGCGTTATCTTCAACCAGGTCAAGGGTGGCTTCACGGTCGACCTCGACGGTGCGATCGCCTTCCTGCCGCGTTCTCAGGTCGACATTCGTCCGATCCGCGACGTTACTCCGCTGATGCACAACCCGCAGCCCTTCGAAATCCTCAAGATGGACAAGCGCCGCGGCAACATCGTGGTTTCGCGCCGTACGGTTCTGGAGGAATCCCGTGCCGAGCAGCGTTCTGAAATCGTTCAGAACCTCGAAGAAGGCCAGGTTGTTGACGGCGTCGTCAAGAACATCACCGATTACGGTGCGTTCGTTGACCTCGGCGGCATCGACGGCCTGCTGCACGTCACCGACATGGCATGGCGCCGTGTGAACCATCCGTCGGAAATCCTGAACATCGGCCAGCAGGTCAAGGTTCAGATCATCCGCATCAACCAGGAAACCCACCGCATCTCGCTCGGCATGAAGCAGCTCGAGTCCGATCCGTGGGATGGCATCCAGGCCAAGTATCCGGAAGGCAAGAAGATCTCCGGTACCGTTACGAACATCACCGACTACGGTGCGTTCGTCGAGCTGGAGCCGGGCATCGAAGGCCTGATCCACATCTCGGAAATGTCCTGGACCAAGAAGAACGTTCACCCCGGCAAGATCCTGTCCACGAGCCAGGAAGTCGAAGTCGTCGTTCTCGAAGTCGATCCGTCCAAGCGCCGTATTTCGCTCGGCCTCAAGCAGACGCTGGAAAACCCGTGGGCAGCATTCGCCCGCAGCCATCCGGCCGGCACTGAAGTCGAAGGCGAAGTCAAGAACAAGACCGAATTCGGCCTGTTCATCGGCCTCGACGGCGATGTCGACGGCATGGTTCACCTCTCCGACCTCGACTGGAACCGTCCGGGCGAACAGGTCATCGAGGAGTTCAACAAGGGTGACGTCGTCAAGGCTGTCGTTCTCGACGTCGATGTCGAGAAGGAACGCATCTCGCTCGGCATCAAGCAGCTCGGCAAGGATGCGGTCGGTGAAGCCGCTGCTTCCGGCGACCTGCGCAAGAATGCTGTCGTTTCGTGCGAAGTCATCGCTGTCAACGACGGCGGTATCGAAGTGAAGCTCGTCAGCCACGAGGACATCACTTCCTTCATCCGTCGCGCCGATCTCGCTCGCGATCGCGACGAACAGCGTCCGGAACGCTTCTCGGTCGGCCAGACCGTCGATGCCCGCGTCACCAACTTCTCCAAGAAGGACCGCAAGATCATGCTGTCCATCAAGGCTCTGGAGATCGCGGAAGAGAAGGAAGCCGTTGCTCAGTTCGGTTCGTCCGACTCGGGCGCTTCGCTCGGCGACATCCTCGGCGCGGCTCTGAAGAACCGCGGCGAATAATCCTTCGCTGATCCATTGAAATAAGAACCCGCCGGAGCGATCCGGCGGGTTTTTTGTCTTAGGGGAATGTCTGGAATTATTCCCAGCCGACCATGCGCTGGTAGAGGGCATAGACCGGATCGGCGACCGTTGCCGGAGCAGTAGACGGATCGGGATCAAACATTTTCGGCTGGCGCCGCTCCTCCCGCGGGGCTTCCTCCCCGCCGGCCTGCTGCTCGTCGCCGCCCTGACCGGATTGCGCCTGCTGCTGCTGATCCTGCGAGCCACCATTTTCATGATGGCGCTGAGGAGGCTCGTCCGCCTTGGTCGCCTTATACTCATCGCGGGCGAACTGATAAGGGGTTTGCGCGTAGGGAAGGCCTTCCGGCATGCGGGCCGCGAGCGGAACATAGGAGAGCGTTTCGACGACTGCGACGGGAACCGTTTGCGGCTGCGCGACGATTTCGCGGGCGGGACGCGCCGTCTGGGCAACAGCAGCGATCTCCGCCTGGGACGGGCGAAAAGCCTGGGCGGCCTGGGCAGATGCAGGCTCGAGAACATCTTCCGGGGTCGTTCGAACCAGGCTCTCCGTCGCCTCGCTGATGACGGCCTCGTCCAGCATCGCATCGATTTCGACAGCGGCTTCGACAGGGGTCTCCGTCAATAGGACGGCGGCTTCCTGCTCGCGGATGATCGTTGCGATCATCCGCGAAACCTGCTCGGTCATGGAGCTGACGATACCGGTCCAGTTGCGCGGGATAACCGGATCGGCCTTGGCGGAGATTGCCTGCTGTTCCGGCTGAGACTGCTCAGCGGCTTTAACCTGTTCCGGTTCGACCACTTCCTGCTCTGCCGGCGCAGGCTGGACTTCTTCCGTCTCTCGCAGCATGACTGCCTGCGGCGAAGTTTCTTGCATCACCGTCGCAGACTGGCCCCGACCGCCGGTCTGTTGGTCCTCGACGGTTAGATCGACCGCCCCGACAACAGGTGCTTCTGCCGAAGCGGTTTGTTCGGCGAGATCAGGCATTCCCGCAGCCGGCTTTGCGGCGGGCTGGCGTGCGGTGGGCAGGTTGTCTTGCTGCAGCTGGATTTCCGGCCGCGTCTCGATACGCGGCGGCGCCCCATCATTCTGGCGATAAGAGCGGACAACGGCGCGGGCTGCGAGATCCCTGTCCTTATGGCTGATGATCTCCAGATAGGAGATGACACGTGCGGCTTCCGGACCAGTGGGATTCTTGAGGGCCGCGGCGACCATCCTCAGTGGCAGACTGTGGCCATCATCGGAAAGCTGGCGTTCGACCGCATCAATTGCGGCGTCGGGCATGCGGCGGATGGCCTCGGCGACACGAGTGGCAAAAGCCTGATCGGATTCACCTTCGCCGCGCTGCAGGGACATGGTGCGCCCGGTGGCATTGATGATGTCGAGAAGCGCTTCAATCATGCGCTGGCGCGCGGCAATGAGCAGGATATTGAGCTTGCCGGCAATCGCGGCATTGAGGTCGGCTGCTTCAACTGCATTCACCGGGGTGGGGGCGACCACCGACCGGCCGAGGCCGCCGGCAACGATTGCCGCCGTCTGGCCCTGAGAAGAAAGACTTGCATTGGACGCTGAACGAACGGGAGACAACACAGGCATGCTCCTTTCGCAAAGTGGCTATGAAAGCAGGTTTTACAAAGAGACCGCGCTCATCCGGCCCCTTGCATCCTGGCAGATCCTCCTGTCCGCACCGGCGCACTTTTTGCGCCGTCGAATGCATAAAAATTAATGATAATGTTACTGAAAATCCCTTAACGAATAGCTAACGACCGCGGACGTGTTATCCGCGGGCCAGTCAGCATTTCCAATGAAATGCTGACTCAGCTATGGGCAAAGATATCCGCCTCTTCCCAGCCGAGAAGATCGAGCTTGGCTCGTGTCGGCAGGAATTCGAAGCAGGCCGTCGCATGCTCCAGACGGCCGTCACGAATGAGGCGCTGATTGAGCTTGTCACGCAGCGCATGCAGATAGAGCACGTCGGAGGCGGCGTATTCGAGCTGCGCCTGTGAAAGTGTTTCGGCAGCCCAGTCGGAGGATTGCTGCGCCTTGGAGATATCGACTTCGAGCATCTCCTTGAGATTATCCTTCAGGCCGTGGCGATCCGTGTAGGTACGGGTCAGGCGCGAGGCGATCTTCGTGCAGAAGACCGGCGTCGTGGTGACACCGAACGTATGGAACAGCACGGCGATGTCGAAACGGCCGTAGTGAAAGATCTTCTGGTGTGTCGGGTCGGCAAGCAGCGCGACCAGGTTCGGAGCTTCCTTCTGACCAGCCGCAATACGGATCACGTCCGCAGAGCCGTCACCCGGCGAAAGCTGCACGACGCAGAGCCGATCCCGGCGCGGCACGAGGCCGAGCGTTTCGGTATCGATCGCGATTGCCCCGGTGTAACGGGCGGCATCCGCCGCGGAAATATCGCCTTGGTGATAACGGATGGTGGCCGCCATGGGATGTCTCTCGTTCAGCTTCGTCTTTCCGGGCTATATCGCAAAGGGCGGAAGCGCGAAACCGCTTTTCCTGCTGCGGGCCAGCTATCAGGCGGCGGCGCGTCGTCCGTTCAATAGTGCGGTGGCCTGGTGATCGCCGGCGCCTCCAGCGACTGTTCCTCCAGGCTCAGGAAGCGCTCAGTCAATCGGTCAAGCTTGGCGCGCGTCTGCTCCATGACCTTCCATTGTTCGGCAAGCTGATCGGAAAGCTCATCGATCGTCTTTGCCTGGTGGGCCAGCATTTCTTCCAGTCTGGTAATGCGGGCTGCCTCGTCGGACATCGGTTTTCTCCCCTGATATCAGGTGGCATTCCAAAGCCGAAATAGGCCGGGGCGTCAATGGTTTCGAGGGTCAAAGCAAAGGATTCCGAAAGTGAACCGTTTGGTTACCAAAAGGCCTTGCCGCGCCTCATGATGTGGGGTAGGCCGATATCCATATGGGAGGAAAACTGATGGATGTAGGCAATGGCTTTCTTCATCCGGACCGGCTCTTTCCCGCCGATCCGGCAACGCGGACAATAGCGCGCGATCTCTACGAGACGGTGCGCGGTCTTCCAATCGTCAGCCCGCACGGGCATACCGAACCATCCTGGTTCGCAGACGACAAGGCCTTCGAAGACGCCGCTTCGCTGCTCGTCATTCCCGACCATTATCTCTTCCGCATGCTGCACAGCACCGGCACCAAACTCGACGAGCTCGGCGTGCCACGGCTTGACGGCAAGCCGGTGGCGAGCGGCCGGGATATCTGGCGTGCTTTCGCCTCCAGATACCATCTTTTCCGCGGAACGCCGTCGAGCCTCTGGGTCGATCATGCCATGTCGGCCGTGCTAGGCTGCACAGAGCCGCTGACGTCTGAGAATGCCGATGCGCTCTACGATCATATCAATGCGCAGCTGAAACTTCCTGAGTTCAGGCCGCGGGCACTGCATCAGCGCTTCGGCATCGAGACGATCGCCACTACCGAGGGCGCGCTCGATCCGCTTCCCCATCATCAGAAGATGGCGGCGGACGGCTGGATCGGCAAAGTGCGGACCACCTACCGACCCGATAGCGTCACCGATCCTGATGCCGTCGGCTTCCGCGACAACCTTGTCAAGTTCGGCGAGATCACCGGCTGCGACATTACCAGGTGGGATGGGCTGATCGAGGCCCATCGCAAGCGGCGCGCCTATTTTCGCCAGTTTGGCGCGACGGCGACCGACCATGGCGTGCCGAGTGCCTTTACGACCGATCTGCCGCTTACCGAGAAGCAGGCGCTACTCGACAAGGCGCTTAGTGGCCCGCTTTCAGCCGCCGATGCGGAACTTTTCCGCGGGCAGATGATGACGGAAATGGCCGGCCTCTCTGCCGAAGACGGCATGGTGATGCAGATCCATGCCGGTTCGCGCCGCAATACCGACCGCGAGCTTTTCGAAACCCGCGGACCGAACATGGGCGCGGATATTCCGACGCGCACCGACTGGGTCGGCGGCCTCAACGCCCTGCTTTCGAAATACGGCCATGCGCCTGATCTGCGCATCCTGCTCTTCACGCTCGACGAGACGACTTATGCCCGCGAACTGGCACCGATGGCCGGCCACTGGGCCTGCCTGATGATCGGCCCGCCCTGGTGGTTCCACGATAGCCCGCTTGGCATCCGCCGTTATCTCGATCAGGTGGTGGAGACGGCCGGCTTTGCCAATCTCGCCGGCTTTAACGACGATACCCGCGCCCTGCTATCGATCCCCGCGCGCCACGACGTCTGGCGGCGCGAGATCTGCCGTTTCCTGGCGCAGCTTGCTGTCGAACACCGGATTTCCAGGAAGGAAGCCGAGATCGTCGCGCGCGAGCTTTCCTATGACAATGCAAAGAAGGCCTATAAGCTGTGAGCGACAGACTGCAGAACGTGACCGGCCTTGCGCCAACTGCGAAGCTTCCTGCCTATGACCGGAATGCGCTGAAAGCCGGCATCCTGCATCTCGGCCCAGGTGCCTTCTTCCGCGCTCATTTCGCGCCCTTCACGGATGGCGCGCTGGCAGCTGCCGGCGGCGATTGGGGCATCGAGGTAGCAAGCCTGCGCACGCCTGATGTTGCGGACAATCTGAGCGCCCAGAACGGGCTCTATACGGCGCTGATCCGGGACACCTCGGGTACGACGGCGCAGGTGATCGGCTCTATCCTGAAAACACATGTGGCGCCGCGTGATCCAGCAGGCCTTCTGGCGCGGCTTGAAGACCCTGATATCCGCATCGTCAGCATGACGGTGACGGAAAAGGCCTATGGTTTCGATCCGGCAACGGGCGGCCTCGACCTCAAGCACCCCGATATTGTCGCCGACCTTGCCAATCGGCATTCGCCGCGTGGCGTCATTGGCTATCTGGTGGAAGGCCTTGCACGCCGCCGGCAGAAGGGCATCGCACCCTTTACGCCACTGAGCTGCGACAACCTGCCAAGCAACGGTGCCGTGCTGAAGCGCCTCGTGCTGGAATTCACCTCCCGCATAGATACCGATCTGCATCGATGGATCGAGGCGAACGTGCCCTTCCCTTCGACAATGGTCGACCGCATCACGCCGGCAAGCACCGATGCGACCTACGCCGATGCCAAGCGGCTGACGGGCCGCACGGATATGGCGGCGATCGAGACGGAACCCTTTACCCAATGGGTGATCGAAGACCATTTCGCCAATGGCCGGCCGGCCTGGGAGAAGGTTCACGGCGCGCTGATGGTCGAGGAAGTCTCGGCCTATGAGAAGATGAAGTTGCGTATGCTGAATGGTGCGCATTCGCTGCTCGCCTATCTCGGTTATATAGCAGGCTATGAATTTATCCGCGATGTGATGGGTGATGCAGGGCTTGCCGCCCTTGCCCGTCGGCACATGAATGCGGCGGCGGCAACGCTCGATCCGGTTCCAGGCATCGATCTTGACGCCTATGCGGACGAATTGATAGCGCGCTTTGCAAACAAGGCTATCGCGCACCGCACCTATCAGATTGCCATGGACGGCACGCAGAAGCTGCCGCAGCGCCTGCTGGAGCCGGCGACGGAAGCGCTGGCCAAAGGCAGCAAGGCCGAAACCTATGCAATCGCCGTTGCGGCGTGGATGCGCTACGCCATTGGGGTCGACCGCAAGGGCGAACGCTACGAGTTGCGTGATCCGCGGGCGGGGGAGATTGCAGCACTTCTCGACGGTGTGCCGCGCAACGGCGAGGCAGTTTCGAAAGCACTGCTCGACCTGCCGGGGCTGTTCCCGAAGGCGCTTACCGAAAACATCGCCTGGACCGATGATGTGACGAACAAGCTGGAGATCCTGATCCAGGACGACAGGCTGCCCCTCTATTGAAGGGGTAGCGACCCTTTCTCATCCCTGTGACTGTCTCGGGGATGAGGACATATGAAAGGAATCGGCTCCGTCGCGGCCGTTTTAAACCTTTACCCGTTCCATTTCGGGGTCATAGAGCGGCTTCAACGAGATCTTGCAGGGCACCCGTTTGCGGGCGACATCCAGCTCATAAGTGCCGGACAGGACGAAATCCTCCGTCACCCCGTCAGGGTTACGGACATAGCCGTAACCGATCGGCTTGCCGATGGTGTAGCCAAAGCCGCCGCTGGAGAGCCAGCCAACGCGCTTGTCGTCGCGATAGATGGTTTCACGTCCGAGCAGGACGATATCAGGGTCATCGGGTACGAAGCAGGCAAGTATCTTCTTCACGCCACCTTCAAGCTGACGTTCGATCGCTTCACGACCCTTGAAGGGCATGTTCTTCCGCGTCTTCACCGCCCAACCGAGACCAGCTTCAACAGGCGTGTGATCGGGGCCGATGTCGGAACCCCAGGCGCGATAACCCTTTTCCAGGCGGCAGCTCTCGATGGCGCGGTAACCAGCGTTGACGAGGCCGAACTGTCCGTCCGTCGCCATCAGTGCGTCATAGACTGTGGTCGCATACTCGATCGGCACATGCAGTTCGTAACCGAGTTCGCCGACATAGGTGATGCGCAGCGCCCGGACGGGGCAGCCGGCAATGCCGATGGTCTTGACGCGACCGAAGGGGAAGGCGGCGTTTGAGACGTCGCTGGTCGTGACCTTCTCCAGAATGGAACGGGAATTCGGCCCCATCAGCGAGAGCACGGTATAGGCGGAGGTAACGTCAACGAGTTCGGCGTGGAGACCGTCGGGGATGTTGCGCGAGATCCAGTCGAAATCATGCGTGGCAAAACCGGTGCCTGTGACGATGTAATATTCGTTTTCGGCGATGCGGGCGCAGGTGAGGTCGCATTCGATGCCGCCCTTGTCGTTCAGCATCTGCGTGTAGATCAGCGAACCGACGGGCTTTGCAACATCGTTGGCCGCAAGCCAAGACAGCGCCGCTTCGGCATCCCTGCCCTTCAGCATGAATTTGGCAAAGGAGGTCTGGTCGAAAATGACGGCCGCCTCGCGCACCGCCTTGTGTTCGCGGCCGACGGCATCGAACCAGTTCTGGCGGCCATAGGTATAGATATCCCGGGGCTCTTCGTTGGCGAAGAGATCGGCAAACCAGTTCGGCCGCTCCCAGCCGAGTTTCTCGCCGAAGCTCGCGCCCTGCGCCTTCAGCCTCTCGTAAAGCGGCGACTTCCGGCAAGGGCGGCCGCTTGTATATTCCTCAAGGGGGAATGCCGGCGTGTAGTGCTTGCCATAGGCCTCGAGCGTGCGGGTGCGGACCCAGTCCGTATCGAAGTGCGGGCGGCCGAAGCGGCGGATATCGACCGGCCAGAGATCATAGGGCGGCTCGCCCTTCGTGACCCATTCGGCGAGCGCCATACCGGCACCACCGGCCGATGCGATGCCGAATGCATTGAAGCCGGCACCGACGAAGAAGTTCTTCAATTCCGGTGCCTCGCCGAGGATGAAATTGCCGTCGGGTGTGAAACTCTCCGGCCCGTTCAGAAGCTGCTTGATGCCGGCATTTTCGAGCGCCGGCACGCGGCCGAGCGCCTGTTCCATGATCTGCTCGAAATGGTCGAAATTGCTGTCAAGGAGGGTGTAGTGGAAACCCTCAGGAATGCCGTCCAGGGCCCAGCCAATCGGATTCGGCTCATAACCGCCCATGACGATGCCGCCGACCTCCTCCTTGTAGTAGGTCAGGCGATCGGGATCGCGCAGCGTCGGCAGATTGGAGGGCACGCCGAAGGATTCGGTGATGATGTATTGATGCTCAACTGACACCAACGGCACGTTGACGCCGAAGCGGCTGGCGAAGCTGCGCGTCCATTGGCCGGCGCAGACCACGACGCGCTCGCATTCGATGCGGCCTTGCGCGGTAATGACGGCGCGGATCCTGCCCTTGTCGATTTCGAGATCGAGAACTTCGGTATCCTCGAAGATCGTCGCGCCAGCCATGCGGGCGCCCCTGGCGAGAGCTTGTGTGATGTCAGACGGATTGGCCTGGCCATCCGTCGGCAAGTAAGCAGCACCAACGAGATCGTCTGTTGTCATCAGTGGCCACAGATCGAAAGCTTCCTGCGGGCTCAGGATATGCATTTCGAGGCCGAAGGATTGGGCCGTCGTCGCCTGGCGTTTGACCTCTGTCCAGCGCTCCTGATTGCAGGCCAGCCGCAAGCCGCCATTCATCTTCCAGCCTGTGCCGAGGCCTGTCTCGGCTTCCAGCTTCTTGTAGAGATCGACGGAGTACCCGAGAAGCTGGGTGATATTGGCGCTGGTGCGCAACTGGCCGACGAGGCCCGCGGCGTGGAACGTGGTGCCTGATGTCAGCTTCTTGCGTTCCAGGAGCACTGTATCGGTCCAGCCGAGTTTTGCCAGATGATAGGCGGTGGAGCAGCCGATGATGCCGCCGCCGATGACCACGGCCTTTGCCGTCTTCGGTAATTCCTTCGTCATTCAATGATCCTGTTCAAATGCCCGATAGGCGCGCTCAAAACGGCTAAGATTTTCGGCCGTATAGGTTGCGTAGTCGAAATCGATGGCCGAATGGATTTCGGAGATCATGCTCCACAGCGTCTCGCGCAGCAGCGAGGCGCATTTCATAGCCTGGTAGCGGCGGCGCAGATCATCCGTCAGCGGTCGCTCGAAATAGGTCTCCAGCATGAGCCACTCCGCCTCCCCGGAAAACTCGCTGTTGGAAGCGAGACCACCGAGATCGAAGAGCGGCGTGTTGAAGCCGGCATAGTCCCAGTCAATCAGCCAGAGCCGTTTGCCATCATCCAGGAAATTGGCAGCGAGCAGGTCGTTATGACCGAAGGCGATCTCGAAGGGCCCCGCAGCTTCTTCGAGATACTCGGCTTTCCCCAGCAAGCCATCCAGCAATGGCGCATAAATGGTGTTTGCTGCCTTCAGGTTTGCGACATAGTCGCGGATCACGTGGAAGACCCAGAAGATCATCGCCTGACCGCGAAAATGGCGGGCCATGTCGTAATGGCAGGTGCGGATCAACGGAATGAGGCGAGCAAGCGTTTCCGGCTTGCTCACATCGCCGGGCGATAGCGGCGCGGCGTCGATAAAATCAAGAACCAGCACACCCGGCACGTGATGGATAACGGCAGGCGAGATGCCGGCCGCATGTGCGGCGCGGCTTGCGGCAAGCTCGTTCTGCCTGTTGATATGATGGACCGGAATATCGTTGCCCAGGCGGACGACCCGCCGCAGCGCACCATCTCTCACCAGGTAGTTCCGGTTGGTGAGGCCGCCGGTGATCGGGACTATGTCGATCGGGCCCTGCCAGATGCCAAGCGCATGAATCCTCTCTTCAGGCGTCACGCATATCCCCCTCGTAGCCCTCAAGGAAATGATGGGCTTGAGAGGGATCGGCTGTCAAGCTGCGGCTATTTCAGATCGTCTTGCCACTCGCGTCGAAAACGTGACAGCGGGCGGGATCGAAGGAGGCTTTCACGTTTGTGCCGCGCTCGACCTTCTGCTGGCCATCGAGCGCGATGGTCAGCGGCTGGTTGTCCGGCGTCGTGGCGTACAGCATCGTGGCGCCGCCGAGGTTTTCGACGAGATCGACATTGACGGTCGAAAGGGCAGTGCCGCCTTCCATCAGGGAGAGATGTTCCGGCCGGACGCCGAAGGTGACGTCCTGGCCCGGCTGACCTGCAAGCCGGCGGCCGAGTTCGATGGAGTTGCCGCAGACATTGATGGTCGAGCCGGCATCGCCAATGCGCTCGATTTTGGCGCTGAGAAAATTCATCTTCGGGCTGCCGATGAAGCCGGCGACAAAGCGGTTCGCAGGATTGTTGTAAAGATCGAGCGGGGCGCCGACCTGTTCGATGCGGCCGGAATTCAGCACGACGATCTTGTCGGCCATCGTCATGGCCTCCACCTGGTCGTGGGTGACGTAGATCATTGTGTTTCCAAGGCTGCGATGCAGGCGGGAAATCTCCACGCGCATCTGTACTCGCAGTTCGGCATCAAGGTTGGACAGCGGCTCGTCGAAGAGGAAGATACGCGGCTCGCGCACGATGGCGCGGCCGATCGCAACGCGCTGGCGCTGGCCGCCTGATAGCGCTTTCGGCTTGCGTTCGAGCAGCTTCTCGATCTGCAGGATCTGTGCGGCGCGGCGCACTTTCGGCTCGATCTCGGCTTTCTTGTAGCCTGCCGTCTCCAGACCGAAGGCCAAGTTCTTGTAGACCGACATATGCGGATAGAGAGCGTAGGACTGGAAGACCATGGCAATGCCGCGCTTGGCGGGGGTCACCTCGTTCATGCGCTCATTGTCAAGCAGCAGAGCGCCGCCGGAAATTTCCTCAAGGCCGGCGATCATGCGCAGCAGCGTTGACTTGCCGCAGCCCGAAGGGCCGACGAAGACGGCGAATTCACCGGGATCGATCGTCAGGTCGATGCCGTGGATGACATCCAGTTGGCCATAGCGCTTTTCGACCTTCTGAAGAACGACACTCGTTGCCATGTTCCGAAATCCCCTCTTATTTGGTTCTTGCACGCCAATCGGCGTATTTCGGGCTGTCTGGACCGATCGGCAGGGCGACATCGGCGCCGCTATCGGAGGATTGATAGATGGCCGTGACCAGTTCCAGCGCGCGCCTTGCATCGGCGCTCGTCACCGGAAGCGGACCCTTGGCCATCAGATAATCATGGAAGCGCAGCATCTGCGTGTTGAAACGCAGCGGCACAGGCTGCCAGTCGGCGATGACGGCATCGATCTTCGCCTGCACTTCATCGTCGGCAGCGATGATCTGCCAGGGGTCTTGGCCGGGCGCATAGGCCTCATGATTGCTTTCGAAGGTGATGTTCTCGAAGTTCAGCCTCAGCCGACTGATCTCGTTCTGCGAGCCGAGCGTGCAGGAGAGCGAAACAAAGGCGCCATTCTGCATCTGCAGGCTGACCGAGGCGCAATCTTCGACCTCGATCTCGTTGACGCGGGTCGCGACGCGGCCGAAGACACGGGTGGCGGGACCCGCGAGATAAAAGAGCATGTCATGCAGATGGAGCGCGTGAGTGACGAGCACGCCGCCGAGTTCGGATGCCCATTTGCCGCGCCAGGGAACGGCGTAATATTCCGGCTTCCTGCGCCAGAAGGTTTCGACCGAACCCATGTAGAACTTGCCGGCGAGACCGGCATCGATGATGCGCTTGGCCTTTTCGACGCCATCGCCATACCGATACTGAAAGATCGGCATCAGCGTGCCCTTGGCGGTCTTTTCGGCCTCGATGATTTCGTCGGCGCCGGCGAGCGAGCCGGTAAGCGGCTTTTCGCAGACGACGTGCTTGCCGGCAGCCAAGGCCGCGATGACCTGCTCCTTATGGATACCGGGGGGCGTGCAGATATCGATGATGTCGATACTGTCGTCGGCGAGCAGCTCAGCGAAGGAGGTGGTGCGCCGTTCGATGCCGAATTCGTCGCCGATCGACTTCAGGCGCTCCTCGTTCAGGTCGCAGATCGCTGCGACCTTGAACTTGTCCGGATGCGGCAGATAACCCTCGACGATGTGGGAGCGGCCGATACCGCAGCCGATGATCGCGACTGTCTTGATGCTCATGTCATTCTTTCCTGTCTGGCTTTCCTGTCCGATCCATCAACGCTTCATACCGGTCGTGGCAATGCCTTCGATCAGCAGGCGCTGGAAGAACAGGAAGAAGAAGAACACGGGCACGAGTGTCAGAGTCGACATGGCAAACAGTCCGCCCCAATCGGATGCGCTGGTGGAGTCCACGAAGGTGCGCAGGCCGAGCTGGATCGTGTAGGTGTTCATGTCGTTGAGGTAGATCAGCGGACCGAAGAAATCGTCCCAGGTCCAGATGAAGGAGAAGATCGCGGCCGTGGCCAGAACCGGCAGCGACAGCGGCAGCATGATCTTCCAGTAGATGCGCCAGGCACTGCAGCCGTCCATCATCGCGGCCTCATCGAGTTCGCGCGGGATGCCCCGGAAGAACTGCACCATGAGGAAGATGAAGAAGGCGTCGCTGGCCAGGAACTTTGGCACGACCAGCGGCAGGATGGTGTTGACCCAGCCGAGGTCGAGGAAGAGCACATATTGCGGGATCAGCGTCACGTGATAGGGGATCATCAGCGTGCCGAGCATGATCGCGAACCAGAAATTCCGGCCGGCAAAACGTAGCCGCGCGAAGGCGAAAGCCGTCAGCGAACAGGCAATGACATTGCCTGCCACGACCAGCAGCGAGATGACGAGCGAATTCCAGAAGAAACGGCCGAAGCTAATGTCGAGGCCGGTCCAGCCGCGCACATAGGAGGAGAAATCGACCGACGACGGGATGAGCGAGGTCGAGGAGAAGATCTCGTTTTCCGGCCTGACCGACGCCGATACCATCCAGAGCAGCGGATAAAGCATCAGCAGAGAGGCGGCGATCAGCAGCGCGTGGATGACGAGCGTTGCCGGCAGGCTGCGCTTGGTGATGTCAGATGGCGGCCTGGCCGCAGTGACGGAAGCGGTCATCTCAGTCATCGTAATGCACCCAGTAGCGCGAGGTCAGGAAGGAGAAGGCGGTGAAGATCGCAATGATCACCACGAGGATCCAGGCGAGTGCCGAGGCATAGCCCATGCGGAAATTGCCGAAGGCTTCCTGATAGAGATAGAGCGTGTAGAACAGCGTCGAATTGATCGGGCCGCCTGTGCCGCCGGAGATGATGAAGGCTGGCGTGAAGGCCTTGAAGGCATCGATCGTCTGGACGACGGCGTTGAAGAAGATCACCGGTGTCAGAAGCGGCAGGGTGATCTTGTAGAACTGGCGGAATTTCGAGGCGCCGTCGAGGCTGGCGGCCTCATACATATCCTGCGGGACCTGCCGCAGGCCGGCAAGGAAGATGATCATCGGCGAACCGAACTGCCAGACGGAGAGCGCGACCAGCGTGTAGATCGAATAGCTCGGATGCGAGATCCAGCTCGGGCCGACGATGCCGAAATGAGAGAGTGCAGCATTGACGAGGCCGTCGCTTGCAAAAAGCTGGCGCCACAACACAGCAATCGCCACGCTGCCGCCGAGAAGCGACGGAAGGTAGAAGATCGCACGGTAGACCGGCAGCCCGCGGATGCCCCGGTTCAGTGCGAGTGCGACGAGCAGTGCAAAGGTGAGCTTGAAGGGAACCGACAGCACGACGTAAGTCAGCGTGACGGTCATGGCCGACGCGAATTTCGGATCGGCCGTGGCGATGCGCACGTAATTTGCCGCTCCTACCCATCCAGGCGCCCTCAACATGTCGAAGTCGGTGAAGGAGAGATAGAGCGAGATCAGGGCCGGGCCGAGCGTCAGGCCGAAGAAGCCTACCAGCCAGGGGAGCAGAAAGAGATAGCCGGGAGCATTGGCATTCCACAGCCGCCGGAAGCGTCCGTCAGCCCGTACTCCCTGATATCTTTCAACAGTTACCGTCCCTGCGGACGTGCGCATCGCATTTGTCATATAAGATCAACCCCGCGCGAGAAGTCGCGTGATTTCGTCCACGAGCTGCTTGCCGGCATCGGCCGGAGTAAGCTGGCCGAAAGCGACCTGTTCAGAGATGGTGCGCAACACGACCTGGCCTTCACCAGCGCCGGTCGGCGGCGGGGGCGGAAGCGGGCCTGCGAGATCGCCGAGACCGCTGACATATTCGAGCGGGACCTTGCCGGTTTCATCGAGCGTGCCGGCAACGACGTCACGCATCGCCTTCGATTCCGGAATGCCCCGTTCGACATCGAGAATCTTGGCAGCATCAGGGTTCTTGACGAAAAAGTTGACGTAGTCGACAGCCTGATCGACCACCTTCGACTGGGCGGAGACCGAGAAGAACATCGAAGGCTTGCGGTAGTGGCCGCCCTTCGAGTCCGGATTGATCCTCATGTAGTTGCTGAGCATCAGCTTGTCCTTGACCATCGCCTGATAGCCAACGAACTGGTTGGAGTGGGCGTAATCGCAGGCAGCCTTGCCGACGGTCAGCGGGCTGGTGTCGATCGTATCCTTGTAGAGCGCCTGAATGTCGGGCGTTACGCAGGCTTTAGCTTCACGGAACTTGGCCCACATGTCGAACCATTCGGAAGCATCCTCGGCACCGAAAGCGATCTTCGAATCGGCCGTATACAGCGCCTTGCCGCGCTGGCGCAGGTAGTTTTCCAAGAGCGGCTCGCCGCCGCTGCCATCGGCAAAGCCGAAATAGCCCTTGCGCTTGCCGGCCTTGGTGATTTCGGCACCGATCTTGCCGAATTCTTCCCAGGTCGTCTTGTTGGTCGGGACGTCGATGCCGGCTTCCTGGAAGGCGACGGTATTGATGACTGTCGCTGCTGAGTTTGCACCAAGGCTGACGCCGTAAAAGTGGCCGTCGACCTTGCCGCCTTCGATCTGTGCCGGATCGAAATCATCGATCTGCAGTTTCGACGGCATATAGGATTCCAGCGGGGCAAGCGCGCCGCGCCGAGCGTATTCGACGATGTAGCGATAATCCATCTGGATGATGTCGGGCGCGTTGCGGCCAGCCACCTGCGTGGCAAGGCGCGGCCAGTAATCGGCCCATCCGAGGAATTCGCCGGTAATCGAAACGCCGCTATTCTTGGCTTTGAAAAGGTCCGAGACCTTGTTGGTGCGGTCAGCGCGCGGCTGAGAGCCCCACCATATGAGGCGCAGGCGGTTTTCCTGCGCAAAAGCGCTGTTTCCGAGCGCTGACAGCGAAAGGAGCGTGGCTCCGCCCGCCATGAAATTACGTCTGCTTACACGAAAAGTCATATTGGTTTTCCTCCTCCCAACAAGAAGCGCCTCCACACGCTTCCGAATTAGCTATCTTGCAACAAATAACTAATTGGTTACAAGTTATGTTCAAAGCCTCCGGGCTGTCAAGCGGTGTTGGTGGTCCGGTTGCGCCTGCCAATTTGAGTTTTTACATTGTCCCGCTTTGGCCGTATGAGCGCAACATGGGGAAAATAGGGGAAATCCGATGAACGACACCGGGGAGAGCGCAAAAAAGAAAATCAGGCGCCCATCCACCGAGCGCACCGCCCAACGCGATCCGGAGCGCACCCGCGCGGCCATTCTGGAAGCCGCTACGCGGGAATTTGCCGAAAACGGCATGGGGGGAGCACGTGTCGATGCCATCGCCGAGCGGGCCGGCACCAACAAGCGGATGCTTTACCACTATTTCGGCGACAAGGAGCAGCTCTATCTGCGCGTTCTCGAGGAGGCCTATGTCGGTATCCGCACCGCCGAGCGAGCGCTGAATATCGGCACCCGCAGCCCGGAGGAAGGCATTGGAGAGCTTGCGCTCTTTACCTGGCGCTACTTCCTGCAGCATCCGGAATTTCTAAGCCTGCTTGGCACGGAAAACCTGCACCGCGCACGCTGGCTGCGCCAATCCGTTCGGCTCAAGGAGCTGCATTCGCATCTGATCGGCGAACTTTCGCAGGTGCTGGAAGAAGGCAAGAAGGCCGGTGTCTTCATCGAGAGCGCCGATCCGCTGCATGTCTATCTGACAATTGCCTCGCTCGGGTATTTCTATCTCTCCAATCAGTACACGCTTTCGACGATCTTCGGTCGGGACATCATGACGTCAGCCAATCTCGACGCCTGGGAACACCAAATAGTCCACGTCACGCTCGCCTCGATAAAGCGCTGATTTTCAAAAAACCGAAATGGCTATTGACAGCAATATTCCACTTCTGCCATCAAGTAACTGTTTAGTTACTGGCACGGGAGGGCCGGGCTGACTGCCCACTCCCGACGCGGAAGAGCTCGCAGGGAGAGAACAAATGGCACGCTTGGGGATCATTTTGCACGGCGTCACCGGCCGTATGGGCTATAATCAGCACCTCGTTCGTTCGATCCTTGCCTTTCGCGATCAGGGCGGCATCACGCTGAAATCGGGCGAAAAACTGGAAATCGACCCCATTATCGTCGGCCGCAACGGCGCGAAGATGGAGGAGCTTGCCAAGAAGCATAACATTAAGCGCTGGTCGACGGACATCGACGCCGCGCTTGCCAATCCCGATGATACCGTCTTCTTTGATGCCGGGACGACGCTGATGCGCGCCGAGCTGCTGTCGAAGGCGCTCGACGCCGGCAAGCATGTCTACTGCGAAAAGCCGATTTCCGATGACCTGCAGGTGGCGCTCGACCTCGCCCGCAAGGCGCGCGCCTCCGGTCTCAAACATGGCGTGGTGCAGGACAAGCTCTTCCTGCCAGGCCTGCGCAAGCTGGCGCTGCTGCGCGATTCAGGCTTCTTCGGCAAGATCCTCTCCGTGCGCGGTGAATTCGGCTACTGGGTCTTCGAAGGCGACTGGGGCGTTCCGGCCCAGCGCCCCTCCTGGAATTACCGCAAGGCCGATGGCGGCGGCATCATCCTCGATATGCTGTGCCACTGGCGCTATGTGCTCGACAATCTCTTCGGCGAAGTGAAGTCCGTTTCCTGCCTGGGTGCTACGCATATTCCAAGCCGTATCGACGAACAGGGCAAGCCCTACGACTGCGACACCGACGATGCAGCCTATGCGACTTTCGAGCTGGAAGGCGGCGCGATCGCGCAGATCAACTCATCCTGGGCGGTCCGCGTTCGCCGCGACGATCTCGTGACCTTCCAGGTCGACGGCACGCATGGTTCTGCCGTTGCCGGCCTGACGAAATGCTGGAGCCAGCACCGCGTCAATACGCCGAAGCCGGTCTGGAACCCGGACCAGCCGCAGACGATCGACTTCTACAAGACCTGGGACGAAGTGCCGGATACGCAGGCCTTCGACAACGGCTTCAAGGCGCAGTGGGAAATGTTCATTCGCCACGTCGTCGAGGATGCTCCTTGGCCCTACGGCCTGGAAGCCGGCGCCAAGGGCGTCCAGCTTGCAGAACTCGGCCTGAAATCCTGGGCAGAGCGCCGCTGGCTCGACGTTCCGACGCTGGAGTTCTAAGCCGTGACGACGATCAATCTTCCCCTCGACGGCAAGATCGCTCCTTATACGCTGACCGGTGCGCCGATCGAGCTTAAGAAGCGGGACGCTAAGAGCTTCCCGCGTGTCGCTTTCGCCGCCGCTCATGTGGTGGCCGATCCACTAGCCGACAATGATCCGTGGCTGACGCCGGCGATCGACTGGGAACGGACACTCGCTTTCCGCCACCGCCTGTGGGATCTCGGCCTTGGCGTCGCCGAAGCGATGGATACGGCCCAGCGCGGCATGGGCCTCGGCTGGCCGGAAGCCCGCGAGCTGATCCGTCGCGCGCTTGCCGAAGCTGCCGGCCGCAAGGACGCGCTGATTGCCTGTGGCGCCGGCACCGACCATCTGACACCCGGCCCCGACGTGACAATCGACACGATCATCCGGGCTTACGAAGAGCAGATCGAGACGGTGGAAGCCGCCGGTGGTCGGATCATCCTGATGGCAAGCCGCGCGCTTGCCGCCGCCGCCAAGGGGCCCGACGACTATGTCAAGGTCTATGACCGGATCCTTCGCCAGGTAAAGGAACCTGTCGTCATCCACTGGCTCGGCGAAATGTTCGACCCGGCGCTTGCCGGATACTGGGGCAATGGCGACCATCTGAAGGCAATGGAAACCTGTCTGCAGGTGATCGAAGCCAATGCAGCGAAGGTCGATGGCATCAAGATCTCGCTCTTGTCGAAGGAGAAGGAAGTGACGATGCGTCGGCAACTGCCGAAGAGCGTGCGCATGTATACCGGCGACGACTTCAATTACGCCGAACTGATCGCTGGCGACGAGCAGGGCCATTCGGATGCATTGCTCGGCATCTTCGATGCCATCGCACCGGCAGCCTCCGCAGCACTTGATGCGCTCGGCCGCAAGAGCGACCACGAATTCTTCGACCTGCTCGAGCCGACCGTTCCGCTGTCCCGCCATATCTTCAAGGCACCGACCCGTTTCTACAAGACCGGTGTCGTTTTCCTCGCCTATCTCAACGGGTTGCAGGATCATTTCACGATGATCGGCGGCCAGCAGAGCACGCGTTCCCTGACACATCTGGCGGAGCTTTTCCGCCTGGCCGACAAGGCTCGGGTTCTTGCCGATCCGGAACTCGCAACCGCGCGCATGAAACAGGTGCTTGCCATCAACGGCGTTCACTGATCGCCCGCACGGCAATGGGAGGGGAATGACATGCAGGTCGAGGGACTTTCGATCAACCTTGCGACGATCCGCGAGCAATGCGGCTTTGCCGAAGCCGTCGATATCTGCCTGAAACACGGCATCACCTCGATCGCGCCCTGGCGCGATCAGGTTGCCAAGGCAGGCCTCGACGAGGCGGTGAGGATCGTCAAGTCGAACGGTATCAAGCTGACGGGGCTCTGCCGTGGCGGCTTCTTTCCGGCCGCAAACGATGCCGACTGGCAGAAGAACCTCGACGACAACAGGCGCGCCATCGATGAGACGGCAGCGTTTTCTGCTGATTGCCTGGTGCTCGTCGTCGGCGGATTGCCAGGCAGCTCAAAGGATATCGTCGCGGCCCGTCAGATGGTGTTCGACGGCATTGCCGCCGTGCTGCCGCATGCGCAGGCTGCCGGTGTGAAGCTCGCCATCGAGCCGTTGCATCCGATGTATGCCGCCGATCGTGCCTGCGTGAATACGCTCGGCCAGGCGCTCGATATGTGCGAAGAGCTCGGCGAGGATGTCGGCGTTGCCGTCGATGTCTATCACGTCTGGTGGGATCCCGATCTTGCCAATCAGATCGCCCGCGCCGGACGCTTGAAGCGTATCTTTGCCCATCACATCTGCGACTGGCTGGTGCCGACCAAGGACATGCTGCTTGACCGCGGCATGATGGGCGATGGCGTCATCGATCTCAAAGGCATAAGACGGATGGTGGAGGCTGCCGGCTTCTTCGGCGCGCAAGAGGTTGAAATCTTCTCGGCTGAGAATTGGTGGAAGCGCCCTGCCGACGAGGTGATTGCCACCTGCGTCGAGCGCTTCAGGAACTGCTGCCAGGTTTAATTTTAAAGTCCAATCGTTTCATCACGTATGAAGGAGGAATCATTCGATGGAGAAACGCCGTTTTGCCCTGATCGGCACCGGTAACCGCGGCACCACGATGTGGGGCAAGGATCTCTTGGCGGGCTGGCGCGAGCATGTCGACCTGACCGCAATCGTCGAGACGAATTCGCTGCGTGGCGAGCGTGCCCGCACCATGATCGGCAGTAATGCGCCGCTCTACGAAAACATCGATTCGATGCTGACAGAGCAAAAGCCGGATCTGGTCATCGTCTGCACGCCCGACCATACGCATGACGACATCGTCGTGCGTGCCTTGGAATCGGGCATCGACGTCATCACCGAAAAGCCGATGACCACTTCGGTGGAAAAGATTCGCCGGATTCTGGATGCCGAAAAGCGCACTGGCCGCCGGGTCGACGTCTCATTCAACTATCGCTATGCGCCGACGGCCGCCAAGATCAAGGAACTCTTGAATTCGGGGGAGATCGGCCGCGTCACCTCAGTCGATTTCCACTGGTATCTCAACACCAAACATGGTGCTGATTATTTCCGCCGCTGGCATGCCTATACGGAAAATTCCGGCAGCCTTTTCGTTCACAAGGCGACACATCATTTCGACCTTCTGAACTGGTATCTCGACAGCGATCCTGATGCCGTGACCTCTTTTGCCGACCTGCAGAATTACGGCCGCAAGGGGCCTTTCCGCGGCCCGCGCTGCAAGCTCTGTCCGCATATGCAGGAATGCGACTACTATCTCGATCTCGAAAAGGATCCCTTCCTCGATACGCTCTATGAGGACCCCTCGAAGATCGATGGCTATTTCCGCGACGGCTGTGTCTTCCGTGAAGATATCGACATTCCCGATACGATGGTCGTTTCGCTCCGCTACCGAAACAATGTCCACGTCTCCTATTCGCTGAACACGTTCCAACCGATCGAGGGACACCACCTGGCCTTCAACGGCACCAAGGGCCGCATCGAGATCCGCCAGTATGAGGCGCAGCCCTGGGAGGAGCCGCGGGAGGATACGATCCTGCTGATCCGCAACTTCCCGCATGGCAAGGAGGCGGTGGAGCGCATCACAGTGCCGCATTTCTCCGGCGGCCATTACGGCGGCGACGACCGAATGCGCAACATGATCTTCAAGCCCGACATGCAAGACAAGCTCGCGCAGCGGGCCGGCACGCGCGCCGGCGCCATGTCCGTGCTTTGCGGCATCGCGGCCCTGACAAGCTCGCGCACTGGCAAAGTCGTCAATATTTCCGACCTCATGCCGGAACTTGCCAATGACGGCTCGCCCAACTCGCTGAAGACGTCGTAAGACGCCTCAGGCGATGTTTTCGAGACTTTCGAGGGTGAGCCCGTAAAGCAGGGGTTCACCCTGGATGAAGCGTTCAGCTTCGTCTGCCGCCATTTCGCCGAGGCGGGTGCGCTCCAGGCCGACTGCGCCAGCAATATGCGGCGTCAGGAAGACATTCGGCAGATCGTAAAACGCCGATTCCGGTCCCGGTATCTCGGGATCGGTCACATCGATGATGGCGTCGACTCGTCCGGTTTTCAGCACATCAAGCAAGGCATCCTCATCGATCAGCACGCCACGCGCGGTATTGATCAGTGTTGCCCCATCCTTCATCAGCACCAGCTTTGCGGCATCGATCATATGCCGGGTGGAGGGTAGCGACGGGGCGTGAATGGAGACGATATCCGACTGGCGCAGGAGATCGTCGAGTTCGACCTTCCGGGTGCCCATGGCACGTGCCTGGTCCGGATCGACGGTCGGATCGAACAGCAGCACCTGATAGTCGAAGGGCATCAGCAGATCGATCACGCGGCGGCCGATGCGCGAAGCGCCGATGATGCCGACCGTGCGGCGATAATTGCCGATAGCCTCGCTCTGCATCGGATGCGTACGGTCGCGATTGCGATCACCGACATAGAGGTCACGGAAGCGGAAGACATGCTTACCGGCAAAGATGATGGCGGCAAGCGTGAATTCGGCGACCGGTGCGGCATTGGCCTCAGCCGCGTGGCTGACGGCGATGCCGGCATCGAAAATCTCGGCATCGATGAGGCCTTTTACCGTTCCAGCCGCATGAACGACAAGTTTCAATTTCGGGGCAAAGGCCAGAACCTCACGGCCGACATAGGGCGCGCCCCATCCCGTGATCAGGATTTCCGCCTCGGAAAGCAGGCGTTTCGCCCGCTCGTCATCGAAGCGCTGGAGCGGTTCGGCATCAAGCAGGCGCCCAATACCATCCAGCCGGCGAAGAACCTCCTCGGGTAGCACATGCTCCGTGCGGGAAGGCTGCATGGCGAGGACGATGGCGGGACGGTTCATCGCATATGTCCCGGCGCTTCGATGGCGCTGACAGTGATGCCCTTTTCGCTGACCAGCTTTTGAAGGGTGGCGATATCAGGCGCTTTCGGCGGCGTGGTCCATGCCCCCGATACGGCAGCCGGATCGTTCAACGCCAGTACAGCCGTGACCAGAACCGTTTCGCCGGCCGGAATCTCACCACGGAGTTGAGGCACGAGCGTCTTGGAAACGATCAAGTTGGTATTCGGCAGTGCCTTCTGGACAAGGCCGTTTCGCTTGATCGAAGAACCGAGGTCAAGGATGCCGGTGAAATCCATTTCGCCGATCGCATGAGCAGAGCCTTCGGTCGCCGAAAGCGGGTCTGCATCGAGATCGCGCTTGGCAATCGCGAAGCCGCCTTCTGCCGTCTGCAGCGGGCGTGGTGTTGTTATGCGGTGAACGCGGATATGCCACGCGGCCGATGGCACGAGCCAGGTTTCGACCTTCACGTCCCTGAAAGCCGACCATCTGGAGTAAAGGATGTTGCCGGCGATCTTCGCTTCTTCATTGGTTTCGCGGACGCGGTAATGCAGGCCGTCATCACTGAAGGCGAGCGCGGAATCGAAGGCGCCAAGTGCGAAGGCTCGCTCGTCGGCCTCGACGCTGAACCCATAGCGAGCAGAATAGGCGAATTTTGCGTATTTCTCCGTGCCGAACCGCATCTGCAGGTTCTCCTGGCCGGAAGACAGCGCCACGACATCATCGCCGGCGCGCATGAGCACCATACCCGGATGACGCTGCGGAACGACCTCGGGGGCTTGCTCAGGCGCCTTTTCTTCTGCCGTCCAGAAAGGGTGATCCTCGGCAATGGCAAGCGGCAGGAATGCCTTGAAGGCCCAGTAGGGCGAGCCGGCGGAATTATAGCTCTCCGACATCAGGAGGTTCGGATAGCCGAAGCCGATGGAGAGCACGCCATCGTGGCTGGCAATCGGCTTGTCCCGCCACCAGCGCAGATGCTCGAGGCAGAGATGCTTGATCTCTCCCCAGGGCAGCGCCTCCAGATCGGCAAAGGCGAGCGCCGACCAGAACCCTGCGCATGCGAAACGATAGGTCAGGCTGCGGCCGAAGGGAATGGTGGCGCCGTCAGGCGCAAACCAGTGACGGAAATCTTTCGCGAACAGGACGGCGCGCTCGCGGTAGCGCTTGGCGTATTCATCGTCGACCAGCTTGGAATAGATCAGGCCATAGAAATGCATGGCAAAGGGAATGTAGTGGTCGATACGGCGAATATTGCCGTCGCGATACCAGCCGTCACCGATGTAGAAGCCTTCCAGCTCTTCGAGATATTGCTTCGTCAGGCTACGGTCGAAATCGGCGCCGAGGCGGTCGAGGGCAATATCGACGAAGATGCGGAAGAATTTCCAGTTGTTGTCGGCGTAATCGAACTGTCGAACATGCTTGAAGTAAGCGACGATGTTGCCGCGGGCGCGTTTGTCGAGCGGCTCCCAGATCTTCTCCGGCACCAGCGCCAATGCAAAACCGAGGGCTGCCAGTTCCACCATACGCTGGTCGCGGGCGTTGACCGTACCCCAATATTCCGGATGGGACGGATCGCAGCCATTCGCGAGACCCTCGGCAAAGCGGTGCCAATGGGCGAAATCATTATTGCCGGCGCCGAGCGGCGCAAGCCCCCAGAGCGGACGAGCAAAACCTTCGAGATCGGCAGCGGCCCGGTCGAAATGAGCGCCGGCGCCGTCGAGCCGGACGCGAGCATTGCCATCCGAGAAGAAGGGAAGCAGCGGATCGAAGAGATCGTTGACGGCGCGGATCATATCAGACCGCGTCTTCAGCGGATTGCCTGCGAGCGGGTTGGCGCTGGCGGGATCATAGGTCATCGGCATCACTCACAGCTTGTCGGTATTGGGAACGGTGCCTCCAACGACAGGAATGACCGCCTGGCAGATGTGCCGGGCGGGAGCAGTCCTGTCGCGGTAGCGGGACATCATCAGGGAAACGGCCTCGCGGCCAAGCGCTGCGCGGTCGACGCGCATGGTGGAAAGCCGGGGATTGGTCATGACGGCGCAGGGAAGATCATCGAAGCCGACAATCGCAAAATCCTCGGGAACCCGAAGGCCCGCTTCCGTGACGGCTTCCAGCACGCCGACGGCGATGAAATCATTCATGCAGAAGGCCGCCGTATAACCCGGATCCTCCGCGAGCATTGCGACCGTTCGCTCATGTGCCTCGCGGCTCGCGCTGCCCTGGAAGGTAAGTGGAACAAGGCGACCCTCGGCCCCGGGAACCGCGGCAATGGCCGCCTCGAAGCCGCGCACGCGTTCGCGGATCGTGTGGCGGTGCGAGCCGGTCAGATGCAGGATGCGGCGATGGCCGGCTTTCGTTAGCCGGCTCGTCGCCTCGTAAGCGCCGAAGAAATTGGAAGGTGAAACGCCGTCGAGGCGCAGTCGCGGATCGGTGCCGTTGACGAGAACGGTCGGCATTCCGGTCTCTTCCAGCCACGCCCGTAACGTATCACTAGGATCGATGCCGACGAGGAAAAGCCCTTCGGCTTCAGCCGTCTGCATATATTCGCCGACCACGTCGGGCGTGGTGCGGTCCTCCCGCACGAGACGAACCTCAAAGGGCATGCCGGCTTCGGCCGCACCGGCGCGGAGGCCTTCCACAATGGACTCGTAGAAGACGCTCAGACCGCCCGTCGCCCCATCGCTCGCAATCAGGGCAAGCCCGCCGGCAACATTTTCCGGCGTGACCTTCACCGGATAGCCGTGTTCGGCAGCGACTTTCAAAATATGCCGGCGCACACTTTCGCTGATGCCGGGCTCATTGGCGAGCACCCGCGAGACCGTTGAAACGGACACGCCAGCCAGGCTGGCAATATCGGCCTGGCGCGGTCGCCTGGTCTTGCTCTCATTCATTTTGATTTCATTCATGCGGCAAATATTATGCAAATTACGCAAATTTGCAAGATAATCATAATTTCTTGCAAAGAGAAATTTTTTGCGTACTCTAGCCGCCGGAACGCCTGGAAAGACCATTGGAGGATGGCACCGGGCATCAGACACAGGAGGAAATCATGCAGGTCAATCGCCGTTCATTCTTGATGGGAACCGCAGGCGCCGCGGCCGGCCTCGCCTTCGGCGCCGGCAGCTCGATCCCCGCATTCGCCGAGGATGCTTCGCTCCGCGCCATGTGGTGGGGCTCGAACGATCGCGCCAAACGCACGCTCGATGTCGCCAAGCTCTACCAGTCGAAGACGCCGGGCGTCAGCATCGTCGGTGAATCGCTGGCCGGTGATGGCTACTGGACGAAACTCGCAACGCAAATGGCCGGTCGCGCGATCGCCGACGTCTTCCAGCTTGAGCCGGGCACGATCTCGGACTATTCCAAGCGCGGCGCCTGCCTGGCGCTCGATGAGTTCGTGCCTTCGACGCTGAAGGTCGATAGCTTCGGCGCAGACATGCTGAAACTGACAACCGTCGACGGCAAGCTCTATGGCGTGGGCCTCGGCCTCAACTCCTTCGCGATGTTCTACGACACCGTGGAATTCGAAAAGGCCGGTATTCCGCTGCCGACACCCGATCTCACCTGGGATGAGTATGCCAAGCTCGCCGTAGAGCTCGGCAAATCCTCCAGCAAGAGCGGCCCCTACGCGGCACGTTACACCTATGTCTTCGACGCCTGGCTGCGCCAGCGTGGCAAGAGCCTCTATGACAAGGAAAGCCCAACCCTCGGCTTCACGGTCGATGATGCCAAGGAATGGTTCGATTACTGGGAGAAGCTGCGCAAGGCCGGCGGCACCGTTGCTGCCGACGTGCAGACACTGGACCAGAACAATATCGACACGAACTGCCTCACCCTCGGCAAATCGGCCATCAGCATGGCCTATTCCAACCAGATGGTCGGCTACCAGCTGATCATCAAGAACAAGCTCGGCATTGCCATGCTGCCACGCGAGAAGAAGGGTGGTCCGTCGGGTCATTATTATCGTCCGGGATTGATCTGGAGCGTCGGCGCCACGACGAAGCAGGGCGAGGCAGCTGCAAAATTCATCAGCTTCTTCGTCAACGATCCGGAAGCCGGCAAGATCCTCGGCGTGGAGCGCGGCGTGCCAATGTCGCCGGTGGTGCGGGAAGCCATTCTGCCGCAGCTCAACCCGACGGAGCAGGAAACCGTCAAATACATCAACCTGCTCAAGGACCAGGTTGGTGACTATCCCCGGCCGGCACCAATGGGTTCCACCGAATTCGACCAGCGCGTCCTTCGCCCGACCTGCGACGAACTCGCTTTCGAGCGCATCACGGTTGCCGATGCCGCGCAGCAGCTTGTCGAAACCGGCAAGGCCACCATCAAGGGCTAATCATAGCCCATATGAACGCGCGAGAAGGCCCGCCACCGGCGGGCCTTTCTTTTGGATTATACCGGCTCAGTTGCTCGCATCCTCTATAACGCGCCAGTTGGGTCTGCCGAGATTGAACGGCCAGGCGTGCACCTCGCGGTCATTGAAATAGACGACCTCCTGAAGCTCAGGAAAGTCGCTCTGTTTCATCGTCGCGGTCTCCATCCACGGCTTGATGTAGACGTCACCGCCCTCATAGCCGAGCTCGGCGACCCAGATGGGCTTGTTATACAAGGCGACAAGGTCGTAACCAGGCTTCAATGCCTCGGTGAAGGTTCGCGGGCCGTTGTGAGCGATCTTGTCGTAGGCCTCCAGTCCGAAGACCGAGAGACCCACGAAATCCACGTAGGTGTCGCCGGGGTAGTAGGCATTGAGGCCGGGCTCTCCCTTGGGCGACCACATGAGCCTCGTACCGGGCGCTTCTTGCCGCACGATATCCATCATGCGCCTGTAGGCAGCGATATAGTCCGGAGGATTCCAGCCGGACCAGGAAAAGCGGCCGGATTTGTCTTCCATTTCCTGCCCCCAACGGACGATGACCGGGCTCTTCAACTCATCGATCATTTTGGCAATCGCGCGCATGTTCGCATCGAAATCGCCGCGGAGCAGCTTTGCGCGAAGCTCCGTCGAGGTCAGCCGCCAGTCCACATCCAGGGTTCCACCGTGATCAGCAGGTTGCGACCTCTCGCCAGCGCATAGGCATCCGCCACGCGCAGCGTTTCGAGATCGACGTCTTCCCACGGAAGGAACAGGTGCTCCGTCGTTACGCTCTGCTGCGCGCCGAAATCGCCATGCGGATCGTAGGCACCGAACTTGATGCCATCGGCGTGAATAGTGGGCCGCTTGTCGGTGATCGTCTGCGCACCCGCATTCATGACGGCAGTGGCGTTCTGCGCCTCGCTTCGATGCGAAAGATCGGCAACGCCAACCAGCAGCATTGCTATCGCTGCAGTCGAAATTCTCTTCGCCAGGGTTTTCATGATCCTATCCTCCGCCCTCCGGCTATTTGCCGGTCGCAAGAACCTGTTTCAGCTCCTTGGCTTTCAGGCTCACCGTATCTGCCGGAACCAGCTTCCGGAACTCATCGTCGGGTTTTGCGGAAGCGTGCCGGAACACGTACCAGTCCCCGTTCGGCTGACGCCGCTGATAGATCGTGTTGCCGATCTTGCGGTGGCCGAAGCAGGTACTGGCACGTGCCGCCCCCTCATTATTGGTCCATGTAGCCCGCATGCACATCTGACCGAAATCGTCGACGAACCAGCGGCCTTCGGCGAAAGACTGCTTGCCGCCATCGTTGACCCAGGCGACGAAACGCCTGCCCTCGCCGATGAAACGGCCGCCACCGGTATCCCAGGTCCAGGTCCTGTCGGCGTAGATCGCGTAGAGCTCGCCGGCGTTAAGCGGCGCCGGTGCTTTTTTCTGTTCCACTGCGAGTGCGCTCATCGGGAAGACAAGGACGAGGCACAGAGCCAGCGCTCCTCCCGTCAATCGTGTTGCCATGCTCATTTTTTACCCTCCTCACGCATTTCTGCTCTCCCAAATACCCCTTCCCGTGCGGTCGGCTTCGGCAAGGCCGTGCCATTTGAGACGGAACTTCACGATCCTGGTTTTGCCGCCGCCAAGCCCCGCACCCGCCACGGCAAATTGTGACTGGGTGAAGGTAACGAAGGGCTGGCCGTGCGAAAGCGCTTCAAGGGCGTTCAGCCCATGATTGGCAAGCTGTGCGCCGCCGACAAGGCAGGCAACGAGACCACCGGCGGCGGCGAGCCTGAGCCCCTGCGACTGCGGCAAGAGCGGCTGGTTGTTCTCGATGGCGTGGCGGGCGACAATCAGAATTGCGAGCGACGCGTAGATCAGCAGATTGATCGCCGCGAAGATCTGGAAGCCCCGTGCCCTGTCGCCGTCGACGGCAAAAGCCATGGTGGCAGCGCAGATGCCTGTCAGCACGATGTAAGGTGCGATGATGCGCGCCGGTAGTTTGCGTTGTCCCTGATCACCCTTCGGGGTGATGCGGAAATCCACGAAGGAGCCGCTCATATGATCGCGCGCGGCAGCGAGGCTGCCGGCAAGCGACCAGGGCCAGCGCAGGAGGACGAAGACCACCCCTTCCCAGCCGAAGAGCTTCGCATCGTATGGCCGGAATGTGCCTGACGCGCGCCAGAATATGGCGAATGCCGTCAGCACGATCGAAAGCGGCAACGAATGCTGCAAGAATTCCGGGTAGGTGACATTGACGAAAACATGACCCGTGAGCAGAGCTGCGACCGGCAGCAGGAACATCGCGGCCATGAAGGTCGAAAACAGCGGATACCAGAGTTGTGAAAACACAAACTGGAACTTCAGCTTCAAGGGCAGGCGGGCGACATGCCTGCGGGAATATTTCAGAAAAATAGTGACCAGGCTGCGCGACCACTGGTACTCCTGAACCACCAGATCGGTAAAGGTCGCCGGCCCGTCGCCATGGGCAATTGCATTGACCGCATGGACCCCGCGCCAGCCGCCCGCATTCATCATCAGCGTGGTCGAATGGTCTTCCGCAAGTTCGGGGCCGAGCCCACCGATCTCTCGCAGGGCAGCCGTGCGGACGGCATAATGGGAACCGATACAGAGCGGCGCCCAACCATTGTTATAACCTGCCTGCAGCGAACCATGCAGGCTTGCTTCGGCGTAAAGCCTGCCGCGGGCAGCCCAGCTTTCCGCCGCGTTGGCATCGCAAATGCTAGGTGCAGAGACGTAGCCGACTTCGGGATCGCGAAAGGGCCGCAGGACTTCGCGAAGATAGGTCGGCGTCGGCACATGATCGGCATCGAACTGGGCGACGAAATCATAGCGCTCATAGCCGAAGCGATCATAAAAGTAGGCGAGATTACCTTCCTTGCAGCGCGTGCGGCGCGGCCAGACGGGGCGATGATATTCGCTCACGCCCTTGCGGGTGGAGATCATGACGCCATGCTGCCCACACCACCTCTTGGTCTCCTCGGAAGGGTCTTCGTCGGCGAGCCAGATATCGAATTCGACGCCCTTCTGATCGAGCATCGCAAGAAGCGTCTTGCGCAGGACGGAGAAAGGTTCTGATGGAGCCTTGGTGACCACCATGGCGACGCGGCCCTTCGGCAGGTCGCCGGACGATTTGACCTGCCTTGCATCCAGGAAGATCAGGATGAAATAGGCCGGTATCAGGGTGACCCAGGCAAGGATGAGGGTGACGAGCAGGAATGCCGGCCATGAAACGATATGAGTGGGCTGAGCCCACCAGAGCCAGAAATAACCGAGCGCCGCCAGCCAGAAAACTATGCCAATACCATAGGCAGCTCGATTCCAGCCGGTAAAGACGGGCTCGAACATCCCGGATTTGGAGGCTGAAGACTGATGCGTACGGTCGATTCCGGCTCTGGTGCTCATGCGATCACCTCCAGTCCGAAAGTCGGGCCGGCCGTGCGGATGATCGTATCGATATCCGAAAGCGCCGGCATGAAGTCCAGTTCCAGGCGAGCCCTTTTCGTATCGGCGAAAAGCGCAGGCGGATCGCCGGCGCGGCGCGGCTGACAACGCACCGGCACCCTGTGGCCTGTCTTTCGTTTGACGGCATTGAGAATCTCGCCGATCGATGTGCCGCGGCCGGAGCCGAGATTGACGCTCAAGGAGTCGCCGCCAACCAGGAGATGGCGAACGGCAGCAAGATGCGCCGCGGCGAGATCGCTGACATGGATGTAATCCCTGACGCAGGTGCCGTCTTCGGTCTCATAGTCGGTGCCGAAAATATCGAGGCTGTCGATACGGCCGCTGGCGGCAAGAAGGGCGCGCGGGATCAGATGGGTTTCAGGATAGTGCCGCTCGGCAAGCTGACCCTCCGGATCGGCGCCGGCAGCGTTGAAGTAACGAAGCGCGGCGAAGCGAATGCCATAGGCGGCCGCATAATCCTCCAGAGCCATCTCAAAGATCAGCTTGGTCCGACCATAGGGATTGACCGGGTGTTGCGGCGTTTTCTCGCCGATCGGCAGCATCTCCGGGATGCCGTAGGTCGCGCAGCTGCTGGAAAAGACGATTCTGTCGATATTGCAATCGAGGCAGGCGTCCAACAGCGACAAGCTGCCGACGACATTGTTGCGATAATAGAGGCTTGGCTTTTCGACAGATTCACCGACATAGGCATTGCCACCGCAATGGATGACACAATCCGGCGAATACTCCGCCATGACCTGCCGCAGCCTTGCGCCATCGGCGATATCCGCCCGGATCAGCGGCCCCCACCGGACACAATCGATGTGTCCGGTTGAAAAATTGTCGTAGGTGACCGGAACCATGCCGGCGCGCGCAAGCGCCTTGCAAATGTGGCTGCCGATGAAGCCGGCGCCACCTGTAACCAGGATGTAGCGGGGCATCTCATACGGCCTCCGCCACTTCCTTGCGGGTCAGCAGTGCATCGAAATAGGCTATCGTGCGCTTCAGCCCGGTCTTCAGCTCCGTCGTCGGCCACCAGTTCAGCTCTTCCCTGGCTCGGGAAATATCCGGCCGACGCTGCTGCGGATCATCCGCGACGGCCGGCAGGTAAATGATGCGCGAACGTGAATTGGTCAGATCGAGAACGATTTCGGCAAGATCCCGCACGGTGATCTCCGCCGGGTTGCCGAGATTGATCGGGCCGACGCAGCTCGGATCGGTATCGGCGAAACGCAGAAAACCATCGACGAGATCGTCGACATAGCAGAAGGAACGGGTCTGCCGGCCATCACCATAGATCGTTATGTCGGTGTTGGAGAGCGCCTGGACGATGAAGTTGGACACGACCCGTCCGTCATCCGGGCGCATGCGCGGGCCGTAGGTATTAAAGATCCGGCCAACCTTGATATCGACGCCATATTTGCGGTGATAATCGAAGAACAGGGTTTCGGCAGACCGCTTGCCCTCGTCGTAGCAGCCGCGCGGGCCGATCGGGTTGACGTTGCCGAAATAGGTTTCTCGCTGCGGACTCTGATGCGGATCCCCGTAGACTTCCGAGGTCGAGGACTGGACGACCGTTGCACCGCTGCGGCGTGCCGCATCCAGCGTATTGACGGCTCCAAGCACGTTGGTCAGCAAGGTGCCGACGGGATCGCGCTGATAATCCGGCGGCGATGCCGGCGAAGCGAAGTTGAAGATGACGGAAGCTTCGACATCGTAGGGCTGGCGAACATCATGTTCCAGAAGCCGGAAACGGGAATGCCGTAGCAGGGGCTCGATATTGGCGCGGCGGCCCGTGTAGAAATTGTCGAGACAGATGACCTGATGGCCGCGCTCGAGAAGCCGCGTGCAAAGGTGGGAACCCAGAAAACCGGCGCCTCCGTTGACCAGCACGGTTTTTGACCGCTGTCGTGGCGATGCGGGTACAGATTCTGAATGGCCTTCGGTGGGAATGAAACTACGCACTACAAACTCCTTCCCATGTCGTGGGGTCTTTAGACCCTTCTATACTTTCAGCTCTCCCTCACCCGCTTCGATAGCCTCAACATAAAGTAGCATCGTTGGAATAACAAACTTGGCTATTCTTCAGGTAATTGTATAAGCGTCTAAAACGATAAGAGAATATTAGTGAAGGTCAACTTCAAAACACGGGCGCAATTCTAAATAGCTACAGTATTAAATGCCCGAATTCGCTTGATTAATCCCTCTTAAGGATTAAGGTACCTGAAGCGCCGTGCGTTCATTCGGACGCACAAAGGACGCTCCAACTCGTTGAATCTACGCATCGGGCCTTCCGAAAAATCGATTCCGATTTTCAGGTCGATGCGGTCGCTTTCCGTCCCGCCGCTCCAGCTTCAATCAATGAAGCTAATATAAGGGGTGGCCAGACACTGGGTGTGCAGGGGCGCGTCGCTATTGCCCTGATGATAGAGGGGGTCCTTCAATGAAGGCTCGTGATCGCATGCATGGCAGAGCGCCATGCAGTTTCAGCTCTCTGGCTTTGGCTGTGACCATTGTTTTCTCGGCTGTCGGACCGCTGTCATGTGCGGTCGTCGACACGGCGATCGTAGGAAGCACGGAGAAGAATGTCGTAGTGGCAAGTGTGCCACATGCCGCGAAGGACTTCGCCTATGCTGCCGGACCGAAGACCGCCCCGACTACTGTCGGCGCCGCGGTCTATCCCGGTTCTGCCCCTTACATCTGCTCGCCGAGCGGTTTCGGCCAGAAATCGCGCTGCTTTGCCCGCTCGTCCCGGATGGATTGATGGCCTAGTGCGGCCACTTGCCGGAGAGATCGCCGTTGTCCGAAGTATCGTTGAAGAAACGTGAGGCCGCTTCCGTGCGATTTCTCACATTCATCTTCTTATAGATATTGCGAACATGGACCTTCACCGTGTTTTCGGACAGGTGAAGCTTGTCAGCGATGATCTTGTTCTGGGTGCCCTTGCAGATGAGGTCGAGAATCTGCACCTCGCGCGTGGTCAGAGTCGCCATGCTGTTGCGGCGAAGCTTCAGCGCATTGGCGCGCGCCGCGTCGACCGACTTCGTCTGGTACAGCGAGGGCTCGAGCTGTGCCGTCGCCCGGTTGGACAAACGGCCGAGAAGCGCGGATGGAAAATGCTCCCCGCCCTTCATCAGCAGATCGATCGCCGCCATGAAGACATCCAGACGCAGATTGAGCGGCAGGACGCCATCGATGACGCGCGCCTCGACGAGGCGACTGATATAGGGCTCCATCATGTCGATGGCTTCGACGACGAGGCCGATCGATGCATCCGGACGGTTTTCACGAACGGTCTGCATCGCATCATGCAACTCGGCGCCGGCGACATGATAGAACAGGACAAGCCGCATGTCGTGAATATCCTTCTCGGATATGGACTGCGCGCTCGGTACGCTTACAACATCGAAATTCGGGAATTTCTTCGCCAGTGCCTCAACCATGCACTCGGAGAACAAGTCCGCCTTGGCGATTACCAGGACTGTTTCTCCATTCGGACCCAGTCTTCTTGCCTGATCCGAATCTCCTACTTCCGACCCAACCATGAACATATACGCCTCCCCTAGCGCTACACTATACTCAAACACGGAGCTTCTACTCCCATTGGCGCGATGGCGGGTATTACATGCCGACGAACATTGCCCCTAGGCATGTGGCCGCCTTATCTTTTAGGCATTTCTTAATTATGGTAATATGGATTTCAAAGGAAAGAAATGGCCCAAATGGGTTAGTTGTCGCGAAGTTATATTTATTTTTTGCCACTTTATGGTTGCATTTCGGACAAGAAACATACTGGTGGGCGGTATTTCAACTAGATCACGGTATAAAGCACCATGTATTAGTTCGAGACATACGAAAGCAAAGCGGTAAAGGGCAGACGATATTTCAAAATAAGACGGAGAACCTTTCGGGCTTAACTTCGCGATACCGCAATCAGTCGAATCCGGCGGATTCCGAGGTATGGGACGCCGTCCCGAATTCATACACAGGTTTCCGGGCCTGCCGCCCGGCACAGGCTTAACCAGAGTATTGAACCGGCTTTCAACTACCTTAGCCCGAATTGATATCTATCGGGACCCACTTTTTTCCATCAGTCTGTGATGGTCGCCAAAGCGGCGACGTGAAAACCGAGTATCGGCATGTGTTTTTGATACTTGGTCTTCTTTCGAGGGAACTCAAAAAGAAGTTCGACTGCCTTGCTCGCGCTCATATCGAGTCCGGGACCGGATTTGTGCGTCTTTGTACTGCATAGGCACAATCCCAATACAGAATTTGGCCAACAAATCACTATGAAGCTGCAGGTGAAAAGGTATCGAGTCCATCTGCCGATATTAACGCATTGGAGCAAGCGCGAGCAAAGATCCCATTTGAGATGAGAGGGACTTCGAAAGCTGCTCCAGTTTTTTTTCTGGAGGAAAACTGAAATGCCTTATGATCCCAAGCCCGGTCCACAGGGCTCCGACGACGACACCGTTAAGGTGGGCGCCCTGGCCGACGGCCTTTCCAGCGCTATCAACTCGACCGAAATCGATGACGATTCTACGGGTTACGTCGGCGGCATCGCCAACGGCGACAATCGCAACAACACCGACAATAGCACAGATGTTGATGTCAAGGCCAACGTCGATGTCGATGTGAAGACTGACAACGGCGACAACCGCGACAACGAATACGACTGGAGCTACAAGTCGGACGACGATACCAATATCAAGACCACCAATATCAACGACAACGATACGACCACAACCACGAAGTCGGACTACGACTGGAGCTACGATTCCAAATCCTACAGCGACGACGACACCAAGACGATCAACGACAACGACACGACCACAACCACGAAAACGGATATCGACACCGACATCAAGACGGTTAGCGATAACGACACCAGGACGGAATCGACCAGCAACAGCCACAACACCAGCGACAGCTTCAACAAGACGGACACGGATTTCGCCGTCATTGACGATGTCAAGGACTTCGGAAACCTCGGCGTTGCCGGTCATGACCTCACCTTCGACATCGGGGACGACTTCTCCTTCACTCTCGATATCGACAACATCCTCAACGGTTCGCTCGCCGGCGGAGGCGCCGACTCAGTCTTCAACACTGTCCAGGCGAACCATCTGGCGGACCAGGATCACGCCTGGAACGTTGCGCAGAACAACACCGACGCTCAGAACCACTTGAATGCAAACGCCGGCACCGCCCATGGTGCTGACGGCGTCGATATGGACGGCAAAGGCTGGGACCTCAAGGCAGGCGACGACGTCGCAGGTACATCGACGGCAGATGCTTCCGCAATTCTCGCCAACTCGGGCTTCCATCTGGAGCTCGTTCAGGGCGCGAACATGCTCAGCAATGCTGTGGACTCTAGTGTGATCGGCGGCAACTCGCACGTCTCCGATGTCGGCGAAGATACCAGCGGACACTAACCTCCAAGACCAAGAAAGGGCTGCACCGGCTTCGGTCGGTGCAGTTTGAATGCTTGCGTGCGAATTGACGAACAGCGCGGCCCCCGCAGAAGGATGCCGCATGGCCGGTTGTCTTTTCGAAGGGGAGGGCCAAGGCAATGCAAATTGAGAAATTCTCGGAAATCATCGCCCATTTCGTCGGCATATTCGAAACGACGACCGAAGAGATGAGGCTGCGCGCGGAGCTGGCGGAGGGTAAAGGCCCTGCCGAAAATAATCCGGCGCTTGACGATCTGGTCGCCAACACGCCCACTTTCGCCTCCGATCTCGCGCTCCAGGACTACGATCCTGATGTCAACTACAGAAGCGTCAGCTATGAGATCGTTTATGGCGGCGCCCGCCGGTTCGGCCGCCCCTTTGAGGAAAGCATCGAAAAGCTCTCCGAGATCGCCCACCGCGACGTATCGCTGCCCCGGTTCGGCAGCCCACAAGACATCGACATCGGTATCGAAACCGAAGAAGAGCTGCAGGTTTTCGACGGGTCCGGCTCGGCAATCCGCTTCACCACACAGGTCAACGTTCTCTACGACGACGATTACCTCGATATGACCGGTGGCAATCATGCCCCGCGCGATACGAGTTTCGTCGTCGAAAAACTGGCGGAATTCAGCGCCGAGGCCGAGATTTTCTCTCCGTTTGCCAATTTGCAGCGGACGGACACGCTCGAGGGGGTCAAGCAGATCGCCGGGGATATGGAAACCTATATCCAGGAGACAAAGGATTCCGGCCAGACATCGCTCGGAACGGACGAACCGCCGGCAGACAATCCAAATGATCAGGTCCATGATTTCGTGCTGGCCGGTGACGAGATCACCGCCGGACCCTATATAAATGGCAAGCTCGCTTCCGAAATTCCTGTTCTCGACGACCTGCTGCCGGACCGGGGCCTAGCCAAGTTGGCTGAGGAACCCGACGAAACCCAGACATCCGTCGAACAGCATGACCCGGCTGGAAGCAGCCTGGAGGTCACCGCGGGCGCAAACCTCGTCGCCAACATTGCTTCCGTCGTCAATACCGCTGTGATCTCTTCCGTGACGGCTGTCATGGGTGACTATCACCAAGTCGATGCGATCACGCAGGTCTATGTCTACAGCGACAATGACAGCATCTCCTCGGTATTCCATTCCTCAGCTGAGGCAGCCGAAAACGCGGGCGTCACCGCCTACAACATTGCAAGCTTCGAACGGGACAGTTTCCAGTCGACGCAACCGCAGACGACGGTCGATGCACATGGCGACCCGATCTTTCCGATGGCCTGGCGTGTCAGCGTCATCGAGGGCGATGTTTCCTTCGTGAACTGGATCGAGCAGTATCATTTCGTGACCGACAACGACACCATGACCGTGATGACGAGCGGGTCGGAAACGACGGTGCTGACGGGCGGCAATACGACGCTGAATTTCTCTTCCTACTTCCAGATGGGCCTGCAGTACGACCTGGTGATCGTTGGCGGAAATGTTTACGATATCAATAGTATAACGCAGATTTCACTTCTTTACGACAATGACTGGGCCCGCGCCGAGGATGGTGTCGACGATAGTGCCACCATCCAGTCCGGCAATAATCTCATCTGGAATCTCGCGGCGATCCACAATGTCGGCGCCAATGACCGGTTCGAGGCCATGCCTGACTATATGTCCCAGGCAGAGAAGGGGATCCAGGAGCGCGATCCGACAATGCCCGAGGGCTTGTCTACCGATTCCAATTTCCAAGGCTATGTCGGCCTGAATGTTCTCTACATCACCGGCAATCTCTTCGACATGACGATCATCAAGCAGGTCGCGGTGCTCGGAGATTCCGATGACGTGACCCTGGCTGCAGCCGCGATTCTGAAGAACAACCCGGACGCTGTGGTCACGATTGATACGGGCAGCAATACCGTCGCCAATATCGCTGAGATCGTCGATTACGACAGCTTCGGCAACACCACCTACGTTGCCGGTCAGCTCTATTCCGACGCCATTCTCATCCAGGGCGGCATCATAGACCATGATGTCAGCCAGCCCGAGACGGCAGGCGAAAGACTTGCCAATGAAGTCATCGCCTTTCTCGACGACGATAGCCTCCAAGGCGGGGACAGCGGCGATGGCGTCATCAACGGCGGGCATGACCTTTCATGGTCCTCCGCTCACCCCTCAGATGTAATGCAAGCCGTGGTCGCGTGACCTGCGTATATTGGGAGAGACCGCGATGAACCAAATCTCAAAACAGATTTTTGCCAATGGCAGCGCACTCGATCTGCGTGGTGACAAACCATCCCCGACCGCCGCAAATCCTCAGGATTTTCTGACGCAGGCCTGCGTTTCGGCGATCGACCATGCGGTGGACCATCTTCGCCAACTGACGCGCAAGGCGCCTTCCTATCCCCACGAAGTCGAGGCTGTCGAGGCTGTCGCTGAAGAGAAAGTGGATGACGTGCAAACCGTAATGCCGACCGAACGATCTGAAAGGCAGCTTTCCGGCCACGACCTACCCGTCGTCGATGCTATAGAGCCGAAAACAAAGCCGCAGCCGGCTGAAGAACTTTGGGCGACGCCCAATATCGAGGCGCGGCGGGCACCCGATGAAATCAACGAACTCAAGGCCAAGCCGGATATTCCTTTCGCCAAGACGATCGACGGCGACACCGGGCCGGTGAAAGATAATGAGCGCCGCCTGCGTGCAGGCGGCGGTGGTGGGGGCGGCAAGGAACCGGATTTCGGTGGCGGCGGCGGTGGTGGCGGCGGAAACAACGGCTTCCACAAGCGCAGCGAGCCGGTGAATTTCGCTTTGAGCCTTGCGAGAGGCGTCGCGGTCATCAGGCGCAACCTCGCAATCGTGATGGTCTTCACAATCGCGATCAATGTGCTCCTGCTGGCGATCCCGCTCTACCTCTTCCAGATTTCCGACCGCGTCCTGACCAGCCGCTCCATCGACACGCTGGTAATGCTTTCCATCGTGGTGGTCGGCGCCGTCCTCTTGCAGGCCTTCATGGATTCCATCCGTCGCTTCATCCTGATGCGGACTGCCGTGGAACTGGAAGTCCAGCTGGGTGCACCCATCCTCAGTGCCGCCGCTCGCGCCTCGCTGCATGGAAGCGGCAAGGATTACCAGATTCTGCAGGACCTACAGTCTCTCCGCAGCTTTTTGACTTCAGGAACGCTGATTGCTTTCCTCGACGCGCCGCTGATGCCGCTGTTCGTGGTCGTGGTCTATCTGGTGCATCCGCATCTCGGCATCATCATCATGGTCTGCTGCGCGGTGCTGTTTCTGATCGCCTTCCTGAACCAGAAGTTCACGGCCAAACAATTCGCCGAATCCAACAGCTATCTCAGCCGCGCGAATTTCCATCTCGATTCCATGTCGCGCAATTCGCAGATCATCAACGCACTCGCGATGATCCCCGAGGCGGTGAAGATGTGGGGTCGGGAAACCGCCGGCTCGCTGAAATCCCACGTCCAGGCGCAAGACCGCAATATCATCTTCACCGGCGTTTCCAAGGCCTGCCGCATGATCACCCAGGTCGGGCTTCTCGGCTGGGGCGCACATCTGTCGCTGTCTGGAGAGTTGACGGGCGGCATGGTCATCGCAGCCTCGATCATTTCCGGCCGCGCGCTGGCGCCGATCGAAGGAGCAATCGAAGGCTGGCATCAATTCAACCGATCGGCTGCTGCCTATGGCCGCATCAAGAACCTGCTTCTCACCTCGCCGCTCAACTTCCCGCGGCTGCGCCTTCCCAATCCGGAAGGCAGGCTCGATGTGGAACGGCTCCTCTTCGTTCCGCCGCCGCAGAAGAAGGTGATCCTGAACGGCATTTCCTTCTCGCTGAGGAAAGGTGAATCGCTGGCGATCATCGGCAATTCCGGTTCCGGCAAGACGACACTTGGTAAAATGCTGGTGGGCTCCATCCTGCCGACCTCCGGCAATGTGCGCCTCGACCTCATGGATCTGCGCAACTGGGACCAGCGGCAATTTGGCGAAAGCATCGGCTATCTGCCGCAGGACGTGCAGCTCTTCCCGGGAACGATCAAGGCCAATATCTGCCGCATGCGCGATGACATCGAAGACCGTCAGATCTATGAGGCCGCCGTTCTTGCCGACGTGCATGAGCTGATCGCTGGCTTCCCACAGGGCTATGAGACCGTTGTCGCGTCCGATGGCTCGCCGCTTTCGGGCGGCCAGAAGCAGCGCATCGCGCTCGCACGCGCCTTCTTCGGCGATCCCAAATTCGTCGTGCTCGACGAGCCCAACTCCAACCTCGACACGCAAGGTGAAGCCGCTCTCGCAAAAGCGCTGATCCACGCCAAGAAACAGGGCATCACGACAGTTACGATCACGCAACGCCCCGCCCTTCTGCAGTGCGTAGACAAGATCATGGTGCTCAAGGACGGCACGGTCGCCATGTTCGGCGAGCGAATGGAAGTCTTGCAGGCAATATCCAAAGGCAATGGCCGAACTGGCCAACAGTCACCGCGTATCGAAGGATGAAGGCCATGGGAAAGAAGAAGCAGGAATCCACCGGGCCGGTGCAACTCGAATGGTATGGCGACGTGCCGCGCTCCATCCGTTTGCACAGCTTTGTCGGCCTGACTGTCCTTTTCTGCTCGTTCGGCGGTTTCGGATACTGGGGGGCAACCGCGCCGCTTGCCTCCGCCATCATCGCCCAGGGCAGCTTCGTGGCTACCGGCAACAACAAGGTCGTCCAGCACCTTGAAGGCGGCATCATCAAGGAAATGCTCGTCAGCGAAGGCGAGAGCGTCAAGGAGGGCGACGTCCTGGTCACTCTCGATCAAACAGCCGCCTTGACCAACGAGCGAATGCTGACGCTGAGGCGGCTGCGCCTGGAGGCAGTCGTCGGACGCCTCAGGGCCGAAGCACAGGGATCGCGCGAGTTCAAGCTTCCTGACATCGTCATGGCAGAGGCGAGCGACCCCGACATCAACGCCATCATCCAGAGCCAGAACGTCGTCTTCCACAGCAAGCAGGTCAAGCTCGAGGAGCAGCTCAACCTCATCGAGAAGAACATCAAATCGCTGGAATACCGCTTCGAAGGTTACAAGGGCCAGCGCGAGTCCTTCGAACGGCAACTGGCACTGCTTACGGATGAGCGAGATTCCAAGGCACGGCTGGTCAAGGTCGGCTACATGCGCAGGACCGACCTTCTGGCCATCGAGCGCGCCATTGCCGACGCGATGGGCGATATTTCACGACTGAACGGCGAACTGAACGAGAGCGAGGCGGAAATAGCCAAGTTCCGCCAGGAAGCTGTCATCGCCGTCAATTCCAACAAGCAGGCGGCGCTCGATGCACTGGAAACCGCCGAATCCGACCTCGACAGCGTACGTCAACAGATGCACGAAGCTGCCGGCGTTCTGGAGCGCACAGTCATCCGTTCGCCGGTGACAGGTACCGTTGTGCGCTCCTACTATCACACCGCCGGCGGCGTCATCACCACCGGAAAACCGATCATGGAAATCCTGCCGGCCCATGTGCCGCTGATCCTGGAGGCGCAGGTATTGCGTACCTCCATCGATCAGCTTCATGAGGGGCAGACGGCGGCAATCCGCCTGACCGCCCTCAACAGGCGCACCACGCCGGTTCTGGAAGGGAAGGTCTTCTATGTTTCGGCCGATTCCATCGAGGAAAATTCCGGCTTGTCCGTGAAGGACGTGTACATCGTGCGCGTACAGATCCCGGACTCGGAAATTGCACGCGTTCACAACTTCCATCCGGTTCCCGGCATGCCTGCTGAAGTGCTGATCCAGAGTTCGGAGCGCACCTTCTTCGAGTATCTGAGCAAGCCGATCGCCGACAGCATGTCGCGTGCGTTCAAGGAGCGCTGAGCGCAGGAAATCGCGACGCGCTGACGGAATGATCTGATATAGTCCATGTATCGTTAGCGTTGAAGCGGAGGAGTCCAGCATGCCGGCCATGTCTGATGTCTTATTGAGTGTTGGCCGGTTAAACTATGTCTGGACGAATACGGAAAGCCTGCTGATCTATATTATCGCCCATCTTCTCAAGGTGGAGAAGGAGGCGGCGATCGTGGTCTTCCTGACGCTTAATACGACGCGCGCGCGCATAGATCTCGTCGAGCGTCTCGCAAAGCTCACTTCGACGCCTGCTGCGGACCGCAAGGCCGTTCTCTCGGCCATGTCGCGCCTGAAGAAGGAATCGAAGATGCGCAACAAATACAACCACTGCATCTATTCCTTCGACGAAAAGGGCGAGATCTCCAGCACGCAGCTCATGCGGCTTGTCGAGGACGACAAGGAAATCCGCTACGGCAAGATCGAACAGATGGATGACCGGGAAATGGAGCTTCTGGATAAATCGATCGGCGAGATCGTCAATATCAGCAAGGCGCTCTGGGCTTTCATCCATGCGAGCCCGCGGATTGTGGCACTCTAGCATTGCAGGCCGAAAGCGCGGCTGCGGACTAATCCCATTTCGCGCCGATGAATCACCCGGACGGTTTATTTGAAGATCGATATTCCCCACTAGACTGAAATATCCCGAATTGCGTACGGAGTATTGGGAGGGGGCATGCACATCGATATCATTGATACCGTAGCCGGCTACGAGGCCGTTCGCGACAACTGGGATCAGGTCTATCGGGACGATCCGGATGCCCAACATTTCCTCTCCTGGACATGGCTCAGAGACTTTCTTGGGCGTCGCGGCCGTTGGTTCGTCCTGGCGCTGCGCGAGCGGCAGCCGGATGCTCCCTATGTCGCCTTTTTGCCGCTGAGATTGCTCACGAAACTCGATGAGCAGAGCGGGCTTTTCTACGATGAAATCGTCATGGGCGGAAATTATTCGGCCGACTATACCGGCTTCATCGTCATGCCTGGCTACGAACAAAAAGCTATCGACGGCTTTGCCGCCTACCTCAAACAGCAGAACTGGACGCATCTCCGGCTGGAGCATTTCAGCGGGCCACCGGAACGGCGGGAGAAGATGATCCTGGCAGTTCAAGGGCCGCTCGTCATGTTCCGTGACAACGTCCCAACCAGCCATGATAATATCGACAATACGATCTGCCCGGTCGTCATTCTGCCTGCAAGTTGGGACGACTATCTGGAGCGGAAGATGAGCAGCCAGACGCGCCAGAAGCTGCGCCGCTTCCTGCGCAAGCTCGACGGCGACGAAGGCTACCGGATCACGATGGCAACGCCCGAGACCATTGACCGCGACCTCACCATTCTCTTTGATTTCTGGCGCATGCGATGGACGGAGCGCAAAGGACCGGAACGGACGGAGCGGCTCATCAATTCTACCCGCGAAATGCTGATGGACTGCTTCAAGAACGGCACACTCGACGTTCCGGTCTTCTGGTTCGGCGAGCAGCCGCTCGGCGCGCTCGCCAATATCATCGACCGCCCGAAAAAGACGATCCTTTTCTATATCACCGGTCGTGACGAGAAATGGAAAACGCCGTCTCCCGGTCTCGTCCTGCATGGATATTGCATCCGCCGTGCGATCGAAGGCGGCTTCCGATTCTATGATTTCCTGCGCGGAAACGAACCTTACAAATATGTCTTCGGCGCTGACGAGCGACGGATCAGCTATACGCTCTTCAGGACCCGCGATGGGCGCAATCTCGGCGGCGTTCTGCATCCGCGCAGCGTCAACTATGTCTACGAGCAAGCACTCGAAATGTATCGAAAGGGGGAGAAGGGAAAAGCCGAGATCGTCTTCGCCCAGGTTCTGCAATCCTCGCCGGGCCATGTCGGTGCCGAATTTGGCCTTGCCAACCTGCTCTTCGATCGGGGAAAGCTGACCGAAGCCCTTGCCGCCTATCAGTCGCTGCTGGAGCGCACCGCCGAGCCACTGCCGATTGCGCTTCGCCTTGGAGATACGCAACTGGCGCTGAAACTCTATGAGGATGCAGCCGTAACCTTCCGTCGCATCGGCGAGCAGGCGCCCCATGTGGTGCAGGCCCGCTACAAGGAAGGCATCGCCCTCATCGCAACACGCCGCCTTACGCAAGCCGAGACGGTCCTTGCAGCGATCCAGGATATCCATACCGACGATCCGGCTACTATTCCCTATACCGAGCTTGCTTCCGTGGCGCTTGAGCGTCTACGCCAGCATAATGCGGCATTGGCTGCCGATGAACAGATCCCTCAAGGCATGATGGGGTTGCCTGGAAGGCGCGGCGGCGAGAAACGCCGTCCCCGCATGCACTAAATATGCATGTTGTTACCGCAAGACCCTGCACACTTTGCGCAACATGCGTTCGGCATGACAGAGTTCAGACGCCGGTTTCGGTCTGGTGCCTGATATCATCGGCGAGAGGATGCAAGGTATCGGCCGGCAGGACGCCGACCAGGCTGTAACCCATGCCGCCGGACGCCCAGCTCCAGCCCTCAACATTGCCCTGCGCATGCGGCGCCAGGGGTTTGTTCTGATCGGCGAGCATTGGCCGCGTCAGCATAACGAGACGCGTTCCCCGGTCATCATCATACATCAGCATCAACCCGGCGCCATGAGACGTCGCGATCATCCTGCCGCCCATCAGACGATAGCCCGACTTGGAAAGATCCGGCAGCACCGGCTTACGGCCCATTCGTTCGGTCGCCCAGTCAACAAGCTCGACCATCTTGTCGGCGCGAAGCTCGACCGGCCTCGTCCTGTCGGACGCATAAGTAGCAAAGCTGTCGGCTGCTTCATCGGCCAGCGCCACCATGCCCTCGGTCGATTGCCTGTACATGCCATGCAACATCCAGCCACCCGAACCGCCAGCAATCAGAAGAAACACGGCGGCGGCGGCCATGCGCCAGAAGGGTAGCCGGCTTTTCTTACGCATATCCACCAGGTGGCTCAGGTTCAGTCGGCTTGGAACCGGTTCTTCCGCCACCGGGTTGAGCACGGCCCGCAGATCCAGCCGTTGCCTGCCGTAGCTGTCGATTCGCGCAGCGATTTCGGGATGGGTTTCAAGGTAGACAGCAACCTCGACTTCACGCACCTCGTCGAGCGCGCCGTCCACAAAGCCGTGAAGATCATCCTCGGTTATTGGTTTTACGCTCATTTTACTCTCCGAAGATGGGCGTATGGCCCCTGCACTGTCTGCCCCGGGTTCTCCAATATCTGACGCAGCCGCTCACGCGCCCGCGACAGGCGCGACATGACAGTGCCAATCGGAATGGACAGGACTTCCGCCGCTTGCGAATAGGACAGATCCTCGACCGACACCAGCAGCAGAACGCTTCGCTGCTCCTCGGGAAGCTGCTCCAGCGCCTGAATTACATCGCGACGTATCAGATTGTCTTCCTGTGTCGGTTGCCGGGCAAAGGCGCTTTCGTCCACCTTTTCAAAGGGCAGATGTTCGCCACGGCGTGCGGTCTGCTTCAACCGGTTGACCGCCAGATTGTGAAGGATGGCGAACACCCAGGTGCGCGGATCGTCGTTTCGGCGATGATGCCAATGGGCGATAACCCGCTCCAGGCAATCTTGGACGAGATCGTCGGCTGCCGTCGCATCCCGCAGCAGTCCACGGGCATAGCGGCGGAGTGCCGGTATCATTGGTTCGACGAGCTGCAGAATGTCACTCATGAGAGGCTTACCTTCAGAAGCTTCCGCCCGCCACCCTATCACAGCCGGCGGGCTGAACGGATTTACTTCGCCTGGATCTGGACGACGTCACCCGGCCCTTTATCCCCTGCCGCAGCGACAACGAGATAGCGGCGCTCAGCCTTCTCGCTGCTCTGGATGATTTGTCGGATGGGGCCGACCGCGTTGACGATGGCCGAGCCGGCCGGATTCGTCATGAAGGAAGCCAGAGGCTGAAGATCACCCGTACCGTCGGCCCGCGTGGAGAGCGCAAGAATGTAGGGCTTCTTTGGTTCCAGACCCGTCACGGACGCCTGCAACACCTGCGACAGGCCTTGATCGAAAAGAGAGACACTGGTTGGAGCAATGCCATCCTGCTTTGACCTGGGCGCCTGCAGGGCAAGATGCGCCACCTGGCCGGCAATACCGAGCGGCTGGAGGTTCTGCATGCCGTCGCCCTCAGGGACTGCGTCTGGGACATAGTTGACGGCCTGTGGCGCCTGGCCGATCGGTATCGTGGCAATCACCTTGTTCGTCAGCGTGTCGACCACTGCGAGCGCGTCGGCGTTTTCGAGGCCTACATAGACGCGCGTGCCATCGCCTGATGGCCACACACCGTGCGGAAGATTACCGACCGGGATCGTCGCGACCTGTTCGAAATTATCCGTCCGGTAGACCTTCACCTGGTTGAGGCCACCAACGGTGATGTAGGCAAAGTCGCCATTGGTGTTGTGAACGATGTTGACGTGATTGGTGATCGGCCCGGTATCGATCGTCTTGATGAGATCAAAAGGCGCGTCAGCGTCGAAGACCTGCGTTTTGCCGATATCCTTCAGAGTGAACCAAACCTGCTTGCCATCAGGCGTCGCCGCAATGTTGGGGCAAAAGGGGCTTTCCTGCTTGATGTGGCCAACGATCTGATGATCGGCGACGGAAACGACGACGGTCTCCGGATTGAACGAGGAACAAATATAGCCGTATCTGCCATCCGGCGAGAATATCTGCATGCCCGGTCCGGCCGGCACCTTGATCTGCAGCTTCTCCCTGTAGGTATGCGCGTCGATGACCGAAATGTAATCCTCTCCGCGAACGGTGACCCAGACTTCGTTGCCATCGGGCGTAAAAAATGCCTCATGCGGCGAGCGGCCCACATAGGTGGTGTGCCTCACGGCGTTGGTCGCCGTATCGATGAACGTCACCGAATTCGAGCCGATCGAAACGACAGCCAATGTCTTGTGATCGGGCGAAAAGCCCATGCCGTGGACCAGGATCTGCCCCCGGTAGAGCGGACTCAAATTGCCCGGCTGCGGATCGCCGAGACGGATAACGCCGAGCAACTTATTGGTGGATGGATCGGTGACTGAAACCGTATTCGAGAATTGTTCGGCCGCATAGACGCGATCCCTGCCGCTGATCGGGATATCCGGATCGGAGGCCGCACTCGGCGCCTGTCCGGCAAAGCTCGCTGATGGCGCCAGCATCGTGCCGGCGAAAAGGCTGAGGGCGAGAAGGCTAGACTTCATAACGGGGTCCTTTCAATTGCCCATTTTCATGTTCGGATCCGTAGCCGGCATCATCGACATGCCGGCTCCAGAAGAGCGGGGATTCTGCGGGGAAACTTGTGTCGGTGCCGGCTCCGAAGGCGGAAGAGGATCGCCGAGAGCCAGCCGCATCGCGGCGATTTCCTGCTGCTGATCGACGATGATTTCCTGGGCTATGCGCTTAAGCTGCTCATTGCTGCCATAACGCAGATAGGTCTGCGCCATATCGATCGCGCCCTGATGGTGAGGGATCATCATCTCGACGAAATCCCTGCTGACGTCGCCTGTTGGCTTGACCGCCATGTCGTTCATCATGCTCGCCATGGCTGCATCGTTTTCCGCCAGGAACGGCGTCTCGTCGGTAACCGGGGAGGTAGTGTGTTCATGCGATGCTGAATCGTCCGCAAACGCGGAAACGGACAGGATCACCAAGATCGATGCCGCCAGGGGAAGGGATGTTTCTCGAGGAAAGACGTTCATGCGGGCTCCTTGTCATGCAGAGCGGTTTCATGAACGTAGACAACGGAGCTGGCGATTTATTCCGCTACGGTTTTTCGAGGATCAGATAAATTTTGGCGTGTGGCAGGCTGCGGTAGCTCAGACGATGGCGTGGTAGCCTCCCGCGACAGGAATAAGCCCGCGATGTAGCGGCCCGAACGTCACTTGTTGAGCTTTGGTTTATTGGGGATGGCCTGCTCGGTTAGGCTTTTACTTTGGTCGCCTGTTTTTTCGGCAGATCGATCTTTTGCCTGCTCCTTACGTCGGTGGCGAGCATCTGTCCCGCTTCGTCGGCTTGCGCCTTGTCGGTGGGGCTTGTTTTGCCCTGCGCTAGAACGTCGAAAGGCCCGCAGGTTTTGACCATGCGGGCTTTTTGTTTGTTAGCTCGATATGGAAGATTGGTTGCGGGGCCTGATGGCATGGAGACTTGTAGATTTGGGGCCTTGAAAAGGCCTGCGTTACTGGCGCCCTGCCAGCTTCGTCCTATGCTTTGACGTGAAACTTGCGCCTGTGGGCTCCCGATTTCTCTTTGCCATCTTATCGACGGCTGGTCTGACGGGAATGACGCCCGAGCCACAAACGCTCGCGTCGTCGCCAAAAATTTTCGATCCACTTTTTACCAAACTTGACGAAACGATACGTATCGTCCATATAAAGTGCACCTACTGTTTTTTTAAGATTGAAAGCAACGGTGAAGAACATGGCCGTCTTGAATGAAAACCACCCGGGTACGCAACTCGCACGGTCCGGCAATGTGACAGCGTTAATCTCCGGCGCCCCGGAAAATACCGTGGCTCCGGTTCATTCGCCGATCAGATCGTTGATCGTACCTGGCACTGCAATCCTCATCGCACTGACTGCGATTGTTGCTGCCGGAGCAAACTGGGACTCTTGGGTCGCGAACCGGGCCGTTCAATCAACAGATGACGCCGCTATAATTGCCGACGTGTCTGCGATAAGTACTCGCGTAAGCGGCGCAGTGCAGGCGATCGCGGTTGGCGACTATGCCCACGTCAAGGCCGGAGACCTTCTGTTCTCGATTGATCGTGCGCAATATGAAATCGCATTGCTTTCATCGAAGGCCAAGCTCGCTGCGGCGCGTGCACACCTCCAAAACAATGATAGCCAACGTGCGTTTCAGCTCGCGCAAGTCGATGTTGCAGTCGCGCAGCAGCAAGCGTCTGCTGCCGACGAGGTTCAGACAAGCAAGGAGATGGAACGTCAGCTGAAACTGACTGGCGATATTCGCGCAAGTTCAATTCAGACGCTGGAGAAGGCAACTGCAGCTCATGAGCGTGCTCTCGCCAATACGAAGATGAACGGAGCGGTGGTGAACGCGCAGAGAGCCCAGCTTGATGTGCTTGCCAAGCAACGAGAAGCCTTGATTGCGGATGTCGATTTAGCCGCTGCAGAAGTGGCCGCGAACGAACTGGAGTTGGGCTATACGGAGATCCGCGCGCCCTTTGATGGAGTCGTTGCAAAACGCAATGTCCAGCTCGGCGCGTATGTCACAGCTGGAACGAGCCTGATCTCCGTCGTGCCGCTGCCGCAAGTCTACGTTCTGGCCAACTACAAGGAAAATCAACTGGCTCGGGTTCGGGAGGGGCAGGATGTCGATATATCGGTCGATATGCTGCCTGGAGAGAACCTTCACGGGACGGTCTCCAAAATCTCGCCGGCGAGCGGATCGACCTTCGCACTGCTTCCGGCGGACAATGCCACCGGGAATTTTACCAAGGTCGCTCAACGTCTGACGGTACGCATCGAACTCGATCCTCACCAGGCAAACTATGATCGCCTCCGTCCTGGCATGTCGGTCGTAACCCGGATCGCCACAGGGGAAGGAGAAAGTCATGGCTGAGAATGTCTCGTCCCGACAGGATCTCGCCCGACAGGGGTTTGTTGCGATCGCCGTGTTAATGGCATCGATTTTGACCGCTCTTGACCTTCGTATGTTCGGCATCGGGCTTGCGGATCTGCGAGGCGCATTTGGCCTGAGTTCCGACGAGGGTTCCTGGCTTGGGACCTTCGCCACGGCTCCGCAGGTTCTTGTTGCTCCGTGCGTAGGGTGGATGATCGCCGTCTTCGGGGTAAGAAGGGTGTTGGCTGGACCGACTGTCGTTTACTCCACCGCATCCATTCTCATCCCCTATTGTCAGAGCTTCGAGGTACTCATTTCGCTGCATGCGATCAGGGCCGCGATGATGGGAATGTTTGTCGGTGCGACCATGATGACGGCGTTTCGAAACCTCGATCGCAGGTACTGGATCGTAGCACTTGCGTTCTACGTCATTCGGATCCCGTTCTCGCAGAACCTCGGCCTCTACACGGCAGGGAGCTACGCTCAGAGCATAGGCTGGCAATGGATATATTGGCAGGGTGCGATCGTTGCGCCTATCATCGGCATGCTGTTCTGGTTTGGCGCAAAACCGGTCGAAGTCGATCGAGCGCTTCTCAAACGGGGCGACTGGGGCGGCATGATGATCTTCGGCGTTTCACTAACGACGCTCTACTTTGGGCTCGATCAGGGGAACCGGCTGGATTGGTTTCAATCCGGCTACGTTATCGCTATGCTTGGCGCGGCCGCTTTTCTCGCCGGCGTCTTTCTGTGGCACGAGTCCCGCGTCGCAAATCCCTGGGCGCATGTTTCCGTCCTGTTGTCGAGAAACATAGCTCTCGGTTTTGTTGCCATCTTCTGTTTTATGACCGCCAGCCTCGGAAGTTCGCTGCTGAAGCCAAACTTTCTGGTGACTGTCGCGCATTTGCGCCCGGAACAGATTGGTGACTTCTCAGGCCCTTGCGCGATCCTGCTGCTTGCCGGCGCGACGGTCACGGCGGTAGCACTGGTGCGGATAGTCAAACAGCGCTTTGCATTGATAATAGGGTTTTGCTGTTTTGCTCTGTCCGCCTGGCTCGGAACGCAGTTGACCAGCCAGTGGTCTCTGCCGGAATTCAAGCTCATCGGCATTCTGCAGACATTTGGCGAAGAGATCGTCTTCCTTGCCGCCGTTGCCACCTTGCTCAGCAACGTCAATCCGGCGCGCGTCATCGCCCTCACCGCCTACGTGCAGGTCGTTCGGCTGATGTGTTCGGAGACGGTGGGAGCGATCATGGCGACTTGGATACGCCAGCGCGAGCAGTTGCACTCCTATCTCATCGGGCTCCACGTCACGAGCCCGACGCGCGGACTGGGTTCGATGTTGCTTGTGTTAGGCCACGGATCGGGATCTTCTGGCACACAGGCAAGCGATGCGAAGTTGGGCATTGGCTTGCTGGCTGGTATCGTGCAGCGGGAAGCGAACGTCCAGGCTTACATCGATGGCTTTTGGTGTACGTTTCTGGCCGCCATCCTGGGGTTGCTCGTCGTCTCGCTGATGACCAAGTCGCCAGCGCATCCGCTCACCACCCAGACTCTGTTCTCGTGACCTCAGCTACCCAGACCAGCTCGACATCGAACTGTCCAAAGTGTTTCACCGCCTCGAACTCGAAGATGGGAGATAGAAAATGACAAACTCCGACTTATTTCGCCACCGGACAATTGGTCTTTCCAACGGAGATACCGCCATTCCGGCTGTGGGATTTGGGACACTAATCCCTGATCCCGTCGCGGCAAAAGAGGCCGTTCTGACGGCACTGAAGGTCGGGTTTCGGCATTTCGATTGCGCGGAAAGGTATCGCAACGAACAGGTTGTCGGAGAAGCGCTGCAGGAAGCGTTCGCCGCAGGCATTGTTCAACGAGAAGACCTCTTCATCACGACCAAGCTATGGAACACCAATCACCGTCCGGCACGGGTGAAACCCGCCTTCGAGGCGAGCTGCCGCCGATTGCAGGTCGACTACATCGATTGCTATCTCATTCACACCCCTTTCGCCTTTCAAGCTGGCGATGACCAGGACCCGAGAGACGAGCACGGCCAGGTCATTTACGATTCCGGCGTAACGCTGATCGAGACATGGCGCGCGCTGGAAGGTCTCGTTGACAGTGGCCGCTGCAAGTCGATCGGGCTATCGGATGTGACGCTGAAAACGCTACGGGAAATCGTTGCAGTCGCACGGATCAAGCCCGCCGTCGTCCAGGTCGAATCGCACCCCTATCTGCCGGAATGGGAAATGCTGGAATTCTGCCAAGAGCATGGAGTAGTCCTGCTTGCCTTTGCGCCCCTGGGTCACAACATGGAACCCAACCTGCTGGACGATCCCGTCATTAAAGCCATCGCGGCACGTCTCGGCAAGACACCGGCACAGGCCGCGCTGGCCTGGGCGGTGCAGCGAGGCACCGCGTTTCTAACAACTTCAAAGACGCCACATCGAATTGAAGAGAACTTTGACATCTCGGCTCTGCCTGAAGATGCAATGCGGGAGATGCGAGACGGGATCAAGACCAACATCCGCTTCAACAGCGTGGTGGAGACCGGTGTACCCGGCTTCATACCTCAAGTCCGGTAGATATCCGGTAGACGGATATTCGCATTCCCGGTGTTGATCGACCCCCGCGAGTCAAGCTAGGCCATTCAACATGATGATAAAGCACTCTGCCCCTCAAAAGAAGCGGACCTCGGTGGGGTCTCGTCGTAGTCCGGAAGCTGAAGCCGCCGTACTGGCGGCAGCCAAGGAGCTTATTGCGGAGAAAGGCTACGCCGGGTTTTCCGTCGATGAAGTGGCACGCCGTGCCGGAGCAGGAAAAACGACGATTTATCGGTGGTACCCCACGAAAGCGGATCTGTTTCTTGCGATCTATGCCACCGAACGCTCGACTTTCGTCCTGATCCCTGACACGGGAAACCTCGTCGAGGATCTTGTGCAATACACCACGAGCCTATGGCGGTTTTGGGCGTCACAGCCCGCCGGAGCCGCTTTGCGCGGCCTGATTGCCGAGGCGCAGGGTACTGCGGAGGCTTTGAGTGCCCTACGTGACCGGTTTCTGCCCGAGCGCACTGCCGATGTGAAGAAGATCATGATGGACGCGGCCTCTCGCGGCGAGATCCGTGCCGAAGAAGTCGGTGACAAGGTTTCGCTATGGGTCGGCTATAGTTGGCTTCGGCTTCTCACCCGCGAGTTGGATCGGGAGGATGGGATCTCCCCCGTGATGCGCCAGATTGCGGGCGTGCGAGCGTGATTGCTACTATAGTCATCATCGCAGCGGCATAGCCACTGTTTTGGGAAACCATGGCGGCGCAGATACGCAACTTGGTCAAAAGCAGCTTTCGGTATAGTGCAGCCGAGGGATATGCGTCAGGCTAGGAGACCCGGGAATGCCATCCATTGCAGGTTTTGGCAAAGCTGTTTCCGTCGACGCGGCGGAAGTGATTGGACCACCAGAGATCCTCGCGCCGGGGTTATCCGTCATCTTCTGTGGGCTAAATCCCGCGCTTTCAGCTGCGCGTGACGGGCACAATTTTTCCCACCGGGGCAACCGCTTCTGGCCGGTTCTCCATCTTGCCGGTTTTACGCCACGCCAATTGGCAGCAAACGAAGAGCGGGAACTTCTGGCTTATGGCCTGGGCCTGACTTCCGCTGTGGCAAGGCCAACGAAAAGTGCAGGTGAGCTCAAAAGGCACGATTATCTCAGTGCTGCTCCCGCCCTCGAAAACAAGATAAGGACATTTGCGCCTGCTACACTCGCCTTCCTGGGAAAGGCGGCATATGCAGCGATCAATAACGACGCGTCGATCAATTGGGGCAGGCAGCCAGATCTTTTTGCTGGAGCCTCAGTCTGGGTCTTGCCAAATCCCAGCGGACTGAACAGGGCCTTCGACCTGGTACGGTTGGTGGAACACTACCGCGAACTCTGTCTCAGCCGGTGAAGCGACCATCAAGCGACAGAATGAATGGGAGCTTACCAAGACTACAAGCGCGGGCTCTCGGGAGGAGCTAGATGGAAGAACAACTCATAAAAGAAGCCCTAGAGCTGCATTGGAAAGCGTCGGACGCGGGTGACTTTGTCACCGAACACGAGATTTACGATGAAGATGCCGTGCTGGATTACCCACAATCGGGCGAGCGTATTCGTGGTCGGTCGAACATTGAATCGAGTCGGGTCGCATAACCGAACACAAAACGGTTTGCTGTTCGGCGAATCTCAGGCGCCCGCACGCTCTGGGTAACGGAATATACGCTCTTCTATGACGGCAGGCCGTCTTACGTCGTCAGCATTATGGAACTCCAGAAGGGGCTTGTTGTCCGCGAAACACAATACTTTTCGGACGGCTTCGAGCCCTCGCCCTCGCGCGCGCAGTTTATCGAGAGGCCGAGTGACTAAATTTCCGAACTTCCCAGGAATGGCGCATCAAGAACGGCACTTTTTATCGAGTTTTTTCGTCGCTGCAGTACGTGACACTCACAGAACCGATCGGGTCACCTCCGCTCTTGGAGGCAATTGGTCATCATCAATCCCTATCAACTGGGACGCCTTGATGGGATTTGAACCCACGGCTTTCCAAGCTTTTGCCGAGGTTGTTGTTTCACCTCATGCTGCGTCAGCCTGACAAATCCAAAGCCGCATGTCTCCCTGCGCAACGGGACGGAACGGGACTTTTGGCTGTGGACTCGTCGTGTGGCGCAATAGGATTCGGCAGGAGCATGACGACGGTATCGTAAGCAGGAAATATATAGCAATTGTACCGAAAAAATGGACAGGATTGACGCAGGCCCCGGCAAACCGGCGACAAGAAAGGATATCAGATGACAGAAGCTGAACAACTTTGGGACTGGCGGCAGAAGATCGCCGACCTTTACTACGCGATACGTTCCAACTCGGACGTCGTCGCTGCCTGGCACCTCTGGTGCGACACGCGGACATCTCTGTTCCTCGATCATTCTCAGTCGCCAATTGAAGTGGGGGAACGCCAAGCGTTCAAAGGACCGACAACATTTCCGTATGACCCCTCATTGCGCCTGACGGTACGGCTTGAGCCTGTGATGCCGGAAGAGATGACAGTTGAAACTGGAGCGGATGGCGACCTGTCGATATGTTCGTTTGCACGTACTGAGGGTCTCATGACCAGATTGGGTGGTGAATTGACGCTTTACTGGATCCAGGGATATGGCGGTGGCGTCTTCCTGCCTTTTGTCGACGCGACTTCAGGCACCGAGACATATGGTGGTGGACGATATCTCCTCGACACAATCAAGGGAGCGGACCTGGGAGCTGCCGGCCCAGATGGAACATTGGTCCTTGATTTCAACTTCTCCTATTTTCCTTCGTGCGCTTATTCCTCGCGCTATGTGTGCCCGTTGGCACCATCAGGAAATCGATTGAGTGGCGCGGTAAGAGCTGGAGAACGGCATCCGATTTCGAAAGCGTGACCCTCTAGCCTTGCAGCACCGAGTTCCCGGCAAATGCAGGAATGGTAACGCATCGCCCGCCCACATCTTGCGCCTGCATTACCTCTACCGTTTCAGAGCGGGCTACGGTTCGGAGCCCTGCTATCAAGATGCTTTCGAACAAAGAGCTTCGTTTCATGACGGATCTTTTATCCTCAGGGATGCCTCCGATTTAACCGCCTCCCCGCTTGACGTCTTATCTCGTCGTACTGGCTGGCTGCCAAAGTTTATGCGAAGGGCGAGAAACGCAGATAGCCCCACGGATGGGGATGTTTGTCATGTCGTTGCTGTTTGTATGTGTGATGTGATTTGGTTGCGGGGGCAGGATTTGAACCTGCGGCCTTCAGGTTATGAGCCTGACGAGCTACCGGGCTGCTCCACCCCGCGTTATCCAGGCGACGCTAGCGTCGTCCGTCCAGGTATTTTGCCTATTGGCAAAATGCCGATTTGCACAAATC